>CAZWLN010000063.1:0-25069 GCA_964634885.1 uncultured Hyphomicrobiales bacterium | reverse complement strand
ACGTACAGAACGGCACCTACACCTACGTTCTGAAAGCCGGCAACATAATGCTTTCAAACCAGTTGCAGGTAGTAAGATGATCTGATCCGTCAGGTTGATTAAATAATAAAGGGCGGCTTTTTGAGGCTGCCCTTTTTTTTTGCTCAATATTAATGCCATTCAGCCGAAAATATTATTATCTTTGTAAATTAAATGATTAGTATCATTTAATTTACTTATGTTTTTTTTAATAATTATTGACAGCATAATATATGATTTGATGACAGAAAGAAACTAATATAAAATAAATTTAGGGAGATACTGTAATGAAGAAAGGATTTCTGGTTTTTATAGCTGTGTTTTTGTTATTGTCCAAACTAATATATGCGCAAGTACCCCAGATCGTCAACTATCAGGCGCTTTTATGTGATCAGGATAACAAACCGCTCAACGGTTCATTCCTGATGACATTTACTATTTATAATAGTAAAACCGGTGGCGATGTACTATGGTCTGAGTACCAGACAGTGACAGCCGAGTTCGGGTACATTAACGTTTACCTCGGCAATACTCTGCCTTTGGACATCAGTTTTGACAAGCCATACTGGCTTGAGATAATGATCGAGAATTCAGGTTCGCCCTATCCGAGGGTGCCTCTTACAACAGTTCCTTACTCGTTCCGGTCAGAAAGTTCGGAAAAAGCCGACTACGCTACACTTGCAAAGACGGTACCCGACGGGTCCATCACGCAGGCTAAACTTGACCCGAATATTACAATTCCTCCGGGCGGGCCTGCCGGTGGCGAGCTGACTGGGACCTATCCTTCACCGCTGATCAAGGATAGTGTAATTAACAATAAAAAGCTGGCGCTGAAGTCCGTCAAAGCAGCAAATATCAATACTGAAAAAGCAAAAGAAGGCCAGATCCTGACGGTTAACAGCAGCGGCAGCGCCGTTTGGACCAATGATACCATTTTTACTGCGAATCCACTCCAGGGAGCCGGAACGGTCAACAATCCTCTGCAACTTAACGACTCCCCGAATTTCATCATGAACAACGAAGTTCTTATGTTTAAGAACAATCTGTGGAGCGGCGGTCTGATTACTCCTTCTAACCTGTTCACAGTGAACCAGGCCGGAACTGCTACAGATATGTATGCCCTCGTATGGGACCAGAGTAACCAGAGAATGAAATGGGATATACCGGTCTGCAATGCTTATGCAAGGTATCCGATAATCGGTACCGGTACGGCAGACGATCCTTTAAAGATAGATACAGCCAATGTCTATAAGAATTATATATTTTATTATGACGGTAAGAAGTGGGCAGCGGGCATATTCAATAATGCCATGATACCTAATAATCACATACTATTCGGCAAACTCGAGCCGGGTACTTCCAACGGAGTGCTGACCTATACCATATCAGGATGGGCTTCCAAGCTCATCCACGCATATAATATCAGCACACTGAACCAGACAGGGCCTTCCACCGACGGTTACGCCCTGACCTGGAACAATAGCCAGAACCAGATGGAATGGCGGCCGGCTTCATCGCTGGCTTCCGTAACGTCGGCTTTCCCGCTGACAGGCGACGGTACGGTCAATCCGCTTACAATTACAGGCGGAACAAACAACGGGCAGATGCTGTACTGGGACAACGGAGCAGGAAGCTGGGCTTTCAGCTCGCCTGTGGATGCTGCCGGTGGCCAGGTGCTGAGGTGGAACGGTACGGACGGCTACGCCGAGTGGACAAACGACGTCCTCTACCTGCCTTTTACATATTCCGGAACGACAAACGGCCTGGAATTGTTTGGAATTTACCGCAATGATATAGCAGGTGGGAATAACTACATTGCCAGGTTTGAAAACAACGTTGACGGCAGATCTCTGTACCTTGAAGGTAACAGTGCCGGTACATACGGGCCCGATCCTACTGACGCAGACAATGCCGTCCTGGTGGTAAGGAACACAAACGGCAGCGCCGACAGGACTGCTGTTAAAACTTACGGAGACATCTGGGCTAACGGCAAGATCGGAGCAGAATCCATTGCTTCGGAAGATTACTATGTTCTCGGGCTGCCGGGTGCTGCCAATTCTGCAACATTCACTACGCCTGCCGGTGCTGCAAGCCCGGTACTCGTGTCGAGAGACATTGCTGTTAACGGCGGCGTTCAGCTTGGTACGACAGCAAATGCCAGTGCCGGCATGATACGCTGGAACGGGACTAATTTCCAGGGCTATGACGGTTCCGTATGGGTAGATTTCAGTACAGGCGGCTACTGGAACCTGAACGGTACGACCAATGTCCTTGCAACCGACGGAGACTGGGGCCTGATCAGGTATAACAATACGGCTTACGGCTCCAATGCTTCTACTCATATCAATCTCGGCTTCGGTTCTTCCGTAACCGGCATGTCCGGCCAGAATTACCAGTACTGTACGGTTACCGGCGGCAATAATAACACAGCACAGAATGCCTATTCGTTCGTCGGTGGAGGCAGCGGCAATACTGTCTCAGGTACATATTCCGCAATCACCGGCGGCTTCAACAACACTGCCATCGGACAAAGGTCGGCTATCCCCGGCGGAAGCTACCTTGCGGTGGGCGACAGATCCTTCGGTTTCCGAGGCGGCATCGGCGGCAATCCTTCAGTTGTTACTGACGTAAGCGCTGAGACTGAGACTTTCCACATCGTAGATGCTAATTTTCACTTCAATTACAACAATGAAGCAGCTAACTTCAGACTGGACGGCGATAATAACGACAATGTCTTTTTCCTCAACGGTGCAACCGACAGGATTGGCATTGGTACCAACGCCCCCGGCGCACTTCTCGATGTTAACGGTACATTCAGGCTGGGTGCCGGATCTGTCGTAGATGACATTTCCAATGATGGGACCATGACTGCTGCGGATAATACCACAATTCCGACACAGCTTGCCGTAAAAACCTATGTAGATAATGAAATTGCCGGAATGGCAACGACCTGGACTTCAAACACAACTCCTGCAGCATACATCAGCGCTTTGAGCGGCGGCATTGCAACGGACGGGGTTACTCTCTTCGGCACTGCTGCCAATACACACATCAACCTTGGATTCGGCGCTTCGGAAACAGGTACGTCAGGCCAGAACTACGGCTACTGTACGGTGCTCGGAGGCCGGTCGAACGTTGCTTCCAATGTCCACTCCGTCGTTGCCGGCGGCGATGTGAACCTGGCTTCGGGCATAGCCTCTGCGGTACTTGGCGGTGTTGCCAACGAAGCAAGAGGCGTCAGGTCAGTTGTTGCAGGCGGCAGCCAGTTGATAGTAGGGGACAGGTCCTTCGGTTTCCGCGGGGGCATCGGTTCCAATCCCGTCTCGCAGGTCAATGTCAGCGGCGAGCCTGAAACATTCCATATCGTAGATGCCAATTTCCATTTCAATTATACGAACGCTGCTGCGAACTTCCGCTTAGACGGCGACAACACCGATTATGTATTCTATATGGATGCAGCCAATGACCGTGTAGGCATTGGTACCAGCACGCCCTTGCAGGCCCTGCAGGTTAACGGCATCCTGAAAATAGGCAGCGATGCGGATCCTGTTGCAGGCTCCATCAGGTACAATTCCAATAACGTAGAAGTAAACGATGGTATTAACGGCTGGATCAGGATAGGTGACTTCCAACTAGTCAATTCGGTACTCGTTACTGCCAAGGATTGGGGTATTGCCCGCAACGGCACTACACTTTACGGTACAATGGCTAAAACTCATATTAATTTTGGAGGTTTCGAACTGACCGGTTCAAGAACGGGAACAAACACCCAGAACAAGAAATACTGCGCTGTGTTGAGCGGCTCCGACAACGTGTCTGCCAACGACTACGACGTCGTTTGCGGCGGCAATAAGAATACTGCATCCGGTGAGACCTGTTTCATCGGCGGCGGCGTAAACAATTCAGCCAACGGATATAATTCGACAATTACCGGTGGTACAAATAATTTTGCGAGTGGTACCAATTCGACTATTGGGGGTGGTGGGGACAACGTTGCAAGCTCCGACGGCGGTACTGTTGCCGGCGGCATATTCAACACTGCAAGTACTTCCGGGCTGAATGGAAGCTCTACTGTAGGCGGTGGAGCTTTGAACAAAGCTACCGATGATTTCGCTACCGTTGCCGGTGGCACCGACAATACTGCATCGGGCGAGGGGGCTGTCGTTTCCGGCGGCGGTTCAAACACTTCCAGCGGCGATTACTCGGCTATTCCCGGCGGCAGCAACCTTAGCGTCGGCGCCTACTCATTCGGTTTCAGGGGCAATCTCGATGTAGGCGGCTCTGCCGATGTCTCCTTAGAGACCAATACATTCCATGTAGTTGACGCCCATTTCCATTTTAACAGCAAGAACCAGAATGCCAACTTCATTGTTGACGGTACTTCCGACAATACTATTTATGCCCTTGCATCCAACAACTATGTCGGTTTCGGCCTCAACAGCCCCACAAGCAGGATTACGCTGCCCAACGTTGCCGGCGCCGGCGGCGAAGGTATGGCTTTTGCCTGGTCAACCTATTCCGACGGCAGGGTGAAAACAGCACAGGCTCCTTTGGGCTACGGCTTAGACGAGGTAATGAGGCTTGTACCCAAAGAATATGACCATCACAGCGCTTCTTTCGGGAACGGCAAATTGGAAGTAAGCGATGACAGCGAGCATACAATCGGCCTCGTTGCACAGGAACTGTACAAGGTCATTCCCGAAGCCGTAAACAAGCCGGAGGATGAATCGAAGGCATTGTGGAGCGTGGACTATAACAAGCTCATCCCTGTGCTGATCAATGCAATCAAAGAACAGCAGGAGCTTATTAAAAAACAGAATGAGAAGATTGCCGCTCTTGAGAGCAAGGTTGCAGACATTGCAACTTTACAGGCTCAGTATGCCCAGTTGAAGGAACAGTATGCCAGCCTGCAGAAGATGGTAAGCAACCTGAACGATTACCTGATGAAAAGCGATTTCAAGACTGTAAGTAAATAGTTATTTCGTTTACGGTTAATAGTAAAATACAGGAGCCGGCAATGACGTTAGTTGCCGGTTTCTTTTTATATCCGGCCGGATGGTAATCAAATGCCGTACAGATTGGAAAAATTTCTTAATTTTGAAATTAAAAACTATTGGAGAAACGGAAAATGTCGCTGGTAAGTTCGCTGAACAGCCTGAGAAGAGAATACGGAAAAGAGAAATTCGACGTTGAGAATGCCTTAAAGAATCCTTTTGACCAATTCAGGCTTTGGTTCGACAAAGCTGTGGAAGTAGTGGAACTGGACCCTAACGCAATGGCCATTTGTACTGCCGGCAAATCGGGAATGCCTTCTGCAAGGTATGTGCTTCTTAAGAACTGGGACGAGCGTGGTTTCGTGTTCTACACCAACTATGAAAGCCGCAAGGGCAGGGACATGGAAGAGAATCCGCAGGCGTCGATCCTGTTTTTCTGGGATATACTCGAGAGGCAGATAAGGATTGAAGGACGGGTTGAGAAGGTCAGCGCTGAGGAATCCGAAGCCTATTTCCGTACCAGGCCATATGAATCGCGTCTGGGAGCCTGGGCTTCGAAGCAGAGCGAGCCGCTTGCCAGCAGGTTTGCCCTCCTGCGCCGTGTTGCAGCCCTGATGGTTAAATACCCCGTCAATGTACCGTTGCCGCCATTCTGGGGCGGTTACAGGCTTGTACCTGAGGCTTTCGAGTTCTGGCAGGGGAGGGAAAGCCGCCTTCACGACCGCGTACAGTACACATTAGACGGTGAGAAGTGGAATATGGCCAGGCTGAATCCGTAATTTTTATCTGAGATTAAAAAAGACAATACTTTTAGCTTTCCTGCTTCACCCAGTAATGAATGATCTGTGCGATGTCTGACGGTTCTTTTTTTCTGAGCATCTTGTTAAGATAGGCAACTTTGGCCTTTATCCGGGCGTAGACGTCGAGGGTTTCGACTTCCTTGAGTCTCAGGTTGCGAATGGACAACTGGTCTGTACGGTTCTTCTTCTCGATGAGATCCGTGACTTTCCTCGCTTTGCGTCCCAAGTCGGGCGCCTTGCCGGGTATTATATATGTCTTCTTTGCCATTGCCTTTTCCTTTCACTTTCAATAATCGGTTATTACAGCCGGTACTGTACCGCTCATGTAAGGTAAGTATAGCCGTAAAGGCCAGACCTGTAGTTTGCCAGGAACTCCTTGCCTTCTTCGGCGGTAATGATGCCGCTCTTGACTGAGCTTGTTACCCATGTTTCCATGGTCCTGACGAGTTTCTTCGAGTTGTACTGTACGTAGCTCAGTACGTCGGCTACGGTCTCTCCGTCGATTATCTGCTGAATTTCATAGCCGTCTTCGTTGACCAGGACATGTACGGCGTTGGTGTCGCCGAACAGGTTGTGCAGGTCTCCGAGTATCTCCTGATATGCACCTACCAGGAAGACACCGATGTAATAGGGGTCGTCTTCTTTCAGTTCGTGGAGGGGAATGTAATGGGAGTCTTCCCTCGGTCCGATGAAGTGGTCGATTTTCCCGTCCGAGTCGCAGGTGATGTCCTGTATTGTTGCGAACCTGTCGGGCTTCTCGTTCAGCCTGTGTATGGGCATGATCGGGAATATCTGGTCTATGGCCCAGGAGTCCGGCAGGGACTGGAATATCGAGAAATTGCAGAAATATTTATCTGTAAGGAAGCGGTTCAGGCGTTTGATCTCCACAGGGCCGTGCTTCATTTCCATGCTCATGTCGTAAGCATCGCGGGCAATCGACCAGAAGAGCCTTTCAACTAAGGCCCTGTTTTCGAGGTCGAGCAGCCCGAGGCTGAACATGTCGAGGGCTTCCTCCCGAATTTGCTGGGCGTCGTGCCAGGCTTCGAGCATATTGGAGTTAATGAGCGAGTCCCAGATCTTGTACAGTTCCCTTACCAGTTCGTGGCATTTGTCGTCGATTACGATGTCGGAGTCCCATTCCGGAAGCTCGGTTTTCTCTAATACGTCGAAGATGAGCACAGAGTGGTGGGCTGTCAGCGCCCTGCCCGATTCGGTGAGGATGTTCGGGTGTTTGATGGAGTTCTTGTCGCAGGCGTCCTTAAAAACATAGACTGCGTCGTTGGCATATTCCTGTATTGAGTAATTGATGCTGCTGGGACTGGAGCTTTTGGAACCGTCGTAATCGATGCCGAGGCCGCCGCCCAGGTCCACAAAATCTATGTTGCAGCCCATTTTCTGAAGTTGTACGAAGAATTGGGAACATTCCTTAAGGCCGTTCTTGATCTTGCGTATCTTTGTGATCTGGCTTCCCAGGTGGAAGTGGAGCAGCCTTATGGAGGAGAGCATCTTGGCCTTGCGGGCAATGGCTACGGCTTCGAGGAGCTCGCTGGCGTTGAGGCCGAATTTGCTCTGGTCGCCGCCCGATTCTTCCCATTTGCCGCTGCCGGAGCTGGCAAGCTTGATCCTGATGCCGATGTTGGGTTTGATCTTCAGTTTGCGTGAGATCTTGAATATCAGCTTCATCTCGTTGAGTTTCTCTACGACGATGAGTATGTTTTTTCCCATCTTTTGGGCCAGGAGAGCGAGTTCGATGAAACTCTCGTCCTTGTACCCGTTACAAATGATGAGTGTCTCCGGTTTTTCTGCGAAAGCCAGCACTGCATGAAGTTCGGGTTTGGAACCGGCTTCGAGGCCGATGTTGAATTTGGTGCCGTAGCGAACAATTTCTTTGACGACGGGCTGCATCTGGTTGACCTTGACGGGGTAGATGCTGTAATACTGGCCTTTGAAGTCATATTCTTCGGCGGCGTGGCGGAAGCAGTTGGCGAGGTTTTCAATCCTGTTGTCCAGGATGTCGGGGAAGCGCAGAAGAACAGGCGTCGAAACATCTTTGATCAGCAATTCGTCTATCAGTTCTTTCAGGTCAATAGAGACGCCGTTCTTGCCGGGCGTAACCGTTGCATTGCCTTTTTCGTTGATGCCGAAGTAGCTCATACCCCATCCGTTTACGTTGTATGTCTCAGCCGAGTCTTCTGTTCTCCATTTTCTCATTTGCCCCCTCTTCCATTTCCGGTTCAAAAAACGTCAATTGTGAAACTGCAAATTATTAAAAAAATTGCAGTTTGTCATGTGTATATTTATAGGAGTAGTATATTTATGAAAAAAAATCTCAGAAAAAATTCAGAAAAATTGCAAAAAAGGTAAATATTTATTTTGAAATATCGTAAAGCTGTCGTATTTTTGTAATCTTGTTAGTCGGCGTGTGGCGCAGCCCGGTTTAGCGCACTACTTTGGGGTAGTAGGGGTCGGAGGTTCAAATCCTCTCACGCCGACAAAATTTTAAAGGTTCAGGATTCAGACTAAGTTGAAAAATTGAGTTTCTCAAGAATAAATTGCGGGATAGGGTAGAAATAGACCACCCCTTATCATTATGCCATTGGTGTATCTGACAAGGGGTGGTTGTTTTTTTTATTATTTACCGGTTAGATTCCTTTCAGAATTTCTATTACAGGTAATAATTCAGTTTGGAAGCTACTTGATTTTAGTAGCAGTAAAATTTATTATTACTTCATTTCCAAAAACGACAGATGAGGTGTAGCCACTAATCGATGTGTTGCTGACTTTGTTCATTACAATATTAGTTGTAACGCCATTCGCAGTCGAGGAACCCGTATATTTCGTATCGGTATATTTACTTGTGAATTTCCTGCCCATTGTTAAAAGTTCATTATCTGTAACAGCTACATCAAACTGGGAAACTGTACCTTCGACATTAAATTCCCATGTCCCCGGCAGAATATTTTTCAGGCTGTCCTCGTCATTGGCAGAGGAAGAATCGTTACATGCGGCAAATAAACAAATAAATAATAAGCAGATGATTGAAAAGTACTTCATAACTACTCCAATAAAAAAACATATTTAGTATTGCAAAAAATATGATAGTTAATTATCGGTCATTTCATAGGATATTTGCTTGTAAACATTATGCCATCAATAATGTTTACTCTCGAATGAAAGAGTGTCCCAACATCAAATGGAACTGGCCCATAAAATTATTGAAATCAACTAACCATATTCGAAAAAATACAAAGATTTCTATCTATATACAAAAATTTCTTTTCCCTTTGTCCCCTATTTTCTCTTAAATTGCACTTACCTTTTGTATGAGTAAAAAAGGTGTATATGGATGATAAGCAAAAAATATTCCTCGAGTGCTTCTCGCCGCTGAAAGACAGGCTCTGGCGCTTCTGCCTCTACCTGTCGAACGACCGTGAAGCCGCCAAAGACCTGCTGCAGGACACGATCGAAGCTGCTTACCTTCACTTCGAATCCGTCAGGCACAGGGAAGCCTTCCTGAGTTACCTTTTCACTGTTGCCAGCAGGAACTACTACAGGACGAAGAGGCTCAATTCGAGGTTTGAGCCTTTCGACGAGCGCGCCGCCGAAACGCTCGTTGACGACACTGTGTCGCCTGAGACAAAAGTTGAGATTGCCCTGTTTTACAAGGCTCTCGACAAGCTGTCGCCCGAAGCCAAAGAAGCAATCATCCTGACCGACATCATGGGTTTTCCGCGGAAAGAAGTATGCGATATACAGTCGGTAAACCTCGAAACGCTGAAAGCAAGGCTGTACCGAGGCAGGAAGAAACTGGCGCAGTTGCTGGGCGTTGACGACGACACCACCGGCAGCGAAGAAAGAGTATTTGCACTCTCAACAGAAGGAGAAAGAAAATGAGAAACCTCAGCGAACACATCAAACAAGCATCTGACATAGATATACCGTCGTTTCCTTTCGACGACGACACGCTCCGGAGCATTATTGAAAACAGCGAATCCCGGCCGGGTTCTCAAAAACCTTTAATAACCAAAACAGGAGCAATAATCATGGGAATACTCGGACTGATACTGATCATCATCATTAGTCTCCTGTTCAACGGCGGGGTTAAGACAGATATAACTGTCGGCCAGGAAAGTAAGCCGGTTAATGCAGCCATTACAGGACAACCTGAAGCTCTGCCACCGGCAATGAGCTTCTTGCAGAAAGATGAGCCTGAGGAAGATACCGATGAATATAGAAGTAAGGAGCCGGAGCAGAAAGAAGACATAAAGTCCAATTCCTGTGTTCTGCTGGCACATCCTTCCATTCCATCACACGGCCTTAGAGATTACCTCAGGAAATTGAGAGAACCATCATATTATTTCTATCCGCAATCGATTTCTGACAAACAGTTTGGGAAACTGAATGTCATTATTAATGGCAATAAGCTAAGAATGTTAACCGAATCATTATATGACAATAAAACCGAAAAATATAGTGAATTGCAAAAAATCGGTTATCCTGAATATGGTATTTGCAGGCAATCATATATAATAGACGAAAACTTAGAATTTCAAACACGGGATATTGACTATGGAGGTTGGTCCAGGGATAGTTCTTCGCTCGTTTCTCCAATTGGATTAATTTATTACAAATGGTCAGATGGTACATACACTGATAGCCTGAAAATGGTATTTCAAAACAACCCATTTTTTGATAGTGCTGTATATCCGCAATTAGATAAGGAGATTACAGAGATTAGTTCATTTGTTGTTAACACAATGTTATACTCATCTTTGCAATATGGCTATGAGCCAAATTTTAAATTAGAGATTATGACAGAGTCCTATCCCGTAGTACAATATCTGACTCCTGTATATAAAATAAAGTATTTAAAAAAAGATACACTAATTTTTGTTTTGTGGTATCCAACAACAAAAGAATTATTAGATGTGGTACCTGAAGGGAAAAATGAAGACCTGGTGAAAACCCGCAGGCATCAAATCAATGGGAGATATGGATATAAAAACTATCGAAAAGAGAGGATTAACAACAATAATGGCAATAAACTAAATATCTCAGGCATCAGTAAGTTGTTACTGACAAAACCGGAAATGGAAAAGCTTGGAATAACAGTATTTGGTGATAGCTGTATTATTCCAATCGAATCTCTACTGCCTTTGAAAAATGTTCCTGACAGTATTAAGGCAGAAGTGAAATCTTATGGTTTTAATCCCAACCTGGAATATATTCTGATGAAAGAATCGGTAGTTATGGATAGTCATACTGTCCATAGGATGATAAATACTTATTCAGGTTGGGATCATACGGACTTTTCGAAAACTAAACCTGTATATATTGTGATGAAAGGGCCACAAGATATACATGGTACCTATACAAATTCATATACTAGTGTATATTCCGACTTTTCGCCAATACTTGATTCTTCCATGAGTGATATCAGATTTGGCTATATCAGATATAATTCTTTGGATGATATAAGAAATATCTCAAAACTTAGCAAGCTATTGCCCGTGAATTTCATTATCGGAGATACCAACGCTTTAGATAAAAGAGTACGTGAATACTTCATCTGGTTCATCGTCAACGAAGAATTTACTGAACTGCTGCCCGACAGGTACCGTGTTCCCATCAGGAAAGAACTCGAAATCATCCGCGCGCTCGAAAGCGGCGACATGGACCCGGAACAGGCCTGCGACGCCATGAGGGGAGATGTCTCGTATCTGGGGCTGTGCCGTACAAGCAGCGGAGCAATCAGGAGTGTTTCCATCACCCCCAATCCTGCAAGGGACAATTTTACCATTCGGGTGGAACTGAGAAGCGACTTGGATTTGAGTGTGGACCTCTATGATTATACCGGAGTCTTTATCAGTAACCTTAAAACCGGCAGCTATAAAGCGGGACGTATCATCGAGGAGATGATTGTTCCCGAATTGAAGGATGGAGTCTATCTGGTGATGGTCTCCGACAAACACGGGAACCAGGTGGTTCAAAAGCTTATTATCTGTAAATAATCCCTTTTCTACACTCCAAACGGCCTCCGGCTGGCTTTTAAGCGCCGGAGGCTGTTAATATAATTGGCATATGACATTACCATTAATTAATTAAAATGATAGCATTGATAAATCGTCCATTTTAATTAATTTAGTCGATACTAATATATGAAATAGTAAATAATATATAAATATTTAGATATATAAAATAATATTAATAAATGAATCTAAAAGAGTTAGAGGTCGGAGAAAAGGCGGTAATCACCAAGGTAAGGGGAAGAGGCGCTTTCAGGAAGAGAATAATGGAGATGGGCTTCGTTAACGGTCAGCTTGTCGAGTCCATCAAAAAAGCACCCTTACGCGATCCCGTGGAGTACCGTATCATGGGCTACGACATCTCACTCCGTAACAGTGAAGCCGAACTCATCGAAATTGAAAAAGACACCGAAACAGCAAAAAAAACTAACGGCAGTTTCAACGGCACAATAGATGATGATGCTGTTAAGGAAGCGCCGAAGACTCTCGAACGGGAAATAAATATTGCCCTGGTAGGAAATCCGAATTGCGGGAAAACCACAATCTTCAACTATGCATCCGGTTCCCAGGAACGTGTGGGTAACTACTGCGGGGTTACCGTTGACGCCAAGACCGCAAAATTCAGGCTCGACGGCTATGTATTCAACATTGTGGACCTGCCTGGAACATACTCCATCTCTGCCTATTCTCCCGAAGAGCTTTACGTCAGGGATTACATCATCAACAATTCCCCCGACGTCGTTGTCAATGTCCTCGATTCGTCGAATATTCAAAGGAACCTTTACCTTACGACTCAGCTCATCGACATGGACATCAAAGTTGTTGCTGCCCTGAATATGTTCGATGAACTGGAAGAGAAAGGCGATGTCTTCGATTACATACTTTTCGGTAAGATGACGGGAATTCCCTTTGTGCCTACAGTCGGCTCTAAGGGCAAGGGCATCAAAGAGCTGTTCCGGAAGATAATCGAAGTGTTCGAGGACAAAGACCCTGACCTGAGGCATGTCCACATTCACTACGGCCAGGCAATCGAAAGGGCTGTCGGCAAACTGCAGCAGGCTGTCAGGAGCGGCTGCTCCGAGGCGCTGATCGACAGGGTATCTTCAAGGTTCATTGCAATCAAGCTGCTTGAGAAGGACAAGGCAATCAAAGAATTGATTGAACCCTGCGAAGGTTCTGCAATAGTCCTGGAACAGGCGGCAAAAGAAATTAAAAAGCTCGAGGAAGGCTTCAAGGACGACGCCGAGACAATCATCACAGACCAGCGTTATGGATTCATCCAGGGAGCGCTGAAAGAGACATACAAAGAAAACTTAGAGCCGAAAGACAAGTTAAGCGACCGAATCGACAGGGTACTGACACACAAGTACTTCGGGATACCGATATTTCTTGGTTTCATGTGGCTGGCGTTCTTTTTCACATTTGAGCTTGGCTCCTATCCTATGTCCTGGCTGGAATCGCTCGTGGAATTCCTGTCGGTGAATATGAAATTAGTACTGCCGGACGGAATAATGAAAGACTTAGTTGTGGACGGTATGATCGGCGGTATGGGCGGAGTGCTTGTCTTCCTACCCAATATTGTCCTGCTGTATTTCTTCATTGCCATGATGGAGGACACGGGCTATATGTCCAGGGCAGTGTTCATCATGGACAAAGCCATGCACAAGATCGGCCTGCACGGCAAGTCGTTCATTCCGCTGTTGATGGGGTTCGGATGCAATGTGCCTGCCATTCTTTCTTCGAGGATAATAGAAAGCCGGCGCGACAGGATGATTACCATCCTCATCAATCCCTTCATGTCTTGCAGCGCGCGGCTTACTGTCTATGTGCTGATGATCAGCGCTTTCTTCGTAAAATACCAGTCTGTTGTACTACTGTCCCTCTATTTGATTGGCGTGCTGCTGGCGGTAGGTTCTGCCTGGCTGTTCAGGAAGACGCTTTTTAAGGTGCAGGATATACCTTTCGTTATGGAACTGCCGCCGTACAGATTCCCAACCTGGCGAACGATGGTCAAGCACATGTGGTACCGTGCCTCGCAGTACCTTAAGAAAGTCGGCGGGGTTATACTTGTCGCTTCAGTCATCATCTGGGCTTTGGGTTACTTCCCGCGCGACGTCGAAGGCCTGGATTCCTTCGAAGGTGCAAAGGAAGCGGCAAGGCTTCAGTACAGTTCGACTGTCCTTAATGAACCCGATCCTGAACAGGACGCTGTCTGTGAGCAAGACTACCGGAAAGCCCTGGCTCAAATAGAACATGAGAAGGAGAGCCACAGGCAGGAGAATTCGTACATCGGGATGCTGGGTAACCTGTTCCAGCCTGTAATGTCGCCGATAGGTTTCGACTGGAAAATGACTGTCGCCCTGTTTGCCGGGGTATCTGCAAAAGAAGTCGTGGTCGGAACGATGGGCGTGCTCTATCATGCCGAAAACAGCGACGACGAGAGCCAGGCTTCGCTCATCGGCAAGCTGCAGGAGCAGGAGTACAAGTCCGGGCCGCGGGCAGGGGAGGCTGTTTTCTCGCCTCTGGTAGCATACAGTTTCATGTTGTTCATCCTGATTTACTTCCCGTGCATCAGCGTCATTGCTGCCATCAGGAAAGAGTCCGGCTCCTGGAAGTGGGCGGCGTTCAGCGTCGTTTACACTACGGCGCTGGCCTGGGTCGTTTCTTTCCTCGTTTACCAGGTGGGGAGCTTAGTGATTTAGTTAAGTCATTGTATTGACTTGAGAAGAACAAACTTCTAAAGCCATAAATTTGTTATCTTCAGAAAAGAAAAAAATATTTTAAAAAAGTATTTGCATAATTCCACAAAATTGATTATAATTGAATTGAATATTTCTTATACTTGATATGATTCGAGACATAACAAGATGACGTAACATTATTAATTTTTACACATATAGGTTGGGAAATAAAGCACAGGAAAAGGGTATTCAATTTTTGTAATATTATTTAATAAATACAAGCGGCGCATCTTCGCTTTTGTGGAGCCCTTTACAATTTAAGAAAAATGCTTTGTATGGGTGTAAAGAAATTCAGAGCGGTCAGGGTACCTGCGGCAATTTCTTTTTCGAAGAGAAAAAATTCAGGATAGAATACCGATGGGTTTTAACGGATTTGTATTGAAAATGATATAAATAATAATTTGTTTTTTCAGTTATATCAGGTTACAATAATGAAGAAAATCGAGATTTTGGCAATGATTCTGATGCTGTCTTCTTTTTCGTTGTTTTCCCAGGTGAAAGAATTGCATGTCAAAGGGACATATATCACTACAAGCGAGTATTCTTGTAAAGGTATCAGCGAAAGTGGCAGGTATATGTATGTAGAACATCCAAATTCATCCGGGTGGCATTCCTTTAGTATTATCGACCTCGAAACAGGCAATACTGTCGCAATTATCGATAAACTTAAAAATGATAAAGAAGGCTATGATATGAGTATGTTTTACGCCTGTTTCTCTAATGATGATAAGTATTTTATTACCTATTGTGACTATTACGATAATAGCTATGCTTCCGAGATTGTGTTCTGGGATTTCAGGAATGAGACAGTCGGTAAAAGAACTGTTCTGGGTATTGACAAAAATTTAAACAGGTATCCAAAGAAGTTCTTCCTTACAGACGATAGTACAATGATTGTCCTGCCGTTGACGAACACATCGGATATGGAATCGAAAGCTCTTTATTCTTTAAACCTGAATAGCGGAAAAATGAACTGGATTGTTAATTCTGATTCAAGCATTATCGATGTCGAGTACGATGGCGCCAACAAACAAATCATTACTTTGAATCTGTATGGGATATTGCAATTCCGGGACTATAACGGAAATTTGAAAAAATCAAAACAACTGGATTTGCTGGGACGATATTTAAGTTATCATTCTGATTTGAAGATCATCGAAAAGTATAACCGAATGATGATTAGCAATTTCCTGTTGAGCAATTCCATACTCATCTATAAGTATGACAGTTTTGAACCGGATTCCATCATTACCAATCTGACTGCACTTTCGAGAGGATGTCTGAGTTTTTCGGAGGACATGAACCGCTTTGCATACATTACATCAAGTAGTAAAATCAGTATTTTAACAACGAATAACCTGTTAGACAATAAATTGCTGGACATACCATCTGATTATAATAGTATGCAATATTGTTTTATAGATTTTGACGGGAAGGTGGTTTTCTGTTCCGACACATTGGCCGGAAGAATAGACCCAATTACCAAAGAAACCGAACTCCTTACTTTCCCCCATGGTGAAGGCAGGGCGCTGAAGTTCCTTAACAAAAGCGACAAGTTCCTGTTGAACATCAGGAACGGTTACGAAACGAACAGGATTATGCTTGTCGATGCGGAAAGCGGTAATGTCCTTGCCCAAAGAATATTCGACATTAATGAGGATATTTATAATATCTATAACATCAACTGGATGGATATTTCTTACGACGATAAGTACATGATTTTTCCGCTGATGCACAATAAAATTGCAGTGTTAAGCCTTCCGGACCTCGGCCTTGTCAGGGAAATCGACATTCACGACAGCCTTGTTTTGGACGCTCATTTCTTTGGCGACACGTACAGGATCATTACCTCTTCCTACGATTCGACAGTTAAAGTCTGCGATATTGAGAATCCGACCGATATAAAATCCTATTACACCGGCAGGAATAATTACTATGCAGATTTTATTAATGATAATGAATTATTTATTATGTACAATTTACATCAAGATGAAGGCATCAGGTATGTTACTGCTGGGCTGTCGAAGTATAGTATTGTCGAAGACAGCCTTGAAAGCCTTCATTTATTTGGAACCACTATTGACATCAAAAGACAGCCGCCATTTTGTTTTGATAGGTTTACAAAGAAATTGTACTATCATGGGTGCAATTACTATGAGTTCTGTCATGATTTTTACAAAGACACTAGCGAAATCATTAGAGAGAATAATCCTACTAATAGCTCCTTATCTTTGTCGAAAGACAGGAAGTACCTACTTATTAATTCAGTTGAAAAACCGGTTACAGTATTCGACCTGGGAAACGGCGTCGAGCTTCTGACCGTTAGCCACTACCTCAGTGATACGGCCGCTTATGATTATTGGTTGATGCCGACATCCGACATGTCCTATGATAATAAGTATCTTGCCATCACAACGTATGACGGATTCGTCATGGTCTATGACATTTCCGGGGAAACAGGCTTAGGTGAAAGCGGCAGCCCTGTGACTTGCGGCGTAACCGCTTTTCCGAACCCTGTGAGCGGCGACCGGCTGAGTTTGAAGTTCGACGAAAGCTCTCTGGGCAAACGCGTAAGCATTGCCGTAACGGGACTTGGGGGAGAAGAGGCCGGGAGAATGGAAATTCCATCCTTGGAAACCGTAAACCTCGAGCTTCCTCTTTCCGGACAGTTACGCCAAGGCGCGTACTTCATTACTGTAACAATTAACGACAAATCACAAACAATTAAAATGTTAAAAATTAAGGAATGAACATAATGAAAAGAACAATTTTATTAATGATTATACTTGCCGTCGGCGCCTGCGATTGCTTTAGCAACAACAGGCTCTTCAAGCCCCTGGGCGGCGAAAAAGTGGAATACACCGACCGTCTTACTGTCTCCTGGACAGCCGACTCAGTCGTAACCGGAGTAAACATCAAAAAGTGGGACAGCAACTCAAAGCAGTGGGACTATATTGCAACGAATTGCCCGACTTTCAGTACATATTCATGGGAGATACCCGACTCGCTTGACGGTACCGAATGCCTGATCAAATTAGAGTTTATGGTAAACGGCAATATATACAGCAGCGATGTAGGTTCGGCTTACTTTAGAGTAATTGCTCCGGTAGAGATACCCCACAAGAACGGTATTGAGGAAAAAACAGAAGGTATTACCGGCGTCCTTCTCTATCCTAACCCGATACATAATGTATTGAACATCAAAGGACTTCCTGATAATACGAAGGAAATTCTGATTAAAGACATTAACGGCATTACATTGAAAACTATTTCCGAAGTTAAAGGAAACGAACTCTCTGTCAGTATTAGCGAATTTGCCAGGGGATTCTATTTTGTTGAAATTGTTAATAGCAATGGTCAAAAATACTGCTATAAATTTATAAAAGAGTGACCATTGACTGTAATCTGATTTGGCGGGGGAGCAGGCATTTTGCAGGCTCCCCTGTCTCTTATTGAAGGGTTTAACTCATTATTGACGGGCGATGATGCCGTCAATACATTTATCCTAATTCAATTTATTCCCGTTTTCCTTGTTGTAGGCCTGCAGGGCGCTGTGCCTTTTGCCGTAGAAGAAGTAGATGAGGCAGCCGACGCCCAGCCACAGTATTAGTCGCTCCCAGTTGTGGATGCCAAGGGTAAACATCAAGCCAAGGCAGAATATCATACCCATAGGCGCGACAAAGTGTATCCATGGCGTCCTGAAGGGGCGTTCCCTGTCCGGTTCCTTGAATCGCATGATCCAGACGGAGGCACAGACAATGACAAATGCAAGGAGAGTACCGATATTCACTAATTCGGCTATTACTTCAATGGGAGTTAAAGCGGAGACTGAAGCAACCACAATGCCTGTCAGCATATTTGCCCGGTATGGAGTCCTGAATTTCGGATGAAGATGCCCGAATATATTCTTGGGTAATAGCCCGTCCTTGGACATGGCATAGAACACCCTGGACTGTCCAAGCAGCATTACTATCAGAACAGAGGTAAGCCCGGCAATAGCGGCAATCGAAATGATCATGACGGCGTAATTAATGCCGTGAGCCATGAAAGCCCCGGCTATCGGAGCATTCAGGTCAATACTCTTAAAGTTAACCATCCCGGTGAGTACTAATGCTACGAGAATATATAATATTGTGCAGATGATAAGCGAAAGAATAATGCCGAACGGGATGTCCTTTTTGGGATTGATGGACTCTCCGGCGTGAGTTGAGACAGTATCAAAACCAATATATGCAAAGAAAATGTAAGCTGCTCCTGATAGTATTCCCATTATTCCATAGGCTTCTTTGGGCCCTAAAGAACTTGTAATTGTCTCAACCTGTGGAATGAAAGGGTCCCAATTGGCAGTGTTGATGTACTGGGCGCCGACAATTATTATGAAGATCACTACGACGACTTTGATGCCAACCATCAGGTTGTTTGTTCCGGCTGCTTCTTTAATGCCTCTGATTAGTATGCAGGTAACAATTAAGACAATAAGGAACGAGAACAGATTGACTGCAACAGGCATTCCGAATAGCGTAGGCATGTCGATGGAAGAGTATTTGGAAATCAGGTTGTTCATCTCCTGAGGAGATTGGGCTGCCTTATCGAGCAGGCTGTTTGCCGTAATTGTATCGTTTGTAAGCCAAAGAGGCAGGTTGATGCCGAATGAATGAAGGAATTTCGTAAAATAGCCGGACCAGCCGACTGCTACTGCTGCCGATGCCATTGCATATTCGAGAATCAGGT
Organism: uncultured Hyphomicrobiales bacterium; assembly: GCA_964634885.1. Lineage (GTDB taxonomy): Bacteria > Bacteroidota > Ignavibacteria > Kapaibacteriales > UBA2268 > DAINRZ01. Next base: position 5,759 of record CAZWLN010000063.1, on the reverse strand, counting down.
CCCAGCCGATTACCCAAGCCATGAACTCGCCAAGCGTGGAGTATGAGTATGCATAGGCTGAGCCTTCCACCGGCAGGAAAGATGCAAACTCGGCATAGCACAATGCGGCGAATGCACAGCCTGTACCGGCAATGACAAATGACAGCGCCAGAGCAGGCCCCGCATGTTCTTTGGCTCCAATCCCGGTCATTACGAAGATGCCCGCGCCGATGATGGCTCCGACGCCGAGGCTTGTCAGGGACCATTTACCAAGAACCCTTCTCAGGCCGCTTTCCTTCATGTCCTGCTGGAACAGTTCCACAGGTTTGCGGATGAAGATCGATTTGCGGTTTCTGATGATTGGGATGAGGGCTATTAAAAATATGACTGCTGCAATGATTAAAATAATTCTGTCTGCCATAATAACCTGATTTCTTTTGCTATTCTATACAAATACCAAATATTTATTTATTATAATCCAATTTATCAAATGAATTCTTTATTTATGCAAATCAATAGAATTAATTGCTGTTTTTCAAGCTTTATAAATTATAATAATAGAAATATGAATAACTAAAGTAATAATAAAGATAAGGCTGTTGTTCATAGTGTTACTTTCTCCTTTGCTGACGAGTTATTAGCATGTTGCGTAACTTTGTTCATTTTGATAGTAAAGTTACTTGCAACGGATTACTGAACCATTGATCATACTTCTTCAATTTTGGGGCTCAAGGAAAACCTTAATGGGAAGTAACGGCTTTCTTAGAGGAATATGACAATAATACTAAATGAATGGAAACAAAACAACTATCCCTAACAAAGACTGTTGAATCCAAACAGGGCTGTCTCTTACATATTCACCGCATTCTTCCGTCAGGCGGGACGTCAGGGCCGGACCTGGTCTGTCTTCCGGTGTTTGCCGGTTGATAGCCATCCGATATTTTGAAAAAACCAGGGCAGCAAGGAGCCTTAAGGTTCCGGGTACTGATTGCCCCGTTGTTTACAGGAGCTGTGGACAGCCTGAAACAGGAAAAAATTAATTAATTGGTAATATTACAGTAATAATTCAGTAATTATTCAGTAATGATAAATATAAATATTAGTATTATATTAGACACAGACAGTGGCAGATGTTTTTAATCATTCTTCTGCATTTACATAAAATTATATTAGAACATTTTATGTTACATTAAAGGGTTTCATAGTACAGAAAGAGGGATTGTCTCATGAGTGTTTAGCGGATGACACTTTGGCGTGGGTTGGAATCCATAAAACCTTATGATTACAGGGTTCTTGCTTAGCAGAGATAGCTGGGGTTGAATTTCTATGCTTCCGGGATAGTCCCGTATATTAATTTATTCATTTTTCATTCATAATTTGAAAGGATTAGATTATGAAAAGGATGTTCTATGCCTTTTTCGGAATTCTGTTTGCAGCCTGCCTCTCCGGCCGGCTTCAAGGCAATGAGCTGACGGCAGAGCAGAAGGTCAGCCTCAAGGAAGGATTGAAAAACGACAACGCCGTATTCATAAGGAATATGGGACAGTGGGACAAACAGGTGCTTTTCCTTGCGAAAAGAAACGGGATGAATACCTGGGTTACAAGAGATGGAATTGTCTTCGAACACTACAAACCGGTAACAAAAGATGGTGCTGGGAAAACCGAAGAGCGGGAAATGGTTGTACAGGCAGTGAAAATGACATTTTCCGGCGCTTCTGCCGTTTCCGTTACTCCCGGGCTCAAGAAAAGCGGCTACTTCAATTATATGATTTCGCCGGACAAGGCCCGCTGGGTATCCAATGTACCTCTCTACAAAGAAGTTACATTGAATGAGGTTTACAAAGGCGTCTCGGTCCGCTTGTACTTCGAAGGAGAAAAAATCAGGTATGACATTATAGCCGAGCCTTATGCCGACCTCAGCCGCTTCGAAATGACATTCCAGGGCGCTGAGGATGTCTTTGTCAATGATAAGAACCAATTGGCAGTAAAAACCCAATTGGGTGATGTCCTGCATGAGGAATTGACGGCATTCCAGGAAACAGGGGCGGCAAAAGACCTCGTAGGCTGTAAGTTCATTATGTCCGGCAAGAATAGTGTTAAATTCGATGTTTCAGGCTATGACCACAGTCGTCGGCTTGTAATCGATCCGCTATTGTTTGCGACATACCTGGGCGGTACCTATGACGATTTTATTTATGACGTGACGACAGACAGCGATTACAGGCCTATCGTCTATGGCATGACTACATCGGGTAATTTCCCCACTACATACGGCGTTTACAGGACTGCCTATCCGGGAAGTCTTTGCAGTTTTGTTACGAAATTCAACTATCAGGGTACAGGACTGATATTTTCCACGTTTATCGGCGAGGTTAAATACTCAAAGGATAATGCTGCCATAGCCGTTGACAGCGACAATAACATCTATATTGCAGATATAATCGATGCCGGTACAAGTGCGGATCCTTACATAGTTCCTGCATATGTAACTCCTATCCATTATATCGTCAGCACGCTGCCCAACGACTTATCTGACGGTGTATTCTGGCTGTTGAACAGCTTGGGCACGCAATTGCTCTACACTACTTTGATTGCTTCACCGACGACGGATGAACTTACGAGCATCGATGTCGATGCCAACCAGAATGTTTACATAGGCGGTTACAACAAAAGCTCAGTGCTGACCAACCTGCCGCCCACTACCAACGCTTACAGTGTAACCCCCCTGGGTAACAAGGAATGCTTCATTGTCAAGCTGGTACCTGCCAATACGGACAAATCTGAGTTTACAAGAGATTACGTTACATTCTTTGGTGGCCCTTCCAACGAATCATTGACTTCACTCAAGGTTGTCGCCGAGGATATGGTTTGTTTCTGTGGTACTACAACAACCGACAGCGCCAGTTTCCCACTGGTAAACTATTACCGGAACCGGGCGTCTGTTTCCTGCAATGGCTATATTGCTGCGATCAGTACCCTTGGCAATAATACTGATGATCTTGAGTTTTCATCATTTATTGGTGGAGGCAATTCTGACAATCCGCGTGCTTTATGTACAGTAAACGGCAATACTGCTTATTTGACGGGATATACAATGGGAGGAAATGACTTCCCTGTAACAAACGGTGCTTATGACGAAACCTGGAACGGAGGTTTTGACGGTTTCCTTCAGGTAGTAAGTATCAGTGGACCACCCAATCCTATATATTCTACCTATGTCGGAGGTTCGGGCAATGAATATTTAACAGATGTCGATGTGGACAAATTGTGCTATAACGTAGCTGTTACCGGCTCTACTACTTCATCGAATTATCCGACGACTGGTGGCGCATATCGAAACTATATAACGAACGGTACAGACGGAGTTCTGACAAAATTACGGACTGAAAGCAATAATGTACTCGATTTGGTTTATTCGACATATCTTGGAGCCAGCAACTGCGAACCCTACCATAATTCCCTCAAATGCAGCAGGCATGTTATCGATACCCTTTACGGAATATCACTCGAAGGTGACATCTATATTGCCGGGTCGGTAGCAGGGCCAATTACACCAACAGCGAATGTGTTTGATGTTACCCAGGAATTTAATGAAGGTTTTTTGATGGATTTCAATGTATTTCCTGAATGCAGCCAGGGCAGTGATTACTGCAATTATAATATATCGATGACCTATGATTCGCTGTGTTGCAATACGATTACAATAACGAACATCAATACAACTTTCATTAAGTATATCGAGATTGCAAACAGCAGGGGAGAAGTTACCACTTATTACCTGACAAGTGATACATTAATTACACAACTTTGTGCAAATAACAGCACTGAGGAATATACCATGTTCTGGATTACGTTCTATGGTTCACCCGGTGCTTTCCTCTGCTATGACGTTGTCCATTTCTCTTGTGGATGCTGCGGCCATGAAAACCTTGGCGCTGATATTGTACAACTTAGCTCCAATCATGATACCTGTTGTGTCGAAGTAATTGGCTGGGCAAACCAGAGCACAGTCGAAGGACTGTGTGATATTACACGCTGGGGAATAGGCCAATGGGATCCTGTCAGCAATACCTTCGAATCTTTATATGAGAACGGATCATTTAATAGTTACGGTCGCTTTACCTATAATCCACCGTGTATGGATAGCTGTGGTTTGCACAGGTATGAAATAAGGTACTACGATGGTGAATATGATTCGAATACCATACCCAGATGTAAAAAAGTTGTTGAATACCGTTGTGACAGCTGTTGGATGCATGACTTCAGCGCCAATCTCACAAAACTGGGAGATTGCTGTTTTAAGTTAACTGCCGACAGCGATCCCAGCGCCTGTGTAAAATCGCTTAAATTCGAAAAACTGGCAGAAAACGGATATACAACTCTTAGTACTATCGATCCCTATCCGGGTGGTCCGGTTTCATACTCGGGTAATCCAATCTGCGACTATACTTCCGGCAAATCGGTTTACAGAGTTTCATTGTGGAACCGGGACGGTGATATTGTATGCTACAAGAAATTAGAATGGACATGTACATGCTGCGACCTGTTTGAGGTGTCTCTCGTCGATACTGTGCCGTGCGACCCGAGATTTATTTATGGCCCGGGATGCCCCGCTCAGCCGATTTCCTGTTACTACAGGTTAAACCTCAATTTCAAAGACCAATTCTCAATGACCTGTACTTTTGACAGTGTGGAAGTTTTAATAAACGGAATTAAAGTCGGTACAATGTACCTGGTATGGTTACCTGAACTTGACGGCATGTGCTTCCTGCAGTATAATTGTGACTGCAACAGCATGGGCGGCCAGTTTTTTGTTACACTAAGGTTCTGGAAAGGCAATAATTATTGTGAAAAGACTTTCGGTTCTGCCTGCGATTGTGTTCACGGCCCGAGAATCAGCCCGGATAATGCCGAACCGCAGCCCTCAATCGACAACAGCGGCATGATCAAGATTATGAACCTGTACAATGTACCTAACCCTGCAACAAATTCTACTACTGTTTACTTCGAGCTTTCCGACAAGTGCAATGTTACAGTCGAAGTTTACGACGTACTTGGCAACAGAATTGAATTACTTAAGGAGGGTACAGCCAATAAAGGTATGAACGAACTGCTATTCATAACCGACAAGTACCCGAACGGCATCTATTATGTGATTATCAAAGCATGTGACTCCAAGGGTAACCTGCCTGTGACAATCATTAAATAACAACTGCCTTAACATCTCCTACAAAAAAAGCCGGGCCCTCAAAAGCCCGGTTTTTTTTTGCTCTGCAAAATGATTGAAAAAGTTCGTACCTGTTTTTTCAGGCTGTCCCAATAGTAACTGATCATCCCGCCTTATTTTATAATCATCATCTTCGAGTCAGAACCGTAGCGGCTTGTCAGCTTCAGGAGGTAAGCGCCGGGAGGAAGCGATTTGCCGGGTGCGAACAGGACGGCGCCTGTTCCTGCTGAGACTCTTGTTACTATCGAATGGAGCCTGATGCCGGGCAGGCTGTAGATTTCCAGCCCGATCTCAGTCTCGACCGCCGATTCGATGATTACTTCAAAATCGTCCTCTGCCGGATTGGGCATGATGGATTTGATTGAGGGCACAAGCGATATGGCAGGGGAGCCGTCTTCTACGCCTAAGCGTTCGATGTCGATGCAAACCCGTTTTCGTGGGTCGGAAACACAGCCGGTGCCGTTGTCTTCAGCTTCGAGGTAGAAGCAGGTGTCTTCTGGAGTATAGATTTTAAACTGTGCGCCGGTGAAAACGAGGTTTCCCGCTGAGAGTG
>CAZWLN010000062.1:0-25378 GCA_964634885.1 uncultured Hyphomicrobiales bacterium | reverse complement strand
GAGCTGAGAGTAGTGAGATCGGCGTAGCCAATGATGAATTCTGAGTTGGGAGTGGGGAATGGTGGGTAGTGAATGGTGGCTGGTGGGTGGTGGCTGGTGGCTGGTGGCCGGTGAATGGTGGCTGGTGGCTGGTGGTTAGTGGCTGGTGGGTGGTGGTTGGTGGCCGGTGGCTGGTGGCCGGTGAATGGTGGCTGGTGGTCAGTGGCTGGTGGCTGGTGAATGGTGGCTGGTGAATGGTTAATGGTGGCTGGTTAAAAGAGTCAGGAGTGTGGTGTTACGAATTGAGAATTTGTGGTCAACGTATTTCAGGACAAGACAACAGGTCTTACACCATTCCGGCCGCAGCAGGAGCGGCAAAACGGGTGAAGAATGATTAATTAAATGTTGACCGAAGAAGGGCATTCATAGTAACTTCTTCAGCAGAAATGAAAAAGCTCCGGAAGTATGAACCGCCGGAGCTTGGATATTACTTTAACTGATTATGTTATTTACATGTTGCTTCTTTGTTCTGGGCGTCAACGACTGCGAGGGCAACCATGTCGGTAATTTCCTGGACTGTGGAGCCTCTCTGAAGAACATGAACCGAACGGCAGAGTCCCCTGATGATGGGGCCGATGAGATGGGCGCCACCGATCTTAGCCAGCAGTTTATATGCGATATTGCCGGAATTGAGGTCGGGGAATATCAGGACGTTAGCGCCGCCCTTGATGTTGCTGAACTGGAATGTATTGTCGAATGCTTCCGGGTCGAGAGCCGTATCGGCCTGCATTTCACCGTCAACCATCAGTTCGGGGTCTTTCTCATGAATGATTTTCAGCGCTTTGATCATCTTTGAGGGTGATTCGCCTCTGGCAGAACCGAAATTGCTGTAAGACAAAAGGGCAACACGGGGCTGGATGTCGAAGTTCTTGACAAAATCGGCCGCCTGGAGGGTAATGTCTGCAATGTCTTCGGCTGTCGGGTTGACGTTAACAGAAGTGTCTGCGAGGAAAAGTGTCTGTTTCTTTGTCGTTACGATATAGAGTCCGCTGACTTTCTGGTACTTCTTGTCCCTGCCTATGATCTGCAGCGCAGGCCTGAGGGTGTAGGGATAGTGCGAGGTAAGGCCGCAGATCATACTGTCGGCGTCGCCCATGTGTACCATCATCGAACCGAAATAGACTTTCATATATTTCATCGTTTTTTCGGCTTCGCGCCTGATGATGCCTTTTCTCTGCCTCAGTCTTACGTATTCATCGATATATTCATCTAATTTCGGGGATTTCAGCGGGTCAATTATTTCTATTCCGCTGATGTCATAGTTATGCTCGGAAGCGATGGCCCTGATCTGTTCTTCTTCGCCGAGGAGTATGGGGTGGGCAATGCCCATGTCGGCGGCAGTGACGGCAGCGCTAATGATGCGGGGATGCTCGCTTTCGGGGAATACGACCTTCTTTGGGTTGCTGTGTGCTTTTTCATAGATATTGGTCATGATCTTTTCAGCCCTGCCCATTCTGATGTCGAGCTGATGGCGGTATTTCTCAAAGTCGTCGATGGGTTTGGTGGCGACGCCTGTTTCCATTGCCGCTTTTGCAACTGCCGGGGCTACCCATGTGAGAACCCTTGGGTCAAAGGGCTTGGGGATAATATAGTCGCGGCCGAAAGTCATTTCGGTTACTCCGTAAGCGCGTTTGACGCTTTCGGGAACTTCTTCCTTGGCGAGGGCAGCAAGGGCGTAGGAGGCAGCCTTCTTCATCGGTTCATTTATTGCTGTTGCCTGGACGTCGAGTGCGCCCCTGAAGATGAACGGGAAACCTAACACATTGTTAACCTGGTTCGGATAGTCTGACCTGCCGGTTGACATAATGACATCATTCCTGGCTTCTTTTGCGTCTTCGTAAGAAATCTCAGGCACGGGGTTGGCCATAGCGAAAATGAGTGGTTCTTTCGACATCGACCTGACCATGTCCTTGCTGACGCAATTGGCTTTTGACAAACCGAAAAATACATCGGCGCCGACAAGGGCATCTTCGAGTGTTCGTGCTTTTGTCTCAACGGCAAACTTCTCTTTGAATTCGTTCATGCCTTCTTTTCTGCCTTTGTAAATAACGCCGGTAGAGTCGCACATAATGACATTCTCAGGGCTGACACCGAGGCTGATGTGGAAAGTAGCGCAGGCGATGCCCGAAGCGCCGGCTCCGTTGTACACGACTTTGATTTTGGAAAGGTCTTTGCCGGTCAGTTCGCATGCGTTAAGAAGGGCGGCGCCGCTGATGATGGCAGTGCCGTGCTGGTCGTCGTGGAACACGGGAATTTTCATCGTCTTTTTTAATGCTTCTTCAATGTAGAAACATTCGGGGCCTTTGATGTCTTCGAGGTTGATGCCACCGAATGTAGGTTCGAGAACCTGGCAAACGCGAATAATTTCGTCAACGTCTTTTGATCTTAATTCAATGTCGAAAACGTCGATGTCGGCGAAGGTTTTGAACAGTACTCCTTTGCCTTCCATTACTGGTTTGCCGGCTTCAGCGCCGATGTCGCCCAGTCCCAGTACGGCCGTGCCGTTGGAGATGACGGCAACGAGGTTGCCTTTGGCGGTGTATTCGAACACCTTGCTCAAATCTTTTTCGATTTCCAGGCACGGATCGGCAACGCCCGGAGTGTAAGCCAGCGACAAATCCCTCTGCGTAACGCAGGGTTTTGTTGTAATAACCTCAATTTTGCCCTTACGTCCCATGCTGTGGTACTCGAGAGCATCTTCACGCCTGATTTTCATAGTTCCCTCATTAAATTAACAAACTACCATATTAACTAATAAATAAAACAATGTGTCAATACAAACATAAGAAATAATGGAATAAACAATCAATAATAAATGAATATTTTCTAATATTATTTTGTAATGTTTTTTATTATAATAAGCAGACCATAATTGAATTAAAAGGGAACGGGGGGGCGTTGAAACGGTTTCGGTTAATAGGGGCAAAGCCCGGAATCAATGTTCTCAGAGACTTACACGACAATGAGCGCTGTCTTTTGTCTTGTCCTGCTTCTATTGCTGTAAAGACAAGGCCCTATCCGGCCGGCAGTTCTACAATGAAGTTTGCGCCGTGTCCTTTTTCGCTTTCACACCGTATAGTACCGTTCATCTCTTCGATGAGCCTTTTGACGATTGACAGTCCCAGGCCGGTTGAGCCTTCGTTGTCGGTAGGCCTGGCCGAGAGTTTTGCGTATTTATGGAAGAGGCGCGATTTGTCTTCTTCAGTCAGTCCGGGGCCTTCGTCGCGTATTTCAATCCTCAGCATCTTCCTGTCGTTGCTGTCGATAATTGATTTGCTGATCCAGATGTTCCTGTCGAAAGGAGAGAATTTAATGGCGTTGGAGATGAGGTTGTCGATTGCCTGTTCAACTTTGTCGGGGTCGGCGTAACCCGTCAGGCTGCCGTTGTTGTCGCAGTGAACGGCAATACGTTTTGTCTCTGCTCTCAATCCGTTTTCCTTCAGTACTTTGCCGATTACCCTGTCGATCTCGAATTTGCTGTAATTGAATTTTATTTTGCCGTCTTCAATGGCATAGACATCGAGAAGGTTGTTGATGATCTTCATCATCCTGAAGCCGGAGGCTTTGATGTTCTGAGTAAATTCAATGATGTCGTCCTTCGAGAGTTTATCTTTGAATTTGATGATGGCGTCGTTGGAGATGATGATGCCTGTCAGCGGGTTTTTCAGGTCGTGGGCGGCAATGCCCAGCAGTTCATTCTTTTCGTCGTTCAGTTTCTTGAGTTTTTCGTTTTGCTGCAGGATGAGGTCCTTCGACAGCTTCAGTTCAATGTGTGTTTTTACCCTTACGACCAGTTCCTCGTTGTTGAAGGGTTTGATGATGTAATCCACACCGCCGAGCTGGAACCCTTTCAGTATGTCTTCAGCGTCGCTGCGGGCAGTCAGGAAGATGATCGGCACATTCTTCAGCCTGTCGATCTCCTTGAAGCGCCGGCAGACTTCGAAACCGTTGATGTCCGGCATCATGATGTCAAGCAATATCAGGTCCGGGGAAATCTTTTCAATCATCTTCAGCGCCATTGCGCCGTTGCTGGCCATGGATATGTCACATCCGTGCTCCAGGAGTATGGAGCCAATTATCTTGACATTTTCCATGACGTCATCGATGATGAATACCAGAGGTTTCTTCCTGCTTATTTGCGAGCTATCCATTGACTGCTCTCCGTAACTTAAGATTAATTTATCAAATTTCAAATGGTAATATAGAAATATTAGATTTATATATCAATTAATGTTATTTAATAAAATATTACTTTATTTGGGTCAATCCTGAGCTGAACTGAGATGGCGCTTCAACCTGTCGACCAGTATGTCGTAGTCGCCGAGATAGGCCATTATCTTCTCAAAATCCAGGTTGTCGCAATACCTTAGCAGGTCATTGCCGAAGAAGATGATGGAATCTTCCCTGAATCTCTCTCCGCATTCAATTATGCTCTTGGCAAAAGACTGGAGTTCGCTGAGCATCAGTGTCTCCTTCAGTACATCTTTCGCAACCCTGTATTTGGCATCGAGTATCGACAGGAGTTCAGCGCCGCCGTCTTCGTTGGTGAGTACGAACTCGACACCGTTCACGTTGAACATGGGAATGTCCTCCGGTATCGGTGGCTTTGCAGCCTTTTCTTTACGGGCAGTGTAGGGAAGATACTTCTTGAGAACTTTGACAATGTCTGCCCGGACGACGGGTTTGAGAAGGTAATCGTCGAACTGGGACAGAACGGAGTCCTCGTCAGATTTCATGGTCGATGCCGAGATGAGGACGATCGGTACTTTCTTCTTACTTAACTTCTGCCTCAGCAGGGAAGTGGATTGGAAGCCGTCCATGTCGGGCATTTTCATGTCCATGAGTATTATGTCCGGGTTGATTTCTTCAACCCGGTCAACGGCATCTTTCCCATTCATGGCTTCGAACAGCTGCAGGTTCGCAGGTTTGAGCAGTTCCCGTATCAGTTTCCTGTTGAATTCTATGTCATCGACAATTAATATCCTTGCTTCCTTGAAATCGTAATTGGAAGTGGGATCGTCTGCCGGATCCTGTATGCATGGTTTTTCTTCGGTAATGCGTATGCCCGGCAGGCGGATTGTAAACTTTGTGCCGTAATTGAGTCGGCTTTCGACTGAGACATCGCCCTTCATCATCTCGACAAGCTTCCTGGAAATTGTCAGGCCTAGGCCGGTACCGCCGTATGTTTTCAGCTTCTGGTCATTGGGCTGGTGGAAAGCTTCGAATATTTGTTGCAGCTCATTCTCGGCAATACCGATGCCCGAATCTGTAACTTCTATCTTAAGGTCGAGTGTCCTGTTGTCGCAGTCGGTATTTTCAGCTTTCACATTAATCTCTATGAATCCGCTGGATGTGAATTTCACAGAGTTGCCGACAATGTTAAGGAGAATCTGCCTGATTCTCGATTCGTCCACCAGCAGGGCTTTCGGGATGGAGTCATCGACAACAGACCTGAGAGCCAATCCTTTTTGCGACACTTTGATTGAGAATATCTGTTCGATGTCGAATACGATGTTCCTGATGTCGGCGATCTCGAGCTGTAGTTCGAATTTGTTGGCTTCTATCTTAGAGAGGTCGAGGATGTCGTTAATGATTTTGAGCAGGTTCCTGCTGCTGGTAATGATGGAATTGAGGTATTCCTGGTTACGGCTGTTCCTGAGCCTGTTCTGCAGCAGTTCGCCAAAGCCGATGATGGCGTTCATGGGGGTACGTATCTCGTGGGACATGCTCGCCAGGAAGTCGCTCTTGTGCTTGTTGGCAACGACGGCTTCCTCCCTCGAGATGAGCAATTCTTCCTCATATTCTTTGATTTGCGATATATCGACCATGAAGAGCACTGTGCCGAGGAATTCTTCTTTCGTTGAGTAATGTGGGTTGGCATAGAACATGAAGACTTTGTTGTTGCCGTCCACAGTCAGTTCCACTTCGCGGCTGATGAAGGGGATGACACCCGGTACATCGAGTATTTCCTGCAATGGTTGAGGTGCAGAGTCAGAGAACGGGGTGCCGATGATGTCGTGTATACTTCTGCCTATAAGGCTTGCCCAGAATTCGTTTACATGAAGGTAGGTACGGGACCTGTCGATGTAAGCAAGGGCGGCTGGGGCAGTGTCGATGATGGACGTTACGAGCCGTTCGCTTTCTTTCAGGGCTTCTTCCGCTTTGATTCTTTCGCTGATCTCTGTAAGAAGGCTGGCGTTTGTGTCTTCAAGGATACGGTTCTGGGCGCTGACGGATTCGTTGTGCTTTGTCATCTCAGTTACAAGCTTTTCCTGGGACTGAATAATCTGGCCGATCATGTAATTGAAGTAGCGGGCCAATTCCCTGAACTCCAGCCCACCGGCCTGTTCGTTGGCCCTGAGTTCAAGGTTGCCCTCGGCAATGCTTTGTGCCACATTCTTCAGCTTCTTAATCGGGCTGGACAGGCTCCAGGCTATTACCATCGCAATCAGCAGCCCTATTACCAAAACAAAACCTGCCCTGAGGCCTACTTCCCTGAATATCTGCTTTTCAGCCCTGACGAAATCCTGAGATGAGAAGCCTATGTATAGTACGAATACTTCGTTCTTGAGCCTGATTTCCATTTTCCTTACTATGTAAGGCAGGTCACTCGAGAAACGGCCTTCAATGCGGCTGAGTTCAGCCGGCCTGATGTCCCCGTAGAATCCCCGAGGAATTATCCTGATTGGCTCGGAATTGTCGTTGAACATTACCAGGAATTTGATCTGGTCGTCGTGTTGAATCCAGTTGTATATTTCTTTGAAGAATCCGTAGTCGTTGTATTCGAAACCCTGTTCGAAACCCGACTTGATGTATTTCATTACGGTGTTGTGTACCTGCTTCATTCCTTCTTTGTATGTCCTGATGTGCGATTCCCTTGTGTATATGTAATATATCAACGAAACGGCAATGATGATTACCGAGAAGATGGCAATCATCATGGTTGTAATTGATATTCTGCCGAGCGGGTTCTTTTTCATCATTGTGCCATCATTTTACAAAATAGCGTTTCCAGTTTTTTTCTTTGATTGGGGGAGAGGTAATCCTGCCGTACTTCATGCAGTTCTGGAACCTGCGGAGGTTCTTCCTGCCGGTCAGGCAATTGGCGTCGTCGATGGACCCGTACCTTAATTCATAGCCTATTACTTCGCAGTCGTCGTTTACCACAGGTGTTACAATCAACTGCTGTTTGCCGATGAGTGTGTCTTTCACTTCAAAGCGGGGGAAATTGTCTCCGCGGCCGACGATTATTATCTGGCACACCTCGTCGAAGCTGACAACGTCGGGTATTGTACCTCTCTTAACTAATTTGATTTTTACGATTCCTTTTTCGGGATGAATAGTATAATTGAAATCGGCATCCTGAGGGCTGATGCCGTCGAAGATGAATTCGACCTTGTCGCCGAGGTTAAGCTGTTTCTCCTGGCCGATTTTGTTGAAGACAATCGGTTCTTTGTATGTAAGCTCACCCGGACTGCCCTGGTTTTGTAACATTACCGGGCCATCGTTGTCGATCTCGACGAACACTGTGTCGCGTACATAATTCTTGTCTTTGCTGCTGCGCGACGAACCACAGCCCGCAAACAGCAAACCGGCAATTAACACACTTACTACTATGTTGAATTTCATTTGCACACCTCAATTTAACATGATGATACTGACTTTAAGTTCATTGTCTGCCAGCAGGCTGATGAGGTCCTTGTCCAGCGGGTTCAATGTATCTTCGGATTTGATGGATGTAAAGAACTCTATGTCTTGTTTTTTACTGATTGCCTTTATGTCTTCGGTGAATTTGGACAGGCAGTAGAGAGCGGGGTCATCCCTGCTTTCCGCTTCGGGCAGGACGCCGAAGATGAAAACCTTTGTGGGCCTGTTGCCGTTGCGGCTGCGGTAGTCGGCAAGCGCAGCGGTAAGTATATTGCACACGTCGTTAAGCGTGGACTTTTCGGTATTGGTAAATATGGTCGAGAGGTAGAAATCGAGGCTTTCAGGGTCATAGACCGAATAGGACGAGCTGAGGTGGTTGGCTGAAAGGATGCGCACTGCCGTGCCGCTTTTCAGGTATTTCATTACCTCGGAGGTCAGCATTCCCGCTTGTGTCGGGCTGAACGACGACAGTACGATGATGTCCGTGTATGAATTGACCTGGGTGGCAGCCGCATCTTTCCTGGTTTCAGAGATATAGTCCCTGGTTCCGGCACTGGGGCTGCTTTCTAAGAAGAAATACCAGCCCAGGACAATCAGGACAATTATTAACGCCACAACAATTACTATTTTTTTATTCATAACCTCAATTCATTTTTATCTATAATTGGTTTAGAACAATAATAATACCAATTATAACAGCTATATCTTCATTAAAATAAGAAATTTTTATCAATTATTAAAATTTATTCATCCTGGGCTGTGGTTGGAGCAAGTTATTATTGTCTTTGCCTCGGGATTTTCTTATATTGCATGGTGAGCATATATCGGAAGTATTAACATTTTATATGCTTTTGTGAATGTCTTTGATTCAGGCCCCTCAAGTACAGATAGGGGCCGGGAGGAAGGGAGGATTGCAGAAAACGGCGGGCAGGAGCTGAGGAAGTAAAGTGAGCAGGGATGATGGAGCCTTCATCTCTCGTTGGAGTCTTAAAAAATGCACAAGATAAACAGGATTTGATACGTCAATGTAAGCGCTGAAGTCAGTATTTAGTATGGCTAGTAATGTAAATTAACTTGAAAAGCAGTAGAGTACTAATTATGGAAGAATTATGAAATACATAATAACTCTTTATATCACATTATTGTTTTTACTGTCGTTCTGTACTGACGAAGAAAAACAGAATACTAAAATGGAAAAACAGCAACCGGATACACTTTCTTGCGCTGATACAATTGCTTTCAATTTCCATTTTCACAATTACTTAATTGATGTAGTAAATATTGATAGTTCCATTGAAAGCTTATTTTCCAAGCCATTGTATAAAAGACTCGAGGATAGTATCAATCTAATTCCGGACCATAAAACAGCAGACAGAAAAATTGGAAGAATTATTGAGAATTTTGTTCAAAAATATAAAGTAAAGAATATTACCTTATGGTATAATGATACGAATAATAGGAGTAGATTCATTGGCTTTAGCTTTTTGTTTGAATACAGTAAATTGAAAGACTATGAAATAATATTCAGTTTGAAAGGCAGAGATTGCATAGAAGTGGAAAAAAATTGCTGTGACGATGATGTAATGATACGGAACCCGGATTTAATTCAAAATACCATTGTCAGAATGTTAAATAGAGATTATCAGGACATGAGGCAAAAACTGATACAAAGAAAATAGGCAATTTATTCTTGGTAAAATTTAATGGTAATTCTTTACTTTTACTGTTCTTTTTCTTATATTAGCGCAGCGTAAGTGTTTTCAAACTAAACTTGTTGACGGCAATGCAAGGTAACGAAAAGAGGGGTTTTAAAGTGGAGGGTATAAGTGTAACACCATTAATGGAAAATACAGGCTATACAACATCAGAAATTCTATATCATGAACGTTTGAATGTAGGCTTGAATAAATTGGGCTATCCTACCAGTCATAATAATAATTGGGTTGACCAAATAATGCGATATACAGATCACCTAAATAATTTACCAAGGCAATAAGATGAAAAACTATTATGAAATTATGATGAGTATAAGTCAAAGAAAGGACATGATTATTCTTTTCCTTTGTCTGATCATATTGGCCTTTTCCTGTGAAAAGAAAGAAGAAAAAGTAATATATCATGAAATTTCAGAAATACCTTACAAAGAAGAAACCCTTCATGACAGCAGTGTAATATATCAGGTAAAGGATACTACCATAAAAGATACTTTATTTGTTAATATTTCAATAACCAACATATCAAATAAGCCGGTTTATATTCCTTTAAACCAGTGGTTT
Source organism: uncultured Hyphomicrobiales bacterium (assembly GCA_964634885.1). GTDB lineage: Bacteria > Bacteroidota > Ignavibacteria > Kapaibacteriales > UBA2268 > DAINRZ01. The sequence goes on along the minus strand of CAZWLN010000062.1, from coordinate 15,416 downwards.
GTTTTTGGCTGGCCCAATCACGCCTATTATTCTGATTATGTAGGTTATCCTTGCAGTAAAATTCCATATGGTTTCAATTCATTCCTGTATAACAATACAAAAGAATGGAAAGACTGTTCGGGGCGTTTCAGTTTTGATTATAAATACACATTTCCTATCATTGAAAGATTAAAACCATCTAAAACACTGAGTTTATTAATTAAAATTATCAATTCAGAATTCGAAAAGCAAGAGGTAAAGAAATTAAAAATTAAAGCAAATATGATGTATTCTTTAGAGAAAGACCATAAAAAGTTTGTTGATATTTTCAAAATCGATGAGAAAAAAATAATCAGGGAAAGAGATACGATAGGATTTATTTTTGATAATAATTGTGAAGATTCAGTTATTCATAATCTCAATCAAAAACAATTTATTTTTTTTACTGATTCAACTCATATCGATATTTATAGTATTTTCCCGGAAATAAAAGGTATATCTTATTTCAGCGCTCTATTATCTATTAGCGAAAGGATAATATACTTTCGTAGTATTGGTTATAATATTAATCCATCAATTATTGTAAACACACTTGACGAATTTGATTGTTATGAAAAACTGTCAATTGAAGGCAGACGAAAAAAAGATTCAAAAAGTTCAGAACGGTTTGAAATACTTTTATCTCAAATATTTTTATTAACATATAAATATCCTATCTATATAAGAAATTGAGATATTCTTCGATTTTCCTTATATTAGCACAGCGTAAGTGTTTTCAAACTAAACCTGTTGGCGGATATGCAGGGTATCGAAAAGAGGGGTTTCAACGTCGGGGGTATGGGCCTATTCCTTTTCCCCTTATTACCATTAGTCATGAAATGTTAATAATAATCTAATACGATGAAATGTATGTGAGGAAATAATGAAAAGAACCATGATATTATTTATACTGATAATAACTTTAGTATCCTGTGATAATAATCAGAAAGAGATAGAGAAAAACAGCTTACATTATGCCATAGAAGAAAACAAGTGTAATTTTAAAATTAATATGATCTATGAAAGTCTGACAAGTTGTCAATTAATGCATTCAGATCCACCTCCAAAGGAGTATATATTCAATATTATTTCTGATGATACAATAAAAGAACATTATGTAGGCGAATTGATCGATAAATTACCCAAAAATATTGAACTCAGAGAGGTTAACATTTGGTATAAAGATATTGATAGTACAAGGTTCTATCATAGTTTACAACTTAACTACTTTTATAATAAAAATTATGAATTTATTCTGATTTTTTGTTTTGATCAAGGTAACTATCTATCGATGAATACATTAAGTAATAATAATATTGCCAGTACAACAAACGAAAAATATGAATATCATATATTAAATGAATTACTAAATAAGAAATATATATATGTGTTACAACTATTAAGGCCATTACATAATAGTATTTTGAAATGAAATATCTATTGAAACGAAATGACAATAGCTAAAAGTATCGAGGTTGCTACATATAAAGTTCTTTGAAATATATCACTTCGAGCACTAATTATTTTAAGAATTATCGAATTTGTCTCTTTCCCCCCTCTCACCCGGCTTTGATCTTCAGTATATCCCTGATGTTTCTGGCGAGGCCTTCGGGCTTAAGCCGCTTGAGGGAGCTTTTCCTGAAGCGTTCGGAGAATTCCTCTTTTGTCATTGCGAGTATCTTCCGGGGGTCGAGGCATGTCTCGCCGTCGCGCGGCCTGAAGAGTTCCTCTTTCGTGGGTGCCTGTTTCATGTTCCAGGGGCAGACGTTCTGGCAGGCGTCGCAGCCGTATATCCATCCCTGGGCCTTGTTTGCCACCACAGAGGGTATCTCCCTGTCGGGGGACGCTTCGATGGTCCAGTACGACAGGCACTTGCGGGCGTCCAGCACCGAAGGCCTGACAAGCGCTCCCGTGGGGCAGGAGTCCATGCACAGTGTGCAACTGCCGCAGTAGTTTTTGATCGGGTAGTCGGGTTCGAATTCGACGTCGGTGATGATGGTGCCGAGGAAGATCCATGAGCCGTATTCCTTGGTGATGATGAGGCCGCTCTTGCCCTGCCAGCCGATGCCGGCCCTTACGGCCCACTGCTTCTCGAGGACGGAACCTGTGTCAACATAGCATACACTGTTCGAGCCGCGGTGAGTTTCGCTGATGGCGGCACAGACCTGTTTGAGTTTAGGAAGGATGATGGCCTGGTACTCCGAACCCCAGGCGTAGCGCGACAGTTTACCTTTACCCGGGCTGTAAGTTACTTCGTGGCGGAACGGTGTGAAATAATTGTATGCTGTCATGATGACGGTCTTGGCGCCGTCGAGAACCCGGCTGACGTCAGCCCGTTTCTCAGCAGTCGTTTCCATCCATTCCATGCCGGCGTTCATGCCGTCGGCAAGCCACTTTTTGTAATGGTCGTATTCTTTTGTGAAGGGTTCGGCTTTAGCAAAGCCAATCCTGACGAATCCCAGCGAATGTGCCAGGGTCGATATATTATTCTTTGATGTGCTCATCTTTCAAGTGCATTTACGGAATCTGAAAATTTTCTGAATAGGTGGCTGTTGATCAGCACAGTGAATACTTCACTGCTGCTGTCTTCCGGTTCGCCGTGAAGCAGGTGTTCGCGAACGGCGATGCAGTCCGTAAGGAATCCGGACAGCTCATCGTCGATGTAACCTTTCGTTTCGATGAGTTTGACGGCTTCCCTGTAGCTGTGGGGCAGGCCGAAGTTGCGGCGGCTGATGATGTCGCAGATGATGTCGAGGCTCAGTTGAATGCAGGAGAGCGCCCCGTACTTAATAGCCCATTCTTCGGTGCAGTCTTTCACGAGCGATTCCCGGGGAATGGTGTGATAGCTGCCGAGTCGCGCTGCGAGGGCTTCGAGGCGGGCTGTTTTTTGCACCTGGTTAGCCATAGATCTTTCTTTCGAGTAGTTTTACGGAATAATCCATCAGCTTGTTGTAAGGTTCGAGGAAATCAAAATAGCCTTTCATCACCCTGGCTTTTTCGGAGCAATAGAACTCCTGGTCTTTGACGAAGATGGGTTTGCCGGTCATCAGAATTTCATAGTAATCGAATTCGGAGGCGTCTTTCAGGTTGATGAGCTTCAGGTTCTCGCAGTTGAATTTGTCGTCCGCTGTTTCGTCGATCATTTCCCGGATTTTACCGAACACTCTGTCGTCGTCGGTGTAAACGGCAATTTTTACGGACCAGACCGACAGCTCCCTGTTGTAGGTATGGTAGCCGTAAAGCACTCCGAAAGCCAGCGGGTAGGGGGCGAGCAGTTCAGCCACACTATTTGTAATCTCGTTCAGGTTCATCGGGGTTTCACAATTCTGTCCGGGTTATTCTTTATGAAGTCACTCCAGGACGATGATTTGGTAGAAAAGGACTTACTTTTATTTACGTGGCAGATGGCGACGGCAAGGGCGTCGGTAGCGTCGAAGAATTCGGGTGTCTCTTCGATTGACAGCATCTTCCTTACCATGAACTGAACCTGTTCCTTTCCTGCGTTGCCGTTACCGGTAACGGATTTCTTGACTTCGCGCGGGGCGTATTCTTCGATTGCCATGTCGGCCATGGCAGCGGCAACGACGGCAGCCGCTCTTGCCTGGGAGAGCTTAATGAGCGACTGCACATTTTTCGAGTAGAACATTGTTTCGAAGGCCGCAATGTCGGGTTTGGTGCGTTCCAGCACCACGGAGAGCCTTTTGTATATCTCCCTGAGCCTGACGGGCAGGGCTTCGTTGATCTTCTTTGCCTTTATTACACCGTACTCCACAAGAAAGAGTTTGTTGTCCCTCAAGTCAATTACTCCGTACCCGCAGATGACGGAGCCGGGGTCTATTCCAAGTACTCTCAATGTCTTACCGGGCAATTAGGGTTACTAATCGTCAATCTGATCGAGAATCTCGTCGTCGATGTCGAAGTTGGAAAAGACATTCTGGATGTCGTCGTGTTCTTCGAAGTTCTCGATGAATTTCAGTACACGTTTAGCGTCGGTAACATTGGTAATTTTTACCATGTCGTTCGGTATGTATTCCAGCTTTGATTCGGCCACTTCCATTTTTGCATTGTCGGAAAAGTATTTGTTGACGCCGGCGTAGTTTTCCATTGCACAGATGACCCTTGTCTGGTCTTCGGCGTATTCGAGGTCGTCGGCGCCTGACTCGAGGACATGCTCCAGGTAATCGTCTTCGGGTATGTCGTTTGTTTTCAGGGTTACGACGCCTTTGCGTTCGAAGTTCCAGGCCACGGTGTTTGTTTCTCCGAGGTTGCCGCCCAATTTGCTGAACTGTGAACGGAGTTCGGCGACGGTGCGGTTCTTGTTGTCGGTAACGGCTTCCATTATGACGGAAACGCCGAGGGGTCCGAAGCCTTCGTATCTTACTTCTTCGTAGTTTACGCCTGCAATCTCGCCTGTGCCTTTCTGGATGGCGCGTTTGATGTTCTCGCCGGGCATGTTTGCCGCGCGGGCGTTCTGTACGGCGAGCCTCAACCTGGGGTTGCCTTCGACGTCGCCGCCGCCTTCACGGGCAGCGATGGTTAATTCTTTGCCGAGACGTGTGAAAACTTTTCCCCTGATTGCGTCCTGGCGTCCTTTTCTGTGTTTGATGTTAGCCCATTTACTGTGACCTGACATAAGTTACCTCATTTTATACTTAATAATTAAATTTCTATCATTTTTCAATTTTACATAATTTCCCAAAAAATAAAAATAATAAAAAATCATGTTACTACACAAATGATTATGTAATAATAGGCGAAAAAACAGAAGATTTTTGGTTCTATGTTGCAGACGGCCGTGAAAAAGGAATACTGCAAAGGCATGAGGAGTATGTGTGAATTGAGGCAGGCAGGTTGTTGCGCAGGGGGTAAATATGCAGGGCTTTCTTTTCCCAGTAACGTTCTCGCCGCAAAGGGAGAACGGCGCTTCTAATAAAAACTATTTTTCAACTATACTGCTGAACTCCAAAGAGCAAATTCTCCATTTGTTTGATTTATCCTTATGAAATACGAATTCAACAAGAACATTCATATCTTTTTCAGGGTCTCGTAAAGAAATTTTATAGCCAGTCATTTCTTCTCCTGCATGGTATCTTTTCATTTTTTGTTTTTCAGGATTATTCTTTTTCAGGTAGATCAGGTATTCCCTGATGCTTTCTTTGTCTTTTTCGCGGCAGTTATACCAGTTCGGATTCATTACCAGCGCTTTGTTGTCGCCATCTAAAACATATAGACTACTGGTAATTTGTACTGAATTATAGACGAAATTTGTATCCTTCAAAAACTCATAGAGACTGTCTGGCCTTTCTATTATTCTTTCAGCATAATACCTCACAGGATAAGTAATTAGATGGATATTACATAACTTAAATATTTTTGATTTCCTTGGCTGGTGACCATACTCAAAAGATATTTGAATAATTGAATTATTTTGAAAATCATCATAATTATATGTGATGAATTTTCGGCTTTCATAATCATCAAAAAATTTTTCTATTAGTTTTATATTATTATCTTTAATATAGTTAAAATAATTCTTATTAATATTGTATGATTCATAATGTAAATTTTCATAGATAAATTTACTTATTTTACTTGAATCGCTTAAATACACGAATAAACTATCCGGATTGTTGAGTATCCTCTCAGCAAATGCTTCATATTCATTTGAATATGCTGTATTCGTAAAAAGTACGATGCAGAATAATAGGCATAGGTTTCTTATTGCTTTCATATTTCCACCCAATCAAAAGGAATAAAAAACACTATCAAAAGAGCGTTGAGCCGTCGGGCAGCAGCCGAAGCATCTGATGCTGAACTTCTTCTTCCGGTCATCTCTCATCGCCCCCGCCAAGTTTAGTTTGAAAACACTTACGTGGTGCTAATATAAGGAAAAACGCCGGGAAAGAAAAGAGGGAAGTTAATTTTTTTGGGGATTAAGCATGAAGTATATATTGAATTGAATAGTCAGGATTTTTTTACTTGTGTTGAAGTTTGAAGGAATCTATGTCCTTCTCTTCCTAGAAAAGATAATGAATTCTATGTACTGAGATACTCTATTATCATTGAGCCATTCGCATTATGTTTTTACAGATATACAACCCCTAACGGGGTTGGCAGAGATTCATGAGATGTATTATTACAGATATTCAACCCCTGACGGGGTTGGAGAAGACTATCTGTTCTCAGAACTCCGTAGGAGTTCAACATCTGTAACATAATACAAAAAGTACATCTCAGAACTCCGTAGGAGTTCAACATCTGTTGATAATATCGTATTACAGTCAGGGTTGGCTCGTAGCAATGAAAATAAGAAATTTAACTCTTTCTCCCCAAATTTTTCATCTGACCGAAAAGATTTTGTTATTTACGCTTTAAATACTTATACTTACTATGCAATTGCTTTCAAATTGGAAAAAGTATTTATAAGGTTGTATTATGATACGCGCAACAATAATACTTTTTGTAGGGCTGCTCATTATGCCAGGCCCGGTCATTGCTCAGAACGAATCGGGAAATCGTTACCTGAACGAGGGAAGATACCATCAGAAATCGAAGTGGATTGACAGTTCGAAGATTAAGTACCAGCAGTGTTTTCCGATAATCAGGTCATTTCCGCCGGTAAGTGCAGGTATGCCCGATTATGTGTTGGAAAGTTATATGTATATTGACAGCCTTTTGAAAAGTCCGGATATGAAATTCAGAACTCTGATGTGGCATTGGCCATGTTTTGAAGATACTATGAAAACGCTGTTGAAGCATCTTTACATTGTTAATGATTATTCTCCTGTAGTTTTTAACCAATATGTCAACGAGGTGGATTATTACAAGTACCGGAAAGACCGGAAGAAAATGGCAATGTACACGATTGACAAATATGGCAATAAAACAGTTGTCGACAACAAAGAAAAGAGAGATACGACAGATTATTCTGGCCCATATCACAATTCACTTAAGACATTATGCTATTCATTCAACAAACTCAGGGAAATAAAAGAATACTCAGATCAGATGGCATACTTTGCCGTGCTATACTCCGATTATATCTTGAGAGTAAAGATTGTGTCGGTTGATTCCTATATTGATAAAGGCGCCTCAATAAATGATCGCACATATAATTATCGCGCTGTCGTTCTCGATATTCTTAAAGGTCAGACGCTGCCGGCTAATACTGTGAGATTGCCCGATGAGGATGATGAATCCAATCCTCCGGCTTTCAGTTTCCAATCTTCGCCATATACGTTTATGAATTCAAAATGGGGACATTTCGAGTATAATGCAGCAACAGAAGATTTCCGTCCATACCGTCCCGATACGGCTTTCGGTGAAAGATTCATAATGAAACACGGCCAGGAAGCAATAGTATTTGTTAAAATGAACAATCCGAAAATCGATTATGAATGCGACTGGTTTGACCTGCAATTAGAACCGGAATGTTCATTAGGGGCGCTCAGGATTGAAAACGGGATTGTCTATGATATTAACAACATCTGGTCATCGCAGGATGCTTTGGATTACGAAGACTGGAAGCAGATTTTCCTCAAATATAAAAATAATATACTGACAGAGAAATATTGATTGACAATATCAGGCATAAACAAGCCTGCCCTTTGGCACCGGAATTTCCCGGCCTGTTTCTTTAGCTGTTTCAATCCATTCCCGGATAGTAATTTCTGTATTGTCAATAACTTCGGAATAGGTTTTCCCGTCGGCCATGCAACCCGGAAGCTCAGGCACTTCAGAGATGAAACTGCTGTCTTCCTCGCTCCAGAAAATTATGATCTCGTATTTATACATTTTCAATATTTTCTTAATTCTTACAGTTCATGAAACTCAATATTCGAATCACTTCTGCCACTCAATATTTTAAACGCTATTTTATCAATCCTTGTCAACAGAGTAACCCAATTATTTCACATTTCCATTAGATTAATACTCATTGTAAAGAAAAATATTGTTTGAATACGCTTTTCAATCCTTACGAAAGTAATTATCCGATTATAAACGGCTCATCGGTATTCAGTGTGGGGAACATTATATTGATAATGATGACGGTAAAAAGGCAGTCATATCAATAGATATGGTAGAGACGCAAGGCCTTGCGTCTTTACTGGTGCGGCATTCCACAGTTTTACATCAGGAAATATGTCGCTCGTTGTTCTTCTACCCCACCTAAATCCTCCCCAAGGGGAGGACTTCAAGAGTCCCTATTCTTGCCCCTTCCCCTTGGGGAATAATTCCCCTTGGCGAAGGTCGGGATGGGGTGGCTGTATTTACCTTTCAATCACTACCTACCCACTACAAATAGCGAAGAACCTTATACCCGGATTTCCTCCAATCCGACAAAACCTCCATTCTCACGGATGTATTCAATCATTTTCCGGTACACGGGAGACTGTGAGAGGACAGCGGCGTTGCCAATCATCAGAAGGCGCTTTTTTGCCCTGGTGATTGCTACGTTGAGTTTCCTGTCCACTTCAGTCCCGTTCAGGTTAACGGGGGAGGAGACGGTTCTCAGTTCGTAAGGCCGGTTGACGGCAAAACTGACGATGATGGTATCCCTTTCGGAGCCTTGGTAGCGTTCGATGGTGTCAACGGTAACCGCCTCTTTCAACTCCTTGGGCAGCAGGCTCCTGATCTCGGCACACTGCGCCCTGAACGGGGCAATGATTCCCACTGTCCTGTCGTTGAAGTCCGGCCCTGCTTTGGTGTGTATCATCTGTGCAAGCTCTGCTGCAAGGGCCGCTTCGACGGGGTTATGCTTAAAACTGTTGCAGTCTGCTGTCCCGGAACTGTCAAAGAAGACAATGCGGGAACGGGAGAGGGCCTTTTCCAACTCGTTGCCGGAGTCAGGGCTGAACTTCAGCAGGTCCGAATTCTGTTGTTCTCCGTCGAGCATTCTCAGCCTGCCTTCATAGAACAGGCTGTTCGCCAGTTCCTGGATGTCGAAGTGCATACGCGCCTGGTCTTCGAGCATGGCGGAGCAGTTGGGCCAGCCTGCCGACCTTGAGCAGGATAGCAGCCTTTCAAACAGGGAATTGTCCAGCCTGGTAAGCCCAATCTCCTCGAGCGAGGGCCTGCCTGCCGGGAGAAATCGGCTGTCCTGGGTAACGATTGCCGGTAACTGCTTCTCGTCGCCGATGAGGATGAACCTGTCCACGTTGTTAATGATCGGCAGCATGTAAGGTTCCAGTATCTGCGAAGCTTCATCGACGATGGCCGTATCGAAGCTGATGATCTCGAATATCTCGGGATTGTAGATGATGGATGCTACCGTAGAAACGATGATCCTTGCGTTCCTGACTTTCTTGTACACTTTCCTGGGCGATTCTTTTTCTACCATTGTTGCAATCAGGCAGTCGGCGTGTTCGGAGGTGTCCTTAGAGCCAAGCTTGTAAAATTCAACGGCAGGAGTAATCTCCTTGAGCCTGGAACATATCTCATCGACAGCCCTGTTTGTGTAGGCAGCCACGAGAATTCTTTCGTTGGTATTCCTGTAGAGGGTTTCGACTAAGCTTCTGAGCATACGGGAAGTCTTGCCTGTACCCGGAGGCCCCTGTATGATGTAGTAGTCTTTTGCTGCAAGCGCCTCGTTGAGTATCCGGTTTTTCCGTTCGTTGAGCCTGTCGTCATGCCAGGCGGGGAGTTCTCCCGAACGCGGCGGTTTCAGGCCCAGGGCTGCGGGCGTGGCTGTGCTCCGGCAGAATTGCCAGAGAGGGGGAAGCAGCTTTTTCAGAATGGAGTCGCTGCTGTCCAGCTCGATTGTCCATTGTTCGTAGCTACGGAAGAAAAGCTCTCCGGTTTGCTTGTTCCTCAGGGAAATCCTGATTGTTTCGTTGGAGATTTCCTTTACATAGCCCTTGTTGATCTGCTCACCGAATATATTGTAACCGTCGGCCTGGGGGTAAAGTATTACGATGTCGCCCTTACGGATGGTGGTAATAGGAGAGAGGCTGCCGTCCCTGATGAAATCGATATGATAGCTGACGAAGTCCGAGTTCTCGTAATCGACCGTCAGGTTATAGACTGTGTTGTAACTGTCTTCTTTTTCTTCCCTTGAGAGAATCCACAAGCCGGACTGGCCGCAGTTCCCCGGGTTGCTGCTTTCACCTGTCCTCGCTGTCCTCATCTCTCTAGCGATGAATGTAGAGTACGCTTCGAAGTAGTCCCTTGTAAGGGCGTCCATACGTTGGTAATCTGCCTGGAAACGCCGGAGGAAATCCAGTTTAAAAGGCGGGAGGCAGGCTGACGGGTTGTCCCTGAACATGAACCTGACCATCGTACCGGCATCGTTGCTGAGAGCATAGTCAATTGCGGCTATCCAGTTGCGAATCCTGATGAATTCCAGTTTGTTCGCATGTACATTGGGCTGGTTCCTCAGGTTCTCGTAGTCGAGGGCGGAGTAAAGTATGCCGGAGCTGCCGCTGCGGCGGGGATAGACCGAGTCGAGAAGCAGGTTGTAGCCGGTTGTCTGGGCCGAGTGATTGTTCCACACTCCCGTCCTGATGCGTACATTATCTCCGGTAACTATTGAGTAATCGGTATCGGGCGGGTTTCCCGATTTCAATTCAATTACGCTTTTTGCGTCCGGCTCGTCGAATTCCATCATCAGGTCGAGCCTTCCCTGCAAGCCGTAAGCAGGGGAGATGAATGAGGGTTCGATCAGGATGTTACTGCATTGCAACTCGGCTAATTTATTCCTGATATTATGGAAATGCCTGACAGTCTCTTCTTTAAGAATTTTCGATTCTTCGGGGTAACGCGCCGCAAGTGCGAACAAGGCAATGGGTTTCAGGCGTATGGCTGTTTCATAGGCGTCGTCGAGGCCGATGTCGGGATTATCGACCAACTGGTCGAGGTATGAATTGATTACATTGCCCTTCATCATCTGGTATTTCACTCCCTGGAACTCGTATTTCTGCAGGAGGTGAGCATATTTATTGGCTCCGCTGTGGTTGAAGCACTCGGCTATGTCGGTAATATCCACTAAGTAATCCGGTTCGAAGATGATATAGCTGCGTTCTGTAAGGGAGTAAGATTGAAGGTATCCATCGTCAGTATTCCGGGCAAGAGCGAACAGGTTCAATATGCACCCGGCCCTGATGTAAGAAAAGGAATCTTCCCATTGCCTGTCCAAGTACAAATAAGCCCTGTTGCCTTCGTGGTCCTCGAATAGCAGGGCTTTTACCTCCCTGTCGCCGATGGTAAGGACTTCTTTGCTTATGCAGTTAATTCGTGTAAAATCAAACAATTCCTGTTCTTTGGCCTGGTATTCGGGTAGTGCATATTTTCTTCCGGAGATCAGTTCCCGGTATTTCCCTAATTTCTCCGTCAGTTCGAACTGGTGGTAATCGGGTTCCGTGAAGCAATCGATGAATGCGGTTAATGACCTGACAGCAAAATTTATATTCGCCTGGGTAGGAGTTTTACTCCTGTCGCGCTGTACGGCGGCAGCAAAAGCCCTGAGTTTCAGCACTGGGGAGGCAGCGCTGTCGCCGATCCTGTATTTATCTATGATATAGATGAGCATGGCATAGTAGCCGGAGAAGTATTGGCTGTCGTTGATGAGGAGCAGGTCGAGAAACTCCCTTAGTATCTCATAGAGTTTAAGGAACTTTTTCCTGTAACTGAAGTCCTCGTTTTGATAGACGGCGAAAATACCGTCGTAAAAATATTCCGCATCTGTAAGGCTGATCATCTCTCAAAGGCGTTAATCGAATTCTTCGTCAGGGTCGCAGTCGGGCCTGATGTCTTTGATTTTTAACTGGATAGTGTTGTAACCGTTGAAATTTGTCTCTTCCAGGTTGTAAACAATCGAAAACGGTTTGCCGTCGGTACAGAGGTCAATTTTGTCAGCCAGGTTGTAACCGATGGCGTCGATTACAAAGTGGTGCTGGTAAGCCCTGAATTTCAGGTGGTTGCTCCCGACGATCTTAATGCCGTTGGATGACACAACTCCACGGGAATAGAACATCGGTTTGTTGTTCTCGAAGCCGTAAGGGGCAAATTTACCAAGGATATGCATGAAATTAGGAGACAGCTCATTGAGTTTCAATTCTGAGTCGATGATGATCTCCGGCACAAGCATTTCATTGGTGATGGCGTGTTGGGCTATCTCATTGAATGATTCCCTGAAAGCCGGAATTTTATCTTCCATCATCGACAGGCCGGCAGCGTGTTTATGGCCGCCAAACTCTATGAGGTATTCCGAACATGACTTCAGTGCATTATGTATATCGAAAGAATTGATGCTTCTGGCAGAGCCTTTAGCCGTATTGTCAATCGTTGTCAAAAGTACGGTGGGCAGGTTGAACCTGTCCACGAGACGGGAGGCTACGATGCCGATGACACCGGCGTGCCAGTCAGCTTTGTGAATGACGAGGGATTTGTAAGAGCTTTCTTTCAGCATCTTCTCAGCCATGGGAGCCGCTTCTTCGAATGTCTGCTCGTCGAAGGCGCGCCTGCGGCGGTTTTCGTGCTCAAGTTTCTGGGCAATACGGAAAGCTTCGACCTCATCCCGTTGAATCATCATCTCGACGGAGCGGGAGGCGTCTCCGAGCCTTCCGGCAGCGTTGATGAGAGGGGCAAGTGAATAGACGATGCTGGAAGTGGAAATGGTGCCGTGTTTCAGCCCAGTGCAGTACATCAGCCCTTTGAAGCCGGGCCTTGGGCTTGCGTTTAGCAGCTTCAAGCCAAGGTGGGCGAGAGTCCTGTTCTCGCCGATGAGCGGAACCATGTCGGCGGCAGAAGCAACTGCCACCAAATCGAGGTATTTATGTGATTTCTCCTCGTAGCCGAGTGCCTTAGAGATTGCCTGTACCAATTTGAAGGTAACACCACACGCAGAAAGGTGTTTGAAGGGATAGCTGCAGCTCGATTTGAGCGGGTCAAGTATAATGTTTGCGTCGGGGAGTGTGTCGCCCGGTTCGTGGTGGTCGCAAACAATGGAAAACAAGCCTTTTTCCCTGGCATAAGCCAATGGCTCAAAAGAAGTTATGCCCACATCGACGGAAATCAGTAATTTCGCGTTGTGAGCAATAGCTTTGTCAATACTAACCTTTGACAGCCCATAGCCTTCATGGAACCTGTCAGGTATGTAATAGATGACTTCTCCGCCTATTTCGCGGATAAATTCGTATATCATGGCGGTACTTGCCGTACCGTCAACATCATAGTCCCCGTGTATCCAAATAAGCTCTTTTTTCTTTACCGTCGCTAATACCTTTTCTACAGCCGCCTCCATGCCGTCCATCAGAAATGGATCATGTATGTCGTCCATCGCCGGTTGAAAGAACTTATCAACCTCACTCTTTTCTGTCAATCCCCGAACCACCAGTATCTTTGCCAGGCTTCTCGGTATTTTTAATGTACTCGCTAATTTTTGGATAACTTTTTCATCGGGTTTTTGCCTAAACTTCCACCGATATTTCAACTTATCAACTCAGTTAATTTATTAATTGATGCAAAAATATGAAAACTTTATGTCAGATACAATTAAAAGTGTGAAAATAATTTCACACCATAAATTTTTTTTCATACTTTTACATAAAATTTTACAAACATTTTAAAAATTTTGAATGAACGGTTTCAACAGGGAAGTCGAGCTGAGGTTCACCCGGAAGGAAGCAGCCCGGCTTGACTCGAAATACAAGAGGACGCCGAAAAGGATATTGATAAAAAAGGAGGGTAATGTACCGCCTGACGCCATGTACGGGACAGTTGTTGCTGCCATGGGAAAAGCGTATGTCGTTGAAAACAAAGCGGATGGCTCACTTGTTGACTGCATCACTGCCGGTACAATTATTTCCGGCAACGACATCACATCCTTGCTTGCTGTCGGCGACAATGTACGGTTTACACTTTCAAAAAGTTCTGAAGACGGGGAAGAAACCGGTTCCATAGTAATGGTCGAACCGAGGACAACGATCCTCTCCCGGAAAGCTGTCTATGTTTACGGTGAGCATGTCGTCGCAGCCAATTGTGAGAACCTGCTGATACTGATGTCGGCAGCAGACCCTTTTTACAATAAGAGGCTGATTGACAGGTTTATTGTTTCGGCTGAGCAGGGGGAGATGAACATCGCCCTGTGCATAAATAAAATGGATCTGATGGACAAAAAGTTCATCGAAGAGGACATGAAGGTATATACTCAGCTCGGAATTAAGGTGTTCTATGCCTGTGCAGTTAAAAACAAGGGAATCGACAAGCTCCGGGACTATCTGGCAGGAGGAATGACTGTTCTGTCAGGCCCTTCGGGTGTCGGTAAATCCACCATAATCAATAAGCTGCTGGGCGAGGAGATACAAAGCATCGGCGAGGTTAGCGACAGTACAGGTAAGGGGAAACATACCACAAGCTATGTTCGAATGCTTAAACTCGAAGGGGGAGGATGTGTGGTCGATACACCAGGCATACGCGAATTCGGCCTCAGCAGGATGAATAAGGCAGAACTGGCGCTCTACTTCCATGACTTTGATCCGTATTACGAGAAGTGCAGGTATATGCCCTGCACGCATACGCACGAACCCGGCTGTGCCGTCAAGGAAGCTGTGGAAGACGGAAGGCTTGACCCCGAAAGATATGTCAGTTATGTTAATATGTATGAGAGCCTGGAATAATTGTTTTTATAAATTCCGTAAAAAGTGTTAATTTTGTAATCTGTAAAAGTCGGAGAGGTGCCAGAGTGGTTGAATGGGGCGGTCTCGAAAACCGTTGAGCCCGTTTCGGGTTCCGAGGGTTCGAATCCCTCCTTCTCCGCGGATATGAGAGTGAAGCCCTTGTAATATAAGAAGTTGCAAGGGCTTTTTGTCTTAACGTACAGATGACAGAAAAGAAGAATTATCTCTCGCAAAGGCGCAAAGCCCGCAAAGGAAGAGTGGAAGAATTATCTCTCGCAGAGGCGCAAAGCTCGCAAAGGAAGAGGAGGGAAAAATCATCTTTATCACATAAATCACAAAATCAAGGTTCAGACAAGAGAATTATATTATTAGCCCCAGAGGGGCGACATATTAATAGGCGTAAAGCCCGCAAAGAAAGATGAGGGAAGAATTATCTCACGCAGAGGCGCAAAGCCCGCAAAGGAAGAGTATAAATGAATAATGTGCTCGTCTTTATAGCCCTGGCGGGGTGACATGTTAATAGGCGCAAAGCCCGCAAAGGAAGAGGGGAAGAATTATCTCTCGCAGAGGAGCAAAGCTCGCAAAGGAAGAGAGAAGAAGAATTATCTCTCGCAAAGGCGCAAAGCTCGGAAAGGGGAATTATTTAAAAGCGTAAAAATTCAGGTCATCGTTCATTCGTAATAGGCTACGCCGGTCTCGCTTACCCGGCTCTTCATTTTTCATTCGTCATTGGCTACGCCGGTCTCGCTCCGCTCGGCTCTTCATTTTTCATTCGTCATTCGT
>CAZWLN010000061.1:0-27585 GCA_964634885.1 uncultured Hyphomicrobiales bacterium | reverse complement strand
TCCGCCTGCTGTATTTAAATGATGATTTCACGTCGAAGGGATCGCACATTTCTTTGTCGTAGTCAGACAGGAGGACGTTAATTTCGTTCAGGCTGTCGAGTTCGACGTCGCTGCCGTAGCTGTGCTCCTGACGTACGGCAATATCATAGTAGCATGAGTCGTAAGGACTGTCGAACGAAATGTTGTAACGGCAGGGCTGGTAAATATAGCCGCCCTGATTGGGTGTAAGACCACATGTAACGTCAACAACAGACATATTCAGAGGGGGATCTGCACAACAAAGCGAATCTGACACCGGGCAGGACATGGCGCCGGATGATTCTTTTTTACAGTATGTCTTGTCAACTAAACCTCCCACCGTATATGTATAGTTGAAATGAGTGCCGGGAACAAGGCAGACAGTAGCCAGTATTCCCGATTCATTCCTGGAAAGAGTGTCTATCGTTTGTACAAACATTTTCCTGCCTTTATTGTGGTAGCGTTTCAAGCTTCCGTTTCCGTTCGATTCAAAACTAATATTGCTGTCGTCTATGTTGTAAGGAAAAGAAAAACCGATTGGTATATTAGTAAAAGGAATCTTACTGTCGTTCTTATACCTGAGATTCCAGCAGCAACTATCATCGGACGCTGCTACCGTAAGGGTTATTTTTTGAATGCTGTCGCAGACATCGACATGGTTACTGTTTCCAATTGTTCGTATTTTAATAATCTTCGCGCGGATCAGTTTGCCCTCTCCTGAGGCCATACGCAACACTAAAGTGTCAACCTGACCTAACACCGTATCGATAAGTTTCGTATAAGGCTCCTGGCGCCACCAATTGTTGTCGAGGCTTGTCCCTTTGCCGAGTTCAGTGAAACGAATGTTGCAGTATGCGTTACTGTCGATTGGGCTGAGGTAATTCAGAGGTATGCGGATCTCGCGACAGCCGAGGCGCTTTGTAATATATTTCAGCCATTTAGTGGGATTGGTCCTTGCGCTGTCCTCAAGCTCCGCCGTCGCCATGAACGCAACGCTGTCTCTTTTTCCGCAATCCGCTGAATCCAGAATAATATGACACCCGGTCCTTCGATTGATGATTCCCAAATAGAAGGATGTGTCCATGTTCGGGTCATTATTGTCCTTCAAAAGCGTGAGACAGTAAAGGGCCGAGTCGATACGCGAGCCGTCAACCTCGTCGAGGCCTGTGTTTTCGTAGAAGGGCTGTCCGGAGTCGGTAACCCGGTTAAGGGGCCTTGTAAGGACGCTGAAGTCGCGGGCCTCGACAAAATTATAAAGGACTGTGTCCGCGCCGAGCGAGGGGTCTTGTATGTAATGCCTCTGAAAGCCTTTGAGCAGGCCTGCGACGAACTTCATTCTCATTATCTCAGTCTCACAGGCTTTCACAAGCATGGAAAACTTCTTGAACTCGCGGCGGACGGTCTTGCGGCCAACGTAGAAGCGGTTCTTGTCAATGCACAGGTACTTTGCCAACATGTCCATCTCTAAAAAATCATCAAATCTCTCATTCGGGTCTGTCAGGTTCAGGTAGTCTCCGCCTATTTCCTCGCGGTCGAGGAAAGTCCAGTCGTCGTCGTTGTTGTAGCCTTTTGTGTCAACGAATGCCTGCCCGTGGTGAAGGTTGATTGGATTGTCACAAGTAACTTTGTTGCCGTATTCATCCGGTGGATAATTATTTGTTTCGGTCTCGCCGTCCATTACGAAACCTTTGGCGCCGTGAAGCAGGATTTTGCCTGAAAAATACCTGAACTCTTCGCCTGTCATTATGCGGCCCAAAGATGTTTTAATTATCGATGATTTTTTATTGACGTTAAGATCAAACCTCATGTCGTTCCATATCTGGCCCCACCATCCATCGGGATCATACAAAAAATTATTTGTCGAATCATTATATGTGTCCTTATAGTCCATATAATCGAGGCCAAGAAGAAAGCCATGGCAGTAACCGCCGTATTTTAGGGGATTGATAGAATTTTGTAATAAATAGTTAAATCTGGCATCGGTCTTCAACAGAGTGTCTTTGTAAACTGTTTCATAGTTGGAGTTTTTCATATTTATCATTCTTTGAGCTTGTGTAATATTTGTATCATAGCTAATATCATAGCCAAAGCTTATTCCCAGGTTGGTGTAAAGCGGATCGCTTCCATTGTACCACACCCTCCTTACGTAAGGGAAGCAGCGCCAGGCAGGTAAGCCGCCCTGGCCGACCCACGATTCCTTCATGTCGCAGTAATATTTAAGCTGTGGTATCGACTCTCCGCCTTCGAATGTAAAGATATTGCCGCAGAGTTTTGTCATGTAGTGGCGGGTGTACCAGTATATCGTAGAAGGTTCGTCTTTCAGGTACCAGCGGAAGGGCTTCATGCCCCGGCTGGTAAACTTAGTAGTCGTAACCTTGTTGAGACACTCTTGAATCTTGTTAACGATCGTCGTATCGAAGTTTCCGAAGCTCAGCTCCCTCGAAGGCTTAGTGTTTATCGACAGCCAATCCACGCCGAGTGAACAGCCGCCGCGGTACTTTACTTCGGTTTTGATTGAATATATTTGTTGGTAAGGATATGTATATGGAAAGCCTTTTAAAGGCCTGTTGTGGTAATCAGGGTCATCTCTTAAATTATCACATATAAATAATGCAGATATTGTAATATCCCTTTCAGATTCATTACCTTTTGGAATCATATTTCTTGTTATGTATAATACCGTATCCCCTTTGTGAGAATGCATATTTCTAACAATACCCCTTCCAAAAGATAAATGTGTTGTATCGGTGTAATTTACGTCTGGTATCATACTGAACATGATACACCCGGTTGTAGGCGTTGTACCACCCGTTATGTATGGCAGTTTAATTTCAAGAATCGTATCGTTATTTTCAGCAATGTCATTGTCGTCGAGCCTCCGCAGGTTTATATTGAAATAGAAATTGACGCCTTTCCAGTCCGTGGGGCTTAGTTTCTCCGAGACAGGCAGGATATTTTTTTTCCAGAAATCATAATTTGAAGGCTCAGGTTTGTTATAAATATTATAAATGGTGTCATCATTAATAATATCATGTGGTACATCAACTTCGCATTTAATCATCGTAAAATATTCGTCGCAACGCCAAGGCTCAGAAAGTACAACAGTATTTCTAATGCTGTCATTGTCGAAAAGCTGTAACCTGTTGTAATTTTCAGCATTTTGGGTATTATCTATAAACCCATGTACTGTTTTAAAACCAAAAGCGTAACGGGTAGTGTCGTATTGACGAGGTATGAAATTAAGCGTAGGTTTTTCAGGGACAATATAGGTAGGCTCAAATTCGTAAGCAATATTTTTGGAAATATTCCATTCAGAGAAATGATGGCCGATATATGGAGTATTCATGATCATACTTACATTTTCCGCCGTTCGCGGGTTCAGCGCGTCGGGGTTGTCGGGATCCAGGTACTTCAAAGGGCCATGGAGATAGGCGGCAACTTCGGAGTTAACGTGGGAGGCATTCATGCCAAGCGCAGAACACATTTTGTAGCCATTCGCCCAGTGAAATTGAAACCAGAAGCCGTTTTGTTGCAAGTCGCTTTGTTCGTCGAGAAAAACCGGATTGCCGAAATAGTTAAGTTTGTGCTCGGATGGTTGGTAGGTTTGAGCTGAAAGGCTAATTGAAACTAAGGTTATTGCAATTAGTATTACTGTGTATCTCATGTCAATTCTCCTTAATTACTTTATAAACAAAAGTATTATTGTTTTGTACTGCTTTGAGGATATAAGTCCCGGCAGCAATATCGGAAATGTTGAAACTAAGCCCGGAACCGTCATAATGTCCGTTATACAAAACCTTAATAATGTTTCCTGCAGTATTTGACAGGTCAATATATAAATTGCCTGAAATAAGCTTTTCATTATTCAATATCAATTCTCCTGAAGAAGGATTGGGATACAGCAAGCCAATTATTTCTTTGTCTTCTACTGATGTTTCAACCATCCAGTTAAAGAGAACCAAGCCTCCACCAGAAAATGATAATACCTTATTTGTCTTTGTTAAAACTATTTTGTTTGTTGATAGGGGGATACTGTATTTATATACCATTTCCCCTTTTTCCAAATCCCATACCCTGATTTTTGCCAGATTTTCTTCATCTGTATAACAATTTGGACCTTTAGTTACTAAATATTTAGAATCAGAAGTAAAATCGAGTGCATTACTTAAACATACTCCATTATCAGGATCCCAGTCATATTTTATTTCCCAAGTATCATTATAAAGGACACGAACTGAGGGATGGCCGACGCTACCCAACCACTTGCCATCGGGAGAGGTCTTGATATTGCCCATATCGGGACACTCCCGTATCGTATCAAGTGTTTTGGCATTCCAGAGCATATTTACATCATCATTATCGCTAGTATCATCCGGATCCGGATCATATCTTGAACCTGTTCTGAAATATTTACCGTCTTCAGTGATTTTTATACGTCTATAATAATGTCTATCTAATCCTAATGTATCGACGAACTTAAAAGTATTAAGACTATAAACATAAATACTTTTCGCCCAGTACAAATAAGGATATGACCAGTCGTACTGTACACCGATCAGGTAACCGGCTTTTTCGTTCAGATCAAAGTCGGTAAAACCTGAAACAGGAAATTCACCAGTCTTAAACTGCCCGATTTCTTCACCGGTAGCGTAGTTGACTTTCTTAAAGTCGTAGGTATATACGAACTGCCCGTCGTCAGAGAACTTGAAGACCCCCTTGATATTTGGAATTTCCCTTTTCAAAGCGCCCGTAACAGCGTCGATCTCCACAAGCTTCTTATTGGCATCGGTGACAAGAATTGACTGGTTGTCAGGAGTAAAGACAGCGTTGACAATGTCAACCATGCCGAAATCCTCACTGTATTTAGACCAAAGCTTTTCTTCAACCTGCTGGGTTTGTGCGACAAGGGGCTGCAAAAGGGCGGCAACGATTGCGATTAGAAGAATTATTCTGCTTCTCATTTTAACTCCGAGTATTTATTGTCAATAGCACTTCTTAAATTAACATTAATTTCAATCAACTGCTAATTTAAATTGTGTTTAGAACATCGCAATGTCAAGTCCGAGAGTGCCTGTCGGGGCCGGGAGCAGATAGGGGAATAATAAGACTAATAAGCAGAATACCTTTTTCATCTGTGCTACCATGCCTGTTGTTTTCTTATTGTTATCATCAATTCTCTGTACCCAATCAAAGTGCAAAATAGTTAATTGTAGTGACACATAAAATTGGAAAAGGTCTCCGGTGATTATGTAATTTCACCCCGAAGCTGTAAGCGGCGGTAACTCTGCCGGATAAAGCAAAATTACCGGGAAATTCTACTTAACTACCTGTACCAGTCTTGTAACTACCTGCGTCGGCGTTACAAGCGACAATTGGTAAATACCCTGGCTCAAAGCTGCAGTGCCGTATTCTACGGAATAGGTGCCGGCCTTCCTGGGTCCTTCGTCCAGCCTGGCAGCTTCGTTGCCGAGGCAGTCATAGAGTATAAGCTTAGTGTCGCCTTCTTCGATGACACCGTAAACGACGTTGATCGTTTCACCCGAAGGAACAGGAGAAACCGACAGCGTCAGTTTGTTGTCGTCGTCAAACAGGCGCGCCCCCCCTTCGTAACAGACATCGACGAGGCAGAAACGGCCGTCGATGAGGTTTACATTTGAAAGGCCATTAAGCCATTTGAAACTGCTGATCTTCATGTCGGTACATACGGAATCGCCCAGAGCAGGAATGAATTCCATGTTACAGAGGATGCCGTTGGGACTGTTCCAGACACCGTACAGCCTGACTTCTCTCGTGTCTCCTGCAAGTGTAACACAGCTGTCGGCAATGCTTACCGGCTTCAAAAGGGTACGGTTCATTGTAACGACGGCTTCGAAAGCGTCGATGCCGCTCTGAATCAGGTTATTGGAGGACTCGAGTATCAGGGGTATCGCGATCTTCTCCCCCGCCTTACCGAAAGTATTGGGAATATAGATGAGGGCGTCGGCAATGATCGGCAACCCCTTGCCTTTCAGGAGCACACGGTCGGCAAATGAGCAGGGCTCGCCCGAAAGGGAGAGATTGCAACTGTGTTCGAGCGTATCCGTCGAATTGAACCTTGTCAGGACACGGATGGAATCGCCGGGGCCAAGCGTGGCCGGCAATGGAGGCATTGTTGAGATTACTTCGAAGGGAGTTGAAATCCCCGAGAGATCGTTAACAGTAAGGGATGCTGTACCAGTGTTTTCGAAGATGATGGTGCTGTCCCTGAAGCTGTTGATGCGTACCTGCCCGAAGTCAACACCGTCTCTCTGCCCTTCGAACCTTGTGTACAGCACGTTGGCTTTCAGGTTGACAATCTTTTGTATGTCGCATGGATCGATCGAAACCAGCAGCTCCCCATCATACTGCCCCTGTTTCAGGGGCTGGAACGTAATTGTTACAGTCCTGCTGCTGTCCGCAGCAATGGTGTCCTGTACATTAAGGTCTGTACGGGCCACAGAACCGGAACCGAACTGGCCCTTGAGAGTTACGGAGTTGACAATGCCGGGAATGCTGTACGGGGATTTGTTGATTATCCCGAAAGACAGGGTTTTTACGGAGTCGCAGGGCAGTATTACATCCCCGAAATCGACTGACTGCTGAGAGAGTTCGAACGCGGGCTCACCCACCGATACTTTGAAATAGACTTTCTTCACCCTGCCGCATGTGTCGATTACCGACAGGGAGTCATAGAAAATGCCTTCCGCGGGAGAACCTGAGAATGTAACCGCTACTTTCCTTTCTTCGTTGATGTCCATCGGGTCGAGGAAAGGATTGTTGCCTTTGAAGAGGAAAATGGTGTCTAACTGGGAGCCGGTTATGAAAGTTGCCACCGTGGATTTATTAATAATCGTGAAGTTGGTGTCCGCCGCCTCGTTAAGGCAGAGGTAGCCGAAATCGAGGGTATCGGCCACGAGGCCGCCGGTTTGAACGGAGATGGAGTCCTTGACAGCCAGCAGTGGTATCTTCAGGTCGGCAGCACAGGGGTTGTCGTTGAGCAGCAGGAGTGTATCTTCATACCTGCCGGGCAGGTTGGAAAAGAAACTTACCGTAACGGTCTTCGTGCCGCCGGCAGTGAAGTTCAGTGTGTCGAAATCGGCGAATGTGAACCTCGTCAGCGGGCCTTTGCTGAATCTGTAGCCTGTTACGTTGAACGGGTCGGTGCCGACGTTCTTCAGGCTGAGCACGAGGTCTTTGCCGTTCTCGCAGACAAGCCAGCCGAAATTGGCATAACCGGGCGAGGAGGTCAGTACGTTCATGTCTTTCTGGTAGGTGGTAGGCTCCACGGGAGTGTATTTGCGGACCCAGATGTAATTCACCTCGAAGCTGTAGTCGGCGATGTTCATCGCAGACAGTCCTATGTGGTTCCAGTTCCAGTTCGTATTCGGATAGACACTGCCGGAGATCCTCCTGTTGCTGCTTGTGTTGCTGATGCGGTACTGGTAGAGGTTATTTTTACTGATGATCTTAAGCTGGTAGAAAACCCTTTCGTCTCTGTCCCACTTGTAAACATAGCGGGGCATGACTTCGCCGCCGTAGTTGCCGCTTTTCATTCCGAAGTCCCCGTCGGTGTTGTTGAGGGAGCGGGTGTCGTGCTGAATCATGTAATGAGTAGGCGACAGGGGGTCGTTCACGTAGAAGATGACGTTGCCGCCGACGTTTTCCTTGCGGCTCCGGACTTCACATTCGACGATGCCCCTGGTGTTAAGGTACGAGAGGTTCTTGCGGCAGTACATGTAGTTGGTGCCGCCCCAGTCCATGTTCTCGCGGTAGGGCCTGATCCAGCCGTTTACGAACTGTGCGTTTGCTGACCGGTCCCATTTCATGGTGGTAACGCCGGCGTCGCTGAAGTCGTCGAAGAAGTCGAACACGCTGTCGGGGTTTTCCACAGATTCGGTGTTGTTTTTGCCGTAGCTCAGCATCAGTATCTCTTTCGAGCGAGCGAGCTGGTAGGGAATCTTGATCCAGCAGACAGTGTAGGTTGTGTTCATGCCGCGTTCGGTCCAGAAATGGAGCAGGTTGCCGTCGCAGTCGGAGAAGCGGAGGTCGCCGCCGTCGGCCCTGGAGTCGCCGCGGTCCACGAGTGTTTTATGGTTGAAGGTAACTTTCACCTGGTAGTCGACAAGGTCTTCGGCGTTGGAGCCATTGTTGACCTCGAAGTAGATTGCCCCTTTCCAGCCGGGGAGCTGTGCCGTGAGCCTGACCGGCAGCAGCAAAGCCGCAAGCGCCAGGGCTGTAAACAGAAAGTGTCGCATATAGTTTTCAACAATACAACAATAATATTGTAAATAAATTACGAATTTGTTAGATTAAAAAAAATATTCTTGAATTTATCTATTCATTTTTTAGGGAAAGATAAAAGCAATGGGAAAAGAGAATAATTCCGAGAGTAAAGAACTTGAACTCCTTACAGATGAGCCAATAGTTGATAGTAATGATGTCTTCAACAATTCTTCCTATGCAGAAGTTTTATATCGTATCGTTACTGATAATGATAAACCTCAAACTGTTGGTTTATTTGGCAGTTGGGGCATCGGTAAAACATCAATCATCAAAACATTAAAGGAAAAATATAAAGATAATATTGATGTATTTATATTCAATGCCTGGAAGTATTCCGGAGATTCTTTCAGAAGGCAATTCTTATTAGAATTAGCAGAATCAGGCTTCTTTTTTAAATGTAGCTCAAAAAAGGAAAAATTCATTGAAGATTTAAAAGAGCAATATCACCAATCAATACTTGAAGATGTAAAAGAACAATGGAAATTCTCAAAAAGCAACTTCGTTTTATTTGGCGGAGCTTTCGGTGTCTTCTTCCTCATTTACTTCTTAATATTTTACTTATTTGGACTTACCTCGATAGATGAAAAAAGTTTAATCGGATCAATTATTGTATCATCGATTGGAGCAACAAGTACAGTAATATTAAGCCAGGGTTTCAAAATGTTTAAAATCATTGAAATCAATAAATTTAAGCATCAAATGATATACCCGGAACAATTTGAATCAAAATTCATTGATTTACTTGAACACAAGAAGAATAAGAATAGAATAGCAATAGTGATTGACGATTTAGACAGATGCGAACCCGATTCAATAATGGATACCTTGAAAACAGTAAAAACATATCTCAATATACAAGATGATAAAATTAAGGATTCAGGAGTAAAACCATTTTTCATTATTCCGATCGATGACCAGGCAGTTTTAAAATCAATCGATGGTAAGGAAGAAATGACTTACGAACAGTTTCGGAAGTATTTCAATGTTACTATCAGAGTTAACCCGCTATTACAGAATGACTTGCTATCATTAGCAAGAGCAAATTTTAAATATATGAAAGATTATCCTGAGGCATTATACATTGGAATAATAGGTAACTGCAGAGATGCCAGAAGGTTAAAACACTTCATTAACTCTTTTAAAATCAAGAAATATTTAACTGAACAACGTATCATACATTGTTTTGGTAATGATGAGAAATATAATAATATTGTAAAGAACAATATTAACCTGATTGCATTGCTAACAGTATTGGAAATTCAATTCCCAGAGTTCTATTCTGATATTCTGAAAAACCCTAATCAGTTGTTAGAACACAATAAATGTGAAGAATCAAATAATAAATTACGGAATTTCCTGCAGCATCCAGTAATAAAGAACATTTCTCGGGATAAGTTGTATTTTCTCCTACCAATGAAAATAGAAAAACAGTTTATTGATCTCGGTGAGTTCGGGATCAAATTATATAATTATTTTAATGATATTGAAGAATTCGATATCAAAAAGGAAAAAGAGAAATATCAATCATATTGTTTATCGGATAACATTAATTTATTAACAGATATTCTAAAAAAGTATTTAACAGAAGATCAGTTTATTATTGTCAAGAATAAAGCAATCAGTTTTTGTTTTGATATAATCCCTTTATTCTGGAACAATGGAGTTGCACCTCATGAAGTATTTAATAAATTTTCTGTGTTTATAAATTCTATAATTACTTATGATAAACCTATATTGGTTGATGGAAATATTGGAGTAATAACTAATAATATGCAATGGTTCAGTAATGAGAAACAAAAAGAACTTATTAATAAAATCATTAAGGATAACTTCGAAATTGGTTTTAATGAAAATTTCTCAAACGTTCTTAATATTTCAGAAATCGAACAACTAATCAAAATGAACAATCAAATCATTAATCAGAGTATTCGTACAAGATTTGAGACAAATAAAATGGATGTTAAAGATCGAATAATAGATGAATTTATTAAAATCCCAAAATTGAGAGAATTAGGTGTTCCTTCAATAGATTTAATCAAATCAATAATTTATAGCATATTTGATAATCAAGCAAATGAAGTAGAGAGTATAGCAAATTTTATATTATCAGATAAAATAGATATTACCGAGAACCATCAATTCATTATCAGTTCAAGAGTTATTATGGAGCTAAAGGAAGAGTTTACCAGAAATGATTTATCCTATACACCTAAAATGGCTTTACTATATAGATTTATTTCCCAAAGATTCTATTGGTTTAATGAACAAGATTTACAAGAGGTACTTGATTTGATTGATAGATATCGAGAGAAAATAAAAGAGAAGAATGAAGACTGGAAGATTGATAGTATCATTGTTGAAATAGTTTGTCTAGTAAAAATGTTAAAGTGGGAAAAATTTAATATCAGACAAATTGACAGATTGGTCAACCAGAGATCGTTTCTTTATAATGTTGAAACAAAAAGATTTAGTGACGTTATTCAAAAATTGAAAAATATTTATACTGATCCAGAAAATAGTTTTTGGAAAGTTGTTTTTCCTAAAATATTGGATTTAAGATTTCAAAGAATACGAGGATATTATTCTGAACACGATATTAATAATGAAGCTACTTGCATATATATAAATGCATACAGTGATAAATTTAAAAGAGATTTTGAAAATTTCATTCTTGAAATAATTAGATTGATTAATATGGGGTATTTTGAAAACACTGGTGGTTTTATTGATAATATTATTTTGAAAGAACCTCAAAGTGAATTTGCAAAAAGTATATTAGATGAATTATTAAAAATAATTAAGAAAGTTTCATTAAATATTAATACTAGGAATAAATTCAGTAAAATTATCATTAGGCTATTTAATAATCCTAATATTCAAGTATATAGACAACAAATAAACGATGTATTTCAATGGCTATGCAGTGAAGATGATTTCATTAGGAGTTTTACTATTGAAAACTATAATACTATTAGGAAGTTATTAGATAATGATATTCTTAATACATCGATAGAGACTATCTTCATTGAAATTTTCAAAAAGGATGATTTGTCAAAGTATTTTGATTCTCTAAGAATTTGTATTAATGATTTCTCAGATATGCTGAACGAAAGATCCTGGAATGCTTTGTCAGAAAGAGTAACAGTAGATGTACCAAATGTAAATAAAAATGTTATCTATAAAATAGAATTGATTAAACTATTTGATAATGATAATATACCAAAAAGGAAAAGTTGGTATAAGGATTTAAAAGAAAAAATGAAAGTATTAATAGGGATTATTGATAACGACTTGCTAAAAGAAACCATTTCCTCAGTCTTTAAAATTAAAGATAACGGGGAGAAATAACAGCCCTACCCCCTTTCCGGGACAGGGCTTTCAGTACGACTATGTATTTGTCATCGGTACATGAAGAAAGCGTTAAGCACTTTCTGTTCCACGACCAGTTCCTTTATCTTCGCTGTTCCGACTTCATGTATTTTCAGGTTGCCGAGGTAAATGGGATTGCCGGAAACGTCGTCGCTAAACTGGGCGAGCAGCTTCTTGCCGTCCGGAGACCACACCGGGTACAAGCCGTTGATGGGGCTGGGATTGGTGTGGTTAGCGGAAATGCTTACCACGGGGTTGCCGAGGGTATCGATGATGGTCAGGTCGTTTGCGTCGAATTGGAAGGCAATCATCGAACCGTCGGGAGACCATGCCAGGTTGTAGCGCGCCCTGCGGTCTTTCGACAGTGTCCTGACTCCCAGGTTGTACAGGTCAACGACAGTCAATGCGAAAGAATCGGGGGTGTTCTCCACATAGGCGTTATACACGAAATAGCGCGCGTCAGGAGACAAACCACCCATCATGTTACCAAATCCACCGAGTTCGAGAGGGTCAATCATCTTCAATGCCCCGTCGGAACTGAATCCGCATATAATCAAGTGGGGCTTGGCTGAATCATTGGTGACAGGCTGGCTGATGCCGATTATCTTTGAGTCTGCGGTAAAGCAGGTGAGAGGGTAGGGATTGTCGCCGTTGTACTGGAAGGCATATATCTGTCCGGCATTCTGCCCGCCTACAGTGGCGCTATAAACATTCAGGGAAGTACTGTGGTTGAAATAGGCCAGCATTTTCCCGTCGGCCGACAGCTTAGGCCAGAGGAAAGAGGCCCTCTCCCACATGCTGTATTTGATGGGATCGCTGCCGTCGGCTTTGCAGCTCATCACACGCACTTTGCTTTTATCCGTGTCTTCGGGCCTGAGGTAAAATACTCTGTCGCCGGCAACGCCCAGGACCTTTGCGGTATCGAACAGGACCACATCTTTATATGACTCCAGGTCGATCCTTCTCATCTGGAACTGAGCCGGGTCATTGGGGTCGAAGTTGCCGCTGCCCGTCCATTTCGTATAGAAAACATAGTCAGTGGCATTGTCTCCCTTGCCGTCCGTAGAATTGTCCCCGCAGGAAAACAGGCAGGCACCGGCCAGGATGATTAAAAGCGAAAATAGTCTGCTGAACATAGTTACCTCATGAATATACTTTTTTTTATAGCCAAATATACAAATTATATTGATAATAGCAATCGCCGGTCAAAGTTTTTTTATTCAGGAAATTCCATTGGTTATTGTATTGAATTTTTCTTTAAATTAGGGTGGTTTTCCAAATATATGTTCATTAAACTATTGGGTATTGTTATGAAATTCCTGAAATACTTCTTAATCATCCTTGCCGCAGTAGTGGTAATCGGCCTTGTAATTACCCTGTTCTTCCTGCCTTCATCGATTCATGTCGAGAAAAAGACCGAGATCAAAACACCTGCTTCAGTCGTTTACGCCCAGATAAATAACTTCAAAAACTGGGACAACTGGATGCCCTGGCTGTCGTTGGATACCAAGATGAAGAAGACCTACAGCGAACCTGCCGAAGGCGCCAAAGCCTTCTTCGAATACGCCAGCGAAATTAAAGAAATCGGTAACGGTAAAATTACTATCCTGGAGAGTAAACCGGGAGAGTATATCAGGTTCTCACTTACGATGAACGGAAAAGACGCCGGAACCGCCGAATTCAAATTCGAGGAAAAAGAAGGTAAGACCATAGTCACCTGGACAATGGACAGCGACCTTGGATTGTTCGCCAGGTGGTGCGCTTCATCTCTCGAAGAGATGGGTTCCAGGGACTTCGAACGGGGACTGGCAGGACTGAAGAAAGTGTGTGAAGAAGGCCCCGCCGCCGGCGAAATTGAGATTACGGTTACCGAATTCAAGAAGTCTGTATATCTTGCCATCCATGATTCAGCGGGAATGGACCCGAAAGTGATTTCAGGCAAGTACGCCGCCGCCTACAAGGAGATATATGAATTCATGCAGAAGAACCAGGTGCAGCCTGCCGGCGCCCCCATCTCCATCACCAATTCCTACGACGAGAAGTCTTTCAACTTCAACGCTGCAGCTCCCTTCCTGCCGCCATTCAAGGCAAAACTGAGCGGAAGAGTAATCCTGGACTCCATCCCTGACTGCAAAGTGGTGAAAGCCGTACACAAAGGCCCCTACGACAACCTGACGGCTACATACAACGCTGTGATGAAGTACATTGCCGACAACAAACTGACGATTGCAGGCAGGCCCTGGGAAGAGTACATGACCGACCCGGGAACCACCAAACCGCAGGACATGGTTACCAACATCTTCTTCCCGGTGAAGTAATTTCGATTATAAATATGACACAGGGACGCGCTTCGGCGCGTCCCTGATAGTAAAACATTGTTTTTAAAATACTTATTATTACCAGTATAAATCGGACATTCTTTTAATCGCAATCGCCGGTACAAGGGACAACGTTACCAGTAGAGCAATCATAATATGTAGTTGTACAATCACAGTCAGAAATTGTGGTAACAAGTACACTTTCAATTTCAGCTGACCAACGAAAATATACATTATCATAGTATGATCTTATATAATATGACCTTTTACAGCATTTGTGTCCACAGGTAACCTGCTTTGTTTCTTTATATAACCTGTTTGTAACAGTATTGCCTTCTGATAGCCACTTAAACCAGTCATTCGTAGCTTGCCCACCACCTACGTCACAACAGTCGAATTCCTGAGAAACCGTCAGATTGTAAACAATACTCTGGTCAACTTTACATTCCTTACTATGGTAAACCGCTACATTTGTCAACGCAAGGTTTGTGTGTTCCATAAAGCTTTTAACAATGTCCTGTTCGAGCATAATTTTTAAAATTTCATCTGAAATGAACTGAGATGTATTGTTGAGTGTGGTCCAGTCAATTACAACTTCCTTATCTCCTGAACCGTTATCTCTGTATTTATAGGCAACTGTCCCCATATACCCATAATTAGAGATATGGTAAGAGCCAGTTCCATCACTCCAGGGATTACCATTATCAGGCGGACATTCACTTTGCGCATAGAGGAAATTGTTAATTGAAAACATTGATAACAACATTACTATATTTAAAAATATTTTTTTCATCTTCTCTCCAAGATATTTTTTATTCTTTAATAAACCTTGTATAACTAAACTCATTATTTTCCCCGGTGAGTCTGATAATATAGACGCCGGAGGGCAGCGTAGAGACAGGGATGGAGCCTGATGTAAATTCACCTGCGGCAACTTCACGGCCCATGATGTTCACAATCCGGTATGTGGTATAATTCCGATTGGCATTAATAAAAACATTATCGCCGGTAGGATTGGGAAAAGTTTGAATTTCCATGTCGGGAACATCTGTTCCTGGAACTGACAATACACTCGATTCATTGGCTATGATTATACCTTTATCCATACCAATGTATATCTTGTTGTTTTTTACATGAACATATCCAATCTCAGCATTAGTCCCGGCTAAAGGAGGATTGTTAAGGAATCTGCCCAGGAACTCGTACCCTTTTTCACCGTTGAAATATGAATGACAGATAATAAAATCGGATTTGTTGAAAAAATCCTCCCAAAAGTACTTCTTCAATTTATAGTCGGAACCCATGATATAATACATGTTTTTACCAACCAGGAAATAGTCTCCGTTTGTGAGTTTTGCCATCCTGTAAATCGGTTCGTACAGATTTTTTGACACCGTATCCAGGTTATTCGATTCATTGAAAAGTGTCCATTGACTGCCGTCATACATTGCCATTCCCGAACAACAAAGACCCACCGGATTCAATTCGAAACTGCCTGTATTTATACCAAGAGTGAACCAGGTTTTACCTCCAGGCTCTGTGAAAATACTTGAAACAGCTTTGATATAGCCGTCAAAACCGGCGCCGGAGGTCGATGGCATTTTCAGCCTTTCATAGGTCATATCCTGGTTGATAATAAAAACATCCCTGAAATTACCGTCTTCAAATTCCTTATCAAAGACAGGAAACATTCCGTGGAAAACGACTTTACCGTCAGGAGAGGCTGCCAGCACATAGGGCATCATATACTCACTATAGCCGGAACAATTAATTGTATTATTAAATTTCAACACGGAAGAAAACTTTTCTCCGTCAAATTTCAGTAGTTCGCTGCGATGGTCAGCCGAATCAGAATAAATAATGGAAGTAACCCAGATATTATTATATTTGTCAACGCAAAAATGCTTGAAAACTCTTTTGTCTTCGTAGGCGTCTCCTTCAATCCCATAGCCTGTCCATTGCTGGCCGTCATATTTGAACAGTTTTGAGCCGCAGATCCAGATATTACCCGTAGAATCGAAATGAATCTGTGAATTGGATGATATATTAACAGTATTAAGTGTATCGCTTCCAATATTAATGGGAAGTTTTATCCACTCGCCGTTTTCAAGGATTATAACAATAGGTATATAGTAAAGTTTAGGGTTTGAAGCCTTATCAGTAAGCAAAGCAATTTTACCGCCGTAAACATCATAGTCCAAGAAACCTTGCATATTTAAATTATAATCGACTAACTTGGTGTCGAGGGCACGGCCTGTGAAAACACAACAGAAAAGCATTATGGCTGTTGAAATCATTATTTTTTTCATATTCATTTCCTTTGTATAAATTATGCGTTGAAGTATTAATATTAACAGTTGTTTTTTCATAGTGTATTATCTCCATAAATACGATATATAATAAAACATAATATGCTTTATTGCTTTTCTACTGCCACTTCGGGCTATTTTTTAAAAATCAAACCGTAAATATTTCGATAATACTGCTATCTATCGATGATAAAACAATACTTAACAATAACAATATTACAAAAACAAATCGGAGAATGCAAATTAAATTTCTATTTCTTAAAGATTTCAATGCTTAGCCTTCGTCCAAACTGACGATTGCAGGCAGGCCCCGGGAATAGTATATGACCGACCCGGGAACCACCAAACCCCAGGACATGGTTACCAACATCTTCTTCCCGGTGAAGTAATTTCGATTATATTTGAACCCCATCCAAGCCTTCCCCAAGGGGAAGGGGTAAGAAGAACAGGATCAGCTTTTTCTTACATTCAGAATTCTTAATTCAGAATTCAGCATTCTTGACGAACTAAGTATCCAACCACCCCTGGCCCCTCCTTATCAAAGGAGGGGAAAACTGTAAATTGTTATATATCAATTATTAATGAGATATTTACAACTCCTGGCGCATTATCAGGGATAATCCTTCAGTTGATGATGACTGTGTTAAACGGAAAGAATCCCGGATATATGCAATTACCTTTTGATGAATTTTAAGGTATCCGGATAAAGCATAATTATGGCTTTTATTTCTTAATAATATTTCATACTTTGGGGCAGGGAAAATGAACTAAAGCTATGGCACAGAATTGCTCGTTTTCGTTAACTAATTGAAATGAGGTAATTTATGTGCGCAAAAACCCTGCTGGCAGGCAGCCTGCTCTGGCTGTTTCTGTTCTTTCCGTGCTTTGCACAGGAAGAACCGATTGAAAACATCGGCTTTCACCAGTTAAGTTTCGACACTACCGACGTTTTGAAGCGCTTTTCCAGTGTCGGCATGCTGACTTTCAACTACGTCCCGCCGGACCAAATGATGTTCCTGAACATGCTCGCATACAGCCCTTTCAACAACGAACCATACTGGATTGTACAGAATGAGCTATTGGTAAACAAAGCAAACAACCCAAGAGACTATGACTCAAGAGCTGTAAGGTTTCGCATGGACAGCGCCGGATACCCGATTGCCCTGCCGGGATTGCAGATATTCTACAATTACATGGTTACACCCGAACCTCTGACACAACCATACGATTTTACAATTCTGCCGGTACTGAACGCACCTGTCAGAACTTACACCGTAAACACAGGGTGGGGCAACTTTGGAGCAAACTCCTGGCAGGACCAGGTGTTTCCAAAGATCATCTGGCTGCCCGGCGGCCTGGTCATCGGGAATTTTTTCTACTATGGATGCTCAGTTCCGAACTACGACCTTGAGGGCAACAGCGGTAAAGAGGGCTGTGGCCCCGCGGCGGCGGCCAACAGCATGTGCTGGATGGAAGGCAAATACGGGTTTAATATACCCGGCGGATTAGGTTCCGCATACAACGATTTCAACAACCTGATGCGGAGGATGGAGGGCAACGGGGTTAGTTTCACCGATTTCATCCGCGCCAAACTGAACTTCATCGAGATGTACGACCTGCCAATCATTGTGGAGTACCAGATTGAAGGAGGAAAGAACGGCGACCAGATAGGCAGCTCAACAGGCAACAGCCACGCCACATGCAAAAACACCGGCCAATACCCCGACAGGAATTGGTTGATCGGCCAGGGACAGGCAGGCGCCGACATAGAAGCATGGGTTGTCATCGACAAATCCCAGGGTAGTTTTGGCTTGCATATAGTTACAATTACAGGCTCCTGGTCACTCAACGGCGTACTGATTGTGAATTTCAAGCACGACAACGACCAGCAGCAATCCGACAGCACAAGGGCTGCCGGAGGCGAAGGAGCCGGCACGACGTCTGAAGGAACGCCTGTTGTAACGGGGAATAAAGGCGAGATGATAATGGAAGGATTTACCTTCAACGGCGTTTCCCAATCGGCAGCAGTCTCACGCTTAGTAACAGAAAGGTATGATTCAACCCACAAACCCCGTAAGAAGAAACTGGATTTCAAGAGCTATTGTGATTATCAGTCCGTAATGGTTCCTCCGGGGGCGACAGTCACTTTCACTTACCCGAACGACAGCACCAGGGGGTTCAATAATACTGTTTACACTGAGGATTTCCGGGCGGATCAATCAGCATCCGCGTCGCCAAGGACAAAAGTGACCGATTGGAATAGCAACTCCGGAAAGGAACGGTCCTATGTAAACAACGATTCGTGCCCGCAAATGGTTACAATTCATAATGACGACCAGTCAAAGTCTTACGCCGACCCGCAAAAACCGTACTCTGTCGGTTTCAGTGTTACCGTTAACGAGTCCGGAAGACACTGTGTTCCTGAGGAAGCTCCGACTGAAACCACCCCGGGCAACCCTGAAGACTACGCAGGCTTCTCCCTTGGTTGGGGCGACAACAGTTCCGACGAATTCGGGACTGCTCAGGGCCAGGACATCGTGTACAGTGCAGCGGCCGGCTGCAGGCTGAATGATTTTCCGGCCGTGATCGGCGGGACAGTTCATTCGGTACGGTTGAAATACCCGATTGCAAAAAGAAATGTTTTCTGGGACAACCTGGAACTTAGGATTACCGCCGATTCGCTCATCAAACCGGGGAAGCTCCGCTTTACACTCACTCCGGGCAGTTTCACCGACACTGTTGAAATTGCTGGCACAGAAGGCATTGTAAAAAAAATCGATTGCAGGTTTGCCGGAAGCGACACATTTGACATCACCCTGGAACCCATCGGCAACACAGAGTTTGCCGTCGATTACTTAGCGGTTTCTCCAGTCGTAGCGCAGATTACCACAGGGGCCGTCGCCGACGGTGAATACTGTGCCGGAGACAGCCTCGTCGCCGAATTCGAATTATTCTATGATCTGCCTGAACCGGGAAATTTCCGGGTCGAGCTATCCGACTCAGCCGGGAGTTTTAACTTCCCCGTGACAATCGGTACAGCGCTGACGGCAAAAGCTTTATCCATCAACTGCAGGATAGAGGATGAGACAGCAGAAGGCAACGGGTACCGGATCAGGGTAACGTCGGGCGGGGACAGTACATATTGCACCGACAACGGAAGCGACATTACGATTCATGCGAAACCGGAGAAACCTGTCATCGCTATGAGCAACGACACGTTGACATCGAGTTCTGTAACAGGCTGCAGGTGGTTCTACGAAGATGAGGCCATCGAAGGCGAAGACGGAAAAGTACTGATTGCCGACAAAAACGGGAAATACCGGGTAATTGCCGTTTCTGACCACGGCTGCCTCTCGGACACATCGGCGGCCTGTGTTTACAGCGGTGAGAACGAAGTGCAGTCGTTCGAATCTTCCGAACCGGAATTGTACTGGAACAGGGCTACTAATACAATGATAATAAGAAATGCGGGCAGCAATGGCGGCAAACTGCAAATAGCTGTTTACGACATTGTCGGACAACAGGTTTTGGAAGAATACACAGACTGCGGGCAGGAGTGTGAAGTCTTCTTCAGGGCAATTGCCGTTCCGGGAGTATATTTTGTAAGAATTGTCGCCGGAGGTTCAGCCTGGGCTAATAAACTGTTGATATATTAAATTCATTTCCGAATACTATCATAATGAAGCGCCTATTAATATGTCGCCCCACCGGGGCTATTTATATGCTTCTCAAACAGACGACTATATTATTTATTCAATCTCTTTCTTTGCGTAAGATATTTCTTCTCTCTCACCTTTGCGAGCTTTGCGCCTTTGCGTGAGACATTTCTTCTCTCTCCCCTTTGCAAGCTTTGCGTGATATATTTCTTCTTTTCTATACTTCTTTGCGAGCCCTCTGTACCCATCACTCCATCATGTAAGCGTTCCCAATGACACCTGAAACAATGATTCTTTCGGCTTTCGTTTCCGTATTCACAAGTCTCAATGTGTAAGAATCATCTGCATATGGATCCGGGTAGTGTAATAATAACTCTTTACCGTCCGCCGTCCAGGTCATTGTGATATCATACCATGGCAAATACCATAAAATTGGAATACCTATCGCGCCAATATTTGTAATCTCTTTGATATTGCTACCATCGGAATTAATTATGCAGACAGCGCCCTCTATATTGACAAATGCCAGTTTACTGCCGTCGGGAGACCAGGTCAAAATGAAAGCGTTATTTCCGTCAACCGTAATCTTTTTACTCTGCTTACCGGCAAAATCGTAAACAGCAATGTCTGTAGAATCGAACTCATCATAATAATCATATTCATAACCCTCAAGACTGTTGTAAGCAAAGTACTTTCCGTCAGGCGACAGGCCACCCCCCATCAGTCCAAAACCATTAACAATATTTTCCTGTTTGATATTGATGCCGTCAGTATTGCTTGTAAATAAATAAATATGATCGAATTGCTGTTCGGAAATTCCGATCTTTTTTGAATCTGCTGTGAATGCAGCCATCGGCAAATCTAACTCGAAACCTGACGAAGAATAGATTACTCTGTTAATTGTCCCGTCGATGTTTGAGCAACAGATATTGTAGTCATCAGTGTTTTCGTTTAACCGTGAATAATAAAGTATTTTCGACCCGTCGGGTGAGAGTACAGGAGTATAAAATTTATACAACAGTATTGTAAAGAGCTGAATGTCATTATTACCTTTTGAATCGCACTTATGAACGATGATTTCCTGTGTAGCCGAATTCCAGGCTTCATAATAAACAGTCCTGCCGACAATCCCGATTAAGATGGCTTTTCTCATGAACAATTCATCCTTACCGGTTTCGAAGTTATATCTTCGTATCTGTATGCTATCCAGTGAGCAATCCTGGTCGTCGCAGGTATTTTTTGTATAATACACACACCGGCCACTGTCGTTGCTGTTGTTGACGTCATTCGGGCTGTTCGTGTCGTCCTTGCACGAAACAAAGAACAAGCAAAAAAATACTAATAAAGAAAACATTAAATTCCTGAACATATATTCCTCCTTTTTATCAATAAATATCCTTCCTTCTTTTCATGCTTACTTTATACCTATCTTCCCCACCTCCTTCTTTGCGTGAGATAATTCTTCTCATCTAAACTTCTTTCTTTGTGAGCTTTGCGTGAGATATTTCTTCTCTCTCCCCTTTGCGAGCTTTGCGCCTTTGCGTGAGACATTTCTTCTATTTAAACCTCCGGATATTGGGTAAATACTAAAAAATAAACCCTATCGAACATCCGAGGCCGATTTTCGTTCTCCTGTCAATTTCTGGATAGGTTCTGTCAATCTCGACATATTTGAGCCTGTCTTCAAAGAACTTGTAGCCGAGGTCCATGCTGAATATAAATCGATAAAACCTGACTTCTCCGGCAATTCCAACTCCTGCATTAAATGAATTATTGAAAATGTATTGTTTGGTTCCATTGCCTTCTCTTCTGTCATCATCATAGGAATAATAGCCTCCGGCAAGCAGGTAAAACCTGAAATTTTTCTTTTTTATAATATTCCTCTGGATTTCCAACCCGGCATTATAGTAAAAATCCGTATGCTCGACATTATCCTTCAAGCTGTATAAATAATATACCAAGCCCGTCAACTGCAGTTGATATGCGTCGGATAGTTTTCTGTTGTAAACGATGCCGTAGCCGGAGATGCTCGATATGGAAATACCGATGGAATTATTGTAAGCACTATAATCAACTTCCTGGCAGAAAATTATCTGGGGCACCATAAACAGTAAAACAGCCAATATTTTAATTTTCATAATTTTGTCCGGTTTCATTTGAAATAAGAAAATTTTAAAAAGTATAGAATCGAATTATGACGTTACTTTTCAATTCCATCTTTGATCATCAGAAAAAGAACGCAACACCAATGCCCAATCCGACATTTGTTTCTTTCGATACGCTTGGTTGATTGCCTTCGATGAGATCGGACTTGTCAAATTTATATCCGAAGTGGACATAGCCTGCTCCCTGTTTAAACAGGGCCCACTGGAGTCCGAAACCGAGACCGACGGTGTAATTCTTCTCAATATTCCTCACCCCGCCGCTGACATTCTTATCCGAATAGTAATAGCCACCAACCAGGACATATATCTTTGTTTCCGACAAAACGATGATGTCCCTTTGGATTTCGACGCCAACATCAAAAAATGTATTATTGTGTTCCGACTCGATCGCCGATTTGCTCATGTCCTTCCATCTCGTGTTTTCGTCATAGGTCAGGAAAGTGCTGATGCTGACGGCGTAGCTGTCGAAGAAACGCCTCGTGTAGCAAATCCCGGAGCCGGAAAGTGAAGACAGTACCAGTCCTGCCGAATTGTCATACAGATTGACAATGCACTCAGGTTCAGGCTCCGCAATGTCGGTTGTGTCCGTACCGGCACTCAATTCCTGGGCGGCAGCCGAAGTAAAAGCCATCAAAATAAATATTACTGATAATAAATACTTATACATAATCTCTACCTCTAAATAATTACTTCATTTTGTTTTAAAAAATAGCATTCCTGCAAAACAACCTGATTGATCAACGAAACGCCACAGCAGCTCAAACCGGTTTCGGGAGGCCATATTTCTGTCCCTGTTACTTTGCTTTTTACACTCATACTCACAGTCATTCCGGTGTGATTAATACTTCGATTATTTATATTACCATACACTGGAAAAAAGGGCTTACCTTCGGTATTGATACTGAAAACGCTATCTTGTACATTACTCCTCCGGATATAATAGAAAGAAACCATCGGGCAAATATTCTCAAATCGGCGAAGGCCTTCCTGCCGGGCAAAGCTCACCCCTTTCCGGTGAAGAAAGCCTTCGCATTTACATTTTAATAATTATCAATTTCAACTAAAGAGTTCAATCGTATGTTTTCTGCTTTTCTACCTTTATTTGTCCGGCACAAAATCTTCAATTATCAATAATCACCAGTGCTCTTTCAAAGGAACAGCAGTTCGGCAGTTCAATTCGCTTCATCACACAACAGGAACTCATTCCAGACGTTTTCTTCAGCTACCAGTGTTTTCACTTCCATTGTGCTGAGGTTAACCATCTTGAGTGAGCCATAAATCACATCACCTGATGTTAATACGTTTGTCTGGAAAACAACATAGTTTCCGTCTTTAGACCAGTCAGGATGGAAGTACCACAAGTCGTTGCTGCAGGCCAGGTCGGTAACCTGAACCCTGTTGCTGCCGTCGGCGTCCATTACAAAGAATTTGCCGGCATCCTGGTAATATGCAATTTTCCTGCTGTTAGGAGACCAGACATAATTCCTTGTCAAATTGCCGTCTTTATTAATATCTTTTGATTTTTTGGTATCAAGGTTAAACAGGGAAATTTTGTAATTGTTCGGCTGATTTTGGTCAACAAGCGCTATGTAGGCCAGGTATTGCCCGTTAGGCGACCAGCTTCCCAGCGCATTGCTGTAGCCGGCCAAAGGGCTGATGAGCTTCAGGCCGCTTCCGTCAGTATTGCAACTGTAAATATTAATCCCGGTGTCGTTAGGATCTAAATTGTCCGGCAGATCCAGGATGTTGATACTTCTGGAATCGGAGGTAAAGTCAGCTGCCGCATGGTAATCTGCACTTTCATGGTAACCGAATCTTAGTGTGAAGATTTCCCTGTCGTTGGTCCCGTCCACATTAGAACAGTGAAGAATGACTTTATCTGCCGGCTGGGAATAGTACAGGACTTTCGTTCCGTCGCCGGATACGCGCAATATTGCCCATTTCATATTTTGTTTACTCCATGAACCCAGGAACTCATCGTTCTCTCCGTCAGGGTCACATCGCCGGAGACTAATGGTTGTAAATGCATCAGATGGTATCTGATAATAGATCTTGTTATTCACAATGCCGAGTATCATCGACGAATCGCGCAACAACTTGTCTTCCATCGTTGCCAGGTCGATCATTCTTAACTGATGAAAGTCATAACCCGGATAGGTGTGATTGACAATCTTCGTATAATAAACATACTTAGGAATGCTGGTCAGTTCTACTCTGGGATCAATCGTGCTGTCCTTGCATGAGAACAAGCTCATCAGCATAACAGCTATTATCGGAAGTAGCGCTTTCTTTATCATAATTGCCTCCATCAAATTTTTTGTTCAATTTTTTTAATTCATAATTCTATATGCATATAGTTCGGTCTATTCCAGGAAGAAAGCGTTCCAGACGCATTCTTCAGGCACTATGGTTTTCAGTTCCATTGTGCTCAGGGTTAACATTTTCAGGTCGCCAAAGAAGATATCTCCACCTTCCTCGTTGACGCTTGTCTGGAAGATAATACGTTTACTGTCTGAAGACCAGGAAGGAATAAAATGATCCATATTATTGGGATTAGTTTCAATGTTTGTAACCTGGACAAGGTTGGTCCCGTCTGAGTTTATTAAATAGAATTCTCCAGCGTCAAGATAGAATGCAATTTTTCGGCCGTCGGGAGACCAGCAATAATTTGATCCCAAGGTTGTGCCGTTATTTGTTAATTGACTGCTTTTGCCGGTTTCCAAATCCAAAAGGGCCATGTTCCAACTTGAATTTGATGATTCATATTTTGAATAGGCAATTTTTCTATTATCAGGGGACCAGCTTCCTCTCATTCCCAGAAAGCCTTTAACTGGAAGTCCGTCTTTAAGAATAGTCCCGTCGATGCTCTGTATTGTCAAATTCCAATCGTATGGATCATCTTGATTATACTTTACAGTGCATATCTTTTTCATATCCGACGAGAAATTTGACCATGGATAAGGGTCATCATAAGAATAGTCCGGGTTCGAACCGATAATAACATCGCCGGTCCCGTCAGTCTTTGAGCAGTGAATTACGAGGCCTGGGTTTTGAAATTCATAATAGATAATCATCGAGCAATCACCTGAAAGCTGGGAATAGGCAGCGCCACTTGAAGGAAAGGGCATCAGCATTATTCTGTTATTGCCTGTATAATCGCACTTGTAAAGATTTACTTTTTCGTTTTCATCCTCTTTAAAATAATATATCCATCCATTATAACCCGATAAAGCTGCTGCAGAATCAACAAGCATTATATCGTCTGACGTTTCAGTATTATATTTTCTGATCTCCGGTATTTTTCCATCATTTTTAGATGAAGTATAAACAATGTATTTTGAACCGGCGCCGGTCTCTTTATTGGGATCGATCGTACTATCCTTGCAGGAAGAAAGCGCAACAACTAAAATAACTAAGAAATACATAATTACTCTGTTAAACATAATTACCTCTGCGATGATGATAAATATTTATGCTATTTTAAAACTTCAGTTCAATTCCGTATTTGATGCCGAGTTTTTCACTCCAATCCCAACGGTCAATATAATAGTACCTCAGGAAAGTACCTTCGACTCCGAGCATCAGCCTCGTATTGCTGTCGGGCTGCCAACTGATCCCAGCCAGCGCCTTAACCACCGGCCCGGAGACTGTACTGCCGCCCAGCAGCTTAACAAAAGGATTCAATTCATCGACAAAAACACTCTCCCCGTTGTACCCGAACGTCATGCACAGCCATTTGATGGAAGTATTATACTCGAGTTTGCCTTCAGAATTACTAATATAGATCGGGAAGGTCTCCTGGCCGCCGGCAAGGCCGATTGACAAACCGGAACCAAGATCATAGCACAGTTCCAGGGACAAGTTGTTGAGAGTCGGAATTTTTGTTTTGTCCGGATCACGGTCAGGAAAGAGCATAATCGTGGAAAAGCCCCAGGCCTGTAAAGAAAAATGCTCGAAAATGCTATTGTTCGAACCGGTACCATAAAGACCGTCCGGGAAGAGTTCAGGAGCCAGTGCGGAAGAAGGTACAGGCCTTGTACCAGGCTTATCCTCAGGAAAAGCAGTACCGGAATTTTTGATCTGCGAGGTTAATATTGCCGCATATACCGGTTTGCGAGCCTGCTCATCAGCTTCATCCCTGTTCTGATAATTGTTTGTCGCGGGCAAAGGCTTTCTTAAATGGGTTCTTTGTGCATTATCAGCAGGCTTTTTTTCAATGATAACGGTGTCATGGTCAACAGCTTTCGGACTTTCTGAAGCGTACCCGGTTACCGGCGGTATAATCTCTTTCTGTTCTGCCTGTTTGTCCGGCAGCAGGTACCATGCTCCGACAAAGCCAATGAACGCTGACAGGAGTGGGACAAGGAACCTGTTTAGAAACGGCATAGCGAACTTCTGCGCGCCGGAAGCAGCTACAGGTTGTGTTTCTGCAGAGAACCCAGCTTTGGTAAAGAAACCGGCAGCAACAGCCTTTGGCAATTCTGTCCGCGAACTGTCTGCCCTTGTCGAATTTGACATAACAATGGCAGATTGCAGTTCCTTCTGGACTGCACTGTTGGAAGCCAGTGCCGAGAAAAGTATCTCTCTTTCGGTGTCGGTTGCTTCACCGTCAACAAACAAGTAAACTAATTCCAGAATTTTATCATCATTTATATTCATTGTTTCCTCCCTGCTACCTTGTCTCTTCAAAATAGGGTGCAAGAATTTTTCTCATTTTCAATTTTGCTCTCACAATCCAGTTACGAACTGTCGTCAGGGGCACGTCATTGATTTCTGCGATTTCGCTGTAAGACAAGCCGCAATACATTTGCAGGCAGAAAGCTTCCCGGTGTTCATCCGGCAGCAGTTCAAGGGCTGTTTCAATCATAAATGCCAGTTCTTTCGATTCATACGAAGTTTCGGGTAAAGCCGGGATGCTGTCCTCGAGGAACACTTCGAGTTTAGGAGACGATTTCAAACGGTTGATGCACAAATTTTTAGCCGTACGGAACAACAGCCCCTGAAGATTGTCAACTCTGTTACCGCTGTCGAGATACCTGATCAGGCTCAGGAATACATCCTGTGTAATATCTTCGGAAATAGTATCATTACCTGTGAATTTCCGGCAGAAGACATATATTTTCCTGGAGTACCGACCGAATATTTCTTTGAAGGCTGCTTCCCTTGTTTTCTTGTCGGCGGCCATTTCCAGTAATTCAATATCGTTTTTGTTGTTTATCAATACCTTAGAAAAAATTAATATTTACCAATCTCAAAAGTAAAGACAATCAGAATTCGGGTTTGTTTCACCAGATTCGGAATTTTTTTAAAATATTTTGTTTTTTTATTATTTTTCCGGAAAGGATTATACCACAAATGAACCTGATCAATATTCATTTTTTACAATATGCAGACCGGCTGCTGCTTTCTGCATTCTTTTTATCGCTCTCATTGTTTCAGCTTCTGAATG
>CAZWLN010000060.1:0-27874 GCA_964634885.1 uncultured Hyphomicrobiales bacterium | reverse complement strand
GTTCAACGCCGGTTCACCGGCAGAAAGGCTCAGGCGCACGGGTATGTATATGCTCATCAAGAATAACACCAGCTATCTCAATATATTAGACGGCGGCAGCGTCGGCTGGTTCCCGGAATATGAAATAGGCCTCGGCAGACAGGGGCCTTTACCCGACAGGTTCGACAGCCTCAGAGTAAGCGGCACGGAATACAATTCACTGTGGAAAAGGGACTACGAAAACGGCATGGTACTGTGTAACACTTCCGGCTCTGCAATTAATTACAACCTTAGCGGAGACGGCTGGACAAAGATTGTAACCTCCGGCGGCGGTGCTGTGTCCAACGAAGGTGTCCCTGTTACCCAAAAAATTGAATACACACAGGTAAACGGAACAGTTGAAGTGGAGGCAGGAAACTGCATGATACTGTACCGGCAGCCCTCCAACAGCGCCGACAATGCCGTCAACCAACTCCAGGTAAGCATCGGCCCTAACCCGGCATCATCCGAAACCGGCATCAGAGTTGCGCTACCTCATCCCTGCGAGCTTGAGATCGGCTTGTACAATATCCTTGGGGCCCGGGCAACAGGCATTTACAAAGGCTATTCATCCGGCGCCATGTCAATTCCCGTCAACCTGACGGACCTGCCCTCCGGCATCTATTATATCAGCATCAATACCGGCAGGGAGTCAATCGTGAAAGAATTGCGTATCGTTAAATGAACCGT
Source organism: uncultured Hyphomicrobiales bacterium (assembly GCA_964634885.1). Taxonomy (GTDB): domain Bacteria; phylum Bacteroidota; class Ignavibacteria; order Kapaibacteriales; family UBA2268; genus DAINRZ01. The sequence goes on along the minus strand of CAZWLN010000060.1, from coordinate 27,166 downwards.
CGCTAATCTTCGACTTCTTCTTCGTGCGGAGGCTGGACGTAGCCTTTCCTGATCTCTGTGTGGCGGATCGATCCTCCACTGTGTGCAACGAAAACCATCATCAGGAATGCTACAATAGTCAGGCCCAATGCAATGATGCCGATTGTACGGCGGCGTTCTTCATTTTTCCTGATAATTACCAACCCTGCAATTGAAAAAGCGCCGATTAAGTCAACAAGCAGGAATGAATAGAACGCAAGGGTTTCATGCTCTTCTATGATTTCCTGCTCCACGCCGGGCAAGCCCAATATCACTTCTTCGGCTATGTCGCCGGTAATATACACAGGTATGGTGATCAGTGCGATGAGAACCAATCCAACCAGGCTGATGTTTATTAACTTCTTGTCGTTCTTAAAAATGGAATATGCCAATAACGGCAAGAGCAACATAATCCCAACAACTGGTATATGGTTCAAAAACAGATGATAAGAAGCAGGATTCATAAGTTATTCCTCTATTAATTTCATATACCGGATTGGGAGTAAATTAATACAATATTCTCAATAATAAAAGGAGAAATAAAAGCGGGTTTCAAATTCTCATACAGGATTATTCACCCTGCCGCCGCATACGCCTGAACTTCAGGAAAAGGGCAATTGAAATTACTATTACAGAGCCTCCCATCCCGAAATTGATGCATAGGAACACAAGCGGGACAATGTCAAGGGCATAGCCGACACCGCCAAGGAAGCAAAAGGCTGCATTCAGGAAAAAGAAGAGCCTCGCTGTTTTCTCCGGTTTAGTGCCGGTGGGCATCAGGAAAGCGGCAAACAACGAAGACAATCCGAAAAAGAGGGTCCAGCCCAGCATATTAATTGCCGACATGACGGAATAGGGATTGCCCTGAACGAAATGCTCAAAGCCGTGGTAAACGCCTTTGTCAAACGCCATCCTGACGGCAGTAAGCTGTACAAAATAATGGATGCTGATCATCGCAACAAACAAGAGAGCGAAAAAGACGGACAGTTTACCGAGGGGCTTCTTCTCGTCGGGAGTGCATCCGAAGATGGAAAGTGTAAGAATGAGGTATGACACTCCGAACACAATCATCATGAACTGGGCTATATATTTATAAACCTGGCTGTACTGGCTGACATAGGCGGCATAAGCCCCGATGCCCGACCAGGTGAAAACCGGCGACGAGACGGCAATGGCAATGAAACAGCCTGTGAAAACCAGGAAAGTAAAGGCACAGAAAAACGAGGACCAGTATCCGAGAGTAATTGTCAATTTCTTCATCTTCTCACTTGCAATTATTAAAAAAAATAAATTTATGAAAAAATATTTATTTTTATGCACGATTTTTTTTGGCAGGTGAATTATTCGGGGATCAGGTAAAAATGAAACGTGGATTTATCAGCTACGAGTTGATGCTCGTGGCAATGAAAATATGAAATTACACTCTTTCTACCAGATTTTTTACAATTGCAGCAGTTAAAGTAAAAAAGTGAAAGAGCTGCCGGGCTTAATGTCAAAATAGTAGCAAGCTTATTGTTCAGCAGTCAGTGTTGCAGTCAGTCGAATTACACAAAAAGACTAATACTGGCATTAGGAAAAAAATATTGTTTGAATTATATGTAAATATTTCATACATTAGACCAGACTATTAAGTGGTATCTTTAAACATCGGTATCGGGGGGTAATTATGAAATTTTTCTTTAAAATATTTCTATATACCTTAGCATTTTTATTATTATATAATAACCACTGCTATGCCAACAAATACATACGCCAAACCGACTCCCTGACATTAGTTGATTTCTACAACAGTACCGGAGGTGAAAATTGGGATTGGAACAGTCATTGGTTTGATAGGTCAATAGATCAGTGGATGGGCTTGGGAATTGATAGTATTGTTATCAACCAGGTTGATACAATGTATATTGTTAAAATATTATCCTTTCCAATGATTAATATGAACGGAACACTACCCGATCTCAATCTTACAGACCTTGAAGTACTGCATATCGGAGATAATAACCTTACAGGTGGTTTGCCGAAAATCTACTCGAAAAAAGTAAAAATAATCGAGATATACAGAAACAATTTGGGTGGTACAATTCCTGACTATAGTTTTCCGGCTTTGGAAAAAATAATCTTAGACAGTCTGAATTTAACAGGCCCAATGCCTTTTTTTCATTCATATAAATTAAAGTATATTGATCTTAGCAGGAATAATTTCTACGGTGAAATTCCGAAATTGCCATACAATAGCCTGGATACTTTAAACCTGTCATTTAATGAATTCAGTGGTAGTCTGTCTGAAGTATATCTTCCCGCATTAGAAAAATTACTTATTAGCTACAATTATTTTACATCTATCCCTGATTTAAATAGATCTCCTAAATTGAAATATATTGAAGCTAAACATAATAAACTGACATTCAAATACCTGGAACAGGTTGCGAAAATCAAGGTAGCTTACTATGATGAACAGGACACGGTTCTTCCGGTAATTCAAACAAACATCGGCGGAGAGGTTGCCCTGGCAGTCTGGGCAGACGGTACGGCGAATATCTATCAATGGTTCAAAGATACTGCCCCGATACCCGACGCTGTCGATTCCATTTACAAAGCCAAAAGCTCAGGTTCATATTACTGTAAAGTTACTAATTCCATTGCTGTGAAAGCCATACTCTACAGCGACACTGCCGATATTATTATTAACTCAGTCGAAGACAAAACCGGCAACAGTTTGTTTAATGACGTAGAAGCATACTATAGCCCCGATCGCCAGGCATTTATCATCAAAACTGCTGACGGCATACCATCCATCGACGGCATTACAGTTTTTGATATTTACGGCAGGCCAGTTGCGCGAAAGGATTGTTTTGTTCCGGACGGGACGGAAATGGATATTCCGGCAGAATACTTAAACAATGGGGTTTATTTCATTCAATTTGACTTTGGGAACAAGCAGTTCATAAAGAAAGTAATCATCTGCGAATAATTGAAGGTAATTACAAACGACAGTATATACATTTTTCAACAACACGACGACGCTATTTTCATCTATTTCAATTATTTACATCAATTCAAATAAGAATTTCACAGTATTTATCGTAAATCATTGGAATATATTATTGTTAGCAGATTGTTCTAATTTTCTATATCAGGATTAACCTGCCCGTTTTCCACTAAGAAACTCCGGCACGACATGCCGCCAAGGAACCCTTCGATATACCTTTTGTCGGTGAGGGTAATGAATGTCTGGGCATTGTGCGCCCTGATCAACTGAATGACTTTATTGGCCCTTTCGTTGTCCAACTCGGCAAAAATGTCGTCGAGCAGTATCAGCGGCGTTTCGTTCTTCTGGTTCTTCAGGAACTCGAACTCGGCGAATTTAATACTAATCAGCAAGGATTTGTGCTGCCCCTGCGAAGCGGCATCCCTTGCCAGCCTGCCGTTGACGGCAATCCTCAGCTCGTCTTTCTGCGGGCCGATGGACGTAACACCTCTGGCGTACTCCTCCCTCATACGGGAGATGAGCGTCCTGTCGTATATATCAATTATCTCTTCCTTCGTAATTTCCGGTACCGCCGACTCGTCTAAGCTGTCGGGCAGGTATGCGATGCCGACTTCCTCCCTGTCCCCGGCAATTTCATTGTAAACCTTGCGGAAGTATGGAATGAAATCGGCAATGAAATTCCTTCTTCTGATGATGACCTCGGCAGAGGCACGGACGAAGATAGCGTTCCAGGGTTCGATTAACGAATAGTCAACAGGAACGCCGTTCTTTGCCTGCGTCAGGAGATTGTTCCTCTGCTTCATCGCCTTCTTCATCCTGATCAGTTCCTCCATATAGAGCCTGCTTGCCTGGGACAGGAGCCTGTCGAGGAATTCGCGCCTGTCGGACGGAGCGCCGAAGGTAATCATCTTGTAATCGGGGCTAAGAATGACCATCGGCAGTTCGCCGATGATATCCTTTGGGTTGAGGTTGTCGCCGAACGTCGAATTGATCTTCTTCTTTTTGCCGGTAAAGTAATTCACTGCTGCCTGGTAAGGAATGCCGTAGTCATTGACGGCTTTGCAGCTTACTAAGTAAGACTCCCGGCCTTCACAGATGACGGAAGCGTCGGACGAAGGCATGAAACTCTTTGAGAACCCGCAGATGCTGATGGCTTCCATCACTGTCGTTTTGCCGGCGCCGTTCAGCCCGTACAGGATATTGAGGCTGTCGTCGAAGCTGAGGTCGCTGGCGCTGTGGTTGCGAAGGTTGTTGATCTGGAGCCTGTTTATTCTCATCAGCTTTTAATAAATCGAGTAAAATGGATTGAAACAATATCACATAAATGATTGATATTTAATAACATGCATTTTTCCTCCTCCTTGGATAAGGAGGTGGCAGGGATGGTTCGACTGTTTTGATGATCATGTTAATCATATTCCTTCAACACAAGAAAGTATCGAAAACCTCTTTTTCCCCTCCTTGGATAAGGAGGGGGCAGGGGGTGGTTCGATTTCCCCTGATATTTCATATCTGACACAATTATGGGATAAAATAAAAGCCCCGGCACAGAACACTAATACCGGGGCAAAAAAAAATTGCATATTATTCGTGCGATGCTTCCGGATGCGGCTGTGCCGGCGGTTTGATACGGAACGGCATGATCAGCATCAGCAGGGTATCGTCTTCTTCGTTACTGTTGATCAGCACGGGTTTGTTAGGCTCAGTAAATCTGATTACCACTTTGCCGTCAGGGGAAGCGTCCTGTATGTGCTGGAGCGCTTCGTCGAGGAACCTGTAATTGAAGCCGATGAGCATCTCCTCGCCGCTATAGCTGCAGGCTACCTCTTCGATGCCGAATTCACCCGTTTCTTCGTCGGCGCCGTTGATTGTCAGCATATTGTCTGTAACGGTAACTTTGACCTGGTAGGTTACCTTGCTTGTAACAATGGAAATTCTCCTGATTGCGCCAATCAAATCCTTGGCGTTAATAACCACTTTGTATTCTGTACGCTGGGGAATTGCAGTCTCATAGGGCGGGAACTTCTCGTCGATGATCCTAGAGATGAACACGGACGAGCCGCTGTCAAACCTGACATGGGTAAGCTTCCTGTTTGTCTCGATGAAGGACATAACTGCATCGTCGTTGACGGCAGACAGCAGGTTTGCCATTCTCGCCGGGAGGATGATGTTCAGGTCGTTGGGGAAGATTTCGCTTTCGGCTTTGATTGTCGCCCTGACAAGCCTGAAACTGTCGGTGGAAACGGCATTCATCTTGTTGCCTTTGAACTCGAACAGTACACCTGTCATTGCAGGGCGGAATTCATCCTCAGACACGGCGAAAGCAGTTTTGCCTGTAACCTTGATGAGGTCTTCCTTCTTGAATTGTATTGCAACCTTGTGAATATCATCGGAAGCGACATCGACCTGAGCCATATCGGGTTTCGAAGAACCGGTCAGTTCCGGGGTATTGACATATTCATCCGAGCTGAGGCCTTTGAGGCTGTAATTGCCCGACATGGTCTTAAGCTTGATCTCAAAGCTATCTACATTAAGTACGAACTCAACATTCCCTGTGGCGCCCAGGTTTTTCAGGATATCATTCAATTTTCTGGCAGGAATCAGGACGGCTCCCGAATCGGCAGATTCAACCTGTACCTCAGTCCTGATAGTAATATCCTGGTCTGTGGCAGTAATCATCAGGACACTGTCTTGCAGTTCGAACAGCAGGTGTTCAAGTACCGGAATGGTCAGCTTCCTGGGTATTGCAGGTAAAGTGACCTGAAGGGCTTTCTGAAACTCGCTTACAGGAATAATAAATTTCATGTATTCTTACTCTCTATTAATTATAACAATTATTTTTTTTTCAATAATATAATTGATAATTTACAAAATTGATGTGTTTATAACAAAGAGTAATTATTTATGCTGACAAAATACGGGTTGAGTAATATTATTGTAATGCTGGGAGTTAGCCTCGTTTTAATTCTTGCTTCGTACCTAATCGGGAACAGGTGGATTTCCTATCCGCTTGCTGCCCTGGGTGTCCTTCTTGCAGTTTTCACTTTCTGGTTTTTCAGGGATCCCGAAAGAGAGGTACCACCGGAAGTAATAAAAGACATTTCTCTTGTTGTCTCCCCTGCCGACGGTAAAGTAGTGGAGATCGTAAGGGAAAATGAACCTAACTATATCAAAGACGAGGTCATCAGGATCAGCATCTTCCTTTCTCCACTGGACGTTCATGTGAACAGGGCTCCCATCTCCGGCACCGTCGAATACTTCGACTACAAAGCCGGAGACTACCTCGTGGCCTATCATCCCAAATCCTCCGAAAAGAATGAACAGACACATATCGGCATGAAGAACAATGCCGGTAAGATATTCTTTAAACAGATTGTCGGCATAATGGCAAGACGACTTGCGTGGGACATCAAACAGGGGGACCATTTGATGGCCGGGCAACGTTTCGGCATGATGAAGTTCGGTTCACGCATGGACGTGATGGTTGATCCCGCATCCGACGTCTTCGTCAAAATCGGCGACAAAGTCACTGCTGCCGAGACCATAATCGCACAGATGAAATCTTCGGCTAATCAGTAAAACTGTACTGCCAGGAAAGATTGAGCGAGGCAGAAAAGCCGTTGCCGAGTTGTTCGCCGTTGTACCAGCCGTAGAGAGGGTAGTTGAAGATGGTCGAGACATTGAACTGCGAAAACGAAAAGTTCAGTTGAGGAGCGAGAAACAGCAGGTCCCCACCGGAATCTCCTGCGTATTTGTCATCGTAATAATCCCTGACGCGCAATTCATTCCTGAGTTCCAAAGCTCCGTTCAACCAGGGGAACAGTTCACAGGCACCGATGAATGATGTGTAATTTGCAGGCCCGAACGTATAATCGTACTCATTTTCAGTATTCATTTCGGTCCTGTTGATTAAGAAGAAATGCAGTCCCGACTTGTGATAGCCTTTGTAAACAAAAAAACTCAAGCCGAAGTTCCATGCCCCTGTCGAGGGATTGACAAATTTGAAAGCCGTATCCTTCCCGTTACCGAAAGGAGCCCTGACACTGAGGCCCGCCGTAAATTCGAACTCGCTTTTGATGCTGTGGAACACATTATATTTACCTGTAACCATCATGTAAGACAACCCGGACATGCTTTCTTTCCAATACCTGAAGTCCTGCATTTTACCCGCGAAGAGCCCCAGTTCCGCTTCAACAGTAAAGTCGCTGCTGAGTCCGTAGCCCGCATTAAAGCTCAGGAAGTGTGCCCTGTAGTGATCTATGTCCCCGCGGGGTAAGCCCATATCTCCACGGTAGTAGTTGTCGCCGTATGAATACTGATAGAAAGCGTTTACTCTCATGTTGTCCTTCTTAAGTACACCGACATTGGTGGTGCCGCCAACAGGTGTCAACCCGCCGATGGAAGCGCCGAAACACGAACACTGCGAAGAAGCGTCACATGTCAGGGCAAGGAACAACAGGCTTATTAGAAAACAATACTCTTTTCCGATCATCTATTACCCAAAATCTTCAACAAATAATCGACCAGGCCGGTAAAGACACCTTCCGTCCTGCCGATCTCGGTTCCTCTGCTCAGGACAATGACGATGGGAACGGTTTCCGCATTGTATTGACGGTAAAGGCCCGAAGGTTCTTCCCCGTTTTTGTCCAGCCCAATCAGCCTGATCCTGCCGGCAGGCACACCGGCTTCTTCAAAGATGCGGAACGCTTTGGGCAGTTCCTCCTCACATTCGGGACAAAAAGCAGTCGCGAACACAATGAATGAATAGTCACCCGTTTTCAGCAAATTCTTTAAACGGACGACCCTGTCACTGTCAAGGTCCAGCCCGTCGGCGCTGTAATCGCTCCAGCCGGCATTCTGTTTCCAGTAATCCCAGCTCACTTCTCCAACGATCTCAACATCTTTCTCGATGGTTATGCATGAAGTTAACAAAGCGACAAGCACTAATACATATAATTTATATGACATCATAGCTTGAGTCATTCTCCTGATAATACAATTATTCATTTTCACCTTCCGTACGTAATACCCCATAGTTTGTAATCATCGCCAAATTTGGAAAAGAAGTAGCCGACACACGCTCCGGCCCTGCCTTCACAGGTTTCGAAGCAATAGACGACAGTACCGTCGGTAATCATGGAAGCATGATCGGTTCCGTCAGGATTGCCGTCGCTGTCCATCCCGAAGTTGAAGCCGGCGATGTTATTTCCTTTTTTAACGATGGTTTTGAACTTTTTTCCCTTCATCTTCAAGAGTTTTTTCGAGTAAGCAACGATGTAATCATCATAATAATTGCCTGCAAAATCTTTAAAGTTAACCGATTCGTAGCTGTAGAAAGCGTCGCCGCCGGTGCCCAGCACCAGGGGGAAGCTAATCATCGACAGCACCTGCTCTTTGTTCCCTGCCTTCAGGGCCTCGGTGAAGGCGGTAATATATTCCACGAATTGGCGATCGGTTTTCGTAGCAGGATTGCCTGCCTTTACATTGCACATCCCCGCCAGAAGGAATATGAACACAACACCTGTCAGCAATCTCCTCACACACTATCTCCTTTCCCTATTTACCCAAATTTTTTTTCGGAAGAATGAAAAACATTTTCGTACCGACACCGGTTTTCGATTCTGCCCAGATGGCTCCCCCATTCATTTTGATGAATTCCTCGGCAAGTATCAATCCCAGGCCTGACCCCGGTTCACCTTCGGTCCCGATGTCCGACACTTTCTCATCTATCTTAAACAGTTTTTTCACCCGGCTTTCAGCCATACCAATGCCGTTGTCTTCGACACAAACTTTAACGTAATCATTATTCTTTTCTTCGGCTGCAATCTTTACCTGGCCACCTCTGTTAGAAAACTTAACCGAATTGTTAAGAATGTTCTGGACAACGGAACCGATCATGTTGACATCGGCGAAGACCTTCATCCTGCCGTCAATCCTGTTACTAATGGTAATACTCTTCTTAGAGGCAATGGCAGTAACACTTTTAATGGCTTCACCGACAATATCATTCAACTTACTCATTGCCGGATTGAAGCTGACCATATTCCTCTGAATCTGGGCCCATTCGAGCAGGTTGTTAAGTAACCCGTACAATTTGCCGGTCGATTCGCTCAGTTCATCGATCAACCTGTTCAGTGTCTTGACGGAGAAGTTTTCAAGCCCTTTCGACAGCATCTCGGCCATACCGAGGAAGCCCAGGAATGGGCTTTTCAGGTCGTGCGCGATAATCGAAAAGAATTTGTCTTTATTGGCATTCAACTCCTGCAGTTTTGTATATATCATTTTTCTTTCAATCGAATAGGCCAGTTGAACGGAAACATCGAATATTGTTTCATAATCTTCAGGAAGGCCGTTACCCTTGTTTTTCCAATTATCGATGCAGATGAACCCATGCAGGGTTTTGTTGTGATATGTTGGAATAATCAATACTTTCTTCATTTTCAAAGAATTAACCAGCTCTGACAGTTCCCGGTTCAGATTGCTGTCAACATTTTTAAATAAACACTTTTCCGAAAGCAGGGAGCTTTTAAGCGAAGGATAATCCAAGGTTTTGATGATGGATGGCAATGATTTGGGGCGGCTGGCCCTGATTGCCGAACTGATATTAATGAACTGCCCGTCGTTCTCATAGAACCTGTAATAATGCACTTTGCCTGCATCCAGGAAATCAAGTATCTTATTGAGAATTTCGTTAATAACGATTCGGTAGTCATCGACGCTGTTAAGCAACCCGGATATCTCCGAAAAGAATACCTGTTTCTTAAGGTTACGTTTCAATTGTTCATTTGCTTCCCTAATCAGGGTAACATCTGTAACAATACCTTCCAGCGCAGCCGGTTTACCCTCCTTGTCGAGAATGAGCTTGTCCCTCTGGCTGATCCATTTAATGCTGCCATCCCTGGTTTTTATTTTATATTCATAACTTTCTTTAACTTTGCCTTTCAGAATATCCCTGTAATCCTTGTCGAAAACGGCAATGCTGTCGCGATGAAGTATCTTGCGCAACAGAAAAGGGTCATTGTAAAATTCTTCAGGCTTGTAACCGGTAATGTCGGTAACCGCTTTGTTTATATAATCATATTTTACTTCGGGCAGCGACAGCCTGTAGATGATGTCGCGGGTATTCTCCGTCAGCATCGATACTTTACGTTCGCTCTCGGACAGAGCCTGTTTTGCATAGTTATAGAAAGTCAGGTCCCTGGAGACTGTTCCGAAACAAATGCCCTTGCTTGTTAACACCGGGAATACCCTGCCCTGGAGGATTCTTCTTTGTCCGTCAGGAAGGGTAATAGTGTAATCGAGTATTTTACCTACATAATCGGGGAAATCTCCCCTGAAAAAGTTGTCTAATCTTTGCTTGACAGATTGATATTTGTTTTTATCTTTAAGACTGTCAGAAAAGACAAGTCCCATCACTTCTATTATGCTTTTTCCCAAAGCCTTTTCTTCCGGTAAGCCGGAATACTCCGCCAGGGCTTTGTTCCATTTGATGAACCTGCCTTTTTCATTGGTAAGGGCAAAGGCATCAGATGAATAGTCAAAAAATTTGGAAAATTTCTCTTCTGACTCGATCAATTTCTGTTCCAGGGCTTTTCTTTTGCTGATATTTCTTGCCAGCACAACGAGGTATGGGGTGTTGTCGATTATCACCCTTTTGACGTTTACTTCTACGTCGAAAGCAATATTGCCAACTTTCAGGAATTTGCCCTCAATCATGAATTGTTCGTTGTTCTCCAGGACTTTTCTGCCGGCTTCCCTGAAATGGCTGACATAGTCCTGGTGTACAAAGTCCTCGGCCTTCTTTCCAAGGATGGCGCCCCTTGACCTGGCACCCATCAAATCGAAAGCGGCAGCGTTCATTACAATAAAAACACCGTCTTTGATAATTGCCAGAGGATCGGGAGACAGTTCAACAAGCGTCTCAATTGTCTTTTGGTCCCATATGGCTCCAAGAGTATTGAAATTAAAACCGGCACTATCATCCCTTTTGTGCCTGGCATCATTAGCCTCTTTTAATTTCTTCATGCTTTCGTCCTTTAATGACCGGGATATTAACCATAATCGTTCAAGCAACGGTACTATCAATATCTAAGGTTAATAGTCCAACAAAACATTCATTTACTATCAAAATTAATTAATAATGTTAATATAAAACAATAGTATTTATTCATTGCACATATTAATTTCATTATTTACCATAGAATTAGAAGCAGCGACATTTTTTAATAATTCCGGACAGTCCTCTGTATGCGGGAAAAAAAATTTTGGTCGTGGTGCAACTTTTTTCAGGCTTAGTAGTTCTTATATATGTTTTTATTTTGTCAAATTTTTAAAACAATTGGAGAATCAGAATGATATGTAAAATGCTTAGAAGTGTATCGATCCTGACAATGGTTTTAGCGTTTTTTTCCTTTGGCAGCAAAGCCAAAGCCGAAGACAAACTGCTCGACATCATGGAAAAAGAGTTGAAAAGAGAATTTTCAGAATTGAAAAAGCAGGAAACTCCCCCCTACTTCATGAGCTACCGTATTAACGAAACATACGAAATACGTATTGGAGCCAGTTTCGGCAATATTACCTCCTCTGACAAGACCAGGGAAAGGAACCTCGTCACTGAGATCAGGGTAGGAAACAACAAAAGGGACAACACCCACGAACTCAGGAACGACGACCCTTGGGAAGGCATTGACAGGTATTTCGCATCTGCAACCATCCCCCTCGACAATGAACCGACAGCCGTTCAACAAGCGCTCTGGAAAGCAACCAACGAGTCCTACCGCAAGGCAGTCGATAAATTTGCCAAAGTGAAAGCCAACCTGGAACGCAAAGTGGCTGAAGAAGACCAGTCCGACGACTTCTCTGCCGAGAAACCCCAGACCTACATCGAGGAACTACGGTGGGCCGAAATTGATAATTTCGATATTAAAAAATGGGAAGCTAAAGTCAGGAAATATTCGGAAGTTTACCTTAACGAGCCCGATATCTTTGACGGAAGGTCCAGCATTACTTTCGTGATTGAAAGACGCTACTTCGTATCGACCGAAGGGGTAAAAATTGCAGAGAACTACGTATCGGCCCGCGTTTTCATCAACGGCTCGTCCAAATCGTCCGACGGCATGGTTTTGCCCCTCTATGAAGATTATATGGCATTCTCTCCCGACAAGCTGCCACCTGACGAGAAGATCATCAAAGACGCACAGGAACAGGTAAAACTCCTGAAGGCCATGAAAGATGCGCCTATCGTCGAGCCATACACAGGTCCGGCCCTCCTTTCCGGCGAAGCTGCCGGCGTTTTCTTCCATGAGATATTCGGCCACAGGATTGAAGGGCAAAGAATGAAAAGCGAGTCAGACGCCCAGACCTTCAAGAAAAAAGTAGGTGAGAAAATCCTCAACGAGAACCTCAGCGTTGTCATGGACCCGACAATGAAGAATTTCAACGGCCAGGACCTTAACGGATACTACCAGTTCGACGACGAAGGAGTCAAAGGACAAAAGGTTACGGTTGTAAAAGACGGTGTCCTGAAAGAATTCCTGATGTCCCGCCGCCCAATCGAAGGTTTTGCCAGTTCGAACGGCCACGGCAGGGCCCAGGCAGGTATGGCGCCTGTAACCCGACAGTCGAACCTGATTGTGGAAACGAGAAAGTTGTACACTGACGACGAGTTGAAGCAGATGCTGCGCGATGAAGCAAGGAAACAAGGATTGCAGTACGGCTACCTGTTCAAGAATGTCGTCGGAGGTTTTACGATGACCGGCAGGTTCATTCCTAACGCTTTCAATGTGACACCTACGGAAGTTTACAGAATCTATGTTGACGGCAGGCCCGACGAATTGGTACGCGGCGTTGACCTGGTCGGCACTCCGTTGGCCATGTTTTCGCAAATCGAAGCTGCCGGCGGCGATGTTGAAGTCTTCACTGGCACGTGTGGGGCCGAATCGGGCGGAGTACCCGTTACTGGTGTCTCTCCCACCCTGTTTGTTAAACAAATTGAAATGCAGAAGAAAGATAAATCGCAGGAAAGACCGCCGATACTTCCAAGGCCCGGCGTCGTTCCAGACAAGAACTGATCGTTTTTTTATAGTATTTTCCTTATGTTACAAAAATTATGGATAGTGAAAATGAGTAAAAACAATAGAATACAATTCATCTTTATATTGGCATCTTTCATGGCATTCACTACATTATTGAACGGCCAGAGCAAGGAAGAAACCGACATCGTCCGCGCAATGAAAGACGAAATCGCAAGAAGCATCAAGAACTTAGCCCTCGGGGACCTTCAGAAACCTTACTTCATCAGCTACACTCTCTCAGACGCAATGATCCTGGAAGTGGACGCCGCACTCGGCGCAATCATCACATCTGAACTTAACCCTGATATGAATCATAATGTCGATGTCAGAGTCGGCAGCTATTTCAGGGATAACACCAATTTCATCGACCTTGGCAGTATTTTTGGCGGTTCCTATTACGGTTCCTCATCATCGGTACCCATCGACAAGGACTATATGGGTATCCGCCGTGCCTTTTGGATGACTACCGACCAGCAATATAAAAATGCTGCCGAAGTCCTCGAGGCAAAACTGTCTGCTCTGAAACAATTGAAACAGACGGTCGAAGACAGCGTACTTGCAGATTACACCGCTTCAAAACCCGTCCAGTTGGTCCTGCCCGACAGGAAGGCCACCCTGGACAAAGAAAAATGGGAGAATGTAGCAAGGCAGCTTTCTGCCATATTCAGCAGCTATCCGGATATATTCTCTTCCGGTGTCTCTGTCGTCGTCATCAGTTCCAATGTTTATTATACCAATACCGAAGGTACGGTAGTCAAAACACCTGTTACACTGGCATCCATCAGGATCAACGCCGTCACACAGGCTGAAGACGGCGAGGGACTGCACGACCACCTTTTGTACTATGCCGCTTCCCCGGATGAATTGCCTGCAAACGACAAACTGCAGAGTGAGATCAGGACTATGGCAGAAAACCTTGTGAAGCTCCGTAAAGCCCCCGTGTTCGACGACTCATACGCCGGGCCGGTGCTTTTCGAAGACCAGGCTGCCATGGAGATGTTCTCGCAAGAACTGTTTTCAGGTAAAAGCAACCTTTGTTCCAGCCGTAAACCCGTATTCAGCGACCCGAAGATGGCCGGAATCATGTCGATGATGGGCGGCGAATCATTGGAAAATAAGATTGATAAAAAAGTTGTTTCCGACAAGTTCAGTGTAATGTCCAAACCCAAAATGAAGAAATACGGCTCTGTAAACCTCATCGGAAGCTACGAAGTGGACGCCGAAGGCGTTGTGCCGCCGAACGAACTTGTCCTGATTGACAAAGGTGTTTTGAAAACCCTGCTGTCAGACCGGGTACCCACTTCAAAGATCGGCCAGTCGAACGGTTCCTCCAGGTTCATCCTGGCAAGTACCAAAATCGAAGCAGACAACGGCCCCGGCGTCATCGAAATCAACTATGACGGTACAGTAAAGAAGAACGAACTGAAGAAGCTTCTGATTGAGAAAGCCAGGGAAGAAGGCTTGGAATATGCTATCATAGTAAGGAAACTGAAATCGACAAACTCCGGCTTAAGCGAGAAATTCGACCCTTCTGCCGTCGCATCGCTTTTCTCTGGCGGCAACAAAGAAAAGGGCTCTCTGACGAAACCGATTTACATTTACAAAGTCAGCGTAAAAGACGGCTCAGAGACTCTTGTCAGGTCAGCGTCCGTCACGGGTATTTCTCTCGCTTCCCTGAAAAAGGTAGGAGCAGTTTCTTCCGAGAAATCAGTTTACAACACACTGCTGACACCTAACGCACGCGGTTTCGGCGGCCTGTTATCCATCTCCATCGGAGGCCTGGCCGGCGGTCTGACCGGCAACCCTGCCTCCTTTATTGCTCCCAACGGCATCATTGTCGATGAACTGGAAGTACAAAAGGATAAAAGCATGATGACGATGAAACTTCCTGCCGTTAGCAGTCCTGTCGGACAAAAATAGCATTTATTATTATACATACAAAAGCCGTATCGGATAATGCCGGTACGGCTTTTTCATGTTCAAACTATTCGGAATTCCTATTTTTTTATGATATTCATCCGGTAGCGGTGTCCCATTGCGTATTGCACATTAACCAGATAGCATCCTTTGGGCAGATCTGAGACGTCGATGGCGCCATTGCACGGCACAGAGCAGCATTTGACGGTTTCCCCGAGAATATTATATATGGTAACACTGGTAATATCTTCACCGGAGATATTCAGGAAATCTTCCACAGGATTGGGATAGATTCGGATGCCCATGTCATTCGCATTGTTTTCATCTTCAACTCCTGTCTGCTGCGACTCTGTCTGCTTGGGACAGAAATCCCAGGCCTTGATGTCGTGGTTCTGGTATGAATTGCCGGTAGCGGATGTAAAGCCTACGAAAGCCCACTCGTCCCGGTCGAGGCCAAGCAATTGTGTCAGGTTAAAATTATTGATTTCAATTATCGGATTGCCGTAGTTATCCTTATCTTCGCTCAACCATACCCTGAAAGCCCCTTCTTTGATATTATAATCTATCTTTGAGTAATACACCGTTGCGTCGGACTTCATTTCGATGACATCTTTTGCAAGAGCCAGTTGAGCTCCCGAACCATGATTCGATGAATTGGGCTGTTTACCCAGCGACATCACAGCCACATGGTTCCCGTTCGGGTCGCCTAATATCTCAATTTGATTCTCATCATTGGAAAACAGGTCATATTCCACGGCCAGGCTGTTCGGTATCGGGTCATAGCCGATTCGCCCTCCGATTATTCCATGAGCCAAAGGAACATTATTCTGGATGACAAAAGCAATCCCGTCGGCGCCGGCACAGGAACTGTCTGCCGAGGTACCTTTTACTCCTTCAGTCATTCGGAAAGAGAAAGTTGTTGTAAAACCGTTCCTAAGCGGCATCTGGTATTTGTACCATGCCGCTCCCACCCTGTTAAGCGACGACCTTGTCAGCCGGATGTAGCTCTGCTCCAGGTAGGCTTTTCCGTCATATCTAATATTTTCATCGTTAGTAAAATTAAGAAATTCAAAAGCAGTCTCGTCGCAAGTGTCTTTAGGCTGATTATTATATCCGAATTTTAATATATATCCATCCAGCATGCTATTCATGACTTTCTGATAGGCATCACCAACAATCGGGAAATCATTACTATAAGTATAGCCTACATGTAAAAGATTGTCTTTATTATCGAAATTAATGTCATATCCCTTTTCACTTTTACTACCTCCCAGATATGAAGAATAAAGCATATTGCCACTATTATCCACTATCAGTATGTAAGCATCGCTCTCTGATGGATTATTTCCTCCTAAATTTGGCTGCATTGCATCTGATGAAATTTTTAAATCCGTACTCTTAGTAATAGCCGATATTACAACATTTCCATTCGCATCGAGATCAATTCCACCGAATTGGGCATTCACATGGTCCCATCCTTCTTCACCGCTACCACCAAAATATGTAGCCATTAGTAAAGTACCGTTTTCGTTATATTTCATAAGAAAATTGTCGGTTTTCCCGCCAATACCCTTTTGAATGGCATTATTTGTTGTTGGAAGGTCCTTACTGGTGGTGCAGCCTCTTAAAAACAAGTTGTTATTATCATCGTTAATGACCTTGTTTGAATAATCATTTCCACTTCCACCTAAATAGCTTGACCAAATCAAATGAAATGAAGAATCGAATTTTGCTATATAACCGTCCATACCTCCTTTAAGGGTTGGTTGATAGGGATTCTTTGTGAAATAGTCTTTGCTGTTTGTGTAACCTAAAATCACAATATTATCATTGTTATCAACTGTAATCCCCTCTCCAAAATCATCTATACTTCCTCCCCAGTAAGAAGCATAAAGTCTGTTGTAATATTTATCGAACCCTATGATGAAACCTTCATAACCTCCTGTCGATGATTGCCTGATAGCATTGGATGACACAGGGAAATTGTTACTGGCAGTTGGCCCGGTAATGAACACATCTCCTTTACTATTTACTGCAAGTTCATTTAAACTCTCATAATCGCTTCCACCATAATAACTAATATACAATCTTTTGCCGTCATTAGTAAATTTTCCAAAAGCTCCGTCTGCTGTCCCACTATGATATGTTGCCTGAAAAGCATTAGAGGTTACCGGATAATCACCGCTCCGTGTTTCGCCACAATACCAAATCGTTGAATCCTTTGTCAATTCTAAATCATTAAGAGTATCGAATCCTGAACCACCAAATAAAGTTGACCAGATCAATTTACCTTCTAATGAGAATTTGGAAATAAAAGCATCCAGATCACCTCTGTTTGTAGTCTGATAAACTCCAGGTGTTGTCGGAAAATTTGTACTTCTTGTTTCACCGCCGACATATATATTATTTGAATCGTCAGTTAATATTCTTAAAATGAAATCATCGCCATTACCGCCATAATATGTTGACCACTGGATATTTTTATACTCCTGCAGATGGTTTTCATTATGTTTATTACTATTTTCTACCTCATCGATATAATCATTGCTATTAATATATTTTATTGAGAAATATAATTCAGGATGGAAATTGCTCGTATTCATTTCAGAATTGGTAATATTTATTTTTTCGGGTGAGGCTCCATCTTTAAGTATATAAATGAGTTCCAGTTTGTTATTTTCAGTTTTTATCACTAAATCAATGTCAGGATATATGTCTCTGAATCTTATTAAATGAAAGGTATGAATATCAGTTATTCCCTCATTTTTATTAGAAATATATAAGTTCAAAAGTGCATTGTTTCTATCATCCAATTGATAATCACTCATATTTGAAGAACTGAAAACGACATCGTTTCTGTAGATCGAGACTGTACTATCGATTGTCGGAGCTGTTTCCTCCCATACAAAAGACAGGCCTGTACCAGTTATATAAGCATCAAATCCTTTCAGATTAATGTAGCAGATAATATCGTTTCTTGCTTTGCCATTGTTATCAACGATTTGTCCCTTGTTCTCAATGAAAAAACAACCAATAGCCATAGCAGGTAAAACATTAATAAAATATTGAAAGAATACTAATAATAGAAATAAGTACTTTTTCATTTTTTTTGCCTTCAACGTTAAACTTTGTTTTCAAAAAAAATCGAATTTATAAAGCAATAGACACAATAATACGAAAAATGTTACAAAAACAATCAAATTTAAGAAAAATATATTTCCCTTTCTAATATTCTTAATATTTTCGCTTCTTTGAAATTTTACGATGGCTTTATCGTTATTTAAAAATTATGTTTATTGGAGTACAAAAAAATTATGAATGAAGATAAGTTAAAAGAATGTTTTGTTAGTGTAATCGGCATCGACGGCGCCAAAGTCAACGACACTCTTGAATACGGTACGTATGCATGGGATTCCGTGGCTCACATGAAGCTGATTGCTTCCATCGAAGACGCTTTCGACCTGATGATTGAAACCGATGACGTCATCGACATGTCCAGCTACCTCAAAGCTAAAGAAATTCTTCGAAAATATTCCGTAGATATATAAACAGTTTAATAATTATGTTCTGGCAATTAAAAGACGAACGGCAAAAAACGCTGGCTATTACCGATTCAGCCGGTGAGGGAAATTATGACTTTGACAGGATTAGGTCCGATGTGGAAAGCCTTTCTTCAGCGCTGTCCCTTCCTCACAAAGGCATTGCTGCTGTCTTCTGCGACAACAGCTACAACAGCGTCATCGCTTACCTTGCTGTCCTGAACTCAGGGAACACTGCCCTGCTCATCAATGCGGCAACCGATCGCGCACTGGCTTCCAATATCATCGACTGCTACAAACCGGAGCTTATTATTGCTGCCGCAACTAACGGTTACCATTTCGACAGTTACACCCTGAAGTCGTCATTTGGTGAGACTTTACCCATATATGAATGCAGGGAAACCGACACAGGCAGTGTCTTTGAAGATACGGCACTGCTGCTCTCTACTTCCGGCACAACCGGCAATCCCAAGCTCGTAAGGCTCAGCTACAAGAACCTCTCGGCCAATGCTTCTTCCATCGCCGAATACCTCTCGGTTGACAGCAACGAAACAGCCATTACTTCCCTGCCGATGAGCTATTCCTTCGGACTGTCGGTGATTAATTCCCACATTCTTACCGGCGCTCATATCGTCTGCTCTAACGATACGGTAATGCAGAAGAACTTCTGGACTACGTTCAGGGAAAACAACTGCACGTCCTTCGCCGGTGTCCCCTATTCCTATGAGATGCTTCTAAGGCTGCGCTTCGGGACAATGAACCTGCCTTCGCTCAGGACAATGACACAGGCAGGCGGCAAGCTCAGTAAAGAAAACATCCTTAAGTTCGAAGCTATCGCAAAAGAAAAAGGCTTTCGCTTTTTCGTGATGTATGGCCAGACAGAAGCCACAGCCCGCATTGCCTATGTACCGTTTGAAAAGCAGCCGGAGAAGGCAGGCTCTGCAGGCATCGCCATTCCCGGAGGCAAACTGGCAATTGTCGATGATAACAGAATTCTGCCTCCCAATGAAACCGGCGAACTGGTCTATTCCGGCCCAAACGTCATGCTTGGCTATGCCGAAACCCGTGCCGACCTTGCAAAGGGAGACGAACAAAACGGAGTACTTAGAACCGGTGACGTAGGATACCTCGACAACGACGGCTACCTGTACATTACCGGCAGGCTGAAGCGTTTTTCCAAAGTACTGGGCCAGCGTATCAATCTCGACGACATAGAAAGACTTATCAGGGAAAAACTGGACCTGGCGTCTGCCTGTCTGCAGAATGACGACCTGATAGAGATATTTGTCGAATCGGGCGAGGAATCAACGGTCAAACAAACCGTGGATCTGGTCTCTAATGCCTATTCACTTCACCATTCCCTTGTCGATGTAAGGTTGACCTCTGCCATCGCTTACACAAGCTCCGGCAAAAAAGATTACAAAACAATGAAGGAGCAATTCCGGCAATGAGCATAATCCAGGAACTTTTCGACAGACGCCAGTACAGCATTGCAAACGACGAGAAATCCTCACTGCTGCTGAATGAACTCCGGGAACTTACAGATTTCCACAGAGCCAATTCACAGGTTTACAGCCGGATTTACAATAAATTGTACGGGAACAGGCCCGGCTTCGCCACTCTGGCCGATTTACCTTACCTGCCCGTAAGGCTTTTCAAGGACTTTGACCTCAGGAGCATACCCGACGCCGAAGTAATGAAGACACTGACATCCAGCGGCACCACCTCACAGCAGGTCTCACGGATAGCAATCAACAAAGAAACATCCCTTTTACAGACAAAAGCGCTTGCTTCCATCGTTACTTCCTTCATCGGCCCTAAACGGCTGCCGATGCTGATTGTCGATTCGGAAAAAACAGTGGGCAGGAACGCAAGCATGAGCGCCCGTGGGGCCGGCCTGACAGGATTGTCCAACTTCGGCAGGGACCACACCTATATTCTCGATGAGAACCTGGAACTGGACGTTAAAACGCTGATGGACTTTGTTGAGAAGTACAAAGACAGCGAAATCCTCATTTTCGGGTTCACGTTCCTCATCTGGAAGAATTTCTACCAGGCCCTCAGGCAGCTTAACCTCAAACTGCCGCTTATCAAAGGAATACTCATCCACAGCGGAGGCTGGAAGAAGCTTCAGGAAGAATCGGTTACAAACGAGATTTTCAAAGAATCCATCTTTGAACAGACTGCCATTCCCCGCGTACACAATTTTTACGGTATGGTGGAACAGGTCGGCAGCATCTACATGGAGTGTGAAGCCGGTTACTTCCATCCCGCCAATTTCTCAGAAGTAATCATCAGGGATTACAAAAACTGGGATGTAGCTGAAACCGGTGAAACCGGCATCCTTCAGACACTTAGTGTCCTTCCCCGCAGCTATCCGGGCCATTCTCTTCTGACGGAAGATCTCGGCGCCATCCACGGCGTTGACGATTGCCCCTGCGGCAGGCATGGATCGCGGTTCACGATACAGGGCAGGGTTCCGAAAGCAGAACTCCGCGGCTGCAGCGACATATACGCTTTTTCCTAATAATTAACAGGGTAAAATATGATCAGGCAATATTTCCCAACAATAAATGAATCAAATAATATTGATGGAATAATTACTGAGGATGTAGTCAAAGCCAGGCTCATGCAGCCCTTGAACGACACGGCCGTCGCCTTCCTCAATGATATTTCCAAAAGCATATTCACCGATAAACTGGCTTCTTCCTTTCCTGAACTCTCAGCCCTCGCCTTCTTCCTCAGGAGGTCATCCATACAGGGACTGGCGGACCAGGTTCAGGGCAGCCTTAACAGCACAGTACTGCTCGCTCCCAGAGGCGTAGCTTTCCACATCGCACCTTCGAATGTCGATACCATATTCGCCTATTCCTGGGCTTTGTCCCTGCTTGCCGGGAACATCAACATCGTAAGGGTCTCTTCACGCAAAAACCAACAGGTAGAAATACTTCTGGATATTTTCAGGAAGACCGCTGCCAGGGAGCAATATTCCGATATTTCCAATAGGAATATTGTCATCAACTACGAACACGAAGACCTCATCAACAAACGGCTGTCGTCCATTGCCGACATGAGGGTCGTCTGGGGTGGCGACAGTACAATATCGCTCATCAGGTCTTTCCAGGCGAAACCGACAACCAAGGAAATCACTTTTGCCGACAAAGTTTCCTATTCAATAATTGATTCGGAGAGCTATCTTCAGTTCGAAGAGAAAGCCCTGGAGGCAACAGCAGCGGCATTTTACAACGACGGCTATTATTTCGGCCAGATGGGCTGCTCTTCCCCCCGGATTGTGTATTTCTCCGGCAGCGATGAAGCGAATGCCAATGCTTCAGTTTTGTTCTGGTCCCAACTTTCGGATTATATGAAAAAGAAGGGGCACAGAGACGACATTTCAGTAGCATTGAATAAACATATAGAGGTATTCGAAAAAGCTGCCGGCGACGTCAATATTCTCTCATACCATGACCGGGCCGACGACCAGGCTACTGTTGTAAGGATTGACTGCATGTCGGTGGGTAATGCACGTGAAACCTGCGGCGGCGGCTTCTTCTACGAATGTTTCATCGGCAGTCCCGACGACATCATCCCCTTGGTACAAGCAAACGACCAGACACTTACTTACACTGGTTTCAGCCAGGAAACGATGAGGGAACTGGCTAGTAAGCTTGCCGGCAAAGGCATCGACAGGATGGTTCCCGTCGGCAGCGCATTGAATTTTGCCCCCGTCTGGGACGGCTACAACCTGATGATTGAATTTACAAAAAGTATTTCTGTCCTCTGAAATGCAATTATGATAAAAGAATTAGCAAAAAGAATAGTTCCCGAAAAATACCTGTTGAAATATAAATCAGCCAAACAGGCGTCGAGGAAACAATTGCTCGACAGCCTGCAGCCCATCGGATACGAACAATTCAAAGAGATGCTATCGAAGGATTTCAATATAAGAAAAGGAGACGTCCTTTTCATTCACAGTTCTCTTGACAGGCTGAAACTCGATTTCAACATTAAAGACCTGCTGCCTCTTTTACTCGATACGGTAGGCAGCGAAGGTACACTCCTTTTTCCAACATACCCCCAGCTCACTTCCTATGAGTTCCTTAAAAGCGGTGAAGTGTTCAACGTCAGGCGTTCACCTTCTTTTACCGGTATGCTCAGTGAAATTGCCAGGAGGCACAAAGACAGCGTCCGCAGCCTGCACCCGTCGAAGTCCGTATGCGCCATAGGCAAATATGCCGAAGAACTGACGGCTGAACACCAGGATTCGCCCTATCCTTACGATTCCTGCAGTCCTTACTTCAAAGTCCTGGAACACAACGCGAAATCAATCGGCATCGGCGTCACATCCAATTATTTCTCCTCCACGCATATCGTCGATGATTACCTGAAGGAAGACTTCCCGGTCAATCCCTATCACAGCCACTTGTTCAAGGCACAGTGCATCGACAGGAACGGCAACAATACTGTCGTTAAAACGTATGCCCACGACATCAGGAAAATGAAGTTCGACATTCCGGAATATTTCAGGAAATATATACCCAAAGAAATTGCACGGGACTTCCAGGTCAACGACATGAATTTTTTTGTTGTAAATTCGCAGCCTCTTTTCGAAATTATGATAAAATTAGTTGATGATAACATTACAATATATCCACGAAGGTATTACAAGTGGAACAGGATGATATGAAGATAGCAATAGTACTGACGAACGACTGGGAACTGTTCGGCGACGGCTCCGGCGATTACTTCGACATTCAGGAGAAGCCGCTAAGGGAATTGTTAAGCCTGCTCGGCGCCACTGGCGGAAAAATTACGCTGATGGCAGAAGTAATGCAGCAGTTCTATTTCCGCTCATTAAGTGAAACCGATGGCTCTGCTAAAGAGATCGCCGACTCCTGGGAAACAGCCCTGAAAGATACCATCGATCAGAATCATGACGTCCAGCTTCACATTCATCCGCAGTGGCTGGGAGCGAAAGGCCCCGGGACAAAACCCGACATGGCAAAATGGGCGCTTTCCTCATTGCCAAACGACACAATAGAAGAATTAGTAATCAAAGGTAAGAATTACCTGGATGAATTATTAACTCCTGTCAGGCCCGGTTACAGTTGCAGGGCATTCAGGGCAGGCGGCTACGGAATACAGCCCGAGAAAGAAATCCTCCCGATTCTTCGCAAAAACGGCATAATATGCGACAGTTCCGTTTCGAAGAATCTGTACAGCGAAGGAATGTATGATTTCAGGCAGGCTCCTTCCAACATCATTCCCTGGCATACTGCCCCCGGCAACCTCTGCCTGCCCGGCAATCCCGGTGAAGGCTTACTCGAATTGCCAGTCTATTCAGTTACGAAATACCATTCGCTGGTACTGAAAAAACTGTCTCCGGCACTCTATTACAACTTTGCTTTCGACACAGCTATCACTGATACGGAGATAGAGTGGATGAAAGAAAGAGACCGTATCAAAGCAGTAAAATACCCTGTCGGCAACAGGTACTACAAGAAGAATCAGAGAAAAGGCCCCGGTTTCTACCTTAAAGCGCTGCTTTCCAGGGCAGCTTTCCAACTCGACTATGACTATATCCCGGCATCTGTTTTCCTGAAAATAATTGACGGAATCATCTCGGACAAGAACCTGAAAAAGTACAATGACAACGGCATCGTCATTCCGGTCATTGCTTCCGGCCATGTTAAAGATATGCACAGCACCAGGAACCTGGAACTCATCATCGATGGAATCGGCAGGAAACACAGGGACAACGTCGGGTGGTGGACACTGACAGAAGCAATTGACCATATTTCATCGAAGAACTTAAATATTTAAATAAAAAAAAACGGAGAAACAATGAATATTCTGGTAATCGGCAGCGGAGGCAGGGAACACGCCCTGGTATATAAATTAGCGCAGTCGCCTTCTGCGGGAACAATTTTCTGTACACCGGGCAACCCCGGCATATTTGAATCTGCACGTGATCCCCAGGTCAAAGCCAATGATTTCGATGCAATAGTCCAATTCTGCAAAGAAAACGCGATTGGCCTGGTAGTCGTAGGGCCGGAACAGCCGCTATCGGAAGGAATTACCGATTTTCTCCGGAAAGAGGGACTCAACGTATTCGGCCCCACCAAAGCAGCCGCAATGCTTGAATCATCAAAGGGCTTTGCCAAGGACTTCATGAAAAAGTACAAAATTCCGACAGCCGAATACAAGCGTTTCGGATCATCGGAGCAGGCAGCTGCACACAATTATATAGACCAGGGCAAATTGCCGGTAGTAATCAAAGCTGACGGGCTGGCCGCCGGCAAAGGAGTAATAATTGCAGAGAACCTTGAAGACGCACACAAGGCTGTCGATGAAGTTTTCGGAGGTGCATTCGGCTCCGCGGGCAGCAGCATCGTCGTAGAGGAATTTCTCACGGGACAGGAAGCTTCCATCCTGGCCGTTACGGACGGTTCGCAGTTTGTTGCACTGGCTCCTTCCCAGGACCACAAAAGAGTATTCGACGACGACAAAGGCAAGAATACCGGCGGGATGGGCGCCTATGCCCCCGCTCCCATAATTACTCCCGAACTGCTCGAGAAGGTGAAAACTAAAATAATTCAACCTGTAATCGACGGCATGAGACAGGAAGGCACGCCGTTTTCAGGCTGCCTCTATGCCGGGTTGATGATTGCCGGGGGCGAACCTTATGTAATAGAATTCAACGCCAGGTTCGGAGACCCGGAGACACAGGCAGTACTCAGTGTGTTTGAAGGTGATTTCGCAGGGCTGCTCTACAGCGCCGCCACCGGCAGGCTCGACGCCGGCACGGTAGTCAATCCGGCCAAAGGATACTCCTGCTGTGTCATCCTTGCTTCCGGCGGATACCCGGACAGCTTCGAAAAAGGTTTCCCAATCACCGGAATAAAAGAAGCTGAAGGGAACGGTTCAACAGTATTCCACGCCGGTACGGCCGTCAGGGACGGGAACATAGTCAGCAGCGGAGGCCGCGTACTTGGTGTATGCGGTATGGGCGACACACTTAAAGAATCGATCGACAAAGCTTATGAATCAGTAAAGAGTATTAATTTCCAGAATATGTATTATCGTAAAGACATAGGTAAAAAGGGATTGATATGAAAATCAGTAAATTGCCTGCATTATTCCTGCTTTTATTCCTTGCAGTTGCTGCCGGAGTTAACGGCCAGGAAGTAAAGTATGTTAAAGAGAGCCTTGGGCCTGCAATCAACTCAGCGTACGACGATTTTGCACCAATCATCTCTCCTGACGGCAGAACGCTGTACTTTTGCAGGCAGGGCCATCCCTCGAACGTCGGATCGTCTGTGAGGGATGACGACCAGGACATCTGGGTATCTACCCTTCAGCCGGACGGCAAATGGTCCGAAGCTATGAATATCGGTTACCCTCTTAATACGACCAACCCGAATGCTGTTTGCGCCATTACCACCGACGGGAACAACATGCTCGTTTTCGGTGTTTACAATCGCGATTTTAACGTCAGGACCAGTGTTTCGATGTCTGTCAGGCGTACCGATGGCTGGAGCATCCCCAAACCCATGGACATCGTGGACTATTACAACCGTGACAGGCTTTCCACCTTTTCCATGAGCGGCGACGGGAAAATACTGCTATACAGCGTCAACAGGGACAGCGGCCTCGGAGACAGGGACATATACATAAGCTTCAGGACCGGTGAATATTCCTGGTCTGCACCGTTGAACTTAGGCCCGGTAATCAATACTTCTTTGAATGAGGATTCGCCTTTTCTTTGCACCGACAACGTTACCATGTATTTTGCCAGCGAAGGCCACAAAGGATACGGAAAAAGGGATATTTTCTACACTAAGAGGCTCGACGACACCTGGAATAACTGGTCCGAACCGGTAAACATGGGGCCTGAAGTAAACACTGCCGGCCACGATTACCATTTCAAGCTTCCTGCTTCCGGCGAATATGCCTACTTCGCCTCTGAGAATCCGCAAAACGGCGACAGGGACATCTACCGCCTTAAATTGGTAACGGAAAAACCGGAACCTGTGGTACTGGTACACGGCAGGGTGCTTGACTCCCTTACGAAACAGCCATTAGAGGCAAAAGTTGTTTACGAAACCCTCCCTGACGGCTCCGAAGCAGGTACTGCCTCTTCCTCCCCTGCCGACGGGACCTATTCAATCATCCTGAACTACGGCAGGAAGTACTCCTTCCGGGCACAAGCAGACGGTTACTATCCCGAAAGCGATTTCCTCGACCTGAACATCGACCCTACCTATAAAGAAGTGGAGAGAGACCTGTACTTAGTTCAGATCAGGGGCGATTTCACCATCACCCTCAATAACATCTACTTCAAATATGACTCGTACGAGCTGCTGGAAGAATCGTATCCGGAACTGAACAGGCTCATCACCTTCCTGGAGACATACCCCGGCAAGAAGATAATCATCGAAGGACACACCGACAACATCGGTTCCAATGAGTACAACATGAACCTTTCGGAGCAAAGGGCAAACGCCGTAGCTGAATACCTCACAGGAAAGAATATCGACAAAAAGCGCATCCAGTCGAAAGGCTACGGAGCGACACAACCGGTAGCGCCTAACGACAGCGATGAAAACAGGGCCCGTAACCGCCGCGTA
>CAZWLN010000059.1:0-27968 GCA_964634885.1 uncultured Hyphomicrobiales bacterium | reverse complement strand
GAGCAGCCAAGCGTGTCGTTGCAGGTGTATTCAACACAAATTTCAGTGCTTTCTGTACACCGCCGTCGAAGATGATGTAACCTGTGGGATTGGAGAAATCGTCGCGGTCGCTCTTACCGGGGATATATACAGGAGCATTAGGATTTGTAGGTTCCTCGGACTGTCCCAGAATGATGCCGATACCGCTGCGTGAATACAGGTTAACCGTAACGGCAGCCTTCGAAACGCTCAGTGTGGAACTTGGTTTGAATGTTACGGTATTTGTTGGGCTGATGCCATTGATGAAGCCTCTCAGGTCAAGTGCGGGGCCAATGGCAGAGAACAAAGGATCGCCGACATTAAAGGTTCCGGTTGTGAATTCGAACACAACAGGCCCGCTTACGCCGACAAGATATAAAGTATCTATTGCATACTGGATGCTTGTAAAGTTACGTGCATTGTATGCAGAGTCTGTTTTGTAGTTGCCTGTGTTCTTGTCGGGACCGATGGTGTAAGTGCCTGTAAGACAGGGTTTAACGTAGAAAGTATCCGTATAGGAGTTGTTTTCTTCATTGTCGTCATCCTGTGCAGAGACAGTAGCTGTTATTGTATATTTGCCTTCCAGGGGCGGCGTGAAGACATCATAGGTCAAGTCCGCAGTATTCATGGTAATGCCGGCAGGAATACTTGTTAATATGACATTCTGTTTCTTGTAAACTTCCAGGCTGGTACCTACATGAACGATGCTAACTGAGGTAGGAGCGTCGGAGACGTCGCTGATACCGTTATTCATATATCTTACCTGGGGAATAATCGGCCTGCCTACATAGTAATCATTGCCAATTCCTTCACCCACGTTATTAGGTACGATAATCCTGTATGCTTCAGCTTCTGTTTCAGGAGCAACCGAAATCGTATAGACATCGCTGCTGATGAGCCAGGGCCAGTAATTGTTAGCCAGTTCCTGGTCGCCGACGAGGTAACAATATGCAGTCAGAGTATATTTACCTGATACACCTTTAGGATTCCACTTGTTAAAAGGCAGTTCAACAAAGTCACCAAGGGCAAGTTTTTCATCGTCTGTTCCAGCCTGCCAATAGACGGAGTCTTTGTAAACTTCTTCATCGTCTTCGTTGTGAATTCTTACTATTGTGTAGAATGCACTGACATCGTTCATGCCTTTATTGGTTAATTTCAGGTTAACATTGACAATGACATTATTCGGATAGACAGTTGAAGATGCGGATTTTGGATAAAGAATCTTTGTGATTTCCATATCCCAGTTATTAGCAATATTAAAATAATAGTTGTTAGTGTAATCTTTGCCGTTATTCGTAATGGTATTAGCTACATTGTAAATACCAGCAGAAATCGTTGACATG
Source organism: uncultured Hyphomicrobiales bacterium (assembly GCA_964634885.1). Taxonomy (GTDB): domain Bacteria; phylum Bacteroidota; class Ignavibacteria; order Kapaibacteriales; family UBA2268; genus DAINRZ01. The sequence goes on along the minus strand of CAZWLN010000059.1, from coordinate 26,607 downwards.
TTTGTAAGCAGGTTTAAGCTGCCGGCGGGCGCTGAACCGAAGGCCGGGTTAGACGGTGCTCCGGGAGTTGCCGTGGAGAATTTCTGATTGACAGCTTCCGTGAAAGTATTAGTAGCATCATAGATGACTTTGAAATTGGAACTTACAGGATATGTAACCGGCCCTGATATGGTCTTTCTAACAGAAGCGTCACCGGGTATCTGCTCGATCGTCATCTGGGGATGCTGTTCATTGCCGTATCCGGAAGGATCGGTCGTACCGTTGCCGTAAACATAGCCTCTTCTGAGGTTAGCTTCAGCAGTAGGCCTGTCGAGTGTAATCCGGGGGCCGAAGGACATTCTCAAAGTTGTACCTGTTGTAATGGCATCGAATGCATCGTTGGACATTACAGTTTCATATTCATTGTAGCCGGCAGACAAGGGTGTGCCGAAAAGCGGGTTCCTGCCGGCTTCCCAACCGCCGTAACCCATATTGCCGTTACCGATGGGGTCTATATTGACATAATTATATGTCGAAGCGGGATAGCCTGGGTAGAAGGCAGTAAAACCGATCATGCCCGATGTTGATGAATAGTAGCCGCAATCCATACATACTTCAACACCGCCACGGTTCATTTTCCCGTACTGGATTACGATCTCGTTAGACCCTTCGAACAGTTGTATCTGGAAAGAGATGTTCAGGTCGGGATAGTCATCGTCCATATAGTCCCAGCCCAGGCCGTTATACTCAAATATGGCAACCCGGTTGGGAGATGTCCCTGATATATAATACTTAATGTTATTACTCTCATCATAGGAAATTGGCCAGTAATCGCAGAAGAAACCGAATATGAAACCACCGTAATAGATGTTGGTATTCGAGTTATACAAATAATTATTGGATATCTCCTGCTGATGGTAGAAACTATTGTTATAATAAGGCGATGAACTTGAAGTAGATAGTTTCAGGCCACCGCTGGGACTCATTGTGATATACCTGCACAATTGACCGTCATAATAGAAATCAAAAGGAAGGTAAACAAACATACATGTGGTAAAATATACCGAGAAGTACGCGTTATCATATGATGTCAGCTCCTTGTATGTACCTGAGCTTGCAGAAAAAGCAGCATCGGAAAGAGAGGCCTGTGAGTATAGGTCCTTTCCAGTGAACAGACTGAATATCAGTGCTGCTGCCAGAAATAGTTTTTTAAAATTCATTGTAAACCTCAAATAATTAATCAATTCATTTATTTTATTTTCAATCTTCAAAGTATCACCTTGCCGTAATTCCTTTAGAAACATATATTTAAAATACATGCAAAAAGTAGAAATCTTTATCCCTTAGGAAACAATTCCTGCTTTTGCTTACTATTTTTTAATAGAAGGATTTAGTTCAACCGGTGATTGAATTCTATCACGTTCATTAGTTGATAATCCTACCCTTTCATTCTTTGTTCTAACTCAACTTTCTTTTATCAACATACTCTATTTTAATATCTTACCTTATTCCAAATTATTACAAATTTTCTCAAATTCCAATTCTTTTCAAATAAAAATGACACATTACTCTTCAAAATGATTCATTTTGTTTTTTATATATACACAACAATTTCCAAAACCAATAAAATATCTTGATTTATTATTACACATAGTAATTTTTTTTCATTTCAATTTTCTTTATGTTTAAGATTATTTTTTAGTCTTATTTCAAATTTTGTTAAAGATATATCGGAAAATTATGAAAAGATTTATAATATCGGCTTTAATGCTAATAACATACTGTGCAGTATGCAACAATAATTTCAATCCTGAACAACTGATGAACCTCAAAAGACTTGGCGATGTTTCCATCTCCCCGGACGGTAAGAAACTGGTTTTTACCGTCAGCCAGCCAGACACTGAGGAAAACACATCAGTAACCGACATATACTCTCTCGATCTCCGGGATAATAACCTCGTCCAGCTTACAAAGTCCGGCGAGCACAACTATAATCCTTTGTGGCATCCTGACTCTAAGAAGATAATATTTATCTCCGACCGTGAAGAATCCACACAAATATTCCGGATGGACCTTGCAGAGGGTGGCGATCCCGAACTGATTACCGATTTTGAGAACGGCATCTCAAACCTCCTGTTCTCCCCTGACGGCAAGTATTACTCATTCACTTCAGAGTTGAAGATCGGCAAATCGCCGATGGAAGAATACCCCGACATGGAAAAAGCAAAGGCCTACATCTACGACAGTCTGCCTGTAAGGCACTGGGATTCATGGCTCGACAAAAGGTACTCCCATCTCTTCATCCTCCCATACGAAGAAGGCGAACCGATAGACGTCAATGCAGGCGAGGCTTTCGACACGCCTCTTAAGCCTTTCGGCGGTAAAGAGCAGATTGCATGGGCGCCTGACGGGAAAGAGCTTGCTTACACCTCTAAAAAAGTAGCAGACTTCGTCACCAGTACCAATTCGGATATATATATATATGATATCAAATCTGCTAAGACTGAGAATATCTCCGGGTCATACCCGGGTTACGACATGGAACCACAGTACTCACCCGACGGCAGGTTCATCGCCTGGCTCAGCCAGGAACGCCCCGGCTATGAATCCGACAGGATCAGGCTGATGGTTTACGACCGGGAAGCCAAAACAACATCCGAAATTACAAAGAATTTCAGCAAATGGGTGAACAATCCCTGCTGGGCTCCCGACAGCAAATCGCTATATTTTTCTGCTGTGGACAGCGGCAAAGCTAAAATTTTCTCCGTTGACATGAACGGCAATGTAAAAGTCATCAAACAGGGCAAAGCTAACTATGGCGACAAAGCCCTCCTGGTAACCCCTGACGGCTCGTCTTTGATCTTCTCGAAACGCGATTTCAACAGGCCGGAAGAACTCTATTCGATTAAACTGGACAAGCCGCAGACTGAAGTACAATTGACAGACATAAACGGAGAATTCTTCAAGGACGTGAAGCCTGTCAGGTTCGAGGAACGCTGGTCTAAGAGCAGCGACGGAGCCAAAGTCCACAGTTGGGTCGTCTATCCGCCCGACTTTGACCCTGCAAAGAAGTATCCTGTAATCACTTACTGCCAGGGCGGCCCCCAGCAGGCTGTCAGCGCTTTCTGGAGCTACGGCTGGAATTTCCTGACAATGGCCTCGGAAGGCTATATCGTACTGGCACCGAACAGAAGGGGATGCCCCGGTTTCGGCCAGGACTGGGTTGACGCCATCTCCGGCGATTACTCCGGCAGGCCGATGGACGACATTACTTCGGCAGTAGATGACCTGGCTAAAGAGCCATACGTGGACAAGAACAGGATTGCTGCCGTTGGAGGCAGCGCCGGAGGCTATGCCGTATTCTGGCTCGAAGGCAACAACAGCAGCGGCCGCTTCAAAGCATTTATTTCCCACTGCGGGCTGTTTAACATGGTAAGTGAATACGGCTCCACCGAGGAACTCTGGTTCCCGAACCACGACAACGGCGGCCCTTACTGGGAAAAGAAGAACCTCGAGTACTATAACAAAATCTCCCCTCACATGTACGTGAAAAACTGGAAGACACCGATACTGATAATTACCGGGATGCTCGACTTCAGGGTTCCATACACACAGAGCCTCGAAGCATACACTGCCGCCAGGGCACAGGGAGTACCGGCAAGGATAGTAGTCTTTCCCGAAGAAAACCACTGGGTACTGAAAGCCCAGGAGCAGATTGTCTGGTACAGGGAGTTCTTCGGATTCTTAAAGAAATACCTGAAATAACAAATATATTTTACAAATTAAAAAGGTGTATTGATGAAAAACATTGTTTATGTATTATTAATTTTAATGATCGCTATGGCATGCCAACCACAGAAAGACACAGGCAAAGCGGACAAAGGGAAAAAAGCAGATAAGATCAAGGTTGACACTACGGTGTTCTCTGCCGAGATGCTCATGTCCCTCAAACGGGTAACCGAATACGAGCTTTCGCCCGACGGTAAATGGATAGTTTTCGGAATGAAAACTCCCAACCCCGAAGAAAACAAGTTTTCAACCGACCTGTACATCATGACAAGCGAGGGCAAGGACCTGAAGCAGCTTACATCGAACCACGGTAACAACAGCGATGTGGTCTGGTTCCCGGACAGTAAGAAGATAGCTTTCATCTCGACGCTGGAAGAAACACCCCAGGTTTATGTAATGGAGATCACCAGCGCTTCTTCCCGGAGAATCTCCGACGTCAAGACCGGTGTTTCAAACCTCTCACTCTCACCCGACGGAAAAACATTCGCTTTCACTTCCGAGATTAAGATGATGGAAACTCCTGCCGACAAATACCCCGACCTGCCAAAGGCAAAGATCAGGATTTACGACAAAGTTCCCGTCAGGCACTGGAGCGAATGGATCGACGAGAATGTCTCCCACCTGTTCGTAATGCCCGTCGAAGGCGGTGAAGCAAAAGACCTTATGAAAGACGAACTGTTCGACACACCGTTGAAACCTTTCGGCGGCAGCGAACAGATTGCATGGTCGCCCGACAGCAAAGAACTGGCTTACACCTGCAAGAAGCTTGCCGGCATCGACTTCGTCGAACAGACCAATTCGGACATCTACCTAATTCCCGCTGCCGGCGGCGCCGCTAAGAATATTACAGAGGGAATGATGGGCTATGACCAGGATCCGCTCTACTCTCCCGACGGCAAATACATTGCATTCATCAGCCTCGAGAACAACGGCTTCGAATCGGACAAACGCCGCCTCATGCTTTACGATCGCGCTACAGGCGAGAAAAAGGAGCTCTCAGCTACTTTTGACGGCTGGGTTAACTCCCCCGTTTGGTCCGCAGACAGCAAATCGATTGTGTTCAGCGCCGACACCAAAGGTACTGTACAACTCTTCAAATTCAATGTTACAGACGGAACCTGGAAACAGGTTTCCGACGGATGGTATGATTACAACTCCCCTGCTCTTTCTCCCGACGGCAAGACTATCTACTGCATGAGAGAAGACATGATGAGCCCGGTGGACCTTTTCTCCATGCCCTCCGAAGGCGGCAAGGCAGCACAATTGACAAAGGTTAACGAAGAGCTTACAAAGAGCCTCAGGAAAGTGAAAATCGTCGAGAGAATCATCAAGAGCACCGACGGCGCAAACGTTCACTGCTGGGTTGTCTATCCTCCCGATTTCGATTCGACAAAGCAGTACCCGATGATCACCTTCTGCCAGGGCGGCCCCCAGAGCATGATCAGCCAGAAGTTCCACTACCGCTGGAACTATTACCTGATGGCTTCGAAGGGCTACGTGCTGCTGCTTCCCAACAGGCGCGGCATGCCGGGTTTCGGACAGGAATGGAACAACGCAATCACTAAGGACTGGGCAGGCAAGCCGATGCAGGATATTCTTGCAGCAACAGACGCAATGCTTAAAGAATCATATATTAAGAAAGACGGACTTGCTGCCGTTGGCGCCAGCGCCGGCGGATACGCCGTATTCTGGCTCGAAGGCAATCACAACGGCAGGTTTAAGGCTTTTGCTTCTCACTGCGGCGTGTTCAACTTCGAGAGCATGTACGGCGCTACGGAAGAGCTCTGGTTCCCCAACTGGGAATACGGCGGGCCATACTGGGTTGAGAAAAACAAGGCTTACTACGAGAAACACTCGCCTCACAAATATGCCGACAAATGGGACACCCCCATCATGATCAGCACAGGTGAAAACGACTTCAGGGTTCCTTACACACAGAGCCTCGAAGCCTTCACAGTAGCACAGGTAAAACGCCTGCCTTCCAAGCTGGTGGTACTTCCCGAAGAAACACATTTCATCTCCCATCCCCAGGAATTTATTGCCTGGTCGCGCGAGTTCTTCGGTTTCCTCGATAAATATACAAAAGGTGGGAAGTAAATCTATTACTCAAACACAGCAAATCAGAGGCTTCACCCAATCAGTGGAGCCTCTGCTGTTTTTGGGAGTATCTCATCAACAGTATAACGGATCAGTTGTAATATATGGGGGAGAAAGAGTTTAATTTAGTATTTTCAATAGCCACGAGCTTCAGCTCGTGGACAAGTATTCAATGGGATAATCGGCTTTAGCCGCTCATGATTCCAAACAAAGCTTTGAACTATTAAAGCACTTCATCCAATCATAAGTTAAAATATTATAAGTACACATAATATCGATGAACTAAACCACTATGCACTGAAAGTGCATAGGTTTTGAGGTGAATGAAATTCACTACTCCAATATAAAATTATCATTATTATAATTTGATTGATCTTTATGATGCTCAAGGTATTCTTGTACAATTTCTTCTGTTATATTTCCTGTACTCCAGACTCCATATCCTATAGCCCAAAAGTGTTTTCCCCAATACTCCTTCTGCAATTTCGGATATTCTTTTTGAAGTAACCTTGAACTTCTTCCCTTCAATCGTTTCACTAATTCGCTGATACCCAATGAGGGACTATATTCTATGAGAATATGGACATGGTCTTTACTTACTGCTCCCTTTAGTATCGACACATCTTCACTATCGCATATCTGTTTTATCAGATCCCTGCACCTTATCTGTATATCTCCTGTCAATACTTTCTTTCTATACTTCGTTACCCATACTATATGAGCACTTAGTCTTGAGATTGTATGACTACCATGTCTATATTCATTTCCCATCTTTCAAATATACAAAAAAATGTGTAGCAACTAAAGTATTGCACTGAAAGTGCATAGTTTTTACTAATCTTCTATGATAATCAACTTTTAGGATAATGGTTAAAATCGGTATCTTGAGAATCCGATCCACGAGCTGAAGCTCGTGGCTATTAAATTCACATTCTATTTTTACCTAATCCTCAAATAATTTTTCTGGCCCATCTTTCATTTTCCAAGATGATGACTGAAAAAGCTGACGACTTTACCTCAAAGATTAATCATTGAAAATTTCTTACTGTTTATTTAACATAAAAGATTAATTTTGTTCATAAGTATAATATTAATTTTCTATCATAGGAAAACAACTGATGACAAGAAAGCTGTATTCTGCTCTCATTCTATGCCTGTTAATATGCTCATCGCTTCAAGGCCAGGGCCAGTCTTACGACACAAGGATCAGGTACCTGATCTCTCAGATGACTCTCGAAGAAAAAATCAGCCAGTTGGTATATACGGCTCCCGGAATACCAAGGCTTAACATACCGAAATATGACTGGAATTCGGAATGCCTCCACGGCATCATCGACGACAGCGTAACCGTTTTCCCCCAGTCCATCGGACTTGCCGCAATGTGGAATCCTGAGCTGATCTATGAAATGGGATCGGCAATATCGGATGAAGGACGGATACTGTTCAGGACCAGGGGAAAAGGCATGAGTTACTGGTCTCCTAATCTGAACCTGGCACGCGACCCACGTTGGGGCAGGACGCAGGAGACTTTCGGCGAAGACCCCTTTCTCGGTTCAAGAATTGCAGTACAGTACATCAAAGGCCTGCAGGGCAATGACCCAAAATACTGGAAAGCCATTGCCAGCCCTAAACATTTCTGTGTCCATTCCGGGCCGGAACCCCTGCGCTACATGTTCAATGCCGTCGTCAACCAGAGAGATTTCTGGGAATCATATATGCCGATGTGGAAAGCAGCCTTCACCGAAGGAAAAGCTCATGGGGTAATGGCTGCCTACAACGCCGTGAACGGAATTCCAAACGCTGCTAATAAACACTTCATCCATGATATACTTAAAAAGCGATGGGGCTTCGACGGCTATGTTGTAACAGACTGTGGAGCCATTGTCTATTTGCTTTACGCCCATTGGTACGCTTACTGTGAGACCGAAACAGTCAGGATGGCGCTGGAAGCCGGCATGGACCTCGAATGTGGGTCGATGTTGAGCGACTATGCAATGCAAGCGCTCAAAGAGGAAGTAATCACAGAAGCACAGATCGACTCGGCTGTCTATCACCTGCTGATGACAAGATTTAAACTGGGTTTGTTCGACGATCCCGATTCGGTCTCCTTCAACAAGATACCTCTGTCGGACCTGGTTTCGAAGGAACACGTTGACATTGCTTACAAACAGGCCCAGCAGTCAATGGTACTGCTTAAGAACGACAAAACACTGCCCCTTAGTAAAGACTATGACTCAATTGTCGTTATCGGCCCGAACGCTGTCGGTAACAATTTCGGGTGCTATTCCGGCTATACCCCTGACGCAACTGATATACTCAAGGGTATAACCAAAAAAGTAGCGCCCAAAACCAAGGTCAACTACTTCACCGGATGCAGTAAGATCGGCTATTTTACTGAACTGGTACAAACCAGGTACCTGAAAACACCCGACGGTAAACCCGGACTGAAAGCCGAATATTTCAATAATATGGACTTTTCCGGGGAACCCGCACTGATAAAGACCGACAGCCTGATCAATTACGACTGGCATGAAGGCTCACCGGACCCGTCGATCAGGCCGGACTCATTCTGCATCAGGTGGTCTGGCTTCATTCATGCAGACACTTCCGACATTTATACCATTAAGATGATTTCAGACGACGGTGTAAGGGTCTATTTCAATGACACTCTCGTAATCAATGACTGGCAATGGCACTCATCAACTGAACTCGTGTCCAATGTATATATGGAAGCCGGCCACGAATACCCGATTGTCATCGAGTACTTTGACCATGCCATCTATGCCAGCGCCAGATTTGAGTTCGGTACATACACAACCGGTGACGCCAGGATTGACTCAATGGTAAAAGTTGCGTCCAAATACGACGCCATTATTTTTGCCGGTGGCTTAGGCGTTGAATTTGAAATGGAAGACATACCGGTTTACCTGCCCGGTTTCTACCGGGGTGACCGCACCAACCTCGACCTGCCGGCCATCCAGGTGAAATTCCTGAAAGCCCTGAAAAAAGCCAATAAACCTCTCGTCTTTGTTATGCAAAACGGCAGCAGCATGTCCATCAACGAACTGAACGACAGCATTCCAGCCATCATCGAAATGTGGTACGGCAGCCACAGAGGCGGAGACGCCCTGGCAGACATCATTTTCGGCGATTACAACCCAAGCGGCAAACTGCCTCTCACATTTTACAAATCTGTCAATGACCTGCCTGAGTTTACTGACTACAACATGGAAGGCAGGACTTACAAATACAACCACAAGGAACCGCTCTATCCTTTCGGCTACGGCCTCAGCTACACGACCTATCGTTACAACAGTATGAACCTCGCTGCGAAAGAGATTGACATTTCTGTTGAAGACACGCTTCCCATCAAGTTCAACATCTCCAACACCGGAGCAATGGATGGGGATGAAATCGTTCAATTCTACTTCAGGAGCCTCGATGCGAAGATGCCCATGCCCATCAAATCCCTGGCAGGGTTTAAAAGGGTACATGTCAGGTCAGGCCGTTCTGTGAGCGACTCCGTCAAGGTCTATCTGATGGACTTTGCAGTCTTTGACTCAACTCTGGACGATTACAGAATCGAACCCGGAAGATACGAGGTACAGATGGCCGCCTCAGCCAAAGACGTAAGGATTGTCGATACGGTCCTCCTGTATAAAGACAGCAACAACATCCCTCTCCCCGGTGGTGAGGACCCGGACAGGATCTGGCCCAACCCCGCAAACAGCCTGATCAACATCGAACTGAACTCTGTACCTGCCGGCAATTATAAATTAACGCTTTATGACATAATGGGTAACAGGATTGACGACTTCATCTCGCGCAAAGTAACCGAGAAACAGTATCAGATAGAATTTACCGGCTTGTCTTCGGGCATGTATTACATTGTCTTTGACAGCGGCAGCCAAAGGATAGAAAAGAAGTTCGCCGTCAGAAACGAATAGATAAAAAGATATAGTTACTGACTGCTACTTTTTTAGTAGTTCGCCGAACACTTTCCTGATTTTTTCCAGCTTGGGTTTGATCGTGAAGCTGCAGTACGGTTTATTGCTGTTATTGACATAATAATCCTGATGATAGTTCTCCGCCTTGTAGAATTTCTCAAACGGGCTTAGTTCGGTTACTACAGGCCCGTTCAGGATGCCTGATTCATTCAGCGCTTTGATCTGCTTCTCCGCTGCCGTCTTTTGGTTTTCGTTGTGGTAGAAGATGACAGAGCGGTACTGGGTACCCGTGTCGTTACCCTGCCTGTTCAGTGTAGTAGGATCGTGTACGCTCCAGAACACCTCAAGCAGCTTATCATAGCTGATCAGCTCCGGGTCATATATTATCCGGACCACTTCGGCATGGCCTGTTTCGCCAGTACACACTTCCTCGTATGTCGGATTGGCAACACTGCCGCCGGAGTAACCGGAAGATACATTCTCCACACCGCGAAGCTGGCTGAATGCAGCTTCGATACACCAGAAACAGCCACCTCCGAAAGTGGCAGTGTCCAACCTGTTGTTTTCCATCATTACCTTCTCCTTTCCGGCCTCACCCCCTGAACTGCGTGAACTGCAGCCGGTTAAAGCCGCAATTACCAGGATCCCCGTCAAATACAATATGTTAATTATCACTTTTTTCATTTTAGCTTTGACGTATAAAAATTTTAGGTATTGCTAATTATTTTCTTCTTGATTTAAAAGTTACTTTTTTAACCTCAAGCAGTAAGTGCAGGACACCATTTTGAAGCTCCGAAAGAGTCATGAACCGTAGAAAAAGGAGTACAACTTTGCATGTAATTTGTAATTTTGTACTGCTGGATAGAATGATAAAGAAAAAAGTGTTTAGAAAAGCCGCAATAAAGGTATTTGAACAAAGTAATAGAACAGTATTTAATTAAATTGACGATTTGGTATTATGAGTAAGAATGTATGGCAATTATTAGATTATGAGCAAGGGTATTGTTAAAACAAAAATATTAAAACCGGTTCAACGGGCATCAGAACTAATTCATCGCCTGTTCAGCAGTCGTCCGGACGAACAACTGAAAAAAAACATTCTCCAGGCAGTCCCTTTCTTGATAGCTTCGACGGTCACAGGCATTGTTGCTGTTTTCTATGCAAAATTTTTTTCCTGGGCAGAGGAGCTTAACCTTTATATTTTCAACAATAGTTTTCCGTGGTTGTATGTAATCTCTCCCTTATGCTTCATCCTGTCCTGGTATCTGGTAAAAAAACTGGCGCCTCCTTCCAAAGGAAGCGGCATCCCCCAGGTAATGGCAGCAATCGAACTTTCTTCCAATAAAACCACAAAGCATTTAGTGCAAAAGCTGCTTGGGTTAAGGATAATCCTTGTAAAGGTATTCTCAAGTATTGTAATGGTACTGGGCGGTGGTGCTGTCGGCCGTGAAGGGCCGACAATACAGATAGCTGCTTCGGTCTTCACAATGACTAACAAAATTGTCCCGAAGTGGTGGCCTAAGGTGTCCGGCCGCAAAATAATCACGGCAGGCTCTGCGGCGGGCCTTGCTGCTGCATTCAATACACCGCTGGGCGGCATCGTATTTGCCCTTGAGGAACTGTCAAAGACACACATGGGCTTCATCAAAACCGTTACTTTTACTGCTGTAATCATCGCAGGACTTACTGCACAGGGCCTGGCCGGTACCTATCTGTACCTTGGCTATCCTGTCATCGGCAGCCTTTCCTGGTGGCTATTCCTGGGAGTAGCTCTGACTTCAGTCATTGCCGGACTTCTGGGGAGTATTCTTTCAAAGCTGATTCTTTGGGTAATAAAATGGAAATCCAATTTCAAGTCAGACTTCAAGAATGTCATCTTTTTAGTTGTATGTTCATTGGCATTAGTTACACTTGCAGGATTTGTCAGCGACATCATTCTTGGCTCCGGTAAAAGAGTAATGGAAACGACACTGTTTACAGACAATAAATATACAGAGTGGTATGTGCCATTATTGAGGATGTTCGGCCCGCTGATCTCCTTCACTTCCGGCGGTGCCGGCGGTATATTCGCACCTGCTTTGAGCGCCGGCGCCGGTGTAGGGTCCACTCTTTCCGGCTGGTTCCAGCTCTCCCCTTCGGATACTAACATAATGATTCTGGGAGGCATGGTTGCCTTCCTTACCGGCATGACCCGCTCCCCGTTCACCTCGGCGGTACTGGTACTTGAAATGACAGACAGGCACAGCATCATCTTCCACCTGATTTTAGCAGGCCTGATCTCAAGCCTTGTGTCTATGCTCGTTGACAAAGAAGGCCTTTACGATCACCTGAAACAGGAATACCTGGTAGAAAAAACGAAGGAAGAAAACACGGACACGGACAGTCTGCAGGCCAATTGATCTTTAGATTAATTACTTTCATTTTCAATTGTATATTTATATTGCACGATTATTTGAAAGTAAAGAGCGATGTAATTTAAATTAGAAAAACAATTACAGGGACAGACAGGCGCAAAGTCGGTTACGACAAAGCCTATTGGGACACGAAAACTCCACAGGAGCGGATTGACGCCGTTGAATTTTTACGCCAACAATATATAGAGTACACCAATGCTCCACAAAGACTTCAAAGAGTTATTACAATTGTTAAACGTGGAAAAGCTGATACTTAATAAATGAATATCTTTGTTTTTCGTCATAATAGAAGAAGTTTGATAAATCAGGTGCAACATGAAAGAATTTGATTATATAGTCTATAAAGAAGGAAAGTACTTCGTTTCCCAATGCCTGAACGTCAACGTCTCATCTTTCGGAGAAACAGAGGAAGAAGCAGTCAGGAACCTGAAAGAAGCAGTGGAGCTATACTGCGAAGATGAAGAGGTTGAATTCCGGGTAATCGATAGAGTTCAAATCGGCAGGGAAATGATGAATGTCTAAATTATACTCCAGCAATGAAATAGTCCTTGTACTTAGCATTCTGGGATTCAGATTTAAATCCCAAAAAGGTTCACACGGGAAATTTAAGAATTCATCAGGTTTAATTACAATCGTTCCAATGAATAAGAAGGAAATACCGGAAGGAACACTTTCCAGTATTTTAAAACAGATAAAGATTACAAAAAAGGAATTTGTAGAAGTATTAGAGAACAAATAAGTCTCAATATATTTTAGAATTAAGGCAATTGATGTATGATTTCTTTTCCCCTTTTTTTTCCTATCACATTTTCTCTTATATTGCATTAAACAATAAATGAGATGGGCTATGGAATTTAAATTAGAAAAAGTAGTTACAAGGACAGAAAGGCACAAAGCCGGTTACGACAAAGCCTACTGGGACACGAAGACTCCGCAGGAGCGGATTGACGCCGTCGAATTTTTACGCCAACAATATATAGAGTACACCAATGCTCCACAAAGACTTCAAAGAGTTATTAAAATTGTTAAACGGGGAAAAGGTTGAATACCTTTTGGTAGGCGGCTATGCAGTCGGCTTTTACGGCTATCCCCGCTATACAGGCGATTTGGATATATGGGTCAAACCTTCGCCGGAGAATGCGCAAAAAGTTCTCGTTACTCTGGGAAAATTCGGTTTCTCATCATTGGGCCTTGAAGCACAGGACTTCCGGGAACCCGGATTCGTGATCCAACTCGGCTATCCGCCGGTCAGGATAGATATAATAACTGAATTGGACAATGTAATTTTTGATGAATGCTACAAAAGAAGATTGATTAGTAAAATTGAAGGTGTAGATGTATCAATTATTGGAATCGACGACCTGCTATTAAATAAAAAAGCTACCGGAAGACACAAAGACCTGGATGATGTCGAGCATTTACAATAGAAATACTCATTCATTATTAAGGAATTATCAATTATTCTCCACCTCTTTCTTCTTCTTCCTCTTTTTGTCGTATTTCAAAGCCAGGAATATAACTGGAATCATGATGATCGCGAATATGGAGGTACTGACGAGAGCGTCATTCAGAGGCTCCTTGAAAACAAGGTACTCTATCAGGAAATATACTATTCCTCCTACGACGGGGCTGATTAAACTCGTTAAAATATTCTTCATGGCATTCTCTTATTTATTATTCACCCGGCAGCACAAAGCCGCCGGATGAACAAAGTTGTCGGATATTAATAATTATCTATCTGTGCGCGCTGTAAGGTGTCGGAGTAATCGACATAGACTGTCTTCCACTCTGTGAAGATGTCGAATACGGTCCATCCGCCTTCGCGGTGTCCGTTGCCGGTACCTTTGACGCCGCCGAAAGGCATGTGTGCTTCGGCGCCGATCGTCGGTGCGTTGATGTATGTAATGCCGGCTTCGATGTCCCTGATTGCCCTGAAGGCATTGTTAACATTGCGTGTGTAAATCGATGAGGACAGGCCGAAATCACAGGTATTCTGCAGTTCGATAGCATGTTCGAAAGAGTCGGCTTTCGACACTGCCAGTACAGGTCCGAATATCTCTTCCATGAAGATGGTGTGAGTCGGAAGTACGTCGGCAATGATCGTCGGTTCGTAGAAGTTGCCGTTTGCCAGTTCCGGTGCGGACGGTTTCTTGCCGCCGCAGATGAGCCTGCCGCCTTCTTTGAGTGCAATCGCTACGCATCTTTCGACGTTGGCAAGGGACTGCTCGTGGATTACGGGACCCATCTCGGTACCTTCCTTCAGGCCGTCGCCGATCTTCAGTTTCTCGGCTCTTTCTTTCAACATGCCGAGGACTTTCTCGTAGCAGTCTTTGTGGATGATGAGCCTGGAAGTGGCTGTGCACCTCTGGCCTGTTGTGCCGAATGCACCCCAGAGGGCGCCTTCGATGGCCAGGTCGAAATTAGCGTCGTCCATTACTATCTGTGCGTTTTTGCCGCCCATCTCGAGCGAGCATTTCTTGTTTGTCCTGCCGCAAACCTCGCCGATCTTGTAACCGATGTCCGTGGAACCGGTGAAGCCGATGAGCTTAATGTCGGGATGCTCTACGAGCATGTTACCCATGCTGCCTTTACCGAGGAGTACGTTGAAAACGCCGGCGGGAATGCCTGCTTCTTCGAGTATTTCGGCAAATATGACACCGGAGTGAGGAGCATCTTTCGAAGGCTTGAACACTACAGTGTTACCGGCAGCGATGGCCGGGAGGATTTTCCATGAAGGGACTGCAACCGGGAAGTTCCAGGCAGTGATGATGCCGCAGACACCGAGGGGAACGCGGAATGACATATTCGATTTATTCGACATCTCGCTGGGAGCTGTGTAGCCGAAGAGCCTGCGTGTCTCGGTAGCAGCGTAGTAAGCAGTGTCGATGGCTTCCTGTACGTCGCCTTCTGTTTCGAATGTAGGTTTGCCCATCTCGCGTGTCATAATGCGGGCAAGTTCTTTTTTCCTGCGTACGAAGATGTCTCCTGCTTTGCGCAGCATGTCGCCTCTTTTGGGAGCCGGAACCTGTTTCCACATTGCAAAGGCTTTCTTTGCAGCGGCAACTGCTTCGTTCACGTCTTCCTGTCCCGACATGGGGAATTCGCCGATTATGTCTTCCCTGTTTGCAGGGCTGATATTCTTAAAGTATTCGCCTGATTTGGGCGTTACCCACTGCCCATTGATATAATTCTTAAATCTCTCCATCAATTTACTCCGTTCAATAGTTCAACAATCAATGACTTTTATATAACTTTTTCAATTATATGCAAGTTTAGGTTACGAAATTAAATAATAGTTGAGAGATAACAATTAAGAATTTATTTATTCCAAAAAAAGCCGAACATATACTTGGTGAAATGTGTTTTATTAAATAAGGATTTTTGAATATGACAAAAAAATGGTTAATCGCTGCATTAATGTTGTTTGTTAACTGCGCCAGCCTGTTCTCCGAACAGCATGAGGAACTTAAGTACAAAGAAGAAGACAACCACACACTGCACAGGCACCACGCCGGCGTTTTTGCAGGTGCGACAACTTACTTCGAAGAAGAGAAAACATACTTTACACTTGGCATTGACTATGAGTACAGGCTGCCCATCCTACACAACAAATTCGGCATCGGCCTGATGGGTGAAATGGTGTTCGGTGAAGAAAACGAGTATATCGCCGGCGTTCCCGTATTCTTCCATCTTTCGGACTGGATGAGAGTATTCGTAGCTCCCTCCCTGCTCTTCCTCCCTGAAGAAATCGAACTGGTGGAAGGCATTGAAACGACAATCGAGGCCCACAGCAAGTATATAACCGTTGCCGGGTTGTTCGTTGACATTCACATGCGCGGTTTTACAATTTCTCCAACGGTGAAGGTAGAATTCATCGGCAGCAATATCGGATTGGCATACGGCCTGACATTTGCAAAAGGATTTTGATTTTCAGCATTATAATATTTTTCATATATTATATTTTTTGAAATAGGGTTTTCTATATAATTTTTGAAAAGAGGCAAGGATGTTACCCCTGAAAGTAGCTGTACTGTGGCACTTCCATCAACCGTACTACAAGAAAGAAAACGAGTTTATTATGCCCTGGGTCAGGCTTCACGGCGTCAAAGACTACTTCGACGTACCGGAATTGTTCCATGAATTCCCCACCCTGAAACAGACAATAAACATCGTCCCCTCGCTGCGGCTGCAGATCGAGGAATATCTTCAGGGGAAAACCATAGACAAGATCCAGCGTCTGAGCCTGATCAGGCCTGCCGACCTGTCTGACGACGAAAAGGCCGACATCATCAGGCTGTTTTTCATGTGCAATGTCGATAATATGATTCTGCCTTACGACAGGTACAAAGAGCTGTACGAACGCTCGAGAGACCCGGAAGTGGCTGTCCTGAGTTACACCAATGCCGACTGGCTCGACCTCCAGGTTTGGTATAACCTCACATGGATAGGCCAGTTCTCAAGACAGAAGGCAGCTGTCAGGAGGCTCTTCCGCAAAGGCAGGGACTTCTCCGAAGAAGAAAAGACACTCGTCCTGTCGGTTCACAATGAGATTCTCAGCCAGATCAAATCGCAGCTCAGGACTTTGAATAAACTCGGGCAACTGGAAGTCAGTTGTTCACCGATGTACCACCCCATCCTGCCCCTTGTCTATGATACGATTACCGCAAAGGAAGCTATGCCTGACGTGATACTCCCGGAACCGGGCTATTCCTACCCCGAAGATTCCAAAGCACAGATCATCAACGGCATAGAATATGTAAAAAATTCCCTCGGCATCCAGCCCAACGGCATGTGGCCCTCCGAAGGCTCCATGTCGGACGATGTGCTGGAACTCATCTCCGTGGCGGGCATCAGATGGGTTGCCACCGACGAGGATATACTCATCAACACCCTGAAAAACAAGTATTCTCACCCTGAGAAGTATTTCCCGCGCCGTTTCAGGACGCGCAGCGGAGATGTGGCCATTCTTTTCCGCGATCACCAACTCTCCGACGCCATAGGCTTCGTTTACTCCAACTGGAACGGATTCGACGCCGCAAGCAATTTCTGTCACAAGCTGCGCGACATCAGGCAGGACCTGATTAACGCCTACGGCGAGGAATGCCTTCACCACGCTGTCGTACCGGTGATTCTCGACGGGGAAAACTGCTGGGAGTACTACTTCGAAGACGGTGTCCACTTCCGCCGCGAACTGTTCAGGCAATTGACAGAGTCTCCGGAATTCAGGACAGTTACATGCTCCGAAGCTACAAAGCCTGAACACCTGAACTACCTGCCGGCAATTGACCACATCAGGGCAGGCTCCTGGATCAACGCCAATTTCAGCATATGGATAGGCCACGAAGAAGACCGCGCCGGCTGGACAATGCTTGCAAAAGCCAGGCTCGCTCTCGAAGAAGCCAAATCATCGCTAAGCGTACAGGATTACCTGAAGGCAATGGAAGAGGTTTATATCGCCGAAGGTTCGGACTGGTACTGGTGGTACGGCGACGAACACGTTACTGAGAACAAGAACGAATTCGACGAACTTTTCCGCTGGCATATCGAACAAGTTTACAGGATCATCGGCAAGGAACCTCCCAAAGAGGTGTTTGTCCCCATCCACGAACAAAGGAGACTGGTGGCTCTCGTTCAGCAGACCGGCGAGGTACTGCCACAAATCGACGGCATAATGAACGACGAGAAAGAATGGCAGTACGCAGGCTACCTCGACGCCGCTGCCGCCATGTCGGCCATGCACCAGATCGGTGCCATGCTGCTTCGCTTCTGGTTCGCTTCGTGCCATGACAAAGTATTCTTCAGGATTGACACAACTCATAAGTTACGCGACGGTGAAAAAATCGAGATCTTCTTTACTTCACCGCGCAAATTCAGGATTGTAGTCGAAAGAAGGACTGTCTCCCTCTTTGGCGACGGAACAATGAACGTCAGCACCTTCAGGTACGCAAAAGATGACATAATTGAAATTGAGTTGTCCCGCAGTTCCATTTTCGGCAGTAAACCCGAAGACAAGCAGCCTGTCGAGGCCCGCATAGCAGCAAAGTCAACCGAAGGCGAGATTATATATCCCAGGCAGGGTACTTTCAGGATGTCACTCTAATGGCGGCGGTTCACCGGCAGGAAGTGTAAAGTAGAAAGTCGAACCTTCACCGGGAGCGCTTTCAACCCATATCTTCCCTTCATTCTTTTCTATGAGTTCCCGGCAGAGAATCAGGCCCAGGCCTGTTCCTTTCTCATGCATTGTTCCTTCGGAAGTAATTGCGTTTCCGATCCGGAATATCTTCTCTTTAATTTCCGGTTTCATGCCGACACCGTCGTCCCTGACCCTTACGGTTACAGTTCCCTCTTCGGGATCATGTACAAAGACGGAGATGTTCCCGTCGATGTTAGTGAATTTGACTGCGTTGGAAATCAGGTTACGCAATATGGTGTTTATCATGTTCATGTCGGCGCGGACGAATATCTCTTCGTCGTTTTCAAGATTGAAATTAATCCCCTTCTGCCTGAAGTTTTCCCGGAGCAATCCGGCGTTGAGAGTGACTAACTGAACAATGTCAAAATCCGAAGGACTGAATTCGATTACCCCTCTTTGTATCCTCGACCAGTGCAACAGGTTTTCAAGCAGTTTGTGGAGGCTCTCGGTAGCGCTGTACAATGAGGATGAATACTCGGTTATCTCATCGTTTGTAAGATGGTCCGCTTCGCTTGCCAGCACCTTCGAAAGTCCGATGATTCCCATCAAGGGGCTTTTCAGGTCATGAGAGATAATGGAGAAGAATTTATCCTTGGAACTGTTGATTTCCATAAGTTTGGATTCCGACTCCTGAAGCTTCCGGTTTAAAGTAATGACTTCGTTGGCACGCTCTTCTGTCTGGCGTTTAGACGCCCTGAGCGCCAGGATCATTTCCTTAATCGACTCGTCGGTTTCTTTCTGGACTGTAATATCGGCAGCTGAGCAAATTACGTAATCGACCCTGCCGCTTTTGTTCAGTTTCGGTGTCCTCGTTACCTGGAAGAGCCTGCGTTTGCCGTAAGCGTCCGTCATCCACTCTTCCCCTTTGTACGGCTTCCTGTTTTCGAATACTTCACGGTTTTTTTCAATCATGTAATCGGCTTCGTCGATGTTAAACAGTTCCGTAATCTTCGAATTCTGTACCTGTTTCTTCTTCATCCCGAAGAAATCGGCGTGAGACCTGTTAACGACAGCGTAAGTTTCCGGATCGCTCAGGTACCAGATGTGAATATCGATGTTGTCCAGCAGCATCACATGCTCTTCGGATTTCCTGTCTGCTTCTTCCTGGGCAATTTTTTTATCGTGAATATCGATGAAAATGGTTTGCAATGCAAGTTTTCCCTGGTAGGAGATCAGCGAAGGGAAAACTTCGAACCACCTGACATCGCCGTTTCTCCTGATCATTCGGAATTCGAAACTCTGGGGTGCGGGTTTACAGCCCAGGTATGCCTGCATCATTTCCACAAAGAGTTCCCTGTCATCGGGAAAGATAATCGAGATTACAGTCTCTTCATTCATCGCAAGAAGTTCTTCGACAGTGTAGCCTGTCAGGAGGTAAACGGCGGGATTGCAAAAAACTATCTGCCTGTCCTGAATGATTACCAGCCCCTGAACCGAATGGTCCACAAGTACTTTGTATGCTTCCTGAGTACGCCTGGTTTCGGTGTAATCCTTAATAGCGCCGTAGATGTGCGTAACCCTGTTGTAGTTATAATTCCAGATGGGATGGGAGTAATCCTTGACCCAGTATATCTCGCCCTGCTTTGTAATGATCCTGTATTCCGAAATGTCTTTTTCACCGCGGAGCAGCTTCCTGAGTTTTTCCCTCACTATGTCCTGGTCAACCGGCAGAACGATGTTCTTCCAGTCGTCAAAGCTGGCAATCTCAGTGTCGTCGTAACCTGTAATTTTCCTGAAAGCTGCTGTTGTCCATTCAAATCTAATATTATTATCAGCAATCACTTCTGCCGAATAGACATAGTCCGTAACCAAGCCCGACACCAGGCGGAACCTTTTTTCCTGCTCTTTCCAGGTCTTTTCGGCCAGTATCCTGTCGGTAACATCTTCCCTGATGGATATGCCGCCGATCACCTTGTCGTCCTTAATGACAGGCACTACCCTGATGTTGATGTAGCCTGAATGGCCCCCTTCGAACTCCGGCACAAACAGTTCCTTGATCTCAAGCGGCACACCGTCGAGCACTTTCAGTATTTCCACGTTGATGCCCGCGTTGATGTGTGTCTCCAATTCAGTGATATGTTTGCCTATATAATAGTACTTATTGACCTGGTTGCGCGAAAATCGTTCGATGTGGTAATCGTTGACAAAGTCGATTATGCCTTCGCTGTCGAAGCTGATGATGGAAACCGGCGCTTTCTCCGAGACAGTGAGGTATTTCTCCTTGTTCATCCTCAGTTCGTTTTCTATCTGCCTGATTTCCGTCCTGTCGTCTATGAACACTACGATGCACTTGCCTGCAAGGGCAGAAACCCTGATTTCATACCACTTCCTGCTGCCGTGCTGGAATACGGCAGAATAGGACTCGTTATTCTTAAGGAATTTAAGTATTTTCTTAATACTTTTATTGAAATAGGGGAATATGGCCCTGATGTCCGTAGTTCCTACTCCCGAAGACAATTCCCCGAACTTTTCGTTGCCGAAGATGAATTCAAGTTTTATTACCTGGCCTTCTTCGGAGTCTTCAATTTCACATTCATAGACAACAATCGTCGTGTCAAGCTTTTGGAATATTCCTGCAAGCATTTTTTCCTGAATTTTCTCATCCCAAAACATATCATTAACACAAAATGAATTTTTTATTAACAACCATTCATCAATAAATTTACTAAATAATTCTCTCTTAACAAAATATAATCGGCAGTAATTTCAAAAAAAAGAGTTGTAATTATCATGAATTATCAGTAATGAAGCAGTCCGGCGACAGAGCGAAAGGCTGTCGTCCCGTTTAACGGCCTTATATTTATATGTATTGGAACACCCCCTTCAGTTTATCCACATTTTTTCCACAATTATTAAACAAATATTGCCGTACCAATATTTGCGATGTGGAAAACTTTTTAGAACTACGTAATAAGTGGTAATACAAAAACTTAGTTATCTTTACAAAAATGAAGGAAACTTCAGCCAAAATTCATGCAATGTTGCATTTGCAAAAATCAGCTCAACAATTATTGAATTGTACCCCTCCCCATCCCGGAATCGTTTACTAAACAACGCCGCTCTCAGGGCTGATTTACCATCTCCGGGAAAAAAATCTTTCGGCTTAATTATAATAATCATAAAGAAATATCGTTATAGCAGTTGGTTTTATTGAAAAAATGATGTAGAGGTTGATATGCCGACGTATGAATATAAATGTAAAAAATGCGGCAAGGAATTTGAAATCATGCAAAGAATCACCGAGTCAGCTTTGACTCAGTGTCCTGAACCCGGATGCAACGGGGAGATATTCCGAAAAATAAGCAAAAACATAGGGCTTGTATTTAACGGCAGCGGTTTTTACATCACAGACTATGCGAACAAGAAAGAAAATCCGCCTTCGAGGAACGGCAATGGCCACTCTGCGCACTCACACACCGAAAGCAGTACAAAGAACGGCAACGGCACGGCAAAAGCCCCGGCTGAGCAGGCTGCTCCGGCTCCCGCAGCAACGACTGCTTCCAACTGAACGAATTAATCTATTAGCTGGTTCTTGATGGAGTAATGTGTAATTTCCACATTACTCTTCAGGTCCATTTTTTCTAATATCCTGTTCCTGTACGTATTGATGGTGTTGATGCTCAGCGAAAGCTGCTCGGCAATGTCTTTGACTTTACGGCCTTTAGCAATCATCAGCATCACCTGGAATTCCCTGTCTGAAAGCTTTTCGTGGAGAGGCTGTTTGCCTGCCATGTCGAGATTGAAAGCCAGCAGTTCAGCCAGGTATGGCGAGATGTACTTACCCCCTCTTGCCACTTTCCTGATGGCGTCGATGAGTTTCTCCGGCTCGCTTTCTTTGTTGATATAGCCTGAAGCGCCTGCTTTCAAAACCCTGACGGCATACTGGTCCTCAGGATAGATGGTAAAGATCAGCACCGGGAGTTCGGGTTTGATGATCTTCAGTTCCTTAAGCGTATCAAGCCCGTCGATGCCCGGCATCGATATGTCGAGCAGTACAACGTCGAAATTAGCTTTCTTCACTTTGTCGAGCAGTTCGAAACCTGAACTTGCTTCGTCCGAAACGACGAGGTCAAGCGTCTCGTCCAGTATCTGTTTTAAGCCTCTTCTGACGACAGCGTGGTCGTCAACGATAATAATTCTAATCATTTACCATTTCCTTTTGGTGAATAGGAATAGTAAGGGTAACGGTGGTACCGATACCTTTCTCACCTGTAATTACAAGGCTTCCGCCCAGATTTTTTGCTTTTTCTTTCATACCCACAATTCCAAGAGATTTCATTGTGTCAATTTGTTTCTTAGCAATTCCCTTGCCGTTGTCTTTAACCTGGAGAACAATTGTTCCGTTCTCATCTGTAAAACTGACGTCAACCCTGGAAGCGTTGGCATGGCGTGTAATGTTTGTCAGCGCCTCCTGGAAAATCCTGAACACAGCAATTGTCACATTCTCTTCTAAACGTATATCTTCGGGAGATATTATTACTTTGCACCTTACGGCAGTACGCTTCTGGAAGTCGTTGGCAGCCCATTCGATGGCTGCCGAAATGCCGAAGTGGTCGAGTACCGGCGGCCTCAGCATCGTCGAGATCGAGCGCACTTTCGAGAGTGTCGTTTCAGCCAGTTCCATCATCGTTTTCAGACGTGCAGAACAATTTTCGTCCTCGGTGTTTATCTTTTTGGAAAGCCAGGAGATGTCGAGTTTGATGGCTGTTAGCGCGTACCCCAGTTCGTCGTGGACTTCCTGGGCAATCTTTTTCCTTTCCTCTTCGCGTGCAGTTTCTAAGTGGTTGGCAAGCCTGCGCAACTGCTCACGCGAATTCTTGATCTCGTACTCAGCTTCTTTCCTGACGGTAGTGTCATACATCGTAGCCTGGATGTACACAATCTCCTGCTTGTCGTTGACAAGGTTCTTGAGGCTTTCCAGAACCCAGAACCTTGCTCCGTTTTTGTGGATTATCCTGTACTCCAGTTCACTTTCATAGCCGTTGATGGTACTGGCTTTGATGAATTCTTCCCGCACCCTGGCTCTGTCTTCAGGAAGGACAAGGTCGTCCCACAGGATTTTTTCCGAAACGAAGTCCTCCTGGCGGTACCCTGTAAATTCTTGTACTGAGCCGTGGAAGAAAACCGGTGTACCGTTTTTTGTCCACCTGATTGCCAGGCCTTTGAAGTTCTGTACGAAAGTCCTGTATTTCTCTTCGCTTTCTTTGATGGCCATTTCCGAATGCCTTCTTTCGGTAATATCGTCATAGATAGTAACGACTTCGCCCGACGGCAGTTTGTATATGTAGGTATCTCTCCAGTTCACAGAGCCGTCTTTTTTTTGAAGTGTCAGCAGGTAATGTTCAGGTTCTCCGGTCTTCCATACCTTCGTCAGTACCTTGATGAAGTCGCCGGCCTGCATTCTCTCTGCAATCGAGGCTGCTGTCTTTCCGAGAATATCTTCTTTCCTGGTTTTTTCAATTTCCTCGCCGCCTTTGTTGAAGTTGGTAAGAATGAAGTCACTGCCGTCCTCGACAGCTTCGAACACGTAAACACCGCTGCTCATGTGGTCGAACAGTTCTTTGAACCTCGTCTCGCTTTGGATGAGTGCGTTTTCCGATTCCTTACGCCCGGTAATATCGCGGATGATGCCGACGACACCGATGATCTCGCCCCGTGCAGAGATGTGCGGGCTGTATGAAACTGAAATCCAGCCGTGCTTTTGGGATTTGGCAATATAATACTTAGAGCCGTCAGACTTGACGGTTTGTCCCTTCAGCGCTTTCTTCAGCAGATCGAGCACGCTGGTTTCAAATATATCCGGGTAGCCTTCGAGAGCGTTTTTTCCAAGTATCTGTTCTGCTTTCACGCCCGTAAGCTCTTCCATGAACTGGTTCCAGACGATGTACCTCAACTGGCTGTCGTAAACGATGACCCCCTCGCCTACGGAGGAGATGATTGTTTTGTTGAACAATTCGGACTCACGAAGAGCTTCTTCCGCCAGTTTTGCTTCGGTTATGTCCCTGTCGATGGAAGAAATGCCGAGCTTTTTCCCGGTAGCGTCAACGAAAGTACAGATATTGCACGAGATTCTGATTCTTTTGCCGCCTTTCCTGATCCTGTCCGTTTCAAACTTATGAACAGTATTGGTCTTCATTACCCTGTCGATATAGTACATCACTTCATCGCGCAATTCTACAGGCTCCAGTATGGAGATGGGTTTTCCGATTATTTCGTGTGAGAGGAACCCGTATGTTTTTTCGGCGCCTTTGTTCCAGCTTACGATGACGCCTTCCCATGAAACACCGAACATTGCGTCGTCTGTTGACTCGACAATGGACGAGAGCAGGTTCCAAGTGTGCTCGTGCCTCATACGGTGGGTAATGTCGCGGGCAATGGCGATGGCGCCGTACACCTTCTTTTCTTTGTCTTCCACCGGTACGCCAATGGTTTCCCAGTAGCTCACACCGTCCACGCCGACCATATCCGGCTGGTAAGTAATATTTTTCTCGATTTTGCCGAGTTCAATAGCCCATTTGCAGGTCGAGTCGATGAAAGTACCTTTGTCGTAAGCCAGGGCCAGGTATGCCGGCCTGTATTTGGCGTCGGGGTTCTTGCGAAGCACCTCTTTGTTCGCCCACAGTATCCTCAGATCCTTGTCCACCTGCATAATCATGTCGGGCACACCGTCCAGTACAGCCTGTAACTGTGTCTTGCTTTCGTTCAGTTTGCGCTGGGCCTTGATCCTTTCGATTATCTCACCGTTCAGTTCCTGCCAACGACGCCAGGAGAAAACGACAAGCGCCGCGGCTAGAAAGACGAGGGAAATGAATATATCGCCCAGGCCATAGGCATTGTATGTTTTGATGAATAGGACCATCGCATCATACAGGTTCAGCACATACGAAAGCATGAATGCTATCATTCCGGTCAGGATGATGACGATGGTATCCCTGAATGCCCTGGACATCTTGATAGCTATTCTCGGCATCGATTTTGTATTTGCCATTGCTGCCTTCTCCGGATTAGTTCGAAAAATCATCCGGTATTATAAAATATAAACAATAAAAAAGTGCCCCTGAAAAGAGCCTCCGTCATTTCATCTGTCGGAACCGGCATCTACGGCCCGGTCTCCCGTGCCAATTTTCAACATTTACTTTTCAACAGTCACTAAAACAAAACATATAATCTAAAAAAATAATCATTCTATATCAAATGTTTCTTTTCTGTGGCAACCGGAATATTATAATAAACAGGTTACCTGTCGGAATGCCATTTTTCAAACTAACATCGGCTCCCTGATCACTTTTAGAGCAGATTTACCGCTTTATCGTATAAACCTTAACGGACCATTAATAATTTTCTAACAATTGTCTTGCACATAATCAGAATTGTCCCTAATTTTTCTTTTGTGTAAGATGGATTTTTGAAGGTATATTTTGAAAGAAGATATGATGAGGATGATTAAAACAGCAATTGTTTTATTGTTATTAACTGTGGCGCCCATAATCAAAGCTGCCATCCCTGAAGATTCCATTATGAATATTTCCATGCCACAGATCAACTGGGCATTATCATTCTCCATCAAAGGCTGTGAGATAAAGCAGAATTCCATTACGGAAGACAACACGCAGAGATACCTCTATATAATCAACCAATCCGGCGGCAGCATTATATCTATCCTCATCGAAAAAGCCCATTTTGACGGCGACATGATCGCCTGCAGGAAATACTACTGGAGCCGCATCAGTCAGTCTAAGGTAAAGAAAGACAGCGTCGTAATGCGTGAGACAGGGGACAAAGCAATTGTAGAGTATATGATATTTGAAAACAAGGGGAAGGTAATTAACCAAAAAAACACTAATGTGTTTCTGTCTAAAGATGGCTACTGGATAAATATCCACTTGTCCAAATCATCCTTCACTGATAATGACAGCAGCTTTTTCAACGATTTCATTAATTCGGTCACAATCAAAGACATATACAGCCAGACAGATTTCGATTACTATACCTATGCAGACTGTTACTACCAAAGCCAGAACTATCAGCTTGCTGCCGGTTATTTCAGGAAGATACTCGACAGGAAGGCAAATGCCGGAAACATCGGAAAATACCCTTTCCTGAACGACCTGATCGACAAAGCAGGGATGTCTTACCTGATGACGGGTATTACGGATAAAGCAAAGGAAACCTTTGAATTCGGCATTAG
>CAZWLN010000058.1:0-28662 GCA_964634885.1 uncultured Hyphomicrobiales bacterium | reverse complement strand
GCCACCAGCCACCGGCCACCAGCCACCGGCCACCAGCCACCGGCCACCAGCCACCAGCCACCGGCCACCAGCCACCAATTAAGCCCGTATCAACCTGTCATATCAGTCCTTTCGATGAAGCCAGTTTCATTATAATATCAATTATTTCCTCAGTGCTAAGCCTTGCGCGGTTAATGACGATGTCGTAGAAATCATACTCCGCTTTGTCCCCGATAAAGAACTTCAAGAAAGCCTGCCTGCTGGCGTCCACTTCTGCGACTTTCTCCGTAGCGGTTTTGTGATTGAGTTTGTACTTTGCAGCAATTTTTTCTATGCGGTAATCGAGAGGCGCAATCATCTTTATATGCAGAGACTTTGCAATGTCGTTTGCAACGACACAGCTTGCCCTGCCGATGAGTATCGCGTTGCCCTCCCAGGCGTAGGACCTGATGACTGTCTTGACTGTCTTGATAATCTTGCTGTTCCTTACGTAATAGTTCCTGATGATGGAACCTATGACTTCTTCGAAGAAGCCCGATTCCCTCCCTTCAAAGATATGTGAGATGAAGTCCGGTTTTGTTTGTAGTTCTTCTGCCGAGCGGCTGAGTATCTCCTTGCTGACAACGTTCCACTTTGGTCTTCCTGGTGTGCCGTTGGCTTTGCTGTTAATGACGGCAGCGATGCCTTCAGCTATCTCGAGCGCATTACAGCCATACTCGCGCGAGATAGTAATGATCGGCCCTCCATCCCTGGGCGGAACTTCTTTGTAAAGATACCTGGAAAAGTACTTTACTAAAAGGTTTTCTTTTTGCATGGCTCCACCTTCGAATGATGACAACAATTGTTAACTGGTTGATTGACAGGAGGATATGGGTTAAAAAGAAAAAACAAAGCCCACATGCTGGTTGAGCCTTGTTTAAGGCGCCGGGGAAAAATATTGTTCTTCATAATACCCCCACCTAATTATTAATATATTATATGTTTATATCGTCAAAATTATTTTTTATTGTAGTAAAATTCTATACATTTTATGAATTATTTTTCATGTAAGTAATTATTAGCGATTCTCAGATAAAAATCAGCGGAATTATTGCTGAGGACAATATGTCGCGATTGCTGACCAACGATTGCCGGGTAATAATACCGCACAGGCTGTAAAATCATTTTGAAGGAATGACGTCAGACAATTCCGTGTAATTTTAATATTGAATTGGAGAAATGTTTTATGCCGATATATGTTTACCGCTGCAAAGACTGCGGGACGAAGTTTGAAGTGCTGCACAAGGCGAAAGAAAAAGAAGAAGACAACATCTGCCCGTCATGCAAATCTATTAATGCGGTGAAAGTAATGGCTGCAGCAAGCATCAGTGTCGGTGGGGCCCATTCCCACGCCGGAAAAAGCGAATTGCCTCCCTGCGGCATGCCCGGCGGCTGCGGCTCCGGTATGTGCGGACTTGGTTAAACTTCCTGATTATCCAATGAGTCAAGTGTAATCGACACCCTGCAACAATACGGGATCGGACTCTGATCCTGTGATGAGAATAAGGGCTCTGTCCAAAGCCGTTAGTCGATTCCATTTACCATCCTTTTGTATTTATCGATCGCTCATTTGCCGGATTCTTTGCCTTTTCACAGTGCTTCAGTCTGAATATCCCTTAAATAAAATTCTTATTGAAAATAGTCTGTAACTTTTTTCATGCCTCAGGTGTTATATGAATAATAGTAAATGATTAATTTTCATAACTATTTGTTGGATTTGTAATGAAAAAAACAACAAAACTGTGGCTGCTTACCTGCCTGTTCATGTCATTCAATTCTTACGTTCCTCTCTACCCGGGCACTGTTAACAATATTCAGTTAAACTTCCGCTTAGACAGCCTGAAGTCGTGCAATCAGCCTGACACCGCCTGGCTCGGTAACCAGAATGGAGCAAGCAATGAGGAAGTATATAAGTATTATTTAAAACAAGCCGATGAACATGGCAACAATAACGGCAGTACAGACAATTACGGAGAAGCCCTGGCAGCAGTAATCCGTTTCCTGCAAAGCCATGACAAATATGCTCTCAGGGGTTTCCTGGTATATCTTAATGATATTGGATTGCCGATGGACTACAGGTCCATCCTGTTGTCGATCTGGCGGGAGCGTCCTTCGACAGACACACTGGAATTGTATTCTCCGGCAAGACCCAACACAATAGAAGAGTTGGTAAACCTCAGGGAGCGCTTCAGTGAAGAGATTAAAGAAGTGGACAGTTTGATTGGGCTGTTCCGTACCTCATTTGGGAAAAGTTTTGAATACGGTGTTGCGTTGTACGAGCCGCTGATTGAGTCAACCTGGCAGAAAATCCATGTATTGTGGCATTTGAAGACAGAAAGGCTGGCAGAATCGGACGAAGTTACAGATTGTACTCCCATTCGGGACGATGAAAATGCAGGACACCGGCTGATGTTTGCTTCTGTGAACGACAGCCTGCTTTCCGAATCCTACAGATTCATCCTGCAGTGTAATAATATTGTCGAAAGCTCCGACGGCCTGGACGACAAAGTCAGGAGACTGTACGTAATGGACAGTGTTCTCGACGACTATGGGAAAGATTTCCTGAAAAAAATCGTAATGCTTGAAAACGGCCGGTTACCGGAATCGGGGGACCCTGTTGCAGGCGACAGTTCTGACAGGTCAGCAACAGATGATGTTAATGACAGCAGCTGCTTGTCAATCGATGAAAACAGTATCGGAAACATTGCCGCGTTGAACGAAAAGCTGATTGAGTTGAACAATCGCTATTCCAGCAGCATCGTGAAGGAAGATTCCCTCGATGTTTTAATAGCACAGTGCAATTATCGGATAGCTGAGTTGAACTGCGATTATGCTCACATCGACTCAATGCTAAACATTTATAACAATACTGTTTCGGCCTATTCCGATTCCGCCATTAAATTCATCAATATGAAAAGAGACCGTTTCGATCCTGAATTCTGCTATGAGAAATGGGAACTTTTCAAGAGAGGGTTTTCTTGTAAAAAAGAAGGCTGGATCCTCATCCTTCAATCTCTGGATTATTATGAGAAACTGAACCTGGCCAGGCAAAAGAGAGAGCAACTGGTTAAAGAGATTAACAAAATAAAGAATGCCAGTGATGGATATTACCGGCAGTATGACAAGTTAATGGAACTCTACGAGGCAATGGAAAAGGAATCGAATTAAGTTTCCCAATCATCCCTCAGTGCTCCCGAAAACTTCCGTCAATAATCAGTCATTATTGACATAGCTTTTGAAGTTGTAAGTGAATGTAAGCAGAACATACCTGGGTATGATGTTTGTCCTGGAGTCTTCGAAATAGGTTTCAGTAGTGTTGTACTGGACGGCGGAGTTCTGCTCCAGGATGTCGTTGCACGACAAGCGCAGTTCTCCGGCGTTGTTCTTCAGGAATTTCCAGCCGAGGCCAATGTTCCACAGGAGGTAATTCTGGTCGTTCGACTCCGACACACCGTTGGAATAGGTATGTGAGAGGTCGCTGTTGATGACTAAGCCGTCGAAGAGGATAATGTTTATCCTGGCTCTCGAGTTCTGTTTGAAATACTCCTGGTTCAGGCTTGTACTCGTGGAATTGGTAGTTTTGTTGTAAGTAATATTGGTAGAGAGCATGAAATCCACGTTTTTGCCAAGGTTGCTGCTGAGGAAAACCCCGCCGCCAGCCGAAGGAGTTTCCGCGTAGTTGATTTTCCCGTTGAGGCTGCTGGGCGATTTCGTATAATTGGCCATCAGGTTGAGGTTGAGGTTCGTTTTAATGAATTTTAACGGTATTCCGTAAGAAATAAAAGAGTTGAGGCTGAAGTACCCGTCTATGTTCGAGTATGTTGAGAGTTGTGTCCCGGGCTGTAGTACCAGGTTCTTGTACGTAAGCGTATCCGTTGTGGAGTACATTACATCCCTGGCAATGTAATCGTCGGTGTAATTGGCTCCGGCCATGGCAAAGAAAGAGGAACCTGCCTTTGTGTTGACGGACGAATAGCGTATCCTGACGGAATGCTGGTAGGACTGGTTCAGGTCCGTATTGCCGATGGAGAGCTGCAGAGGGTTGCTGTTGTCGAGCACATCCTGCAGTTGGTCGATGGATGGAGCGTTTGTATTTGTCCTGTAATGAATCCTCAGGTTCTCCGATTTACTGAATTTATACATCATCATGGCGTTGAACAGCACGCTGTTGAAATTCCTCGTGATGTCATAGCTCAGGGGGAAAGTCCTGTCGTTTTCGAGTTTTGCCCATTGATAGGAACAACCAGCGTTGAAATTAATATTATCGTTCTTGAAACGGTAGCCCAGTTCCGCTTCCTGGGAAAAGTAACGGCTGTCGAAGGAACTGCTCGACAGGGTGTCGAGCAGGCTGTAAGTGTTGTCGCCGGCCAGGTCGTTGGTAAATTTGTCGGAATTGCTTTTACTGTAGCTGTTTCCGTAACGTATCTGCAGGGAGTTGTTGCTGTCGAGAGGCTCCGTATAGTTCAGGCTCGAGGTGAGCGTAAAGCCGGTTTTGTCCACTTCAGCCACCTGGTCGGTGGAGTCTTCATCGGTTCCGTCGAAGTATGTTGTTTTTGACACTAAGGTCCCGTTGCCTTCAGTTGTGTTGTAGCCGGGATTAATGTTGAGCGAGATGGTTCTTCCGTCTTTCCCGAATTTGTGGCGGTAGAGTACCGGCATTGAGAAGTTGGTTGCCAGCAGGTCGGATGTGTTTGTGTATTGTGTCGTACTGAAAACGCTGCCGTTGGTAAGATACTGTCCCAGGACCGAACCTGAGCCTTCGTTGGGCTGCGATGTGAAGCGGGGCTGAATCCTGATGGAGTTGGATGAGTCGATCTCGTATTCAATCTTCATGTTGAACCGGTGGTTCATGTTTGTACTGTTTGTCAATGAGTTCTCGGTGTAAGTCAGCCCGTTTTCGGAAGTAAAATAGTTCCTGTAAATGTCCGACTCAGTATTGTTCCTGGACCAGTTAAAGAAATAGCTTGCAGTAACTTCGACCTTGTCGAAGAATTCCTCATTGTAATTGACACCGAAAGCATTAGTAGTTGTAAGCCCTCCCTTCCAGTCAACCAGGAACTGGGTCGGATCTGCCCCAGGCCCGCCACCGCCGAATTTGCCGCCACCACCGCCGCCAGGACCGCCGCCCATGCCCGGGCCGCCACCGCCGGACTTACTGCCCCCGGAACTCATTACCCCCATCAGGTCTTCCGGTGAGAAATTCTGTTCGTTGACGTTATTGCTTTGGCCGAGTATGGATATTCTTCTGTCGTCGTTAAAGATGTTAAGTACCCCCCCGGCTTTGTATTTCTCTTCATTGCCGCCGCCGGCGAATGCTTTGCCGAAGACTCCGTTCCTGTATTTTACTTTTGTTGTAATATTCATCGTTTTGGTAGTGTTGCCGTCGTCGAAACCGGTGAACTCAGCCTGGTCGCTTTTCTTGTCAAACACCTGTATCTTGTCGATGACTTCGGCAGGAATGTTCTTGAGTACGGAATTGGGGTCTTCACCGAAGAAGGGTTTACCGTCAACGAGCACTTTCTTCACGTCTTCGCCCTGAGCCTGTACTTTGTTGTCCTGGACTGTAATGCCGGGCATCTTTGCCACGAGGTCCTCAGCAGTGGCGTCAGGATTGGTTGTGAAAGCTCCGGCGTTGTACTGGGTCGTGTCTCCCTTCATCGTTGCCATCGGAGCGTCTGCTTTGACAACGACAGTGCCGGTAACGACAGAGCTGACTTCCAGGGCAATTTTCCCAAGGTTCAGGGGGCCGGCCGTATAGTTAATGTCGAGGTACTTTTCTGAATAGCCGATATACGTTATCTTCATCAGGTATTTGTTTTTATGAATGCCGGTAAAAACGAAGGAGCCTTTTGTCGAAGTAACTTCACCGTCAACGATTGAAGAGTCTTTCACCGAGAGCAGCGAAACAGTCGCACCCGGCAGCGGGCTGCCTGACTCGTCGGTTACGATACCCCTGACCGAATAGTTCTGTGCATTGCATGTCAGAGCCGTTAAATATAATATCACCAATAACTTAAAAAACCGCATAATTCTACCTGTCATCAATATAATTCATCATAGTTTAATGCAAATCACTTTCCTTTAGACGCTAAATTTCGTGAAAAGATTACTCATAATAAAATATTTGACAAAGATTTGACAATTTTTAAACATCAATAGAAAGCCGGGACATCGTTGGAACAGCGCTGCCGTCGATGAAATCAGCTTTCAGGCATAAATCGGAAAGAATTACAGGGAGGGCAATTAACTTTTCAAACCCTCTTTTCAAAGGCACGCTGAAGTCTTTCACGGGCAATTGCCCTGCCGTGGCCCGGGAGGAACAGTGTACAGCCCGTTGCAAGAAGCTTACCCCAGCTCTTTACCAGTTCATGCCTGTCTTTGTACCATGGCGGTAATACTGACCGGTGTAAGACTCCGAAAAGTGTGTCCCCGGCAATGGCTGTTTCATTATTGACTATTACGCTGACTGACCCTTTGCTGTGTCCGGGTGTCGTTAGCAGTGTGATATTTTTGGGAAGTTCTGCGACGGTACCGTCTTCTCCCGCAATAATGTCCGCTTCGTAAGGCTCATAATCCATTAATGTGCCGCTGTGTTTCAATACCATGTCGGGGAAACTGCCGAAACCTGTTGGTACAGCCATTTTCCCCGTCCTGGAAATTAATGAGTCAGTCCTGCTTTGAACAATCCTGCAGCCGAACTCTTTTCGCAGGGCTGCCGCATTGGCGCAGTGGTCGAAGTGGCAGTGGGTTATTATCAGGTAATCGAGGCTGCCGGAGGGGCCGATGAGAGACCTGATGCGTCCAATCAGTCTTTTCCTGTTCATGGCAACGCTTGTGTCAACGAGGACGGTGGCTGAAGGCAGCACCACAACATAGGAATTGCTCCTCAACCCCATTACCCGGACAATCTTTGTCCCATCGCTTAAAAGCCAGGACTTTAAGGCCATATCACGGACTCCTATTTTTCCTTAGCAGGCGGCTCGCTCAGGAATACCTGTGTCGGGTTGTCGCTGATTTCCCGCAGGGATTTGCTTGCCTGTTTGTTCGTTGCTTTCAATGCGCTGATCAATTCATTGAAGTTGAAGAGTACATTTTCAGTCCTGTATGATAAAGCTGTGATTGCGAACTGTGTACTGAGCATCAGCGAATCATAGCGCTGTTGTATTGACTGGGCCCTTTCGGGGAGATTCAGCCCGTCAACCTGTTGATTGAGCTTCTTTGTGAACTGCTGCAGCGATTCCGAGGCCACCAGTATCTTGTCTGCCGATGCTTCGAGGCTGTTGATGAGGTAAGACGAATCTGTGCGCGCAGCGATGCCCCTGATGTGCTCAGAGGTAGCAACCAAATTCTCGAGTGTTGTCTGTATCCTCGCATCACTCAGCAGTTTATTTGCGGACATCATCAGGGTAGTTGTCTCTTCCAGGAAATTGTTCGTGTTCTGTGAAATCCTGCCGAATTCGATGAGCCTCAGATTGTTGATGACCTCCTTTGCCGCAATTTCAATTTCTTCGAAGCCCGAAGGTGAAGATTTGATCACCGGGTAAGGCGGCTTGAAGGATAGTTTTGGGTACATGCCTGCCGTTTCGGTGCTTGTCGGATAGAACAACTGAATGAACTTACCCCCGGCAATACCTGACATCTCGGCAGTAGCGCGCATGCTGTCTGTAACTTTCATCTCCTCGCCTATGGCCATTACAACTTCGATGAGCCTGCCGTCCGGGGCAACGCTTACAGCCGACACGGTTCCTACGGGCAATCCCTGGTATTTCACGGGAGAACCCGTTTCCAGGCCGCCGATGGAGCCTTCAAAATAGGTTACATAGAGTTTGTTCTCCTTGAGGAAACGGCTGGCTCCGAGCCAAACGACAACCAGCACGAGAAGGAGTGTGCTTACAATTACGAATAAGCCCACAACAAACGAACCAGAGACTCTGCGCGTAGCGATTTTTTTTGCCATCATTCCCTCAGCTATTAATCAGCAATTCTGTTAAAGAAATTATATACATATTGATTATCCTGATAATCCTTTACCAATTCCGGCGAACCTTCGTACAACACTCCCCTGACACTCTTGTCCAGCATCAGTATCTTGTGTGAGATTGTAAGGCAGCTTGCCAGGTCGTGTGTAACGACAATCATCGTTGTGCCTAATGAGTTGTTCAGTTCCAGTATCAGCTTGTCTAAGTTGGCCGAAGTCAGGGGGTCCAACCCGGAGGAAGGCTCGTCAAACACCAGTATCATGGGGTCCAGGGCCATTGCACGGGCAAGGGCAGCGCGTTTCTTCATGCCGCCGCTGATCTCCGACGGGAGGTAGCTTTCGAAACCTGCAAGCCCGACGGACTTCAGTTTCAGTTCAATCATCTCTACAATCCGTTCTTCGGACAAATTCGTGTAGGTTTCGAGCAGCAGGGCAATGTTCTCAGCAAGGGTCATCGAGGCGAACAAACCGGAGGACTGGAACATCACCCCGAACTTACGAAGTATCTCACGCCTCTGCTCGCCGTGGGAGTGGGTAAAATCTTCTCCGTCGATGAACACGGTTCCTTCCGTTGGAGTCTCAAGCCCGATGAGCTGCCGCAACAGGGTGCTTTTCCCGCAGCCGCTGCCTCCGACGATGCTGTATATCTCGCCCTTCTCCACTTTGAACGATACGTTCTCAAGGACTGTAAGGCTGCCGTACCTGACAGTAATGTTCTTTGCCTCTATTACAGGTTTCGATTCCATGTCATATCCCCAAAGCCGAGAAAATAAATGTAAAGACAGAATCGGCAATTATTATCAGGAAGATGGCCGACACAACTGAAGCTGTCGTGAATTTGCCGACACTCTCGGCGCCACCGCTGACCTGCATTCCCCTGAAACAGCCGACGGTAGCGATGAGGAAACCGAAAACCATCGATTTGACAAGGCCGCCGATGACGTCGTAATATGTCAAAGCTCCCTGAAGTCCGTTAATATAGCCTGTCAGGGTAATGTTGAGTACTGCAAGCCCTGATATCAGGCCGCCGGCAATGCCTGCCAGGTCGGCAAGCAGCGTAAGCATGGGCATGGCAATTACAACGGACATTACTCTCGGCATTACGAGGAAACGCATATAGTCGAAGCCCATGGAGTTCAGGGCATCGACTTCCTCGGACACTTTCATCGTTCCGATCTCGGCAGCAAAAGAGGAGCCTGAACGCCCGGCGATGATGATTGCCGTCATCAGTGGCCCAAGTTCCCGCGTAATCGATATTCCCACCAGGTCGGCGATATACATATCGCCCCCGAACTGGTGTAGCTGCACGGCTCCGGTATAACCCGTAACGAGGCCGATGAGCAGCAGTATCAGCAGGCAAATCGGCAGCGCCGCAACTCCGGAACGGAAGAACTGGTAAGGGAAGTCTTTCCATCTCATCCTGAACGGATTGATGAAAAGCAATAGCATCTTTATTATCAATTCACCGACAAATTCGATGAGTTTGTATGCATCGCCGAGTGACCTGAGCGAACCGGTACCGACATCCGTAATCAGACCCGTGATCCTGTTTGTCTTTTTCGATACCTTTTCCGGAAGCGCCACCTCGCGGCTGAGAATGTCGATGAAACTGTGCATGTCGTCCGTCATGCCCTCGTAGATGACCTGAACGCCCTTGTTTGCGGCAGCGCTGAGAAGGCTCCTGAGAAAAAGTACGGCGTATGAATCATAGCTGCCGATGCGGGTAAAATCAAGAGTCAGCTTTTTTATCCCGTCGAATAGATTGGGGTAATCTGCCTGCCTGTCGTATTCATTGCCGTTGACAATGGTAAGGGATTCGTGCAGGATTAACCTGCCGTTGGTTCCCGACTTCTCAAGTTCGAACAGCTTTTTTACAGTCTCTGACAAATTACTCCGCTATTATTAAATTAACATAAAATCTAAAATAGTTAAAATATATTAATTCTTAAAATCAATATATCGGCAGCAATCACATATTTTGGAATAAAAAAATTGCGTTTTTGCCTTGAATAACTCCCTCAGTGCCTGCTGCCCCGGAACATATACCTTATGTCCTGCAACAACTTAGGAGCTTAGCCGGATAATTAATTTATCATATATATTACATATAAATAGTTCTAATATTTTTTGATTTGTAATAAATAGCTTAACTTTGCTAAAAATTTTTGATGTTGAAATAAATATTTGAAATAGAGTATGTTGATGGAAGAAAACGCAGTATTTCCACTGAGCAAGACCAAAAAGGTCAAGGGACACCGTCGCAGGGCAAGAGAAAAAGTATTGCAGATACTTACGGCTCACGAAATATCGGGCACCCCCTGGGGCAAGATATTCTCCCATGTCTTTTTCCGTGAATTCAACTTCGGCGAAGACGACGAAGTTGAACAGGAAGTACCCGAAGCCGGCAAGCTGTTGACGCAGAGCGAAATTGAAGAACTGGAGTCCGACACGCCCATCGAGTGGGAAGAAGTCGAGATCAAATTTGCCCGCGACCTCATCGAGCACACAATCAATCTTGCCGAGTACAGCGAGAAGATAATAACCGAGACGGCAAAGAACTGGGAATTGAGCCGTATTGCCAGGATCGACAGGATATTGATGCAGATGGCAATTACGGAACTTCTGAAGTTTCCTGAAGTACCGCCCAAAGTGAGCATTAACGAAGCCATCGACATTGCGAAAAAGTATTCTACGGACAAGAGCGGCCTCTTCATCAACGGTTTGCTCGATTCCATCCTCGAGAAGCTTAAAACTGAAGGCCAGATCAGGAAAACCGGCAGAGGCCTGAAAGAAGATTAATCTTCCTTACGTCTCAACCTCGCAGCAAATGCACCGTCAATTTTATGGATATGCGGTAATAACCTCATATATCCGTCTGAACAAACGTTCTGTGGAAGGTATTTATCTGCCGGGTCCAGTTCGAACTCAGGGTGAGCCTGGAGGAACCCGGTAACAATTTCCTCGTTCTCCTCAGGTTCGATTGTACAGGTGGAGTAAACGACGGCTCCGCCCTTACGAACATACCTTGCAGCGTTCTCTAATATCCTTTTCTGGATTGCAGTCAACTGGACAATGTCTTCCCTCTCCCTCTTCCATTTGATGTCAGGCTTCTTGGAAAGAGTGCCAAGCCCTGAACAGGGCACATCGGCAAAGATGATGTCGGGTACAGCTTCAATTGCCATTTCTTCGGAGTCGCCCGCCAGTGTTTCTATGCAGGTAATCCCCAGCCTGTCGGCGCCTTCCCTGATCAGAGCCAGCTTTGAATCATATTTGTCAATTGCGATAATCCTGCCGTTGTTCTTCATCATTTCGGCCATATAGAAGGACTTACCGCCGGGAGCGGCACACAAGTCCACAACAGTCTGCCCTTCAGCCGGAGCAGCAAGCATTGTTGCCAGAGAAGCGCTGGTGTCCTGTACAGTAATTTTACCGTCCCTGAAAAGGTCGAGGCTCGTAACGCTGCGGTTGGGCGCTTTGATGGTAATCGAGTTCTCGAGGAAGAAGGACTGGTAGTGATATATATTATTGTTGTGCAGGTAATCGAGGACTTCGTGAGGAGTGGACTTCAGCATATTAACCCTGATGGGCACATGAGGCCTGAGATTGTTGCGCTGGAGAAGGCGTTCGGTGTCTGCTTCACCATACCTGTCGAGCCAGCGTTTCACCATCCAGCGGGGATGGGAATAGATGACAGAGTAATAATAGACTAAATCTTCCTCTTTAACGGGGTATCTCACACCTTCGAGATTGCGGGCAATGTTACGCAGTACGCCGTTAACCATGCCGGCAGTCTTTTCGCCCTGCAGTTTCTTTACCAGTTCCACAGCTTCGTTTACGGCAGCATACAAAGGTATCTTGTCCAGGAACTGTATCTGGTACAAGGCAACCCGCATGGCGTTTTTAACGAGGTTAAGATTCTTCTGGTAGTCCCCGAAGTAGAAGCCTGTAAGCACCCAGTCCAGTTTTCCTTTCCAACGTATGACGCCGTTGACCAGTTCGGTTAACAACGATTTGTCTAAGGAATTGAGCTCAGAGTCTGCAAGTTCGTGTTCCATCAACTTGTCAAGGTACGAATCGCTGCGCTCGAAACGGCTGAGTATCTTAACGGCTTTTGCCCTGACAGACCTGAAGAACACCTGCCCGGAGCTGTCTTCCTCTGTCTCCGGCAGCTCTTCTCCCGTGTTTTCCGTTTTCAACAATTCAGTGTCCTGCGGCATTTCCCGGTCTTCCGGCTGTCTGTGTTGAGGTTCTTGATTATTTTCCATTATTTTTTAAAATAAAATTAATATTTACAAGTTAATAATCATTATTCAACAATTACGGGAATGGCGATGCGTTTATTGTGTAAAGTAGTAAAAATAATAATGGCCCTGGCTATAATGATTTCCCCACTTACGGCTGACGAACATAGTGACCCCTTAACCCCCGGCGGTTTCCCACTTTTGGAGGACATGGGTGTCTTCGCCGGTGTCGGAGGCAGCTTCCAATCCGGCACCTTCTATACGGCGTGCCCGTGTGATTTCATCGACGGAACAGGTTTCAACTACTATTTCGGCTTGTTGTATGAAAAGGAATGGTTTCCGGGTTTCCGTTACGGCGCCGACCTCATATACAAAAACAACAGCCTCAGCAGCAGTTACATCGAGATTGAACCTGTAACGGCCAAGTCAACGGTAATAGAAAACAAAGAAGAAATGATACCTGTCACCACTCGCCATACTGCCGACTTTTCCATCTCCTACCTGTCTTTCCAGCCATATCTGAAGTATTACCCATTCAAGGGGTTCTACTTCAAATTGGGATTTGCAGCGTCCATGCCCATAGGATCGTCTATCACACATACCCAGGAACTATTGCAGAGGACAGTACTGATGTCCACAGGTGAGATCGGAATTGTTTACCTCACGGACAAATCAGGCAACATTACCAATGATACCAAAGTGACTATTTCTGACAGCGAGTATCCGAAGCTCAACACCATACAACTCGGCCTTGTCCCGGCATTCGGATTCGACATTTACTTAAGCAAGAAATCTGCCCTGAGCCCATCATTCAGGTTCTATATTCCATTGACATCAATATCACAATATTCCAATCCTCCTTCATACGCCAGTCCGGTCACGGACTTCAGTATTTTTTCATGGTCATTGAGGCTTGAATACAGGCATACCCTACTCTCCAACGAGCGATTAAGGTTGATTCCCGACGAATAAAAATCAAAAAATGAAAATAAATTATTTTTCTATTTAAGGGAATTAGTTTAAATTATTCAATTGATTTTTTAAAAAGTTGTTTTGTTATAATTAATATTGCATATTTGCTTTGTTGATAATGAAATAAGTAAATGCAGTGTTATTTATTGATTTTTTATATCAAAAATATGGGTTTATGTGTATATCAATAGCAAAAGCTCATAGAAGTAGCGTTTTTTGTAAAGGAGAAAAAATACAAATAAATGAATATTTTTTGAAAATTTATGGGTTACAAAATGCGTCGTTTTATTACCTCAATCCAAGTACTAGCTGTTCTTGGTGTCATCTTTGCATCGATAAGCTTGCCCCAGTTTATGCAAAGTCAGGAACAG
The DNA here is from genome assembly GCA_964634885.1 of uncultured Hyphomicrobiales bacterium. GTDB lineage: Bacteria > Bacteroidota > Ignavibacteria > Kapaibacteriales > UBA2268 > DAINRZ01. Next base: position 15,082 of record CAZWLN010000058.1, on the reverse strand, counting down.
TCAGCTTCAGGCAGCGAATGTAATGATTGTAAGTCGAAAGACAAGCGTCTTTATGCTGCTGAAATTGTAACAGCCGATTCGCCAAGTGATGTAGCAATGGCAAAGTCAAGTGACGATGAAAGCATTACAAATACAAAGAAAATCCGTATCATCAACCTTGGCCCGGTTGTCAACTACAAAGGCCTCGATTACGCTCCTACGATTAGTGCCGACGGCAGGACACTGTTCTTTGTTTCGGACCGCCCCGAAAGCAAGATAAGTTCCGATGGGACGTACTCCCACGACTTCTGGTATGCTACCAAAGAGAACAGTCTCGACACTGTCTTCAATAGGCCATTCAATCTCGACACAACCACAGATGCCGGTAACAGAGGTGTAAACACCGATGAGAGTGAAGGAGCCGCCTCGATTGCTGCCGACAAACAGTCTCTCTATTTTACTGCCTGCGAGCGTCCCGACGGTTTAGGCCAGTGTGACATCTATTACACTGAAATCGACGGCGTGAAATGGGGAAGGCCAATCAACCTCGGCCCCAACGTGAATTCACTCTACTGGGACTCTCAGCCTTCAATTAAGTACAACAAAGGAAGATTGTACTTTGCTTCAAACAGGCCAGGCCCGAACGGTGCAGAGAATAGGGACATCTGGTATTGCGATTGGGATTGGGACAACGACGAGTGGAAACCTGCAGTTAACCTGGAAGAGATCAACACAGACGGTGTTGACTGGTCTCCTTTCATCGGAACTGACGGCGTTACTTTGTTCTTCTCTTCCGACGGCTATTCCGATTCATACGGCGGCCAGGACTTCTATGTTACCACCCTCGATGAAGCTACTAACACATGGTCAAAACCAAAGAACCTTGGCGAGCCGATCAATACGAAGAATGATGAATCGTTCATCACTCTGCCTGCTTCCGGCGACGTAATCTACTTTTCTTCAAAGAGAACCGACCTTCCCGATTATCAGGGTAACTATGACATCTTCATGGCCTTCGTTCCTTCGTTCTACAGGACAACAAACCTGAGGGTACAGGTCGTTGACGAGTGCAGCCGCGAAAACCTGCCTGCCGACATCCAGATCGTTAACAGGATCACCGGAAGAACGGAAAAAGGCAATGTATCGCTCGACAAGAAAGAGTACTCCATCATCGTTGTTAACAGCGACTTCGGGCCTGAAAAAGACTCCATGCCTTTCGTTGACATGATGATCACTGCCAGCAATCCGAAGTACGGTTCCAAAGAAGAGATACAGCGTATCATGAAACCGGAAAAGACTACTGACGAAGAAGTTACTAAAGTTCCTCTGGAATACACCGTTACCGTAACTCTCGGCCAGAAACCGAAGCTCACCGCCAAGATTGCCGAAGCTGACTATGTTTCCAGGAACAAAGCTAAGAAACCGGAACTGGCAAAATTCAAGGGACTGGTAATGGAAGAAGTCCAGACATACGACCTCTATCCATTGCTGAATTACATCTTCTTCGACGAAGGCTCCTCAACGCTTCCTCCAAGATACCAGGTGTTCAAATCGGCCGACCAGACCAGGGGCTTTACAGATACGACAATCGCCGGCGGTACTCTCGACAAGTATTATCATATTATGAATATCTACGGCTACAGACTGACAAAATTCCCCAACGAAAAACTTGAAATCATCGGCTGCATCGACGGCGTTTCACCGAAAGAGAAAAGCACCGAACTGTCCAAAGCTCGTGCTACTCTTGTGTACAACTATTTAAGGGACATCTGGGGTATTTCTGAAGACAGGCTGAAATTGACTATTAACAAAAAGCCAAACAGGCCTTCCAATGAAAAAGACTCACTCGGCATCCAGGAGAACAGGCGTGTCGAACTTATATGCTCACAGTGGGAAATCGAAAAACCGGTGTTCACAAAAGACGCCAAGACATTCCCACAGCCTGAAGAAATGACTTTCGTCATCGACAACGGCATCGAACAACAGCTCGTTGCAAAACGCCGAATAGAGATCAAACACGGCGACCAGACCTGGAAAGTGCTCGACGACATCGGATTGACAGACAAAGAAAGAATCTGGGACTGGCTGAATACCGACGACAAGTATCCTAAAGACCAGGTACCTTTCACCTGCCAATTGTTCATTACCACTTTGTCAGGCGCCGAGTGCAACTCCGAACCCATTACAATTCCTGTAATGCAGATCAGCTCTGCAAGTAAGAGATTGGAAAAATCGAGCGACAGTACTCTTGAGAATTACAGCCTTATTCTGTTCCCGTTCAATAGCGCCGATGCAGGCCCGAAGAACGACAGGATCATGAACGACTATGTCTATTCACGTATCGATTCCACTTCGGTTATCGCTGTTACCGGCCATACCGACGTCGTCGGCCTCGACGAACGTAACCTTGAATTGTCCCAGCAAAGAGCCGGTACAGTTCAGACTGGCATCGACAAAAAGACTACCGGTAAATACGGCAAACTCAGTGTAAGAGGCGTAGGCGAAGGCGAACCCCTCTACGACAACTCACTGCCTGAGGGAAGATTCTACAACCGTACAGTTAACGTAATCATCAGGACACCTATCAAGACTGAAGAATAGGATTCAGCCCTAATTGATTGACAACACTCAAAAGCCCGGCCGGGATTCACCGACCGGGTTTTTTATTGATACTAATTTGAATTAATAATAATTAATTGGCATATGCCAGTATATGTATTATATTTGAAAAATAGAATTTGAAGATATTGAGATAAAAATATGGCGAGACCGTCAAAATGCAGGAGAGTGTCTGCCAACCCTCAGGCAGTCCACTTTAAACCGGCAGGAGTAATGATGAGGGACCTCGAGCAGCTCGAGCTGACACTCGACGAATTCGAAGCTGTACGCCTTGCCGACTATGAAGGCATGTACCAGGACGAAGCTGCTGAACAGATGAATGTGTCGAGACAGACTTTCGGCAATATCATTGGCTCGGCACACAGGAAAATAGCGGATTTCCTGGTCAATGCGAAGTCCCTTACAATAGCAGGCGGGTCAATCGAAATTGCCGGGCCTGAGCCAAGGTATTTCCTTTGTAACGGATGCGCCAACGTATGGCAGACAGAGTACACTAATCCAGGGCCTGCATTATGCCCTGAATGCGGAAGTGAAAACATTCACAGGATGAAACAGGGGGTAAAACGTTGTTGCCGGAAATGAAATAATATGTTCAAAGATGAAAATAATGCCGATAATAAGAATTTTAAAATTACTGCAGCAATATGCTGTTTTGTGAATATTACTGATTAGGAGAATAATATGAGGATATGTGTTCCATTAGGAGAGAATGACGGGTTGGAATCTGTCTGTTACGGCCATTTCGGAAGCGCTCCCTATTTCTTTATTCATGACACTGAACTTCAGACCCAGGAAATTGTCAACAATGCAAATGCAGATCATGCCCACGGCCAGTGTAACCCTGTCGCAACCGTACTGGACAGCAGGGCAGATACGGTCATTGTAGGCGGCATCGGCCCCGGTGCTGTGATGAAACTCGAAAGCGCCGGCATTAACGTTTACCGCGCCGAATATGAATTTTCTATGGGAGAGCTTGTCGAAAACCCGGATAAGTTCATGAGGTTCCGTATGACAATGGACAACAGTTGCAGGAGTCACGGCTGCGGTCACTGATTGGACCGGTCATTATTTTCCTGATTAAAAAAAAACAACCCCGCAGCAAATTGTGCCGTGGGGTCGTTTCATTGCGTCCTCCGTCAGGGCCTGGAAGCTCAGCCTTCCATCAATTTCTTCCTTGTATAGGGTATCAGTCCGCCGGCGTCGATAATTGACTGGCGGGCGGCAGGAAGTGGTACAATGTCAAAGGATTTGCCTCTGGTCTTGTTAACGACTTTGTTGTTTTCAATTTCGATCTCATCGCCGGTTTCTGCTTCGATGTCCGGGCAGATGATCAGTTGCAGCCCCAGGTTAATGGCATTCTGCAGGAAAATACGGGCGAAGTTCTTAGCGACTATTCTCAGGCCGTGCCCTTTCAGGCACGAAGCAGCCTGTTCGCGTGAAGAACCGCAGCCGAAGTTCTTTGCGGCAACGATGACGCTGCCTTCGGGAGCACCGCCGCTGACGAGCAGCCTGTTGAGGTCGGACAGGTCGGCGAAAGCGTACTGTGGTGTTTCTGTCGGCAATACTGTTGCCATAAACCTGCCGGGATAGATGATATCAGTTGAAATATCATCTTCTAAAGTATATATTACTTTTGACATATTAATATCCTCCTTTTGTTGGGTCAGTGATTACACCTGTAATTGCGCTGGCGGCAGCTACTGCCGGTGAGCAAAGGAACACTTCCGAGTTGGGATTGCCCATTCTGCCTTTGAAATTCCTGTTTGTCGTTGACAGCGCTTTTTCACCGTCGCCGAGTGCGCCCTGATGAACGCCGAGACAGGGGCCGCAGCCGGGATTCATTACAACGGCGCCGGCTTCCATCAACTGAGAGATGTATCCTTCAGCAATAGCTTCTTTGTATATCCTGTGTGAAGCGGGGAAAATGAGCATACGGGTGCCGCGGGCAACCTTTTTGCCTTTCAGGATATTAGCAGCGATCGCGAGGTCGTCAAGCCTGCCGTTAGTACAGGAACCGACGACTATCTGTTCAATTTTTGTCCCTGCTACCTCAGACACCGGTTTAACGTTGTCAACGGTGTGAGGACAGGCAATCTGGGGTACAAGCCGCGTTGCGTCGATCTCAATGACTCTCTCGTATTCAGCGTCGGGGTCCGGCGTAAGTTCCATTATCTTGTCCTTCACTCCGGCATAGTTCTTCAGGTAATTGACAGTTTCAGCGTCGCAGGGTACAACGCCGGAGGTAGCGCCGGCTTCCACGCTCATGTTGCAGATTGTAAGCCTGCCGCTTGTGCTCATGTTACGAATTGTGTCGCCGTGGAACTCAATTACTTTGAAGTTTGCGCCTTCAGCGCTAATCAACCCGATGAGATACAGGATAATATCCTTGGGAAGTACATGGGGAGGGAGTTCACCGTTAACGACAACCTTGACGGTAGCGGGTACTTCCACGTTCAATATCCTGCCCAGCGCCCATACGGAAGCCATCTCAGTAGCGCCTATGCCGAAAGAAAGCGCGCCGAGGGCGCCGTGTGTTGTGGTGTGGCTGTCGGTCCCGACAACGACAAAGCCGGGCCGGGCATAGCCGTATTCCGGCAATATCTGGTGGCAGATGCCCATTTCATCGCCGCGTATATCATGGAATTTATTGATGCCGTATTCTTTGACGAAGTTACGTATCTTAAGCTGGTTGGTAGCTGTTTTCTTACTTTCGGCAGGTACCCTGTGGTCAAATATCAGTGATATTTTCGCGGGGTCCCAAACGGCCGGCGCTTTACCGGTACCCTCGAATATCTCCATAAACTGGTTGATGACCAGCGCACCGTTTTCGTGCGACATTGCCAAATCGACCCTGGGTTCAAGTATTTCTCCCACACTGACAGAATCCCTGCCGCTGGCGCGGGCCAGGATCTTCTGAGCTAATGTTTGTCCCATCTTTTCTGCTCCATATATTATTTATGTTTATAAAAATAAAAACAATACAAAATTACTATACCTTTTCAAATAAAGCAGTAATAAAAAAACATTTAGACGAAATCAGACGATGTTTGATTTTACGAAAAGAGATTGGCTTCTTCGGCCATTGGGAAGGTATCGGCTGTCATACCCTGACATTGTCGTACTGGGCTTGTTCCATCATGAACAGTGGAGTGATGGCTGTTTTTACTTTTTCGAGCAGTACCGGTTGCTGAATCGGTTTTGAGATATAAGCGGCGGCGCCTTCCTTGAAGGTTGTCCCGAGTATGTCGGTATTCAGGTTGCCGGAAATAATGATTATCGGTATTTCTGTAGTGAGTTCAATTTTCTTTAGCATTTTCAGGATGGTATCGCCTTTAACTTCGGGCATTATTATGTCGAGCAGAATCAGAGCAGGCCTGTGTTTAATAGCCATTGCCAGGCCTTCGATGGGGTCGTAAGCCGAAAGGGGGTTGAAGCCCCATTCTCTTAAATAATGGCAAATGACCCTGTGAATCCATTTGTCGTCGTCGATGAGCAGAACAGGGTGCTTAATCTGGTTATTAATCGTGAGGAGGTCCAATTCCTCGACTGCTCTTGCTATTTCGGTGTTCGAAAGGTTTTGGTTCGAATCCATGTTTTTATTGATTACTTGTTATTATTGTATTACTTAGAATACCGGGATTGATTACTCTCTGGATATTATTGGCAAGGTCTTCACGGGTAAAAGGCTTCGACAGAAAGCCGGCAGCGCCTTCGGAATAGGTAGAGTTCAGCAGTTCCCTGCTCAGGTTGCCTGAGACGATGATTACAGGAATGTTAGCTGTAATATCGATTTTTTTCAGGAGTTTAAGTATCTTTTCACCATTGAGTTCCGGCAGGTATATGTCAAGGATGATGAAGGACGGGTTCTTTTTTATTGCCAGTGCAATACCCTCAAACGGATCGACAGTAGTATATACATTGAATTTCCAGGACTCGAGGAATTTCCTGAACACTGACTGTATCATTTTGTCATCATCGATGACGAGCACATTGAAAACCCTGTTGTTTGCCAGACTCTCGTAGCCGTTAATCGAGTTAAAATCAATAGTTTCGCAATTATTAATGTTTTCATTAATCATAGTAATAATATCCCCCCATTTTTTTTGTAAAACTACAAAACAGACGCGATAGTTACAATCGGTGTAAATACGTAATTTAATAAGTATATACACTGAGTTTTAAATTAATTTTTCCGGGAAAGCGATCTGTATGTTATCAATATATATTGCTGGTTTCAAGAACTTATTTTACCCTTACTTTTTTCTCTTCCATCTTCAAAACGGGTATCATGGCCGCTTTCAGCTTTTCGAACAGTACATGTTCATTGACGGGTTTGGATATGAAATCCATTGCACCGTCCCTGTAGGTGTTTCCAAGGAGTTCGCTGTTCAGGTTGCCGGAGATGATGATAATTGGGATATTCCTGGTAATTTCAATGCCCTTGAACAGTTTGAGTACCATGTCGCCGGTCATATCCTGCATTATAATATCGAGAAGAATAATTGCAGGTTTTTCTTTGATTGCCGCAGCAATACCGTCGATGGGATTGAAAGCAGACATCAACTGGAATCCCCACTGGCGCGTATAATTGTTGATCAGCCTGTGCATCCATTGGTCGTCGTCGATGAGGAGAATCGTATAACTATTTCGTTCGTTGATCTTTTTCAGGTCAAGTTGCCTGATAGCTTTGTTCAATTCTTTATTTGACAGGTTTTCGTTTTTCATCGTTTCACTTCGCCGTTTCTTCATTAGTCATAAACCGGTCGCTGCCAAGAGCGTAATTAATACTCTCAGCCAGGTCATCTTTTGTAAACGGTTTGGACAAGAAACCGTCAGCGCCTTTGTTATAGGCCGAATTGAGTAGTTCCATGTTCATGTTGCCTGATACAATAATTACCGGTATCTTTGCAGTAGTCTCAATGCTTTTCAGGATATTCAGCACTTTTTCGCCGTCGAATTCAGGGATACATATATCGAGTATAATGAAGGCCGGGTTCTTTGACACAGCAAGCGATACGCCTTCAAACGAGTTACCTGTTGCCAGTACATTGAAGCCCCAGGACTCGAGGTATTTGGTAAAGACAGACCTGATCATCTTGTCGTCGTCGATGACAATGACATTGAAAACCGGATTCCGGTTCCAGGTGTCAGAGTCTGAAAAACTTTGGTTAAGCCCCGGACCATTGTGGCCGCTATTTATGTTTTGCTCCATTCCATGCCGTTATTATTCTTAAATCCTACTTATTCACAATGCCTTGAAAAATCAACTTCATACCATTCCCAAATAATTGCCTTCAGGGCAATTATCTATCACATCCTAAAATCTATTAAATCGGCAGGCATTAGCACTTCTTTAATTTTCTTAAGCAGGATCACTTCCTTTATGGGTTTGCTGATGAAGCCCATTGCTCCGTCTTTATACGTAGCGCCCAGCAATTCTATGTTCAGGTTGCCGGAGAGTATGATGATCGGGATATTGGAAGTAAGGTCAATCTTTTTCAACAATTTCAACAGGACATCCCCTTTAATGTCGGGCATTACAATGTCGAGGAGGATAAGCCTCGGCCTTTCCTTGATTGCCATGGCGACGCCTTCTACCGGATCGAATGCAGAGATAGGATGGAATCCCCAATTCGAAAGGTAGTGCGACACCACCCGGTGGATCCATTTGTCGTCGTCGATGAGCAGGATGACTTTGTTCTGAAAGCTTTGCTTGTCAAGACTCATTGATTTGAGCAACAACTCAATTTCAATGTTAGATAGATTTTTTTCCTGTTCCATAGCCAATCATTTATGATTAAGTATTTGCACTATTCTTTGCTGCCTGGGGATTGATTGCAGAGATAACATTATTGTAAAGGTCCTCTTTCGTGAACGGTTTTGACAGGAATCCCGTTGCACCTTCCTTGTATGTAGAGTTTAAAAGGTCGAGGCTCAGGTTGCCTGAAACGATGATGACCGGTATCCTGGAGGTAATGTCTATGCTTTTCAGCAGTTTCAGAATTTTGTCCCCGCTCATTTCCGGAAGGTAAACGTCCAGCAATATGAGAACGGGGTTGGATGAGACGGCAAGCGAAACACCCTGATACGGATCCTGGGCTGTAAGGACGTTAAAACCCCACGATTCGAGATACCTTCTGAATAGTTCTAATATTATTTTATCATCGTCGATGACCAGGATGTTAAATACTTGTTTTCTCTTAAGTTTTTCCAGCTCTGCAAACTGTGGATTTTGTGTTATATCATTTATTTCACTCATAATTTTTATATTTAATTTGAAATAATTTGTAAAATGCAATTATAGTAATTTGTTACAGCTTAAACAAGTAAAAATATTACTTGTAGCTCACTATGGAAAAACTATTTTCGATGATTTCTTCCTGATGTGCCGGCGCGTCGTCCGTTTTCTGCCTGACGGCGGCCTGTGGGCAGGCCCATTGTACCGGGCCTGCCTCAGAGGATTGCCTGAGATTATACCGTTCGTCAGCCATTTCCGGATTCGGCTTTACCACAATGCAATTTTTTTACTATTTCTTTACGGGGCAGATGGGAAGTACTGTCCTGCCGTAAACTTCGTTCAGTACCTGGGCAAGAGCGGCATAGACAGCGCTCAGGCCGCAGAGGATACCTTCCCAGCCGGCAATTCTACCGACAACTTCGCTGGCGGCAAAATCGCGTATGGCAAGCAGGAAGAACAGCACAGCCAGGGACAGGAAAACCACCTGCAGCGCCCTGTTGATCTTCAGTGTACCGATGAACATGACAAAAGTAAAAATGCCCCACATGAGCAGGTAGAAGCCCATCGCCAGCGTGGATGAAGGTTCTGCAAGGCCTAACCGGGGCAATAGCAGCAGCGCTACAAGCGTAAGCCAGAACATGCCGTAAGAAGTAAACGCCGTAGCTCCGAATGTGTTGTTCTTTTTCCATTCCAATATACCCGCGATGACCTGGGCCAGTCCTCCGTAGAATATACCCATTGCCAGTATCATGCTGTCGAGCGGGATGATGCCGGCGTTGTGAATGTTAAGCAGAATGGTTGTCATGCCGAATCCCAAAAGGCCCAGGGGCGCCGGATTGGCGGTTGTGTCGTTGATTGATAACTTGTCTTGAATTTCCATTGTCTTATACCCTCTATGTAACAAATGATGACTGCCTTTGTATGGTGAATCGGTAATGAGCGCCTGAACGGCCTGTGAAAGCAGTAATGGGACGGCGCTGCGGGCAATGCAAAGAACGGACAATCGTTTCCGGTTTTGCCGGTTCAGTAACATATAAAAATAGAAAATTCCCGGTCTTAATCAAAAGAAAGATTATCGAAGCCGGCAATTGTTACGGGCGCACCAAAAAAAGATCATCCGGCGACTCAGTAAGCCGTCGGATGATCATTCCATATTTCCCTTGCCTTATAATTATTATCGGCAAGATTATTTTTATTATAAATTTTTCTTGTGAATCACTCTCAGAGTGTAATATCGCGCAGAGAGATAATAACATTATGGCAATTGGAATCGAACATGCCGGACCCACTGGTCTGGATGTCCGAATGAGCATTGTAATATCCGACGAAACAATGGCCGGAAATGTACTCCAGGGCGTCGCTGCCGGTTAGCGATGCACACAGTTTCAACAGGCCGCCCAGTTCAAAGCCGAAACCACCGGTTTCATTGAAGTGCGATTCCGGCGAAGAAGTATTGCCTGTCATCAAATGGAAGGTTTCGAACAGGGACAGCCTTGCGCCGTATTTTACATACTCTTTATTGGGATTATTGAGCAGAATGACATTCTCTACGAAGTTAAGGTCGCTGAAAGCGTTTTCATAGTGTCTGCCGAATTCTTCTGCCCTGATTAAAACATCCTGTGTTTCTGCTGTCCAGTCAATTTTAAACAGGCTGTATTTTTTATCCATAATGTCGCAAAGCAGTTCCGCCGAGATGCCATAGCCGAAGGACGAGGACCTTGGCAGGAAGTCTTTATACTTTAAAACATCATATTCCATTTTACTGCCGAAATTGGACAGGGACAGTCCAAGCGAAGCGTTAAGATTCATCGAAAAATCACCGGCAATCTTTTCTTCTTTCAATAATGGGGCAATTGCCAATAGTCCGATATCGACGGCGTCGGCTGAACCTCTGTCGCCTTTGTCTGAAACAATGTTGGACGATACTATTCCCGTATATGAATTAACACTCTTGTAAGTTATGCCCAAACCGATCTTTACCCAATAGTCGAGGGCAGCACCGATTGTGATGCAGTTGGCCGATTCATCGCTTTCATAGAGCCCCGATGATGTACCGTCTCCATTGGACTTTTTGAACTGTCCGAGGTTCATATATTGGTACATATATGACACACCTACGCTCAGGGGCAGCCCTTCCCCGTCTTTACCAAAGTTGTAACCGAGGTTCAGTGCATAGTTGCTGAAAGCAATATCTTCCGCTATCGAAGGATACAGTTTCTTCCCTGATGGGTATATCCCGATGAGAACATTGGTATTCATGGCGTTCAGGCCGGTGTTCGCCGGGTTATTCCATGATGAAAAAGCATCGTTGTTGTTCAGCGCCACACCTGTCTGCCCCATGCCCTGAGAAACGGCGGAGGGTGAAAAAAGCAGGAAAGGTGCTGCTGTTGAAGTTTGAGTAATGAGATCCGTCGGGACAGCGAAGAAGACAATGGCAGGCAGAAGGGCAAGAACCATTCTTTTCACAAAAGCTTTTGACATAACAAACCCTATCCTATAAATGAATACTTACAACAATTGAAAAAGGTGCTTATTCTGCCGCAAAGCAGCAATAAATAATTAAAAAAAAATGTTAAAAACCAATTGACGGGATTGTCTGTGGAATTATTTTTTAAAATTTTGAAGTATGAAAGAAATATTATTTGATGGGCTATACCTACCGGCTTTCCCACTTCCGCAAGCTTCTGCCTTTCAAGATTGCGCGGTTCTGTCTTCCTTTTGCTTTTACCTTCTGAAAGAATAAGCAGTGAGCCGTGGCAATGGAAATGAATTAATCAAATCATTCTCCACACATTTTACTTCTGACACGGAAAGGTACAGAATAAAAGAATATATTAATTTATGAATCTCCTGTAATTCCTGTTATTTAATTGCAACGAAAACAGCCCCGATAGGGTTATTTCACTCCTGCTTCTGCTTTCGGCTTCCTGTTCCTGAAGAACTCGATGACCGCAGGCAGGACTGAGATGACAATGATTGCGATGATTACAAGGCTGAAGTTGTTTTTGATGAAAGGCAGGTCTGCAAACCAGTAACCGGTACAGAGGAATAGCGCAACCCAGCCCAGGCCGCCGAATACGTTGTAGCTGAAGAAACGGCCGTATGTCATCGTGCCGACACCTGCAACGAAGGGTGCGAAAGTCCTGATGATGGGGATGAAACGGGCGATGATTATCGTTTTACCGCCGTGCTTTTCGTAAAAAGAATGCGTTTTTTGCAGGTGCTCCTGTTTCAGGAAGCGAATGGTGCCGGAAAAAGCTTTGCCGCCGATCTTCTTCCCAATGGAATAGTTAACGGCGTCGCCCAGCACAGCTGCCACTGCCAGCAACCCGAAGACGAGGAAGGGATCGAGGTCGCCTTTGGCGCAGAAGGCTCCGGTTGCAAAGATGAGCGAGTCGCCCGGAAGGAACGGGGTAACGACCAAACCGGTCTCACAGAAGATAATAACAAACAATATACCATAGGTCCATGTTCCGTAATCCCTGATGATTTCGCTGAGATGAACATCGAGGTGAAGGATGAAATCAATAAAGAAATTTATTATGTCCATAGTTCCGTTTCATTTTTCAACCCTTGCCAAAAGCTCCGGCTCATTTGCCCGCGCTTTACAGCAATTCAAAAAATACATATAATTCAACAAAACATTTAATCACAAACAACAAAATTACCTAATTATTTCCAATTGAAATAATTTTCACCGAATATACCATGATAGCGCTTTTATCTTAGTATTACCCCGGTATTGCGGAAACAGCTTAAAAATTGAGCAGGTAGTTCAGCCCGATCATCAATGACACTGCCCTTGGATTGTATTTATCCGTAAACCGTTCGGGATAGGTAGGCGGAACAATCTTAAGCAGCGGGTCATCCTTGGTAAAGTTTTTGTAAATGCCGGTCAACATATAGCCGGCCTGTGCAAACACGTTGAGTGTGCCGTCTTCGTCGTTCAACACAGGATAGTAATAGCCAAGCCTGACTTCGACCATGAAATTCATCTTGTCCACATCGAGCTTATCGCCGAAATTGTTGCCTACGGGAATACCGAAGTTCAGTCCTGCAGTGAAGCCGTTGAAGTGAATACTGGGCCCCAGTGTAATATAATTATACTTCAGGGCTTCATCATAATTGACATCTACGCCTTTAATGCCGTACGCATAGGTAGTGTAGGCAAGGTCAACGAGCAGGCCGAGGTCGGATTCCTCCCCGAGCGGATAGAAAAGGGTAAAGCCCAGGTCGGGCATACCGTTGAAAGCTACGGAGTTTTTCCTTCCGGTGGGGATGTAGCCGCCGTTGACACCGGTTTTGAAAGCAAGGAAAGGCCCTGCACTCCGGTAATGGAAATCCTCCTGCGCTTGTGCGCCGCTGATGGTTACTGCAATTAGAAAGGCGATAACAATTTTTTTCATACTTTTTATTTATTAGTATGGCAAACTATTTTCAATTTCTTTGACCTGGCTTAGTCTCTGGCTTGTCGGGAACAACTGCTTGTACAACTGAACGACGCCCCTCAGGTACTCATATTTTCTCATGATCGACAGGGCTTCGATCTTTCCGAAATAGGCAGGTTCGAAGTATTCGCTGTCGGGGAACTCCTCTATTACAATATTGTAATAGACAAGCGCCGACTCGATGTTGTCGAGTGTGCGGTACAAAGCGGCAATGGAATAGTTCTTCCGGGCCAGTTTATTCCTGAGTTCGGCAATGTTCTTCGACGCCGCATTGTAGAGGGAATCGTCAGGATAGACCAACTGGAATTCGGAAAAAGTCTGTATTGCTTTGCGGGTGTACTCCTGGTCCCTGTCGTAGGAAGGGGACATTTTGAAATAGCAGAGCGCTGTCTTGAACAGGGATTCTTTCCTGAAGTCGCTGTTGGGATAGACCCTTCTCAGGGTAGAGTAATTGTAGGCCGCGAGGAGATACTCCGAGCGCCTGAAGTTTACCTCAGCCAGGTAATACTGGGCGTCGTCGGCATACTGGCTTGCCGGGTACTGGAACTTGATTACTTCAAAGTATTTCGTAGCGTCCAACCAATTTTCATTTTCAAGGGCTTTCACGCCTGCGTTAAAATAATCGTCGGCAGTTTTTACGATAATTGTCTCGCTGGAACTGCAGGCAGCCATTAGAAAAGAAGTTAATAGCAGGGCTGTCAAAACAACAATTCTATTCCGGGTTATCTTCATTCTTCCTGTTTCAAAATCAATTTCAAAAAAATTTCCCTATTTTAAAAACAAATTTAACAATATATTTAAGTTAATTATATATGTTAAAATTATATTTTTGAATAAACGAAATATTCAATGAAAGATTTTTAGGAAAAATATGCACAACACACTTTATCTGGCATTTGACATCGAAACGATACCCGTAAGCTGGGATACGTTGTCCGAATCGCAGCAGGAATACCTGCTTCGCAGAACAGAGACTGAAGAGCAGGCGGAACAGGCCAAAAAAGAAATGGCTCTGTCCCCTCTGACCGCCCATGTTGTTTGCATCGGCCTGCAGATGGTCAAAGAGGTCGAAAACGGTGAGTACAGCATCCTGACAAGGAAGGCATTCTCATTCGATTCGTCAATACCGGAAGGCGAATCGAAGGACATCGAACTGAGTACGGGAGACGTCTGCACTCTGTGTTCCGAGAAGGAGATGCTGTCGAAGTTCTGGGGCATCTTCGAGAAAAGGGACAAGGAGGGCAATTACAAATACAGGAATGTGCACCTTTTGTCTTTTAACGGACGCAATTTCGACGCTCCATTCCTGATGCTCCGTTCTGCCATCCTCGGCATCAGGCCGTCGAGGGACCTTATGTCCGGCACCAAGTACAATTATAAGCTCCACACGGACCTGATAGACGAGTTGACGTTTTACAGCCCTTCGTCCTACGGCGCCACTAAACGTTACAATTTCGACTTCTACGCCAGGGCTTTCGGCCTGCAGTCCCCCAAAGCCGAGGGCATCGACGGCTCCAAAGTGAGTGAATTCTTCCACGAGGGGCGGATTGCCGAGATTACCGAGTACTGCCTGCGGGATGTCGATACGACCTGGAAGCTGTTCGAGATATGGAAAAAGCTTTTGTGCCCGTAGTATTGGCTCTTCGCAATTCAGCATGGGTAACATTATTATAGTAATGAAGCAGTTTAATCAAATTGTTTTATTAAGACGCACGACGTGCTTCTCTTCACATTTGTAATTCTTAATTCGTAATTCGTAATTCGTAATTCAGCATTGGCTGCGCCGGTCTCGCTGCGC
>CAZWLN010000057.1:0-30239 GCA_964634885.1 uncultured Hyphomicrobiales bacterium | reverse complement strand
CTGGTTTAAGCTACAATTGGCATGTGCCGAATACACCAAGCAACAGCTGCCTGGCGCGAGTAAAAGCAAAAGTGCAAACGCAGGAAGACTGCCCGGACGTATATTTATGTGACAGGGTGTGGATGGGCTGCAACCTTAATGCCGATGTGTACCGCAATGGCGATCCTATACGCCACGCCGCTTCCGATGAGGAATGGATAGATGCCTACAACAAGAGAGAGGGCGCATGGTGCTATTATAACCATGATCCTGCTAATGGTGAGATTTATGGAAAACTGTATAACGTGTTTGCTGTATCGGACAGAAGGGGCCTGGCGCCGGAGGGATGGCATATACCCACCAATGAAGAGTGGATGGAACTTTATTACTGTCTTGGTGGTGATGCAGGCGGTAAGCTCAAGAGTACCGGTACGATTGAAGGAGGCGACGGACTGTGGTCCAGCCCAAATACAGGAGCTACGAACGAGTGCGGTTTCAATGCCCTGCCCGGAGGGAATTATAATTTAGGATTCTGGAATATTGGTAAAAAGGCTAATTGGTGGAAAAACTCGTCGTACAGTTCAGGCTATGAACATGGGATGGTATTATATTATAACAATGCTTCTTTGTATGAATTTATTTCTTTACAATTGAATAGTGGCTATTCTGTCCGCTGCGTCAGGGATTAGCCTGCAGGTTTGTTTCAATATATTAAGTAATTAATAATGAAAATAATTATGTAATTTTATACAATCAAATGGTTAGGATGGAAACAGCCATGAAGAAACTGCTACTAATAATAATGCTGGCCCTGATGGGCAACGAACTGATGTCTCAGACATTCTTTGTCTATGACATTGAAACTTCATCTTTCCCAACTTTGAAAGCCAAATTCTATGCAACCGATTCCCTGGGTAACAGGATTTTGAACCTCAGCCCTTCGGACATCATTGTGAAAGAAGACGGCATGGAAAGAAAAGTGCTCAGTGTCAGCTGCCCTGATCCTCAACCGCCAAAGGCTTTATCGGCGGTTCTGGTAATCGACGCCTCGGGTTCGATGTTTGGTAAAAACATCTTAATGGCAAAGAGAGCTGCCATTGCATGGGTTGAAGCCATTCCCCTCGGGAAATCCGAATGTGCGATAACGTCTTTCAATACGAGGAATCTTTTCATTCAGGATTTCACGACTGACAGAAACCGCCTCGATAACCAGATAATATTTATTACTGCCGGAGGGGGGACCGATTATAATGCTGCTTTTACTAAACCTAAAGCTGGTGGCATTCTGGTAGCAAAAAACGGAAAAAACAAAAGGGTTATTGTAATGCTTACAGACGGCTATCCTAACTTTGAACCGAATACAACAAATATTGTCGATTTGGCAAATGAAAATGATATTACTGTTTATTGTGTTACATTAGGAAATGTCAACCCGCCCAGCCTTATAGAAATTACATCAAAAACCGGCGGCCTGTTGTTCACTAAAATAACGTCAGAAGACCAGGCGAAAGAAGTATATTTAAAAATCCTGCAGATTGCTCAGGATAGTAAGCCTTGCACCATCGAGTGGCAGAGTGAATATCCCTGCAGAGCAGATTCGGTTGCCGCAGAATTTACGCTTACACCTGCCGACATGAAAAATGAGCTGGCCTATCTGTCCCCTGCCGATAAAACCATCAGCCTTTCCGTTAAGCCGTCGTCAATTAAGTTTATTAATGCTGTCCCCGGCATACAGCGGGACAGTACAATCACAGTTACTGCAAATAATGACGATTTCGAAGTGACTAATATTATCAGCAGTAATCCACAATTTCAGATCAGCCCTTCTGCTTTCACTCTTAACAGCGGTGAGAGTAAGGTCCTGAACGTAAGCTTTACTCCTGTTGACAGCGGCTACGTGTTTTCTAAGTTCTCTTTTGAGAATGACAAATGCCTGAATTACTTCTATTGCAGCGGCGGATTCCCAGGGAAAAAACCTTCGGTACAAACACTGAAACTAATACATCCCAATGGAGGAGAAGTGTTTGTTGCGGGTTCTGATACTGTCATTACATGGGAAGGTGTTTTACCCGAAGAACCGGTAAAGATTGAATACAGCACCGACAATGGAGTCAACTGGATTGAAATTGAAAACAAGGCCGCCAACCTGAGTTACAAGTGGCATGTGCCTAAGACTCCAAGCAATCAGTGCCTGGCAAGGGTAACAGCAGGTCTGAAATATTACGGTTGCGATGGCAGCCCTCTGTCAATATGCCAGCAGGAATGGTCTCCGTGCAATCTTGATGTGGACACCTACCGCAATGGAGATATAATACGCTATTGTGAAACTCAGGGAGACTGGGTTGACGCTGCGAACAACAAGGAGGGTGCCTGGTGCTACTATGATAACGACCCTGCAAATGGGGATATATATGGCAAATTATACAACTGGTTTGCTGTTACCGACCCAAGGGGCCTTGCTCCACAAGGCTGGCATATCCCAACTGCTTCAGAATGGAGCACTCTTGTGTCTTGTGTCGGGGGACAGGCAGTTGCAGGGGGTAAGCTGAAAAGCACCGGGACAATTGAAGGCAAAGACGGCTATTGGCTGTCTCCCAATTTAGGAGCTGAGGATCAGTACGGCTTTTCCGGGCAGCCCGGTGGAAGCTGCAATTACGACGGCACCTTCAACAGCCTTGGTGCACAGGGACTTTGGTGGACAGCAAATTCTTCATCTATTGATTATGCCCAGTATTTTATTCTGTATTTTGACTATGCACATACATTCTTTTATACTAACTGGAAAGCAAACGGACTGTCTGTCCGCTGCGTCAGGGACTAATTTATTATGAAAATAAAAAAATTAAATATTTAATTTATTATTAAAAGGATTATACTATGAAAAACATCCTGATTCTTATGGTTTTACTGGCTGCCGGCATAATCCCGGCTTACTCCCAACTCCAGTCCGACCAGTCGGACGCTGTCTGGTCAATTGTCGTACCTGTCGCCTCCTCGATTGACATCGATATGAAACAATGCCTGGTGGGAGACTATAAAGACTCCGTGATTACTGCTTTTATTACCAATCCCGGAACTTACCAGGTACGGATCGACACAATCTATTTCGAAGGCACCGACAAAGATAAATTCTATCTTGTCTCAAGAATCACACCATTTGTTCTCAGCCCGGGTGAAACAAGGGCTGCAGAATTCAACTTTGAACCAAAATCTGTGGGTATGAAATATGCAGATATAAAAATTGTAACACAGGTTGACACCCTGACACAGAAAATCCAGGGTGAAGGTGTGCAATCCGTACTGAGCGTATTGACGGACCTCGTCGATTTCGGTAAAGTCGAAGTGCTCAGCAAAAAAGACACTCTTGTTTACCTGTTGGAAAACATTTCTTCCACTCCCCTGGCAATCAGTTCCGTCGGCCAGTTGGGACCCGACAAAGTACAATTCGAGATATTGAACGACGGTGGGTTTACACTTCAACAAGGTGAAAAAAGAGAGATGAACCTGAGGTTCAAGCCAAGGTATATCGGCAGGACATCGGGCCAGCTTGCTTTCTATTATAACGGCGCGGGTTCGCCTGCCGTCGCTCAGCTGTTCGGCACCGGTGTCGGCGGCCTGGTTTATGTTGCTGACGATTCGGCCTATGTCGGTGAAAAACGTGTCCTGAAACTGATTCTTGACAATGTTACACCTGAAGGATTGCAGAATGTTGCAGAAAAAGTTAAGGCCAGGATCAGGTTTGAAAGTTCGATTATTGCCCCTGATAACATAAATGTATCATTTAACATCAGGAATGATTCGACATATATTGATCTGGAAAGTAAAATAACCAGTTCTAACATCCTGGCGGAGATACCTGTTGTAGCCGGTCTTGGAAGTGTGTCGGAGACCTCGGTCGATATAGAATCCTTCGATTTCTATGATGCATCCGGCAATGTTGTGGATATGGACGTAGAAAAGCAATCGGGAGTATTCAAACTGCTTGGCATCTGCCCCGAAGGAGGCAACCGCCTCGTCAACACTTCAGGCAATGCACAGATACTGTCGATTGTACCCAATCCGGCGAGCGGGTCCATCGGCGTGGAAGTGGAACTGATAGAATCAGGCGAAACGAGATTGATAATGGGGGACATTCTCGGAAACGAAGTTAAAACACTCTATTCGGGTACTGTTTCGGAATTTGGGAAAAGAACGGTCAACGCAGACGTAAGCAATCTGCCGTCCGGGGTTTACACCGTAATACTTCAAACACCGACCGTCCGTCAGTCGGCGATAATAATAAAGAAGTAACTAAAAGAATTGAGGGTGTTTATGAAAAAGGCCTTAATATTGTTGTTGGTAATATTATCCAACAACCTGATGTCACAGTCACTTGTTGTCTTCGACGTTGACACCTCGAACTTCCCGGTAATGAAAGCTAAGTTCTTTGCTTTCGACGTCGATGGCCGTCAGATTATGAACTTAAGAATTCCAGACTTTGAAATAAAAGAAAATGGTTTAACAAGAAATATATTAAACATGTCATGTCCCGCACCAAAACCACCTGCTGCATTGTCTTCGGTCTTGGTGCTGGATATCTCAGGCTCGATGACAGACACTAAAACTGTTATTGCAAAGGACGCTGTTCGAGCTTGGATTGCCGGTTTCAACTGGGTGACATCAGAGTCTGCACTGACTGTATTTCATGATGAAAATGCTTTGATACAAGGATTCACAAATGACAGTTTGTTACTGATAGGAAAGCTTGATAATGTCTATTCAGGATACAATACATTATTTAATAAAGCATTATTAGATCCTCCGGCGGGTGGAATACCGGTAGCTAAGAATGGGAGATTTAAAAGGGTAATAGTAATGATTACTGACGGATATCCATCTTTACCTACCAATACCAATGAGATTATTTATATGGCCAGGCAGAATAACGTCATTGTTTTCCCCGTAACAATGGGATATAATTGTCCCCAGGATTTAAAAGATATTGCACTGCAAACCGGAGGTACATGGTTTGAGAACGTTACGACAACTGAACAGGCAAGGGAAGTCTATTTAAAAATTCTATCGATGGCCCAGGCTTCTGAACCTTGTACAATTGAATGGAATAGTGAAACCATGTGTGGCGACACGGTTACAAATGTAAATTTCAGGCTATTACCATATGACATATCGCAAACAATACAATACTCAAAACCTGAAAAAGCTGTTGCCCAACTGTCATTCAATCCGGGATTACTGATTTTTAAGAATAAAATGCCGGGTAAAGTCTATGATACAACAATTACAATTACTGCTAATAACTCTGACTTCGTAATTAGCAAAATAAGAAGCACAAAACCGTGTATAAAAATAAGCCCGGATAACCTATCTCTTAAAGCCGGGGAAAGAAAAGATGTAACTGTAAGTTATACGCCGGTGGACTATGAATATGAATCCATTGAATTATTTTTTGACAATGACGCCTGTCCGGCGCAATACCTTGTAAGCAGCATTCATAAAGGTAAGAAAACGGTTGCCGACACTTTGAAACTGACCCATCCGAACGGCGGAGAATCATTCGTTGTCGGAAGTGACAGCATTATTACATGGCAGGGTATAGGCGAAAATGATACTGTCAGGTTGGAATACAGCACAGATGGTGGGAAATCATGGGTTTTGATAGCTGAAAAAGCTGTCGGGCTGAAGTACATTTGGAAGAATATTCCAAAACCTGCCAGTCCTACATGCTTGGTAAAAGTCAAGCAAATCAATCCTGTTTTCATTAACGACTGCAATCCTAAGTGGACAACTTTATCAATAAATGGAAAATCTGTAGAATGGAGCCCGGACAATACAATGATTGCCATATCCGGAGCAGGACTCATCACAGTTGTTGATGCCGTTTCCTATAAAACATTACATCGGTATTACAGACATTATGAGGAGGCTACGGAAGTTCACTGGAGTCCGGATGGAACTAAGATTGCTTCGAGTGGCGACAGGTCAATAAAAATCTGGAATGTTGCTGATGAAAAACTGATATTTGAAATGCCACATGGCTATACCAATTGTTTTAACTGGAGCCCTGACGGGAAATGGATTGCTGCAGGCCTGTTTAATAGCACTGATATAAAAATCTGGGAAGTGGAAAATGGGATTGATGGCGGCTATATTCATGGCAATAGTGGCAGTGTTATCCGTATCTGTTGGAGCCCTGACGGAAAAAGGATTGCTACGGTTTCTGATGATAGAACCTGTAATATATGGGATTTTAACAGTGCTTCATTAATCAAGACTGTATATAAGCATCATGGAAGTCTTGACTGCGTTTCCTGGAGCCCCGACGGTAAAAAGATAGCTATTGGCAGCACAGATGAAGATTTCAATGCCTATGTAAAAATATGGGATGCCTCCACCTATACCATGGTTGACAGTGTGCCCGGACATACTTTCATTTCCTGGAGTCCTGACAGCAAGAGCATTGCTACCATAATTGACAATGTTATTTTAACATGGGACGTTAGCAGCGGTAAGGAAATAAAATCATTTAACGGCCATTTATCCAATGTATATAGCATAGATTGGAGCTCGGACGGTAGAAGAATCGTTTCCACATCGTATGATAAAACAGTCAAGATTTGGGATGCTGCAGATGGTTCGGTTGTAAAAAAATATGAAAGATTATAATGGTGATATCAACGATATTGATTGGCATCCAAATGGTAAATTGATTGTATCCGGCAGTTCAAAAATCCAGGCACCGATTGTCTGGGACAGCGATGATGGAAGCTTCATTAAGTCCTTGCCAGGACACAGCGATTTGGTTACAATTGCACGGTGGAGCCCTGATGGTAGGAAATTAGCCTCTATTACTGACATAGATGGTAAAGTCATTATCTGGGACGGCATTACCGGCAGTATGGTTCGTACCCTTGACGGGCACATTAAAAAACCTTCTTCAATTGACTGGAGCCCGGACGGTTTAAAGATTGCAATCTCATCGGCTTCCGACAGTTCCGTTTTAATATGGAATGCCATTAATGGCCGTCTGATTAACAGATTTACTACTGGTTCGTGCCATGAAACATTCTGGAGCCCTCAAGGCGACAAATTGGCGACTTCAACCGAAAATGCCACAATACAAATATGGAATCCGAATAATGGAAAAGAAATACTCACTATTACAGGCCATATTTCTAATGTTTCAACGTTCTGTTGGAGTCCGGACGGCAGGTATATTGCTACAGGCAATTCCGACAAAGCTGTAAAAATCTGGGATGCAACAAATGGCGCTCTGGTTAATAGTTTTTATGGTCACAGATATGGTATTTACAGTGTCAAATGGAGTCCGGACGGCAATAAAATTGCTTCCGGTTCTGATGATGATGTAGTGTTAATATGGGATGCTGCTAACGGCAATATAATTCAGAGATGTTACGGCCCTATCAGACCCATTTGGTCTGTATCATGGAGCCCGGACGGCCAATCTGTAGCCAGTGGTTCTTCTGACTACACAATAAGAGCATGGGCTTTCAATGATGAGTTTATACAAGAAGATTTATCTGATTCTCTTTTTGAAATCATCGAACCTGAAGCCAAATCAGATAATTTATATTTAGGAGAGTGCTATCTTAACTACCATAAAGATTCGCTAGTTACTTCTTTTATTATTAATACAGGTAAATGTAAAATAAGAATTGATAGTATTGTGATTGAAAACTATGCACAGAAATGTTTTAGTGTCCTGGCACCCAAAGAACCTTTCATTATCGAGCCTGGAGACTCAAAAGATGTCGAATTCAGGTTTACTCCGGACAGAAAAGACTACCAAATGTCAACAATTAAAATATATACCCAGTCCGGAGTGATTAATGAAAGGATTTCTGGTGCCGGTCTGATACCAATGCCGAGTTTGTCCGCTAAGAAGGTTGACTTTGGGAAAGTTAGGGTTTTTTCTTATAAAGATACATTGGTTTACCTAGTTGAAAACAGGAGTCTTTTCCCGGTAACAATTTTTAATGTTAAGGTACATGCCTGGTACTCAGACCCATTTGAACTGCTAAGGAATGATATTTTTACAATGATGCCGGGTGAAAAAAAGGAAATTGGGCTAAGGTTTAAACCTCAAAAAGTTGGTTTGGCCTCAGGGCTGATCTCTTTCGTTTTTGACAGTTTGGGAGGTTCAATTAGCGGCGAGCTTTACGGTACAGGGATTAAAAGCCTTGTCCATATTCCTGACGATTCGGCATATGCCGGAGACCGTAGATCGCTGAAACTGGTATTCAACGATTGCTATAGTGATAGTATTCAAGATCTTGCCGCAAAAGTTAAAGCTAGAATCAGATTTGAAAAATCAATCCTTGCTCCTGAGGACCAGAATGGAATTTATTTATCAAAAAACGACTCCACGTTTTATTATCTGGAAAGTCCAATCGGCGAATCTAACATCCTGGCGGAGATACCTGTCGTAGCCGGTCTTGGAAGTGTGTCGGAGACCTCGGTCGATATAGAATCCTTCGATTTCTATGATGCATCCGGCAATGTTGTGGATATGGACGTAGAAAAGCAATCGGGAGTATTCAAACTGCTTGGCATCTGCCCCGAAGGAGGCAACCGCCTCGTCAACACTTCAGGCAATGCACAGATACTGTCGATTGTACCCAATCCGGCGAGCGGGTCCATCGGCGTGGAAGTGGAACTGATAGAATCAGGCGAAACGAGATTGATAATGGGGGACATTCTCGGAAACGAAGTTAAAACACTCTATTCGGGTACTGTTTCGGAATTTGGGAAAAGAACGGTCAACGCAGACGTAAGCAATCTGCCGTCCGGGGTTTACACCGTAATACTTCAAACACCGACCGTCCGTCAGTCGGCGATAATAATAAAGAAGTAACTAAAAGAATTGAGGGTGTTTATGAAAAAGGCCTTAATATTGTTGTTGGTAATATTATCCAACAACCTGATGTCACAGTCACTTGTTGTCTTCGACGTTGACACCTCGAACTTCCCGGTAATGAAAGCTAAGTTCTTTGCTTTCGACGTCGATGGCCGTCAGATTGTTAACATTAATTCGTCCGATTTTCTAATAGCTGAAAACGGGGCACAGAGAAAAGTTCTGGGTGTAAGCTGCCCTGAACTGAAGCCATTGCTGAATATTTCGGCAGCGATGAGCATCGATGTTTCCGGTTCAATGGCGGACGATGGAAGCAAGGTACCCGTTGACCTCGGTAAAACAACAGCAGCAGATCTGTGCCAATTGGTAGCAATGCCGCCCTCTGAATTTGCTTTGCAAATATGCAATGACCATGCAGTAATTCTTCAGGATTTCACTACGGACAGGAATGCAGTATTATCTAAGATCAAAACTGTAACAGCCGGTGGTAATAATGATTTTACAGAACAATTGCTAAATGATAATACCGGTCTGTTTAATATTGCAAAATCCGGAAAGTATAAACGTATAGCTATTCTTTATACCGACGCTTTGTGGACGTCCATGAATAATTACGACATTCAACGTTGCATTAATATTTGCTCCGATAATAATATTCAATTCTTTGCTATACTTTATTCCAATCCCCTCACAAACCCCTTTGGAATCAAGTACTCGCTAAAAGTAATAGCACAAGAAACAGGCGGAATGGTCTATGACGGCATCACAAATGTTAAAGAAGCGAAAGAGCTGGCATGTATTCTTCAGGCAGAATCGCAGGGAGGCGATCCCTGTTCAATCGAATGGGAAAGTGGCGTTACCTGCAATGCGAAGAGAACCGATGTTGTCGTACAATTGACTTCAAACGGAACAAAAGCCGAAGTTTCCTATCTGCCACCGGATGAATCAATCGCCGGGTTGGTTTTCAAGCCCCCCACGGCAAAATTTATTAAAGCGGTCAAAGACACCTGTACTACAGTAACAGTAACTGCAAGGAATGCAGATTTCAATATAGCAAGTATTACTCCTTCCAATCCTGCATACAGGATTGAGCCACCCACAGGTTTCCTGCTGAAAAATGGAGAGAGCAGAAATCTTACTGTTTGTTACACTCCGGCAGACAGCGGTTACACATACTGCAAGTTTACTGTTGAGAGCGATTTGTGCTCAGTGCAATACTATGCGAACGGTGGTTTCCCCGGCAAGAGGCCGTCGGTACAGACACTGAAGCTGATTAAGCCCGATGGTGGCGAGGTATTCCTGGCGGGTACAGACACAGCAATAGTCTGGGAGGGAGTCCTTCCCGATGAACCCGTTAAAATCGAGTACAGTACCGACGAAGGAGCAAGTTGGATTACGATTGCAGACAGTACCGACGGGTTGATGTACAACTGGCATGTTCCCAGGACACCGGGCAACAGGTGTTTAGCCCGTGTTACGGCTGCCCCGGAGTATATGCAGTATGAGTACCCTGTAGTGAAGATATGTGACCAATTATGGATGGGCTGCAATCTTAATGAAAGGTGCTACAGGAACGGCGATTCGGTGCTCTTTGCCAATACTCCGGAAGAATGGACGAACGCTTGTAACAATAATGAAGGAGCCTGCTGTTATTATTACAATGATGCTTCAACAGGTAAAATTTATGGATTATTATATAACTGGTTTGCATTAAACGACAGCCGCGGCCTGGCTCCGGATGGCTGGCACATAGCAACCGATGCAGAATGGACTGAACTGACCGACTGTCTTGGAGGCAATGAAACATGCGCCGGCCAGTTGAAGACTACAGGTACAGTAGAAGCCGGAACCGGTTTGTGGAAAACTCCGAACCTCGGGGCTACTAACGAAAGAGGCTTTTCTGCGCTTCCCGGAGGTTATGTCAATATCTCAGGTGTTTTCTACAGTCTCAATAATTCAGCATTCTTCTGGACTTCAACAGACGAGGGCTATCAATCAACGATTTCCTGGTGCCGGATTCTGAATTCGAAAAACATTATTGTTGAAAGGAGCCGGGCAGTGAAGACTTTTGGCTTTTCTGTAAGATGTGTTGTCGATTAGTAATATGTTTTCAAAATAACCCTGATTTTGACTGTATTATATGGCTCACATTAATTCTTTGGGGACTTAGCAGGAAGTAAATATTGAATTGAATAGCCAGGATTTTTTTATTGGGTTGAAGTTTTAAGAAATCTATGTCCTTCTCTTCCTTGAAAAGATATAGAATTCTATGCACTGAGACACTCAATAATCATTGAGCCATTCGCATGATGTTTTTACAGATAGACGGAGAAGAATATCTGTTCTCAGAACTCCGCAGGAGTTCAACATATGTAGATAATATCTTATTACAAACACAGCTGCTCGTGGCAAAGATAATAGTAAATTGAACTCTTCTCCCCAAATATTTCAACCGAAGGCAAAAAAATAACCCCGGCTTAAACAAATCAAACCGGGGTTGTAATTGCAGAGGAGGTGTCCGGCGCTTAGAGTATCTTCATCTCTACGCGCCTGTTCCTTGACCTTGCTTCTTCTGTCGTATCTTTAATGAGGGGTTTCCGTTTGCCGTATCCCTTTGTTGTAATCCTGGAACCGTCGATGCCGCCCTGGACTATGTAATTCTTGACGGCATTGGCCCTGTTGAGGGACAGGTTGTCATTGTAATCGTCGGAACCGACATCGTCCGTATGGCCTTCGAGGGCAATTTTCTGGCCGGGGTTGTCTTTGAGGTATTCGATGACGCGCTCAAGTTCGGGTATCGACTCGTTCTGGAGGTCGGTCTTGTCGAAATCGAAGAAGAGCAGCAACCTTGTACTGTTGGGCGACAGATAGACGTCCATCTGTATTTCCCTGCCCTTTTCCGTTGGCGGCACTTCGAATTTGTCGCTGTAAAAGACGTAGCCTTCTTTGGTAGCCGTGATGGAATAGACGCTGCCGGGCTGAAGGATGACACTGTAAGCGCCGGTCTGGTCGTCGGAACGGAAATCGGCCACTTTCTTGCCCGTTTTCAGGTCTGTAATGATGATCTTGGCGCCGAGCGGATTCTTATTCTGTTCGTCTAAGACATTGCCGGAGACGATGACAACACCTTCTGACATGAATGGGTTGGGCACAGCCATGTAAATGTCGATGCCGCCCTGGCCGCCGGCCCTGTCGGACGAGAAGTACGCAATGTTGGTGTTCTGCTGCGAAGCGTAGAAATATTCGTCGGCTGAACTGTTGATTGGCTGTCCGGCGTTCGAGGGCTTAGAGAAACTGTTGCCGTTGTACTTTGTAAAATAGATGTCGAAACCGCCGAAGCCGCCTTCCCTGTTGCTCGCAAAGGTCATCGATTTGTTGTCGCCGCCCATTACAGGTGACATCTCGTCGTTTGGCGTGTTGACCGGTTGTGGCAGGGGAACAGCCTTGCTCCATCCGCCTTTTGTACGGCTGCTCATAAATACATCGGTGCCGCCGAGGCCGCCGGGCCTGTCACTGACGAAGAACAGGGTGTTGCCGTCGCTGGTAAGTGTCGGCTGTGAGTCCCAGTATTCGGAGTTGACATTGGTACCGAGGTTTTCAACTTCCGTCCATACGCCGTATTTTTTTCGTGCGCTGTACAGGTCGGTCCTGCCAAGGGAAGCGTATTTGTGGTCGTAGGCGGCAAAGATCATGAACTGGCCGTCGGGAGTAACAGCGACAGCACCGATCTGGTCTGCGTCGTTAACATCGCCTCCGACTTCCCAGGGGTCGGCCCATCCGCCTGAGGTGCGTTCCGTCATCAGGACCCGTTGGCCGCCGCCGTCGTCGCCGGTAAAGAAGAGGAACCTGCCGTTGTTTGTAAAGCAGGTGCTGAAGTCGTCACCGTCAGTGTTGAAATCAACCGATTTGATCTCGAGTTTTTGCGCCGGCAGGGCTGTAGCCAGCATCATCGCTAAAATATATAAACTTAATATTTTTCTCATTTTATCTCCTTTTATATTTTTTACTATGACTAGCCGGCATTAAAGCTCGAACATCAGAGCCAATGCTAATTGAATGGAATGTTGAGTCCTGTTTTCAAACCAGGTAAACACCGGTTCACCTGTATCATAGAGGGTATTTGAGTTAAGGTCCCCAAATATGAAGTCATCTTTATATGTCTGGGAAAGCATTAATTGGAACCTTGCCTGAGGTACAAGAAATATCTTTCTTGCTATAGGGAATTTATAGCCTACCCCAACTTCCAGTCCAAACCTTGTTTTTTCCTGGGTAACACTGGAAAATGATTCGTCGAAATTACGCTGCCAGATTGTAATATCAGATGCATTTTTAGGATTGGTTTCAGACTTATATTCAAGGTCGTCTGTCAGCAGATGAATTATCGGGCCTGCCGTCAGGAAGAAATTATCATTGAAATTATACCTGAAGAGGCCGGAGATGGTAAAGTAATTGGCTGTAACATTCCAGTCAATTCCAACAGGTACTTCAGGATAGGGGTCAACGTTATTATAGTCGATGCCGGTTCCGGAATTCTCGAAATACTTCCTGTCCCAGGCTACTCTTACAACAACACCCATATTGCGTGCAACGGAAAAATCTGCGAAGATGCCGATGTGGGGAGAAAGGCCGGTGCCGTCTTTCATGAGGTCATAGGTTGTGGGCAATCGCTGCTGGTTTAAAATAGTATTGTCGCCGTTGAAGGTGATGTCGCCCGAATACATGTTGATATTAAGCCCGCCTTCGATGCCGATGTAAACCGGCAGGTTTGACCTGCCGCCGTCGGGCCTGCCGTGAGGCCTGAGTACGTCCTCGCCAGCCATTAGCTGCAATGAAAACGCGGTAAACAGTAGGATGAAGTAATTAGTCCATTTTAGTAATTTCATATAATACCTCGAATAAAAAATATTATTAATTACAATTAAATTCTCTATGAATACAATTTAATAAAAAATATTTAGTTTACAACACCCCAATTAGGATGGTACGACATTCCGTCGGTTGTCAACTGCTGCAAACCCGAACCGTCGGCGTTCATGGTCCAGATGTTGGCGCTTTCGATATTGCTGCTCAGTGTAAAGTCCAGTAAGCTCTGGAATATAATCGAGCGGCACTTCATCACTGTAAAAGCAATCTTCGTCCCGTCAGGTGAATAGCATGGATTGACGGCACAGTAGTAACCTGAATAGTTGGTCAGTTGGACCGGATTGCCGCCCGCAGCCGAAATCCTGTAAATATTCGGGACATTGCCGTCTGCACTTGTGGAAGCAGCGCTGAATATCAATTCGGTATCGTCGGGAGACCAGGAAGGCTCCATATAGACCCAGACACCTGACTGGTCGCCGACAATCGGTGTCGGCGCGTTTTCTGATTCCGGCGGAGAGAGTATTGCAATGGCGTTTGAATAGGACATAAGGCCCAGGCCAAGGGCAATCTTTGTTCCGTCGTGAGACCATACGGGCGCATCGCTGATGCCCCAGGAATGGCCGCCGACATTATGCTCCCAGATGAGGCTGCCGTCTTCTTTCCACATCGTCAGTTTGCCGCTGGTAATGGCTACGACCTTACCGTCGTTGTTCGAATGGCCCATCGTAACTTTTGGTATATAGCTGTCTGCCACGACAACCTCGTTGGTACCGGTACCGGACATGTAGCCGAAGACAACGCCGCCGACAGTTTCACTCTTCTCTGCTTTAATCCAGATGTAGCTGCTTGCCGGTACTTTGATGTATGTCCTGTAATAGTTAACCTGGTCCATAATTACCTCTTCACCCGTGAAAGTGAAGCTCTGGCAGCCTTTGGCGGAGATCCTCACGTCTTTCTCCAAAGACAGCACTTTCAGGGTAACATAGTTTGTGGCAGGAGTTTCCGGCGGCCATTCATCCCCGGACACGCGAATGATCTTGTTGGTTGTCTGGTCCCATTTGAATACATCCGTATAGCAGCTGCTTAACCAGCTCTTGTAATTGGATGTGAACGTCAGGTACTTGCCGTTGTACGACAGTTTTGGGTTATTGGTTACAAAGAAGTTTTTAGACAGGTCAGTGTGCTGCTGTTGGCCGCTTCCGTCAGGCGCCATTGACCAGATGTTGCCGGTGCCGACGTCGATGGAGTCATCGACAATCCAAATCCTTCTGATTTCCTTTTTAACAAAGATAATTCTCTCGCCTTTGGGAATGGAACTGAGAGGTTTCATCTGCTGAACTGTTCCGCCACCGGAGCTCGGAGGAGTAGGAGCATTGGGCTCGGAGTCGCATCCGGTAATGAGGGGTAGTGTAAAAATCAGTGACAGAAATAAAGAGATGTGTCTGTAGAAATTATTCATAATAAAACCTCAAATATTTCAAAGACATTATGGTTAATTCAATAAGTAAAAAAATATGGAAATTGTTGCTATAAACAAAGTATTATTTATGAGACTTATGTAAAATATATTCAGATAGTTGTAACTTTTTTGCTTTTTGCCGTGTCTTAGTGAACGGATGGATGATGAAGAGCTTTTTTAATTGACAGTGAACCGGATATATTGAATTATATTATTTAATAATTTCTTGTTACTTTGTTGAAGTAAGAGGAGGAAAAATGTACAGGTCAACCGGAATTTTGATGATTTTGCTCGCCGTTGCAGTCTTCCTGTTGTCGGGAGCTGTTCCTGCCACTGGCAGCGATGGTAAAAAAGCAGGAGACAATGTGCAAAGGGACACACGCGGTGTCTTTGACTGCCAAAAAAACACGGTATCCAATGTGGAATTCTACAATACAAATTACGGGATTTTCGGATTCAAAATATTCGAGTCTGTCGGAGGGCTTTACTGGCCCAGAGGCTCGGGGAACCAGTATATCTTTGCAGGAGGTGTCTGGTTCGGCGCCCAAAAGCTTTTCGATTCGACATTAAGGATTTATACCACCCTTTCCTACAATCCCAACAACGGCAAGAGCTGGTTTGTGCCCGGCAGGATTGAGGATGGTGACCTGATAGATTCGGGAAAAGCTAAGGATTACAGGGTATATTTCTCAACCGATTTTACTCCTGACGGACAGCCTCTCGAAAGTACCGACGGGCCTGCCTGGCCTCTCTGGAACAGGGAACAGTCTGACGTTGGTGGCGGTTGCTATGTCGGCGACCCTGCACACAGGAATGGGAATTACTATCCCGAAGGGCCTGCGTTCGTGTCTGACGAGGATATATTTGTAACTTTTAAGGACAGCGACCTCGAACACTATGACGGCGGCGCCGAATTCAGGCAACTGCAGGGCTATCCCCTCGGCCTCCAGGCAGAGCAGACCATCTATTCATGGGGAACGGAGCAGTACAGGGATTTCATTATTATCAGGTACAGTTTTAAGAACCTCTCCCCCGATACTCTTCTCGATTGCTGGATTGCTCCCGTTTACGACATGGATATAGCAATCATGGGGAACTCACGTAATGGAGCATCAAACGACCGTGCCCGCTTTTTCGATGAGGCAGACTCTCTAAACCTGGTAGTTGGCTGGACAGACACCAACGTAAATGAAGGAGGGAAAGGCTTCGGCTATATCGGTTTTTCTTTCCTGGCAACTCCTGCCGTGGACACAAATGGTTACCTCAGAAAGGATGTCCGGATTGATGAATTCAGAAAACAGATTGGAATGGAATCTTTTGTGAATTGGTATGTTGATTATGACAAAAAAGAAGACCTTGACAGATATGGTTTGATTTCGACAAAAAATAAGGACGGGGACACAGGTGCTGAAGATAAACGAGTCCTGTTTTCCACAGGCCCGTTCAACATGCTACCCGGTGACACGGCGGAAGCGTGGGTTTGCATTGCCTTCGCACTTCCTGCTGTTGAAGAAGAAGCTGACGGAAGCGCCGGAGACATTGGCCTGGGAAAGACAATTGCCCCGAACAGCTTAATTGATAAGATATTAAGATCGAGGAAACTGCTTGAAAACAAGATGATTGTCGGTGTAAATGATGAAAGGAATGTGAACAGTGTTGCACGCTGCCTGGCTTACCCGAACCCGGCATCGGACTACGCGGTAATTGAACTGAACACCATTCCCGACGGCGCTGTGAAATATGAATTATATAATGCTACCGGTGAAAAACAATTATCCGGGGAGGCTACGGCTTCAAACAGGTTCTCCGTGAATACATCGGGACTGCCTGCCGGCTGCTATGTCCTGAAAGTCAGCTCCGGCAATAATCTATACGCCATAAGGCTAAATGTAATAAGATAGTTTCTTCTTGAATTATCTGCCTTGAAAGCGTATATTTGTTCCATTAAAAGAAGAGTGTTTAATTTGCTGTCGGGAATTTTCCGACTTGAAGCAGGAGTCTTCTTTAATATTAGAAATAGAACAATTTTAATATAATATTGAATAATAATGGAAAACCTAATGAAAAGAACAATTATTACCCTGTTGCTTCTTTTGGCAATATTCACATGCTCCTTTGAAGCTCTGTCCCTTCCCGCAGTAAGCAACAAATCGGGTACGGACGGGATTCAAAGAACGCCGGCCGGAGTCTTTGACTTGCAGAAAAACACAGCGTCGAACGTGGAATTCTATACTACAAATTCTGGAATATTCGGCTATAATACTCAAGAAACTGTCGGAGGGCTTTACTGGCCGAGGGGGGCAGACAACCAGTATATCTTTGCCTCGGGAATCTGGTTTGGCGCCAAAAAACGATTAAATCCAGATGGTTCATTGAAGACTTTATGTACAATTACTTACAATCCCAATAACGGCATGAACAGCCACGTCCCGGGAAGGATAGAGGACGGCAACAATCTGGACAGTAGTAAAATAAATGACTATAGGATTTATTTCTCTACCGATTTCAACAAGTCAACAGGCAAGGCATATAACTCCCAAGATGGACCCGACTGGCCAATTTGGGATACAAGCCCCACAGAAACCCTTAACAACAATGGTTACTTTGGCAATTATATAATCGATCCGACAAATAGGAATAAGAATGTTTATCCAAAAGGACCTGCTATTATTTCTGATGAAGATATTCACTACTTTCAAAGAGACTGACACAAACTATTATTTTGCTGACCTTTCGATGAAGAATAGTGCGGGCTATCCTCTGGGACTGCAATACGAACAAACAATATATTCCTGGGGTTCGGAGGAATACAAAGATATTCTGTTTATCAGGACCGATGTAATAAATATGTCTGACGATACATTATTTGATTGCTGGTTTGCTCCACTGTTCAACACAGATATTACAACCAGGAATAATTTTGGATATGGCGCTGCAAATGACAGATGCGATTACTACCGTTGGGAAGATAGTCTGAACCTTGCATACACTTGGACCAATGGAGATGCTGGAGAAACGAACAAGGGTTTTGGTTATGCCGGCTTCTTTTTACTTAACAGCCCTGCTGTAAAGAAATGCGAGAAATTGATTCAGACTGAAGTCGACGGTGTCTGGGGCGTATATTGCTGGCAGTGTACACAGTCGGAGCTTGTAAACGGAGTTGAAGTATGTACCGATTCAATTATTTTCAAACAAAACGAAGATGGTTTTCTAAGAAATGATAAGATAAAATACCTGAGAAAAGAGCAGATAGGCTTGACTACTTTCAGGAACTGGCCTGTTGAGATGGACTTTAATACAGACACAGAAAGATACAATGCTATCAGCTCGAAATATAAAGATGGTGACAATGGACCTCAAGACTTGAGGATACTTTTTTCTACAGGACCTTTCCACATGGCGCCTGGCGACAGAACCAGCGTATGGATGGGTATCGCTTTTGCCAAGCCTGCTGTCAATGATGACGCGGACGGATCTTATGAAGATTTGGGCATGGCAGATACACTCATTAAAAACAGCCTGGTTGACAAAGTATTTAGATCGAGAAAATTATGGGAGAACAATATCTTGGTGGGTGTAGAAGACAATGAACAGCCCAGCGGTGGCAACCCAACATGCTCTGTTTTCCCGAACCCGGCGTCGGACTATGCGGTAATTGAACTGAACACCATTCCCGACGGCGCTGTGAAATATGAATTATATAATGCTACCGGTGAAAAACAATTATCCGGGGAGGCTACGGCTTCAAACAGGTTCTCCGTGAATACATCGGGACTGCCTGCCGGCTGCTATGTCCTGAAAGTATTCGACGGAACCCGCTGTTTGATGACAAAGTTGAATGTCGTCCATTAAAACAGGCCTATTCACACTTGATGAATTTTCCTGTGTAAACCCTGCTGCCTGCTTTTACGGTAACGAAGTAAACACCGTTGGCCAGGCTGCTGAGGTCTATCTTCTCCCTGATTGTGTCCTGGCCGGCGAAATCCGACATGTAAACAGGACTGCCTTCCTGACTGGCAATCGTCAGCTTGACAGGAGCATTTCCCGTTGCCATCCCGATAAGGATGTAATCCGAAGCGGGGTTCGGCCCAATCTCTACACTCAGGTTGTTTTCCGGGTTTGAGACGATCTCCGACGGATCTGCGAAAATGAAATCATAGCATACCTGAAAATCGTCTATATATTCCTGGGAATTGATGTAATTATTGTCTCCATGCCCCATCCCCTGCTTGACAATGTATTTGACAGGGCCGCCGTTTTGAATTATTACCTGAATAAGAGAGTCAACTCCCGGGTAGAATTCATCTGCCGTACCGGTGATTGTGGCAAATCGTACATTTTTCATATTTGGCCAAAAGGCTGTTGGAATATGACTGGTTTTCAATGCCGGGGAAAGGGCGATGATGCCGGTAAAAAGCCCGGGATTGCTAAGGGCAAGATTATAAGCATAGTATGCACCGGCAGAGAAACAAACGGCAAAAGATTTTGATTTGTCAATCAGGAAATTTGACTTCATATACAATATCGATTTACTCAGCCTGGCGTGAAAGACTTCAAGAGATGATATATCATTAAAGTCGAAACAATAGACAAGCGCACCGATTGACCTGTCAGCAAGATAGACCAGATCTCTCATATTGGTTGCCGCCATTCCGCCACCGTGAAACGCTGTAGCAATCGGACAAGCGGTGGTACCGTCGTAGGATTCGGGGATATAGAGAGCAAGAGTAAAGGCGCCGCCTGTGGTGTCCAGTTCAACGTCGTAACAGCCGGTTTGCACGGCAGATGCCGGAGCTGTAGTTAAAGAATACATTACAAACGACACGATTAGTGAAAGTAATTTTGTTTTCATCAGTTCTCCCAATAATAGTTACAAAATCATTTTCCCTTAGACATAATTTGCTGCGATAAAGTTACTTACTTTAAATATTCATTTAGTTGCTTTTTGCATAAAAAAGCCTCATACCCTTTTTACAGGCAGGAGGCTGAAAACGTGCAATCGCTTACGGCAGCACTCAGTACTACTCGCTCTTTATGAATTTGCCCGTATAGCAATTGCTGCCGCTTCTTACAGAAATGAAATATACTCCGTTTGCCAGTGAGCTAAGGTCAATTTTCTCCCTCAGATAGTCCCTGTTTTCGAAGATGGAATTGTAAACAGCTATGCCTGACTGGTTGACGATGGTTATAGCGGCTGACGGGCTGCCGGAAGTTGTCTCGACGAAAATGTAATCTGAAGCGGGATTAGGCCCGATCCTGACTTTCAGGCTGTTTTCGGTGCCGGATAGCACCTCGTTGGGAGACGCGAAGAGAAACTGGTAGCAATTCACATAATCAACGATGAAATCCTTGCTGTTAATATAGTCGTCATTGATGTGCCCGGTTTCTTCCTTAATGATATATTTTGCAGTACCTCCCCTGCTTTCCACTTCATCCATCAGTTTATCCACAATTGGGAAATTGTCGTCTTCTTTTCCGACGATGGCAGCCAGCCTTACCTGTTTGATGTTTGCCCAGGAAGATTCCTGGATATTCTTAGCCATGACAAGGGGAGCAATGCCGATGGAGCCTTTAAATGTTTCGGGATTGGTAAGGGCAATGTTGTAAGCGTAGTAAACTCCTGAGGAAAACCCGGCTGTAATAACTTTTGTTTTTTCAATTTTATAATTTGATATTATATAAGAGATGGATTTAAGGAGCCTTGCGAAAAACACATCCGATGAAGTTATGTCGTTCATGTCGGGGCAGAAGATGATTGAGCCGATTTTCCTGTTTGTATTATAGAGAAGGTCCCTCATTGTTTCCGGCTGCATCTGGTAACCGTGGAAAGCTATTGTCATGGGGCACAGCAGGCTGCTGTCGTAATCTTCGGGGACATAGACGGCGAGGGTGAAAGTACCACCCAGGGTGTCGGGTTTGACTTCGAAACGGCCGGTTTGGGGGGCGGCATGGCCTTGTAAAGAAAGTATTACCATAATAATCAAGATGACCAGCAAATATAACCTGTTTTTCATGTGATACCTCAAATTTGTAATTAACATACATTTTAATTAGTAAGAGGCAGGCGTTTTCGAAAAAGTTTCAGATTATTTTCAGGTAATTTGCCGGCATAGCGGAAGTGAATTTCCGATGGCGGTAAAAGAGCGGGATTTCATATCGACAGGATAAGTCAGGATTTATCCCGGATTGTGCATTAGATAACCCAAAACACAGAATATCCAACCACCCCGGGCCACTCCTTATCCAAGGAGTGGAAAACTGTAAATTGTTATATATCAATTATATATGTGATATTTACAACTTCTAACGCATTATCCGGGTTTATTATTCTTCCTGAACAATTTCTTTTTGACTGCGCCGATGTCGGGTTTCATCATATCGTAGTCGTCGAAGGCAATGATCCTGGAAAAATTGATGCACAGGATGACCGTTACGACACTGCCGACGTAGACTGCCAGCAGGACAAGCACCTGGTATTTGATTGCGTAGCCGGGGTCGCTGCCGCCCAGCAACTGGCCGACCATCATGCCCGGCAGCCAGATGAGGCCTATGGAGGCCGTGTTGGCGATTGTGGGGCTGAAGGCGTCTTTCATGGCCGATGAGATGAGGGGGAACAGAGCTTCACTCTTTGTCGCTCCACATATAATATTGTATTTGTAAGATTCGTAATTCTCGCTCAGGGCCTTGTGGAAGGACCTGATGCCGATGATGGCGCTGGTAAGGCCGTTGCCGAGGAGCATCCCGGCAACCGGTATGAGGTAGCGGGCGTCGAGATAGAACGAGGAACCGAGAACATAGGCAATCCAGCAGCAGTTTAAAAAGAATCCGGCAACTAAGGACAATAAAACAGGCAGGAAGAAAATCTTCATCTTCAGTTCCACCCTGCTTATTATTGTTGCGGCTGCCGCTACCATGATCAGCAATATCCAAAGAGCATTAAGCCACCATTCATTAATATCAAAAATGAATTTAAGGTATATGCCGACGAAGGAAAGCTGCAGGCCCATCCTCAGGAAGGCAAGAATGCTGTCCCTGACGAGAAGGGTTTTGTAATAGAACAGAATCATCAGTGGAATGATGAACACACTCGACCCGATGAGCAGATCGACAAGGTCAATGTCAATTTCCTGCATCTGCAATCCTTATTAATTTGTCACACTTGCTAAGAAGGGCTTCGTCGTGTGTCGAAGTAATGATTGTAAGACCGGGGCCGGTGATCATCGCTTCGATGGCGGCGGTTTTTGTGGCTGCGTCCAGCGCCGAGGTCGGTTCGTCGAGCAAGAGCAGCGGCCGGCCGAGCAGCAATGTAATTATCAATCCGACTCTTTGCTTCTCACCGCCGGAGATATTCGTATAAAGCTCGTTCATGACGGATTTTTCGAGGTTGAACAGCTCGAACATCTCTTCGATTATTCTGTCGTCCGGCGCTGACTCCCTGTTTTCTGCAAAAGTAAATGGCTTGCGGACAGCGTCGATTACTTTGACGCTGCCGAAGAAGCTGTTTCCCTGTGGCAGCCAGCCGATCTGTTTTCTGATTGTCCGTACTGTGCTGCGGCTTAGTATCTCCCCTCCTACATAAATTGTACCCGAGTCGGGTTTATCCAGTCCCATGATCATATTGAGTACCGTAGTTTTACCCGAACCGGACGGTCCGGTCAGGGCAGCTTTTTCTCCCTTCCTGACGTGGAAATCCAGGTTCCCGTAGAGCGTTCTGTCCTTGAATCGCTTGCTTATATTCTCAAATCTCACCATTCCAGCCAATGCCAACTATTATTTCAACCTCAAAAAATATATATTAATAATTCTTCATATTAATGAAAAATTTTTATATATTGCTATCAAGAAATAGTTTTGTCAAAACATACGGATATAAATATATGAAAAAAATCGGTATTCTATATGGTTTGGAACAAGAGTTCCCGGCAAAGCTTCTCGAAACGATTAACACCAGGAAAATCAAAGGTGTAAGCGCCGAATACATCACAATGGGGGCAATAACACTCAATGACATATGCGAATACAGCGTAATAATGGACCGTATTTCCCATGAAATACCATTTTACAGGTCCTATCTCAAACATTCGGTACTTAACGGTACCAAGATAATAAACAATCCATTCTGGAATGGGTTCGACAACAGTTTCTTCCACAACTCTCTTGCGTCCAAAACAGGAATCAAAGTACCCCGTACGGTAGTGCTGCCAACCAAGGAGCATCCCTACGGCGCCAGCTCTGAGTCCATGCGCAACCTGATTTATCCTCTGCAATGGGATGAAGTTTTTGAATACATTGGATTTCCGGCGCTGATTAAGCCGAACAAAGAGCATGTACGCAAATCCGAATTCAGGGTGTACAACTCTGCGGAGTTCTTTTCCGCTTACGACCTGACAGGCAACATTGTGATGATCATGCAGCAGATCATTGACTACGACAGGTCGTTCCTGTGCTATACCATTGGGAAAAAAGATGTGAGGATCATGAACTACGACCCGAGGAAACCGTACAATCTCAGGTTCCCCGCCGATGGCGCACCAATACCCGTTGAGCTTGCAGAACAGATTGAAAAGATTTGCATTAAGGTATGTAACACTCTGGGGCTCGATTTCAATGCCATCGAAATCGGCATCAAAGACAACGAGCCGTATGTCCTTGAATTCTACAACCCGGCGCCCAATTCAGACTGCCAGATCATCAAAGAGGAAAACTTCAACTGGCTCATTGAGAAAACCGCCGACTACCTGATTGGAGAAGCAATTAAGGACCGCCGTGCCCCAAAAGAATACAATCCCTATTCCATTCTGTTCGACGAGGCTAAAAGTGTGCCCGGGAAGAAAGAAACAGCTACGCCGGCAAAATCCGCCGGTTCAGGCAAAACACCGGCTGTGAAAAAGGCTGCGGCGAAACCAAAGGCCAAACCGAAAGAATAGTTTACGTGCCTGTAAATCATAATGTTGGTAGATATGCATTATGGCCTTGTATGTCATCGGGTTACAGCGCTTTTCGCTGAAAACGGGAGAGCATTAATTGCTCTGAAACACTGTTAATAATTACACATTATTAAAAAAATTTTCAATTATTGAAAAAATTTTCAGTTTTCCTGTTTATTTTTCGCAAAATTTTCGATATATGATATGGGTGGAAAGTATTTTTTGGTAAATGTAGAAAAAAATGAACGACAGCGTTGACAGGCTAAGGCAAAAACTTGCCGAAGCAGAGCAGAGAATCGGGAGCCTCGAAAAAGAAAACGACAGGCTGCGGGGAAAAATGCCTAAGATTGACAATAAGCAGATTGAACTCATGATCAGCCTGTCAAACGACATATTGAGGCATACCTTCAAATCATTTGATGAAGAGATAATCAAAGACCTGGAAGTTATTGCCCGTTTCACTAATGCCGACGCCTGCATCGTAGTCATCTTCAACAAGAACAACAACGCTTTGGACAAGGTTTACAGGTGGCTCGACAATGCCGACAATAAATCAGGCCAAGATGACTTTCTCAGCGGACCGGAAGCGTTCAAATCTCTGTATGACATCCTCGAAAAGAACGACATTCTCGTTTACAACAAATCCCTTGCCGATGAGAGCAGGCTTTTCGACATAATCGGCAAGGGCCTGGATTTCAAGTCGGGGTTCATCATACCGCTGCAGCTTAATTCAGATATTCTTGGCGCCATAGGGTTTGCCAATTACATCAAAAAAGCTGCTTTTTCTTCGGAAGATATTAACCTGATCAGGTTGATCGGCAATATCTTCCTGTATGCTCTCATTAAGAAGCAGAATGAAGACTGCCTTCAGACCCAGTTGGACGACAAAGACAAAATACTGGGTGTGTTAACACACGAATTGCACCTTTCACTGAAAGGGCTGCTGAATATGTCCGAATCGCTCTCGAAGGATTTTGTTACACTTACCCTTAAGGAGATCAGATCCTCATCGAACAGGCTGTACCAATCTTCCTACAGCCTGGTCAATTTACTTGAGAACCTGATGAACTGGTCAAGAATTGAGAAAGGAATACAACAGTACG
This sequence comes from uncultured Hyphomicrobiales bacterium, assembly GCA_964634885.1. Lineage (GTDB taxonomy): Bacteria > Bacteroidota > Ignavibacteria > Kapaibacteriales > UBA2268 > DAINRZ01. The sequence continues at coordinate 5,036 of CAZWLN010000057.1, read as the reverse complement.
ACCCGGAAACTTTTAACCTCAGAGAAGCAGTGTTCGAAGTGTTCGACACAATGAAAACACTGGCGGAAGTAAAGAAGATAGAACTTATTGCTACCGTACCGGAAGACGTACAGATCTACGCCGACAGGTTCCTGACCGGTATTATTATTCGCAGCCTCATTTCCAACGCCATCATGAACACAGCCGAAGCCGGCTTCGTGCTGGTGGACTGCGGCCAGTTGAAGAAATCGACATATACCGTCAATGTGAAAGACAACGGCAGCGGTATGAGTGAGTTCGACGTAACAAGCTTTCTCGAAGATGACCAGTTACTTACGGGGTCCGATGCCCGCGTCAGCCAGGGCAACAACTGGGTGTTACAGGTTTGTAAAGAATTGATCCGGAAAAACCGGGGAGAGATGATGATTGACAGCCATTCAGGTGTCGGCTCGACCATTTCATTTACTGTCCCTGCCGGTAAAACTGCACGCCCGCACCAGAAAGGCACCGAATTGTACCATTCGAAAGTACTTGGTAAAACAACGATGAAAGAAGCAGAAAGAATAGACTATAAATAATTGCATCATTGTCCACTATGGCCGCAACCAAAATTCCATTGTTCGGAATACGGTCATTCCACACCACGGCAGATTTCACGATCTGCCGGTTTTTTTTCTAATAGACCTGTACATTCATCCTTAAGTCATAGACGACTTTGGGCTTGGGAATTTCTATGATATAACTGCCGGTTTTGTCGATGAAGCCGTATTTGGAATTGGGTATGGACGCCCACGCCAGGCCGTTGTAAAACGAACCCGCGGAACTGTATTGGGAAGGCAGGACATAGTTGCCCTGTGGGTCGATGAACCCCCAGGAGCGGTCCTTGGCAACAGCGGCAAGGCCTTCATGGAAATTGCGTACAGTCTCGTATTTCAGCTTGATGACAAGTTTTCCGGTCGAATCGATTAATCCCCACAATATCAGCTTCTGTGTAAAGAATCCGCCTACGAAAGCGTAGCCCTCGCTGAAAGGCTTGCCGTCGTCCCATCTGGGTTTTACTATTACGTTTCCCTTTTTGTCGAGGTAGCCGCCGTAACCTTCGTTGTGAAAGAAGGCTTTGCCTTCGCTGAACGGCTTGACTTCATCATAGAGCAGCGGGATGACAACCCTGCCTGTCGTGTCTATGTATCCCATTTTGTAATGGTAGTTATTCACCGGGGCCAGTCCTTCGCCGTAAGCATAGCCGATGAGTGTGTCGAATTTAAATACGTAATTGCCTTTTCTGTCGATGTAGCCCTTGGTGTCTTTCGTCCTTGCCCATGCCAGGCCGTGATCGAAATAGGTTGCGTCGATGTATTGGAACGGTATGACGGTTTTGCCGGTAGTATCGACATAGCCGAAGAAGCTGGTATAATTAGTATCGGCCTTGTCGGGATTGGGTACGGCTGAAAGCGCCAGCCCTTCCGAAAAAACCATCGATTCTTCACAGTCGGGCACAGCAGCGACTTTTCCTTTTCTGTCGAGGAACAGCCATCTTTCCTTACCTTTGTGCATCGTCTTTACCCTGAAGTAGCCTTCGCTGTAGCCTCCAAAGTCGCTCAGCCTCATCGCCGGAAACATCTCCCGGCCTTCGCCGTCGAGGAAATGCCACAAACCGCCTTCGAGATAGACTGCCAGGGGTTCGGCCTGCCGGTTTTCGCCTGCCTGGAGGGCATTGGCTGCAAATAACGCCATTGCCAACATCAATAATATTCTTCTTAGTTTCATAATTCCCTGCTTTTTTAATTTTTTCAAAATCAATTCCAATAACAGTTTTTCGGGAAAATTATTGCTTTCCCAATTTATTTAATCCTTAATGACACATTACAACAGGAAAAGTTAAAAAATATTTAGTATTATTAATAAAATTTAATTATATTGTTATTATTATGTAATAAACATTAATTTTATACGTAATAATTTATGGATAGATTTTTTAATATAACAGGATGTAGTGTTATGACAGAGGACGCCAGTTTCATATTTAGCGGTGTAATCCTGCAGAACGGAAACAGTTTCGATTCCCACTGCCTCGACATAGACGTTTCTTCGCAGGGTTCCACGATTGAGGAAGCAAAGCACAACCTGCTCCATGAGATAGAAAGATCGTTCCTTACGCCGGCGGAGATGATACCAAAAGCAGCTAAGGACAAACCCGCGGCCAAAGGTCCACTTCCCACGGGGTTCGTTGTCGAAGAGTTCTATTTCAGGCACACCCTGCACTCGTTTGACTCCGACCCTGTCAATGAACCGTGCAGGGAACTGAATGCAATCGACCTGAAACGCGAGTTCGATTCGAATATAGTATCTATCAGGAAAGCTTAGTTTTCTTTACCACCGGCAATTTCGCCGAAGGAATACTCGTTGATCTCAATACCATCTTCGATTTTCTTCTGAAGTATTTCGAATTTGTTCAAAGGGCCTTCTTCCATTTTCTCTACGACGATCTCCAGTTCTTCGTCGCTGCGGGAAACACCGTCGGCGAACTCGTCGAGGTCGCGCAGCCTCGGCAGGTCTTCGAGGGCGTTGATGCCGAAAACCTTCAGGAATTCATCGGTAGTGCCGTAAAGCAGCGGTTTGCCCAACACATCTTTCCTGCCGACGATTTTCACTAAGCCCTTGTCTATGAGCGAATTGACAAGCTCGCCCGAATGTACTCCCCTGATCTGTTCGATCTCGGGTTTGGATATGGGCTGTTTATATGCAATTATTGCAAGCGTCTCGATTGTCTTCTGGGACAGCCTGCGTTTGGAGCGGGAGCGCACGAGGCCTGCAACCAGTTCGCCGTATTCGCTGCGTGTGGCGTACTGGTAGCCGCCGCCAATATTGGCAATCCTGAAGGGCCTGCCTGTGCCTGCAAGGTCGTCGTTGATCTCGTCGATCAGGCCTGCAACCAGTTCCGGGGCTACTTTTCCGGGTAAGGCCATCTCGTCCCGGATGGAACCCTGGCCGTCTTCGCCGCCGTCGCTATTGTCGGCGCCGTCGAGGCCCGACAGGTAATTGACGAGGGTTTTCATCGGGAGGGTATCCTCAGACGAAAATATCAGCGCTTCGACAACCGCTTTTTGGTCTTCCCTGTTCAGTTTACTAAAATTTATTATTGCTTTTTCCATAACACTCTAATTTAAGCTTAAAGCCGGTTTTTCGGAAATAATAATATCATCGAACAGTTCCGTCTGCCTGATGATGATCAGTTGATTCTTAATTAACTCCAGCAGCGCCAGGAAAGTAACGATGATGTGTATGCGCGGCTGCCTGTTGACGATCTCGAAGAACGAGAGGCGTTTTTTCTTTTGGAGCAGCCCGACAACCATCTCGCGTTTCTCGTCAACCGTTACGGTAGTAATGTTTACCACATGCTCCTTCTGCTCGTCCTCGGCGCGTTTCAGTACGTTCTGGAACGCTTTCATCAGGTCGAAGAGCGAAGCGTTTTTGTACTGCACTTTGTTGTGGGTTTCGTCGAGGTCGTTAGCGAAATACTTCCTGTAATAGGTATATCTCTGCTCGTCGGAGAGGGCACGCAGTTCACCGGCTGCCTCCTTGATCTGGCGGTATTCGATGAGCTTCTGGACAAGCTGTGTCCTCGGATCCTCGATTTCCTCGCCGTCTTTGTTGTCCAGCCGGGGCAGAAGCATCTGTGACTTGATGTACATCAGGGTTGCGGCCATCAACAGGAATTCGCCCGCAAGTTCCAGGTCGAAATACTGCATGATGCGGATGTAGTTAAGGAACTCTTCGGTAATCCTGGCGATGGGAATGTCGTATATATTAAGCTCGTCGCGCTTAATAAAGTACAACATAAGGTCAAAAGGACCCTCAAAATTCGGAAGAGTTATCTTATACATAAACCTATTTTAAAAACCAACTTCCCCTTCATACCCAAATATATTAAAATTATTTGGTATTTTATCCACATTCGTATGATTTTTTCGTTGACAGGTTAGTCCGGAGCTATTCGATGTAAGCCTTTTTCCTGATAATGACTTTCAGGATGTCCCTGCCGTCGAGGCTGGCAGTAATATCGGCCTGTTCCCTGAAGATGAAGTTGACGTCGTGCCTCTCGCGCAGGCTCCAGATGATGAACGAACCGTCCTCGAGCGTGAAGTTCCATTGGTGCATCCCGGCGTAATTCTCTGTTTCGGCCTCGTTCGAGAAATGTTCCAAATAAATGGCTGCCCCGGGTTTCGCTGTCTCGATCATGTTCCTGATTGCAAGCAAGGGGTTGTAACCGTGGTCGATGCTGTTGGCGGCGTAAATCAGGTCGAAGAAATTGTTGGGGAAGAAGTTGAGCAGCCTTTCTGCCTCGCCGTAAGTAGGTTTCACGGGAGGGTGGATGTGGTATTTCTTCAGAATCCTGTTGTATTCCTTTGCCAGTGGGTCGATGGCAATGACGTTCAGGACTTTGCCTTCCCAGTTCTTGGGTATTATCGGCAGTGGGCCGGAGCCGACGTCGAGAATGCGGACGTGAGAATCGTCGTCGTGGCTGATCATCGACGTAAAGAACTCGGAGATCTGCCGGTTGGGGTCGGTAATGTTTTTGATATAGTCGGGGTCTTCGGCAACCATCTGCTTCACCTTCTGTTTCCAGTACCTGGCCTCGGACAGGTGGGCAAACTGCCACAGAAGCGGTATGACGTACTTCCCGTAGAATCTGCTCCGTGGGAAGAAACCGAGGATGCGGCGTTGGATCCTGCCGTAGATGGCTTTCACTTTTTGTTCAAAAGCAGTCATTGTCTCCTGTGTTTTTACTCAATATAACTTATTCTGTTCATTTATGAAAGAAAAATATTTAAATAATTTATCAGGTGAATGATATTAATTGTTGATAATTAGTGAGATAGAGGGGGTGCAGCAGTAAAGTTTCCGTTCCGGCAGGTCCAAATTCCGCCGGGCGGTTGTGCATCACCGTGAGTGTCTTACCGGTAGTGTTTGGAAATCTTAATTATTTGAGACTAATTGCCAATTGATGTGTCATTAAGATTATGAATTGTGCAAAGTCTGAAAAATATGGTTTAAAA
>CAZWLN010000056.1:0-31057 GCA_964634885.1 uncultured Hyphomicrobiales bacterium | reverse complement strand
GTTTTCTATTACGACATGGCCTGCCTCTACGGTGCGATCAAGGACCTTGACAATTGCCTGAAAAACCTGGAAACTGCCTATCAAAAAGCTAAGGAGAAAAAAGCCGCGATTCCCGATCCTTTTCACAGCTCTTTCTTCGATGGATTTAAAGAAAATGAGAGATTCAAAGCGCTTGTAAAAAAGTATGAATGAAAGTGTGTAATATATTGGATGAAAATAATAAACAGACAATACGGGAGCGAAGGGAGAAAGTCAAATGCAACTGATGAATAAATTGGCCATAGTACTGATTATTTGCGCGTCTCTTGGGTTGTATGCCCAGGAAGAACAGCAAATCCGGAGTAAAATGAACATTACCCTGCCCGACCTTAAGTGGTCTATACCTTTCAACACCACCGGCTATGCCGTCAAAGAAAACAATATTTCCAGGGACGGGAACATTCGGTTTGTCTCGATGGTAAACGACAGCACACAGATGTTTGTCTCTGTCAGGCTGGAGCAGGCTCCCTCAGAGGGAGACATGACGGCCTGCAGGGAATACTACTGGAAAAAAGAAGAGCAGTCTCCGGTCAAAAAGTATTACACCAGCTTCAGTGTTGCCGACGACAAAGCTTTCGCTGACTATATGGTAATGACTCGTGACGGGGCTGCCGTCAAACAGAAGAATATTAACGTTTATATGTCAAAGGATGGTTACTGGATTGACATTCATTTGGCAAAAGATTCATTTGCCTTCGATGACATGAAATACTTCAACGACATCATCGACGCAATTGATTTCAGCGAATACTACCATACCAGGAGCGATTACTTCAGTTACGGCGCAAATTTCTACATGAAAAGGAACTATGTACTTTCTGCCAAATATTACCAGAATCTGCTGGATATGGAAATTGCCGAGCCGACGATGGTGAAGCAGACTTACTGGTATGTGCTGGTAAACAACCTTGGTATGTCATACGCTGTTTCAGGCAATCCCCAAAAAGCCAAAGAAGTATTTGAATACGGCATCGGCAACGATAACCAGTACCCCCTGTTCTATTATAACCTGGCTTGTGTCAACAGCCTGCTGAACGACCTCGACAACTGCCTTAAGAATATTGAACTGGCATTCAGGTTCAGGGACCGGCTGTTCGAGGGCGAAGAAATACCCAACCCCATGAAAGATCCTGCGTTCAGGAGATACAGGGACAACGACAGGTTCAAGGCGTTGATTGAGAAGTATAATAAGTAATCGGATAACCTTAGATTTTACTCCTTACCAACCTTAATATCCCATTAACAACCGTCAACGGATGGGGCGGATTGCCGGGTATGTACAGATCGACGTGATGGCTGTCGAGGAATGACCTGTCGAGAGCAGGGCTCCCTGCGAATATGCCGCCGCTGATGGCATCCGTCCCGCATAGTATAATTATCTTGGGTGCCGGTACAGATTCGTAGCATATTTGCAGCGCTTCGGACATATTCTTCGAAATGGGGCCGGTGATGACTATGCCGTCGGCATGGCGCGGCGAAGCAACAAATTCAATGCCGTACCTGCCCATGTCGAACTGGACATTGCCTGCAGCGTTGAGTTCCATTTCTGCACTGTTGTCGCCGGCAGCAGAGACCTGGCGCAATTTAAGCGAAACTGTGAACAGCCTGCGTACTTCTTGCCTGACATTGTTGCCGTCGAAAACTACCGGTCCATCGGCGCCTTCCTGAATGACCAGGGCTTCCCTGCTGTTGGAAGAAAGGAAATAATCCTGGGTGAACGACACTTTTTCGGGATAGCGAAGGGCACACTCGCCACAGAACGTACATTTACCGAGATCGATCGACACCGGGTCCGTACCAATGGCTCCGAGAGGGCATACGGCAGCAAATTCCCCGGCGGGGACCACTCCCTTAGCAATGACAGGCCTGCCTCTGAAAGGCGGTTTAAGCCCGACGGCAGCCGGGTCTTTAATGTATTGCCTGCCCTGATGTTTCCGTATTTTTATTGAACTGAACATTTTTCGATTCCTATAGGTCAAAACCACAATATGAAAGATTAAAACTCTTGTTGCAAATCGGGAAATCCGATATTTCATTTTTCCGGACTGCAAGAGCCAGTGCCAGCCAGTTGTGCAGCGACGGGTCCTTAACTTTGTAATGCACCAATTCGCCCGAAGGCCCTGTAACGGCGCAGTGGCATATCTCACCCCGCCAGCCTTCCGTAAGAGACAGTGTAAAAGAGTCGGTACCGGGTTGAAGTCCCCTGTTGACAGGTTCTTCATGGCCGGAAACATCATAGACCATCTTCAGTAGATAGGTAAGAGACTGCCTGATCTCCTCCCTCCTCATCTGGACACGTGAATAGACGTCGCCGTGCCTTTTTGCCGCCGGCTTGTGTTCCAGTTCAGGATAATAATTGAAAGGATGGGTAGCCCTGATGTCGCGCGGCAGTCCTGAAGCCTTTGCTGCCATTCCCACAGCGCCGATCTCCCGCGCCTGGTCGAAGGTCAGCACACCGGTTTTTTCCATCCGGGACAAGCAGCCGGGATTGTGCAGCAATTCTTCGATCATCTCTTCGAAGTCTTTTTTGTAATCTGCAATTATTTTAATCAGGGAATCTCTCAGTTCCTTTGTGAAGGGATAGCTGCTGCCCCCCGCCCTGATGAGGCCTTTGCCCAGCCTGTTACCGCACCAGCTTTGAAGGAAATTAACTATTGGAGTGCGCAGGCGTCCGAAGACAGCTCCTCCGAGCTGGTAGCCGATGTCGGCACAGACAGCGCCAAGATCTCCCGTATGAACGGCAATCCGTTCCAGTTCGAGAGCAATGGTACGGGCAATCACAAGATTTATACCGGGCTGGTAGCCGCAGAGCGATTCCCAGAGATTGGCAAAAGCGAGGCCATGGCCGATGGCGGTATCGCCTGCAACAGATTCGGCGAGAATCATTCTTTGCAGGGTATCATTCTTTTCAAGGAACATTTGTTCGACGCCCCTGTGCTGGAAACCCAACTGTATCTCGAGATGGAGCACCTGTTCGCCTTTACAGATGAACCTGAAATGGCCTGGTTCGATTACTCCGGCGTGGATGGGGCCGACACCAACTTCATGCAATTCTTCGCCTTCGATGGAATAGAATGGATAATCATTCATGCTTACTATGGACGATTGGCTGTCGTGAGGGAACCTGACAGGCTTAAGCCATGGATGGCCGTCGAAAAGCAAACCGAAATTCTCGTGTATTTCCCTTTCGAATATATGAAGAGCAGGAATACTGCTGCTCAGGGAAGTATATGTTACGCCGGGATAGACTTCAGCCATGCCTACAGCGATCTCCGAAGTGTAATCATTGGCAATGCAGGAAACAAGGATTAATTTGCCCCTGTTCCTGAAAACATAGTAATTCACGCAATGATTGACCGTGTTGGCAAGCAGGGACGCTGTCATCCCTGTAAGTGAGGCGTAGTCCATCATGGGGATCGAGTCGATGGCTACAGTATGGTTATTCGATATATTCAAAAAAGTATTCATTCTATCTGCTTATTTTAAATTTATTAATGCGCCGTTAATCAGGTCTGTAAGGAATTGGGGAGGGAAGAATCCGAGCCAGACCACTCCCAACAGCAGAAGGAACTGGGGCAATGATTCGGCTAGGGCTATTTTTACCGTACCTTCCTCATCCGAAGCAAGGGCCGATCTGTCGAACAGAAGCTTCATAAGGCTCTCTCCCATCGACCAGATGATGAAAGCCAGCAGAATACAGACGATTACCAGAAGCCACAGGTAACCGGCTTCGAACATTGAACGGAAGATCATGAATTCGCTGATAAACATACCTGACGGCGGGATGGCTGTAATAATGAAGAAGCCGGCAATGATAACCAAAGCTCCGGGCAGGTTACGGCCGAAGTAATTGCCGGAATCGCTGATATGCTTGCTCCTGAAAACCCGGTATATTGACCCGCACTGGTAGAAAAGGCCCGATTTGGCAAAGGAATGGAGCGTCAGGTGAAGTAAGGCACCGAAGAAGCCAACGCCGCCGGAAGCGGTACCAAGTATTACCAGCCCCATGTGCTCGATGCTGGAGTATGCAAACATCCTCTTGTAATTCTTTACTTTTGCCATATACGCTGCCGAGATGAAGATCGAAACGGCTCCGCTTACGATCATTACCATTCTCGCCCAGTCAACAGCCGTTGTCAGCGAGACGACCTGGAATAGGCGAAAAATCCCCAGGAACCCCATATTCATCATGGCGCTCGAAAAAATAGCCGATGCAGGCGAGGGAGCTTTGTCCTTTGCGTCGATGCCGGCAGTGTACATCGGAGCCAGTCCTGCTTTCACAGTAAAGCCGGTAAACACCAGCAGGAAGGAAGCTTTAAGCCAGAACTCATTGAGCGACGAGGCATTCTTTACAAGGTCCGAGAAGAACAGGCCGGGAACTTCAATTCCCTGCACCGAAAGTCCCAGGAAGAGTATGCCGATGAAGATCAGGGCAACGCTTACCGACCCGATGAACAGGTATTTCCAGGTTGCCTCAAGGCTTTTCTCGTTCCTGTTGTGATATATTAATACACAGGAACTCAGAGTAGTAAACTCTACGAAAATCCACTGTATGGCTATGTGATTAGCAAGGTTGGCGCAGGTCAGTGACATCACCAGGCCGATGAAAGCAGCGGCATAATAATTGGTGTTTCTCGGTTTGTCCTGCCTGCCCCTGAAGTACAGGTAACTGTAATAGTAGGAAGTCGTCGTCAGGACAGCAAGGATCAACAACAGCAGGACAGCGACAGGGTCCGGTGTAAAATACTCTGCCTGGACAGTGTTAAGATTAATAAATTCGTAAATGGTAAAAGCCCACTGAAGGCCTACGAAAAGCAAACCGGCAGCCATATTGCTTTTTTTTGTGCCGAACAGCAGGACAAAGGCAATCAACAACACTGTAACCGATAAATATATAATCATCACCATCGTTCTAATCTTTCAGTTGAATTAATTGATCCACTTCGGCTTCTTTAAACACATCGCCGATCTTATTGGCGAAAATACCCAGGACAAGCACCGTTACGAAAATGTCCAGCAGGACACCAAGGTTTACCAGCATCGGCATTTCGTTGGCAACAGTAAGGGAGAGTATTACCACTCCGTTCTCAAGAATAATGAACCCAATCACATTGGTTATCAGCTTGTGCCGGGACAGCATCAGGTAGAATCCGGCAAATATCGTTGAGATGGACACCACGAAATACATATTCTGGAATATGCCTCCTTTCAATGTATTCGCAAGGAAAAAGATTGCCAGGTTCACTACGGTAAAGATGAATATCGAAGCAAAGTTTGAGATGTAGGGTTCGGCCTCACGAGTCATTTTATTGCGCCTGATCAGGTAGTTCAGGAAAAAGGGTATCGCTACGGACTTGAAAACAATTGTTTCGATGAGCAACAGAACAAGGTTAAGAATATTAATCTCATTCAGCCTGATAATGAAAATGCCGAACAGCAGTATTCCCTGGACAATGAGGATCTTATTGAACGTCTTCAGCCTGATGGCAGTAGAGCAGACATACAGGGTCATTATAAATACTATTAAAAGGATATTAATCATCGCTTTTTCCCGCCAATTTAATAAAACCTTCCCAACAGCACCATCACTCCTATGTAAAGGAGCAGAGCTATGGAAGAAAGAGAAAATATATACTGAGGGTTCCGGTTCATCCTGAACCTTGCCATAAACGACTCGACCAGGCCGGCAGTCATTGCGTATATCACCTGTACGGCAAAGAATATGATAATATTGAAGTACAAAGGCAATCCGGCCACAAAGAAGAAGTTGGCAGTCAGCGCCGCGTAAATCGAGAGTTTGAGCAAACCGGCAGTCATGATCAGGCCAAGGTCGAATCCACTGTTGTCCAGAATCATTACTTCATGTATCATCGTCAGTTCCAGGTGGGTCTTGGGGTCGTCGATGGGCATGCGGCTGTTTTCGACCAGCCCGAGCACAAAGAAGATCAGCGCTCCGAGTATCGATACGGACCAGGCTACCGTGGGTGTTAAAGCCGTTAAGGCGTTGAGCGAACCGAAGACCTGTGCAAAAGAAGTGTTGCCGGTCAGGATGGCTACGGTACCAATGACAATGAAAAAAGTAGGCTCGGCAAGTATTGAAAAGAATGCTTCCCTGCTTGCGCCCATACCTTCAAAGCTGCTCCCCGTGTCAAGCGCCGAAATGATCATGAAGAACTTACCCAATCCAAGGGTATAGGCAAACAGGATGAAATCGCAGTTGAAAGACAGCAGGCCGGAGTTTGCCCCGAAAGGTATCATTAACGCAGCGGTTAGTACCGTGGCGAGATAGACCGAAGGAGCAATCCTGAAGATGAACGAAGTCGTTTCGCTGTAAACGGTACCTTTCCGGAGCAGCCGCATCACATCCCTTACAGGCTGCGACACAGGTGCGCCCTTACGTCCCGAAAAGAAACGGCTCTTCGATTTGTTTACCAACCCCGAAAGGAAAAGGGCTGAGATTATTAATAAAAGGATACTAATCATTATTATAAACCATGATTTAACTATGCAATATTCTTTAACAGATCAATTAATGACTCTCCGTAAGACAGCAGTATTATCAGAATAATAAAGAACAATCCGTAGGATATATAGTATTGTATCCTGCCGTTTTGCAGAAAGTCGAATTTATACAGCAGCTTTTTGAACAACTCCAGGTTCTTGTCGATGAGGTAATACTCGGTCTTGTCATAGGCTGAGGACTCATAGGAGTGCTCACCCGGGAATACGCCGGTTACTTCGGTCTCTTTCTTCCGGGTAACCATCAGAGGCTTTACAATATTGGAATAGGACTTGACAAAGGATCCGGCAGTGTATTGCATCTTAGCATTGGGGGCAGTGTAGCCGCAACCCCAGGTAGGCGAAGTACTGCTCACTGTTTTCTTTGCCGCCAGCGTTTTCAATCCGTATATCAGCGCAGTAAGGCCGATGATTACTACACCACCTATCCCGACATTCGACATAATGTCAATCTGTGTATTCAGCATTGACAGGCCCGTAGTTTTAACTGCAGGTACAAACAGGGAAACAGGAGCGGCCACCAATTTCATGAATAGCTGGGGAAAGAGGCCTATTGCCAGTATCAGCGCCGCTATCAGGTACTGCGGAAAGAGCATCGGGACTGGGACTTCGTGGGGTTCTTCGGTGTAAGGATGTCGTTCGGAGCCAAGGAATACCACTCCGAAAGCTTTGGTAAAGCACATGAGAGCAAGGCCGCCGATTAATACGAGGGCTATCATCACCAACAGTATGAAAAGAGAGAAAGCAAAGTTGTCGTATCCCATTGCCGAAAAAAGGCCGGAGTATATGAGGAATTCCGAAATAAAGCCGTTAAAGGGAGGCAACCCGCAGATTGCCAGAGCAGCAACCAGGAAAAGGCCGGCAGTATGCGGCATTCGTTTTACCAGGCCGCCCAGTCTTTCGACATTCAGCGTACCTGTTTGCTGATAGACACTGCCTGCGGTGTAGAATAACAGGGATTTGAAAAGGGAATGATTCAGGACATGGAGTAATGCGCCTGAAAATCCGGTAAGCGCCAGGAAATCATTTTGTATTCCCAACCCGATAGTACCAATGCCGATACCGATACCGATTATGCCGATGTTTTCAATACTGTGATAGGCAAGCAGACGCTTGAGGTTGTGCTGAACAATTGCCATCATGACACCATACAAACCGGATACAGCCGAAATTACAAGGATGATCTCGCCCACCACAAGGTAATCGCAGCGAATCAACAACAGTGAACGCAGGATCCCGTAAATACCAAGTTTAATAATAACCCCCGACATCATGCCGGATATATGTGAAGGTGCTGCCGGATGGGCATAGGGCAGCCATGTATGCAGTGGAATGAACCCTGCCTTAAAACCGAATCCGATGAAAAGCAATCCGAACAGGACTATTGACATCTCAGGAGACAGTGCCTTCGAATGGTCGGTAATGGCGTTGAAATCGAAAGAACCCGTACCGGAAACCACCCAGATAAAAGCAATAGTAAGGAATAAAACCCCGACATGAGACTGAATCAGGTAATTGATGCCGGCTTTGATGTTACCTTTCTTTTGATGCTCGAAAATAACCAGCAGGAAGGAACTGATGGCCATGATCTCCCAGACTGTCAGGAAAGCAATGAAATGCTGGACGGCACAAACAAGGAGCATTGAACAATGGAACAGGACAATCAGCCCCTTATGCATATTGAGGTCGGCTTTGCCGGCCATGTAATGCTCGAGGTATTTGCGGCCGTAGAGGACACCGTTGATCATTGTAAAATTCACTATCAGGATCATCAGGGCAGAAAGCGCATCGATCCTTACGGGGATTAGCCCAAGAACATAGCCGCCGTCGAGGGTAAAACCAAGTGGGCTGCCAAAAAGCGCTTCAACGGCAAATACCGAAGAAACGACTGAAATTATCAGGTCTATTATTACTAATATCATTATTTTATTACAATTTATCCGTTTATTTCAACAACATATTCCCGTTTTGGACAAAACGGGAGAACAAAATTACATATTCACTTTAAAAAAACAAATTTTGATGAAAATATTTTAATACAAATATTCAAATATCCGTCAAGTGAACAATCTGAAACAAAAATTAACCGGATTGACCATCTCAGACAGTCAGAACTATTATGACAGGAAAGGACTGATCCGAATCAATTATATGAAATGACATTGATTATGAAGTTGCGGAATGAAAATAACTGAATCGAACAACAACAGAAAAGCCTTGTTTCTGGTCGGGCCCCACAAAAAGGTGAGCCTTGAAAGTGATAATAATTCAATAATTAGATATATTAACAGTTTAGTTTTCTGATGGCTGCGACTGACAATCCTGTCGCCTTTGCCACTTCTTCAATTTTCATATTCATCGAAAGCATCGTCAGGGCAATCGCTTCCCTTGCTTTTCTGTCTCCGGTTTTCTCTCCCAGCTCGATTCCTCGTTTCTCTCCTAACAGCACGCCTCGTCTTTCGGCATCGTACAAACGGTTTAACTCGTCAAGCTCGGCCTTCTCGCGGTATTCCATGATTGCTCTCAGTTCAGGGTCTGCGGCAGCTTTCTTCATTTTTTGTATTGCTCTCATGATCATAGCCTCCTTTTTTATTGAATCCGGCAGTTTATCAGGATCATGGATATACCTCTCCGAATTCTTCATGGCAAATAGCCATTTCTATGAATACTATTTTTTAAGATTTTTGATAATTGTAATTGAAAGCCCTGTCGCCTTTGCCACTTCTTCAATTTTCATATTCATCGAAAGCATCGTCAGGGCAATCGCTTCCCTTGCTTTTCTGTCTCCGGTTTTCTCTCCCAGCTCGATTCCTCGTTTCTCTCCTAACAGCACGCCTCGTCTTTCGGCATCGTACAAACGGTTTAACTCGTCAAGCTCGGCCTTCTCGCGGTATTCCATGATTGCTCTCAGTTCAGGGTCTGCGGCAGCTTTCTTCATTTTTTGTATTGCTCTCATGATCATAGCCTCCTTTTTTATTGAATCCGGCAGTTTATCAGGATCATGGATATACCTCTCCGAATTCTTCATGGCAAATAGCCACTTATTCATTGTTTCTTTTATATTTTCATTATCCTTGTATTTTGGCAGTTCGATAAAATGATACTCTACGATGTCTGCCAACTCCCTATGGCTTTTAACGTTCAACAGCCGGAATATATTGTGAACTGGCTTTTCATCGCCGAACAGGGTATAATCGGTTATAGCTACAGATATGGTTTTCATAAGGTCCTTGTATGTCTGGCCCTGTTTCAACTGGCTGGAGAATAGCCTCGAATTGTAATAAATGATTCTTTCGATAAACTGTGGTTCTTTCCTGACCTGCATTTCAATATTGTACTGCCGGCCTTTGGTGTCTGTGGCTTTGATGTCGAGAATTGTGGATTTGTCTTCATATTTTTCTTTAATATTAAATGGATTGAGATAGGTTATACCTGTTAAAACCTCCTGCCGGCTATCCTGAAAAATCGCATTGAGAAGGCTGAGCAATATCTCCTCTGAGTTTTCTGATGCGAATACATACTTGAAAATGATGTCATCCCTGAGGTTTATTTTCGAATAATCGATTGTGTCCATATATATCCCAATAATATCAGCAACTTTATTCAAATATAGCTCATGACAGACACAATAGCAACCAAAAATTGAAAGTGCATCCAGTCTTTAATTGATTCATTAATAAATTCATTGGTATCTGCAATTAAACGAGTTTAACATCCCACGACCTTATTGGAATAATAAAAAAATGTGATTGAAAATAATCCCGACAATACGTAAATTCAGTAAAGAAAATATTGAGATATTGGAAAATGTTATGAAGAAATCTTTTTTGAACCTGAAATATATTGTACAGGCAGTATTCGTGCTTATCTTCCTTGCCGGCGGCAGCAGTTCAATCCTCTGCCAGGGCAGGACGGCCAGGCCTGCTGCCAGGTCACTGCTCCCAAAGTTCAACGAAAACGCTGTAGTAAAGATTTTCTCCTACAAAGGCCTGGACCTGACTTACAGCGGTTCCCTCGCTACCTACAACTATTTCTTCGACCCGAACATCACTCACGGCAGCGGTGTAATGATCGACCCCAACGGCATCATCCTAACCGCCAGGCATGTGATTGACTCGGCAAAATTCATCGCCGTCAGGATTCCCGGCAACAACGTCACTTTTCCGGCCGAAGTGGTGCAAAGCACCGACAATTCGGACTATGCCTTTCTCGTAATCAAAGTTCAAAACCAGGAATTTGTCAGCCTGCCGAAAAAAGTACCCCAGCTTCTCCGGGGACAGCAGATATGGACCTATGGCTATCCAATCATCCCAGGCGAACCTGAACCGAACATCACAAAAGGAATAATCACCCGCTTCAGCAAGTACTTCAATATGTGGCAGCTCGATGCCTCCGTCCATTCCGGCAGTTCCGGCGGCCCACTCGTTACGGACAACGGAGAAATCGTCGGTGTCATCGTTGCCCAGTTAAGCGACGCCGAGGGCATGAACTTTGCCCTGCCGATCGACACAATCCTGATGACATATAAAAACCTCAGGGACTCCGAAATGTTCGACCTCGAGAAAAAGACTCTCACAGACATGAAACCTGAGAAATACAAAGCCCAGGCTTCACTGGCCAAGTTCCTCGCAAACACGGCAATCCACTACAACGCTTTCGCCGATTCGGAAGAATTCCAGACACTGAAGAAAGAAATGGAGGCTTTCCCGGACACCAGCTCCATCATCAATGAATGGGCTTCTTTTAAGGAAATCTCCTCCGGGCTCTACTTCAACCAGTCGTCACAATTGCTGGAAACCAACAAGAAAAGCTTCTATTCCGCCAAAGAGCTGCAGCCTGCCGACATCGAAACATACAATTTCTGCATCGGCCACGCAAAAAGTGACCTTGAGATTGCCAAGGCACTCAACAAAACCCCTTATCCGCCTGCTTACGCCGACCTGAACTATTACATTACTCAGGCCGAGGCCAACATTTCTTCCACTAACTCAGAAGATTCAACAGACTCGGACGGCTATCAGGAAAACGAAGACGGAAGCGAAGGCTCCTATTCATACTGGACTGAAACCGACATCCAGAAGCTCCTGTCCTATATCGGCAAAACCGGAACAGAGTTCAAGGACTACTGGGGAACCAATCCAACAGTTACCAACGAAAACGGCAACGAAGTCCTCACTTACTCCAACCTAGTTGTCAGGCTCCGGGACAATACTGTAAATGAACTGTCGTTCTATTACAACACTCTTCCCAATACGAAGCTGGACGTGTTCAAGGGTATAAACATTTATCTACAGAAAAGCACCATCATTTCAATGCTGGGGAACGATTACAACACCGAGAACCTGAACAAGGACAGCTTCAACCATGAAGCCCTGACCTGGGATTTCGGTAAAGGAATGAAAATGACGCTGGTCTTTAGCGAAGCCGGTTACTGCTACTACCTGATAATCAAATCCGAATAATACTATTCTACTACATTAGGTTCTTCATGTACGTGGACCTTACAGCGGTCAACACGATCCTGAATCGTGTGCTGCACCTGGTGCGAGATCTCGTGCGCCTTCTCGATGCTAAGCTGCGGGTCAACATGGATATTTATCTCTACGAAAGTATCGGCTCCGGAAGTGCGGATGCGGACATCGTGGTAATGCAGCACTTCGGGTATTTCCTTAAGTACATCGTTGATCCTGCCGAGCGTATCTGTCGGTGTCCTGTCGAGCAGCACATCGATGGAACGCTTACCAAGCCTGTACGAAACCGTCAATACAATTACTGCGACCAGAAGTGCTGCGATGGAGTCGGCGTAGAAGAAGCCGAAATTGGCGCAGATGAGGCCGAGTAATACGACGGCGGAGCTCCAGATGTCGGTTGAGAAGTGCAGGGCGTCAGCTTCGAGTGCCTGGCTGTTGTGCTTAACGGCGGCTTTCTTCAGAGCGCGCGAACGGGAAATATCGACAATGATGGAAGTAATCACGACAATATAGCTCCAGACGTTGACTTCAATCTCTACTTTACCGGACATGAGCCTGCTTGTAGCCTCGTAGATGATCCAGACACAGGTACCCAGGAGCAGTACGGTCTCGAACAGGGCCGAAAGGTTTTCCACCTTGCCGTGGCCGTAGTGATGGTCCAGGTCAGGAGGTTTGTCCGAGATGCGGACGGCGAACAGGGTAACGAGAGCGGCAACGAGGTCGAGGGCGGAATGGAGCGCCTCGGAGAGTATGCCGAGTGAACCGGTCATCAGGCCGACAACGACCTTGAAACCTGTAATGAAAACGGCAGCGAGCACTGAGAGGAACGCTACCTGTCTTTTCTCTTTTACTGCATTATTTTCTGCCACGTAAACACCTGTCAAACATATAACTACAAAGTACGAAAATTAACATTTTTTTGGGAAACGGCAAAGGGCAGAGGCAGGAGTATTGATATTTTCTGTTTCTGGGACTAACTTATTTAAATATTTGTTATATTTGAGATATTATAAAAAAAGGCAAGAGCAATATGGATTCAAATAATATTCAAAACTTCAAAGATTCAGTTTTTGAACAATTCAAAAACACCAATGAATATGGCGAGGAATACTGGTCTGCAAGGGATTTTTATAAGATACTGGAGTATTCCGAATGGCGCAAATTTATTAATGTGATAAACAAGGCTAAAGAAGCCTGTAACATCTCAGGACAGAATGACTTAGACCATTTTGTCCGGGTGGCCAAAATGGTCGGTATTGGCTCTGGTTCGCAGAGAGAAATTGACATAACCGGAAATACTTGAAGTCAATGAAAGTACAGAAATGAATGAAAAATGGGAAAAAGTGAAGTAGTAAACCGTCAATAAATTATGTAACACCAGTTGCCGGAGTTATTTACAACCAAATTGGAATAAAACTTTAGGGTGAAGTGGCTTATAGAAGGGAATCAATTGACGGTTGTAATACACAGTATAAAACTTTTATTAATGTAAAAGAACATAATTCGGCTCTTGATTATTTATAGTAGGAAATTTAAGAAATCGATATTCTAATACTTATCAATAAGATTAACAAAAATGTTTGAAAAAATTATATTTTTTTTCAAACAAAAAGAAAATATTATTATATTTACATCGTGTCATATTACATATTGTATGTATAGTATTATATACATAAGAAAAGGAGCAACAATAATGGTAAATATTGGTGATAATATAAAGAGAATCAGGATTTCCAGAAATCTGAAACAGGCCGATGTCTATTCAAAAGCAGGTTTAAGCAGAATTGCATATTTAAACATCGAAAACGGGAAATCTATACCAAACAGCACCAGCCTGATAAAACTATCTTCTGCATTAGGTACCAGCCTTAACGATCTGATAGCAGAACCACAGAAATTGACTTCTCTAAGGTACAGGTTTCATAAAGTTGAAAGCACAAAAGACAAGAATCGAAGGATTGAAGAAGAAATCAAACTATCCCGATGGCTAAGAAATTTCAATTTCCTGGAAAAAACGCTAAAAGACACTGTACCATACAAGCTAAAAGACCTTACTGCAAATGATCCGATAGATGCAGCCAGGAAAGTGAGGGCAGTATTAAAAATCGACAAGAACGAGCCTATACTCGACATTATCAGTTTGTTGGAAAGTACAGGCATAAAAGTCTATCTCTATCAGTCTCCTTTAAAACAAAATTTCGGGATGTCGGTGGATGAACGCGATGGCGGTCCGGTGGTAGCTGTTAATACTAATAACAGGATTACTATCGAAAGGCAAATTTTCACTGCCGCCCACGAACTGGGACACTTAGTAATACACAAAGATTCCTATGATGAGAGTATAATCGATGAAAATCCTGAAGAAGAGCATGAAGCAGACACATTTGCTTCTCATTTCCTGATGCCGGATGAACTTTTTCAAAAAAAGTTCAATGAAACCAAGGGGAAAAATTGGATTGACGCCGTCCTTCATGTGAAAAGATTCTTCAAAGTCAGCTATCTTACCGTTTTAATAAGGCTAATTGATAGCAGGAAAGCCGACAGCAGGATATTCCGTGAATTCGCAACAGAATACAGGCAACGATACCAACACGACCTGAAAAACCACTATGAACCGGATGGAATGCTCGATGAACCGGACAGTTTGAGCAAGAGCGATATAATGGCTGAACGGTTCAACAGGCTGATATATACGGCTCTCGCCAAGGAGCTGATTACCCATTCCAAAGCTGCCGAGATGATGGATGTTACTTTAGCAGAGATGAAGGCTATTGTCCGTTCCTGGAGATTCCAGGAATGAAAGCCGGCAAAAAGCAGTATTTATTGGACAGCAGCGTAATAATTGACCTATATACAGCAGACAAAGAGTTTTTGTTGAAGCTTCCTTCGTTTGGGGACATGATAATACCTGATATCATCCTTAGCGAAGTGAATATCCCCGACAGCGACTGTTTCATTGACAATGGGTTCTCTATTCATGAAATCACAATCGAAATCCTTAGACAGCGATGTGGACATACTCGTTGACTTTGAGAAGCCTGTCGGCGTCGAGTTCATCGACCTTGCCGACGAACTGGAAGAACTGCTGAACCTGAAGGTGGACCTCGTGTCCCGCGGCGCCTTTAAACCTCAGTATTATCGGGAAATAGAAAAAGACCTGCTCAATGTGTAAAAAGAATCAATCATTCAAAAATTTTCATTATTGTGGAATATTATAACTAATTATTTGTTATATTGGAAAAGAGATATGGGGGATTTCATTTTTCAAAAATATTATAAAAAGACATGAATCAAAAAAATATTCCGGAAGAAGCCATAAATGAGGTTGCAAAGGTAATCAATGAAAGAAACAATAAGCAATCGACTATTCCAATTATTACTATTGATGATAACTCTGAAACACCTCATTACTATGAGATTATACCTTTTGATGAAATTGACAATACTTCAAGAAAATTCTTTGCAATCGATGGAAGTTATAATAGCCAAGAGTTTTATAATGGTCTTTCTATCGGTATATATACTGCTGGATATGTTTGTTATGAACATGGCAAACAAATTAAGTTGAATAATAATAACGATCCAATGATTAATGGTAAAGGTTATTTTCCAAACAACATATTAGTAACCAACGATGATCATTTATTTGAAATTTATAATGAACTGATGGCATTAGAACCGGTTTCAAAACTTCTTGAGTTTTTTGGTGACGATATTTCCAAAGTATTTTCTTTTAGTGAAGAATTAATTTGTTCATCCTTATCAAAACTATTGAGTTTTTGTCAAGAAATTTTAGAATGGGCATTGGTTTTTGAAATCAGTAATTTAAGCATTATTAAATCGAATGATTACATCCTTAGGGATGGAACTCTTAGATCAAACAATATTAAACAAGAGTATTTAACAAAGTTAGGAAAACACCTGAAAACAAAAGAAATTGTATTAATTTCTGTAACAAAGAATTCTCCAATCAAACTTGAATTATCTGCAACATTCAAAAAAATTGATAATTATTTACAAGATCAACTAAAACCTCAATACCCATTTAAAACGACAAATCCGAAATGGAAAAAGCTTTGTTGTTGGCTTGAAGTACCTGATGATATATTAGTATTCGCATATCCTGAAGCAAGTCAAAGAAAAGAATACCAAAAAGGTAAAATTGATAAAATCACAAAAACAAGCATGTTCGCAAAAAAAGATTTATCAGGTGGAAGAGGATTTGGAATTTTCTTTGTGGCAAGGCTCGACTACGTAGAAAAGTTACAGAATTATGACTGGGTTGTTGTGGATTTAAATATTTTTGATGTTATGCCATATATTGAAAGTAATAAGAAAATCCGTGATATTGTTAAAATTGAAGAAATATTTTTTGAACTAACAAGACTAACACAAGAACATTACATATTAGGGTATCCCTATCCATTAGTAGAAGCTCATAATTTCGTTACTTTAAAAAAAGATTTTAAAGAAGAAATTATTAAAAGAGTTAAATATTCTCTTTATAAAGAGCAAATGATGGATCATATTGACATTGAGAATCTATTTTTAGACATTCATGATAGGTTTTAAAATGACTGAACAAAAAAAGGACTTTGGAGTTTTATACGGTCAAAGGACCACTGAAGATTCACTTCTAATTTATTCTTCTTATGAAGATAGCAAAGCAAGCCCGCAAACTGGAGATTTTATTGTATTGACACCTCGAGATGAGGAAGGGAAAAAATTCTTAGCAAGGGTAGAAGCAGAGATTTATGACGAAGATCCCATTTTTCGATCACAAGATAAGACACTAATTGCTGTTCATTATGCAAGGATTGCAGAAAGAGAACTATCTGAACGCGATAAACAAAAAATGTTTAGTTACACATATAGAGTAAAGATACTAGGAACATATACAAATTCAGACGGTAATGATTTTTCAACTGCCGTTCGAAAATTACCGGTAGTGTCTTATCATGCCAGACATATTAATAAAAGTGAAGTCGATAATATATTAAATTCTGCTAATAAATCTGGTTATGAAATTGGATTATTATGTATTGGCGAAGACATTCATCAAGATAAAGTAATCAGATTTGATATTAGCAAATTAAAAGAAAAAAGGACAATGATCTTTGCACAATCCGGCTTCGGAAAAACAAACTTAATGAAAGTCTTACTATACAATATGATAGGTGATACTAAATATGGGAAACTAATTTTTGATCTAAATGGGGAATATTTTCTAAAAGGTTTAAATACTTATGGATTAGGTGATATTAATGAAGAGAAAATCCGAAATAATCTTGTAGTATATTCAGATAAGAATCTAAAAGATTATATAAAAAATCAAAACTTTATTTTCGGTGGTAAAGTTCGAATTAATATGATTAAACATCTTACAATAGGAGATATTTTAAATTTTAGTACTGGATTTTCTGAAGTAATGAAATCTTTTTTATTATACCTTGATGATAATCAAGTTGAAGATTTTATCCAAAATATAAATAATTATGTTACCGATCCCAAACAATTACGAGTTAGATATCCTGATTTTTGGGAAGAGAAAAAAGAAGCAAGCAGTAGAACTACTGTTGCAGCGATTAGAAAACGAATAGCATATTTGATTGACGAAAGTAAAAATTTACATTCTGGTTCATCAGAATTAATTGAAAACGTCTTTAAATATCTAAAGAATGGGAAAACTGTTATTATTGATTTATCATTAAATGATAACTCCGAAGCTAGTATAATATCTACAATTATTACAAGAAAATTATTTGAGAATAATAAAAAATATTTTACTGAAACAAATAAAGACAATGTTATCAATACAGTACTTTGTGTCGAAGAAGCACAAAATGTATTATCAGAAGAATTTGTACGTTCAAACGCTAATCCTTTTGTTAGAGTTGCAAAAGAAGGAAGAAAGTTTGGTCTTGGACTTATTGCCATCACTCAAAGGCCATCAGCAATATCTGAAGAAATCAGGACACAAGCTGAAAATTTCTTTTCATTCTACATGGGGAATACAGATGATATTAAAGCCCTTATAAAATCAAACATAAATTATGATGGTGTAATTGCTCGGTTTATTCAATCAGAAACAATACCTGGAAATTTGTATATGGTTTCTGCAAATCAGTCCTTTGTTCTTCCTTTACGAGTTAAAGAATTTGAAAAAATGGAAGGAATGAACATTTATCAAGAAAATAAATTTAAAGAGAAAGAATGATTACTAATCATTTAATAATACCAAATTTTCATGATGTTGATAGTTTAATCAATGATAAAGTCAACAAAGTAGATCTGCCATTAGAAAAAATGGTAAAAATGCATATAATTTATGATTTACAAAAACTTAACTGGGAATTCAAATTACCTTCAAAAAAGAATCAATATCCAACACTTATACCTCCATTGTATTATGATAAAGCCATAATTAAAGAAACTATGAGTTTTAAAAGAAATGATATAATAGCAGAAAATAGGAAATGGATTGACAAAAATATTGATTTTGCCCGAAAAAATATAACGAATGGTTATTATGCTTTAAAATCAAAAATTGAACCTTACATTGAGGTATGTGAAACTGATAAGCAACATAAACTCTTTAGATTACTACGTTACTATTGGTCTTCTCCTTATAGTGATTATGTCGGCAGGAGAATTAAATTGATCATTAGGGATGCTGGGTTACCAAATCATCCTGTTATAGGTATTGCGGCCTTAGGTAGTCCAATTATTCATATACCTGAACGAGATGAGTGGATAGGATGGGATAAAACAACTAGGACTAAGAATCTAATAAATACACTTGATGCCTACGTAATAGGCGCGCTTCCACCCTATAATCATTTACTTGGTGGAAAACTTGTGTCGTATATATTGGCTTCAAACGAAGTACGAAAAATATATAGAGATAAGTATAAAGATCAAGTGACTTTGAAAGAACAAAGAGTATCTAATTCATTAGTAGGAATTTTTACAACCAGCCTTTATGGTAGAAGTTCTCAATATAACCGAATGAAATATAAAGATGATTTACTATATATACCAATTGGACAAACAAAAGGATATGGTTCTTTACATCTTAGTAAAGATACAATACAACTGATGATTAGTCTTTTGAAATCACATAATATTCATGTTGGACATGAATTTGGCGATGGTCCAAGTTGGGTCATGCGAGTTATACGTACTGCCGGAGATATTTTAGGATTTGATTCTGATTTCCTATTAAAGCATTCTTTTAAAAGGCAAATTTATTTTGTTCCTTTAGCTAAGAATTATAGAGAAGTATTACTTTCACAGCATAAGAATCCAAAATTCTTTAATTATCCACTTAAAGAATTAGTACAATTTTGGAAACACAGATGGTTTAAAAACAGAATAACAAACACAGATATTATCAATAATGTACTTGATTTCGAACCTGAAAATTTCTCAATATAACCCCCTCCCCCCTCAAAATTTCATTATGAAATTTCAAAAATAAGTGCTAATTTGCTTGTTCTTTGAAGCCATGGGTTTCAAATTGTTTGTTTTTATAAATCTTTGAGGAATGGTAAAATGCCAAAGATGAAAACGAACTGCTCGGCGAAAAAACGCTTCAAGCTTACTGCGACGGGCAAGTTCAAAAGAAAAAAAGCCTATCACAGGCACATTCTTACCAAGAAGACTCCCAAATGTAAGAGGAATCTCGGTAAGTCCACGTTGGTTCATAAGTCCGACGAGGTAAGGGTAAAAGCTATGCTGGCCATCGGCTAAGCGCTCTGCCCACCCAGGCAAATGGGGCATTAGCGAGCTACCCCCACTGCCTATTGTAATGTTTTGTATAATTAATTAAAGGTTAAAGAAATGCCAAGAGCAAAAAACAAAGTAGCTTCGCACCGCAGACGCAGAAAATTCCTGCAAATGGCCAAAGGTTACTGGGGCCGCAGGAAAAACGTCTGGACCGTTGCAAAGAACCACATTGAAAAAGGCTTACAACACGCCTACCGCGATCGCCGCCTGAAAAAACGCAACTTCCGCAGGCTCTGGATCGTCAGGATCAACGCCGCAGCAAGGCTGCACGGCGTCTCCTATTCCAAACTCATGCACGCCCTCAAAGTTAAAGGCATCGTCATGAACAGGAAGATTCTTGCCGACCTGGCAATGAACAATCCCAAAGCCTTCGAAGCCATCGTTCGCGGCGCAATCTCCTGAGGATTGGCCGGCAGCAGCCGGTACCGATCCGGTAGCTTTCGAATATAATTGACAGAGGCAATTCCCCCACCCGGAGTTGCCTCTTTTTTTATGGCCACCCTCCCCTGCCCTTTCACTTTTTTCTTGTATAATTCACAGGTTTAAGCCATTTTTGTTATTTTATATATTTCGGGAATGAAATCAATGCTGAATGAAATATCAGCTCTAAAGGAAAAAGCATTGGCAGAACTGGGGGCCGTAAGCAACGCCGCCGCCCTGGAACTGTTCCGCTTAACATATTTAGTCAAGAAAGGCGCCGTCCAGGCACTGTTCGACCGGATGAAAGAAGCACCCAAGGAAGAAAAACCGTTGATCGGCAAGGAGCTTAACGTCCTGCGCAACGCTGTCGAAACAGAATTCAAAGCCCTGCAGGAACGCTTCTCGTCGGAAAAAGCCGCCACCCCGGACATCGACCTTACTCTGCCCGGCCGCAGCCTCTACACGGGTTCATACCATCCCGTGCTCCAGGTGCTCGACGAGATGAAAGCCATCTTCCGCGACATGGGCTTTGCCATCGCTAACGGCCCGGAGATCGAAGACGGCTACCACAACTTCGACGCCCTCAATTTTCCGCCGGAGCACCCGGCCCGCGACATGCAGGATACGTTCTTCATCAGGAACGGCAACGAAAGCGATCTTCTCCTCCGTACACACACTTCTCCCGTACAGGTAAGGGTAATGCAGAGCCAGAAACCGCCCATCCGCTGCATCATGCCCGGCAGGGTTTACCGTAACGAATCCATCAACGCCCGCTCCCTGGCTGAGTTTCACCAGGTCGAGGGCCTCTACATAGACAAAAACGTATCGTTCGCCGAACTGAAATCGACTATTATCGTATTCGCACAGAAGATGTACGGCAAGGACCTCAAATTCCGTTTCAGGCCGTCGTTCTTCCCGTTCACCGAACCCAGCGCCGAAGTGGACATTACCTGCTACCTGTGCAAAGGTAAGGGTTGCCGAGTATGCAAGCACACCGGCTGGCTGGAAATAGTCGGCTGCGGCATGGTACACCCGAACGTGCTCCGTAACTGCGGCATCGATCCCGAAGTCTATTCAGGCTATGCCTTCGGTTTCGGCATCGAGCGCGTCGCTCTCCTACGCTGCAACATGACTGACATCAGGCTCTTCTACGAGAATGACGTGCGCGTCCTGGAACAGTTCTAAGAGTTCATCAAGTTTATAAGGTTTATAAAGTAAAAAGAAGCACTGCTGCTGCGACTTTCCCCTCCTTGGATAAGGAGGGGATTAAGGGGTGGTTGGACTTTTTAGTTTGTCAAGTTCATAAAGTAAGAAGAAACTGAGCTAAAGCGGCTTTTTCCTCTCCCTAATAGCCACGCCATTTATGGCGAGGGCCGGAAAAATGAAACAACCTACTCCTTCAGGTAGCGTCCAGATGGACTCCACCTCTAAGGTGGAGTCCATCTTACCCGCCGTCAACCTACCGAAGGTTGCGCCGCTTCTTACTCCTTCCCCTTGGGGAAGGTTGGGATGGGGTCATTAGTTTGTCAAGTTCATCAAGTTCATAAAGTTTGTCAAGTTTATAAAGTCAGAAATAAGCTTAACCGCCGCTTCTTACCCCTTCCCCTTGGGGAATAATTCCCCTTGGGGAAGGTTGGGATGGGGTGGTCAAGTTTGTCAAGTTCATCAAGTTTGTAAAGTATATAAAGTTTTTCAAGTCAGACAACCCCGAAGGGGTGAAATGATTGTAGTGGAGTCCATCTTACCCGCCGTCAACCTACCGAAGGTTGCGCTTTATCATTTTTTTCACATCCAAAAAAAATATTTGCAACAAATTCAAAACTAATTCGTAAATTGAACCATGATTCAGTGTTCAATATTGAAAAAGTTATGGAAGTGAAGAAAGAAAAAATACTCGACGCAGCGCTGGAGGTCTTCTCTGAAGTAGGATACCACAACGCAAAGATATCAAAGATCGCTGAGATTGCAGGCATCGGCGCAGGCAGCGTATATCTCTATTTCGACAACAAGGAAAGCATCCTGGACGAGATATTCAAACAGGTATGGTCGCGGCTGGAAAGCAGGCTCGACGCCCTCAGATCAAATAAATCGCTCAATCCGAAACAGAAGCTGATGGACCTCATCCACAACATTACTGAGTTCGCCTGCGAGAAGAAAGACATGGCCCGTATTATCCTTCATGAATACAGATTCTGGAGGATGGCTTCGAGCGACAGCCTTTCTGATTCTGTCAAAAAAACCAAAGGGTCGATTGCTGAAATCATCCGCGAAGGCATGAACGGCGGCATATTTCGGGAAACCCTGATTCCCGACGACCTTACAAACTTCCTGATGGGCGGCATCTGGTACTACCTGGCTGAAAAAACCGGCGAACTTGATGATAATAACGTGAAAGCCGTAGCTGATGAACTTAATCTCATCATCTTCGACGGCATGTGTTAAAATTTTTTGGTAAAAACTGAATATTGGTTCATTATTCAAATATATTAAAATGATTATGAAAAAAAGGACAATCACAATAGCATTGCTTTTGATGGCGATGGTCAGCGGCGGGGAGCTATGCGCCTCCATGACACTGAAAGAGGCCGTAGGCAAAGCGCTGGCTTCGAGCAATGCCGTAAAATCATCGCAGCTTTCGGTCGAATCGCGTCAGGCAAATGTTGACGCTGCCTATGGCAGGCTGTACCCGACGATTGGAGCAGATTTCTTCTACACCTATCTGGACAAGGACATTGTCCTGGACCTCGACCCGATTCGCAGCGCCATGATTGAAATACAGTCGGGCAATGTCGTCTCGCTTGCCAATATTGAAAATACCCTTAAAACCGGCACTTCCCTGACTGATCAGCAGAAAGCCGCCTATAAAGCTGCTGCCACTCAGCAGCTTGACTCAAAGCTGCCTCATTTTACAGAAACAGTTAAGGAACGCGCTTTCCCTCAGATGATGATTTCACTGAACCAGCCAATATTCACAGGCGGGAAAATCATTGCCGGCATCAATGCAGCCAAGCTACAGGAAGAACTCGAGATGAAGAAGTCCGAAGATGAGATGGAATCAGTTACAGATGATGTCATCAGGGCATGGCTCAACCTGGAACTGGCGAAAGAGAATGTACGCATCAGGCAGGAAGTAAACGACGGCATACAGAAGCACCTCGACAGAGCCAATAAACTATTCGAACAGGGATTGATACCCAAAAATGACAGGCTCAGGGCTGAAGTCGCTCTCGCTGACGCTAAAAGGAACCTGTTCGAAGCAAAAGAAAAAGAAAAGATTGCCAGGTTTGCCCTGTCGATTCTCCTCGACGTTAACGACGAGAATATCGACATTGTCGATTCCATCAACTACAGGCCCCAGTCCGTCCTCTTCGACGATTACTTCCGTAACGCGCTTAACGGCAACAAGAAACTGGAGCAGGCAAGAATTGCAGGTAAAGCCCTCGGCGAAAAAGCCAATGTGAAATTCGCCGACTATATGCCTACAGTATTCGCCTACGGCTTCTACAATGTATTCGATAACTATATTGCCGACCTTGAACCCAAATGGGGAGTCGGTGTCGGAGCCCACCTCAACATCTTCAACGGTTTCCAGCGCAGCAATGAATACGAAGAAGCAAGCCTCGAACAGGACGCCATGCTGATGAAAGTCAAAGACGTCGAAAAGAAAATTGAGCTTCTGGTCCGCAGCAAATTCATGGAGATGAAACTCTCCGAAGAGAAATACCTGCAGTTGGACGCCTCGCTAGAACAAACCCACGAGAACCTCAGGCTTTACGAAAAACGCTATGAAACAGGCCTTGGTACCACCCTCGAAGTAATCGACGCACGCCTGGCGGCAGAAGCAGTCTCCCTTAAGCGAATACAGGCGCTGACGGAGTATTACATCAACATGAGTTCGCTCTACTCTGCCTGTGGCAATACCA
Source organism: uncultured Hyphomicrobiales bacterium (assembly GCA_964634885.1). Lineage (GTDB taxonomy): Bacteria > Bacteroidota > Ignavibacteria > Kapaibacteriales > UBA2268 > DAINRZ01. Next base: position 6,897 of record CAZWLN010000056.1, on the reverse strand, counting down.
GCGGATTCCTGTCATTCGTTTCCGGAAATTAATAATATAAGATAAATGGAGTGAAAATGAAAGGTATGAAAGTCCTCAAAGTTATTATAATTGCATTGGTTATTGCAGCAGTAGCATTAACCGCTGTATTCTTCGTAATTGAAAAAGCAAATGAGAAAAAACCTGCAATCAGGACAGGCCAGATAGAAATGAGACAGTACGACATCGCCTCGAAACTTCCCGGAAGGATTGGATGGATCGGCGTGGATGAAGGCGACGTAATCCAAAAAGGGCAGATTGTCTTCAAACTGACTGACGATGAGGTAAAAGCGAAAGAAGGACAGGCAAAGGGCGCTGTAGAATCGGCACAGGCACAGATGAACAAAGCATACGCAGGCGCCCGCCCCGAAGAGATAGAGATGGCACAGAGAAATTATATGGCAGCAGAAAGCAAATACAGCCTGGCAGAGAAGACTTACAACAGGATGGGCCGCCTTTACAGGGACAGCCTCATCTCTGCCCAGGAGATGGATATGCACGAGCAGAACTACAACGGCGCCAAAGCCCTTCGCGATGCGGCGCTTGCACAGTACAACATGGCTAAGAACGGTGCGCGTACAGAAGATAAGATAATGGCGGCAGGACAATTTAACAGGGCCTTGTCGTCCCTCGACGAAGTCAAAGTCTATCTCGGCGAGACTGCAATCAGCAGCTTCATCGGCGGCATCGTTGCAAAACGCTATGCCGACGTAGGTGAACTTGTTGCCACTGGCTATCCTGTAATTTCTGTAATTGATACTAACGACGTCTGGGCGGAATTGAACCTGCCGGAAACCGAGCTTAAGAAACTACGTATTGGAATGGTTATCGAAGGCTATATTAACGGGCTCGGTATTGCTGAACAGTTCAGGGTAATGAATTTTTCCGCCCAGTCCGATTATGCTAACTGGAGAACGACATCGGACAAAGCTACCTTCGACGTCAGGACTTTCACAATCAAGCTTGTACCCGTCAAAGGCTCCATCAGTTCACTCAGGCCAGGCATGACAGTCAATTTTGACCTCGACAAGATTAAATAGGAACTATTAATGGCATTCTTTAGAAATACATATAGCGTATTCAGGGAAGAACTCCGCAGTTTCAGGACCAATCCCCTGCCCCTGATTACGGCAGTAATAATGCCACTGGCTGCCTGGCTCATCCTTGCCATCACTTTCAGCGAAGGAGAAATCAAGGACCTGCCTTTCGCCGTCGTGGACAAGGACAATTCAGCACTGTCCCACGAAATTACGATGACACTCGAAGCTACGAAATACCTTAGAACTGACATCGTAACACCCGACGAGGACAAAGCGAAGCAAATGCTGAAAGACGGCGAAGTGTTTTACATCATCTTCCTCCCGTCGGGCATGGAAGCAAATGTCAAGCGCGGAAGATACAGCAAAATACAGGTACTTTCGAGCGGCGCCAACCTCATATACTCTAAGATAGGATACAAAGCGATTGCACAGGGATTGTTCAATGTGTCGAAGAACCTTCAGATTGAAAGACTGATGGACCTTGGGCTTACACCGGTACAGGCAGAAAACAGGGCCACTCCGATTGCCACCGAACTTCACGCCAAAGGCAACCCCTATTTCGACTATGCTCCATACCTGATACCCGGAATGGTGTTCATTATTTTCCAGATGTCCGTCAGTTTCTCCTCGATGTGGATATTCCGGAAAAAGGATATGCATTCGGCTACGATCATAATACCTCCTTTCGGAAAGAAGCTCTCATCTCTCGCCGGCAAACTATTGGCGCTGACGCTCATCAACTATGTCCCGATGATGCTGATTTTTACTTTCATCTTTCCCGTAGCAGGCGTTCCTGCCGGAGAATACTACCTGTACCTTTACCCTCTCCTGTTCCTTTACCTGCTTGTAGGCATCGGGATGGGTATGTTACTGTCACTGGCAATCCCCGACCTGGCAACGGCAACTCAGATACTACTGGTTTTCAACGCCATGACCTTCATTTTCAGCGGCTATACTTTCCCGATATGGGGTATGCCCGGTTTCCTGTTCCCGGTGACGCAGATAATCCCACTGACACACTTCCTGAACAGCTACTTCGAGGTTTTCATATACAACAGGCTGAGCTTTGTCAATCTGTCGCCTTTCATGATAATGGGCGGCTTACTCTGGCTGGTGAACCTGCTGTTGCTGCTTGTGGGGCACCGCTTGTACAAAAGCTCCGTTCAGGACAATAGTCAGACAGTTTTGCAAACAAACAATTGAAATAGTGCCATTAATGAAAGCAATTTATAAATTAGCAATTCGCGAGTTGGTAAAGGTCATCAAAGACAAGAACCTTCTGCTCATCTTCATAGTAGCGCCCCTGCTCTATCCCATGTTCTACGGTGTCATTTACCTCGACAAGGCCGAATCCGACATCCCTGTCGCTATACTCGACAAAGACGACACGGCGCTTTCCAGAGGACTGACAAGAACCATCGATGCCCACCAGAATATCAAGATTGTAATGGCAATGAAAGACGAATCCGAGATCGAAGATATTCTTGCATTGCAAAAGGCCGTAGCAGTAATATTCATTCCCGACGGCTTCGAAGAAAGCCTGAAGAAAGGTGTAAAAACGAGTGTCGGGCTCTACCTCAACCCATGCAGGCTTCTCGTAATGAGCGACGCCGGCATTCCTGCCTACCAACTCATTACTGCCTTTGGCGCCAAAGTAACATCGAGTCTCCTGGCGTCCAAAGGAGTACCCGTATTCCAGGACAACAACCTTGCACAGCCCCTGAAATTCGATTTTGCCTACCTGCAGAATCCCTACCTGACCTATGGCGACATGATACTTCTGCCGCTAATAATGATCATCCTGTCCCAGTTGACACTCATCGGCGTTACTTCAGCGACAGCAAAGGAATACAGCCTCGCTGACTGGAGGGAAACATTAAGCATTTCCCGCAGCGGCACGATTAACCTCATCAGCAGGATCGTTTTTTACCTGATGCTGTTTTTATTTTTTGTGATTCTCATCAGGTTGATTGTGGTTGACCTGCTCGACGTCAGGATGATCGGCACAGACATCAACACTTTTGCCGTCTTCCTGCTGGGCATTACTGCAAACACAGCATTCGGCCTATTCCTCGGTACTTTCTTCAGGCACAGGGTAGCAGTTTTTATTATTCTCGGTTTTACCAGCTACCCGTTCTTTCTTATTTCTGGCTACGCCTGGCCGGTATTTCAGATTCCCGACTACCTGGAATATTTTGCCCGCTTATTCCCGTCCACCCCATTCCTGAAAGCCGGATTCAAAATCGGTGAGACAGGAGCGCCCCTGACCGCAGGCAACCTCGAACTGCTGAATTTCGCAGTATTAATAATAGTCTATTCTATTGGCTATATCCGGAGAATCAGGAGCATGGGCAGGAAGAGGATATAGTTTTTCCTTTGAGGCAATTAAACAATTATAACATTTAAATCCAGCTCTGTCCTGCAATCAATAAAGGTTCTTTGCTATTCTGTAAGGGTTTAAAGAGTATCCATCATTACGATAATGGGTATTAGCAACAATAGGTGTTAAGACAATAATACAGTAATAAAGCGCCATTACACACCCCCCGACCCCCTCTTGATAGAGGGGGAGAGTTGTGTCAGGTCTTAACCCCTCTAAAAAGAGGGGTGGCTGCGGCAGCAGCCGGGGTGTGTCCATCGAGATTTGAATAATACATATTTGATTGTATTCGTTTTTTACCCTTTACAAATATCAAAGGTCCTAAATAAATAGCAGGACAGAGTTTTTTATGAGCTTCAACAGCAATTTTTCAGAAATATTAATAAAAATGCCATAAAAGACCGGATATTTACTCTGAATTTCTTATTTTTAAGGATAAGAGTTTTGTGACAATTTCAAAAAGATAGTTGATGTTCTATTTGCTGGCGGAATGGATTAACAAAAACTTTGACCCAAGAGGCTTCGGCGTATTCCAATATATCACTTTCAGGGCGGCAGCCGCCGCAATCACAGCTCTGCTGATCAGCTTCTTTGTCGGTCCCATGATCATTAAACGTTTGAAAAACAGGCAGATAGGCGAACAGGCAAAAACCGAACTGCGTGAAGTAGGACTCCATTCCGGAAAAGCAGGCACCCCCACCATGGGCGGACTGATTGTCCTACTTGCCCTGCTGTTGCCGACACTGCTCTGGGCCGACATCAGCAATGCCTATGTAATACTCATAATATTCATTACTGTTTGCCTTGGTTTCGTTGGTTTCCTCGACGATTACCTTAAGGTTGTCAAGAAATACCCCAACGGGTTGATCGGCAGGTACAAGATCGTCGGGCAGTTTACCGTAGGCCTTGTCGTCGGTGTCGTCATCTTCTTTTACCCCGACCTGTTCCCCGGCAGCTTCGATAAATACAACACTCTGACGACAGTTCCTTTTTTCAAGAACATGAATTTTGATTTTGGCTGGTTTTACATCCCGGTCGTAATTTTCATAATTACCTATACCTCGAACGCCGTCAACCTTACCGACGGCCTCGACGGCCTGTCCATCGGCACCGTAGGCATTGCCGCTTTTGCAATTGCCCTGTTGTGCTACGTCTCCGGCAACATCGAATTTTCCAGGTACCTGAACATCATGTACCTGCCCGGTTCCGGCGAACTTACCATCTATGCCCTGTCGCTGATTGGCGCTGCGTTGGGATTTCTCTGGTTCAACTCCTACCCTGCCCAGGTATTCATGGGCGACACCGGATCGCTGGCGCTTGGCGGCGCCATCGGCGGACTCTGCATACTTATTAAAAAAGAATTCCTCCTGCCCATTGTCGGAGGAGTGTTCTTTGCTGAAACACTTTCCGTCGTCATTCAGGTAACATATTTCAAATATACCAAGAAGAAGTACGGCGAAGGCAGGCGGATATTTAAAATCGCCCCGCTGCACCATCACTTCGAAAAGTCCGGCTGGCACGAATCGAAAATCGTTACCCGCTTCTATATAATAGCAATTTTACTTGCAATTATCACAATGGCAACATTCAAAGTAAGGTAATGTATTGGCAACCTTATCCATCTAAGGGCAATTATGCAGCATATAATAAATTTCGATGCATTGATTAGAAAGATAATGCCCATTGCAAAACTGGGCGAATATAATAATTGCATTGCATTGTTCGACCTGGACGACACCCTCATCATCGGCGACATCGGCGAGGCTTTGTTTGCCTATCTGTGTAAAGAAGGCTTTGAAATGCCCCTTAAATGGAAAGAGTACTGGCGCCTGATTAATACAGGCCACCCAGGCGAAGCGTTCATCCGTATGTGCAGTTGCATGGAAGGTATCAGTACCAGCTATGTCAAAACCGCAGTGAACTCCATTTTTGACACCGACGACATGTATATTACATTCGTCGAGGACGACGAACTGGTTAATGTCCCGGTTCCGAAACCCAACCCACTGATGCAGACGGTACTGGACCTTCTCCGGGTTTACGGTTGCGACATATATATCATCTCCTCGAGCCACAGCATTGCCGTTACACTCGCTGCAGAAAGATTCTTCAAAATTGCTGCCGACCATGTCTTCGGCGTTCGCAACAGGGAAGAAATCGTCAATGAAATAAACTACCTGACTTCCGACATCATTGAACCGGTACCTGTACGCGAAGGCAAAGCAATGGTCTATTACAGCCGTATCGGCTCCGAGAAGCCTTTCCTGGCTTTTGGCGACAGCCCCAACGATGTCTGGATGTTCAACCTTGTCAGGCAGGACGGAATGGCAGTTTACGTTGGCAACAAACGGGAAAAATATGAAGAAATTGCCAAGTCAATCGATAACCCCGATTCTTTCTACTGCCTGATATAAAAGTCTGTTAATATCATTTGTCCTGAATTATTTTTTTCGTCTGTAATTAAATATTTTTAATAGTTATCCGATTTATTAATTAATAAGGATATAAAGTATTTAGGATTGATTGTGGCAGAAGTGTCATCGGTAAATAGTGTAAAGCCTGTTCAGGAAACCTGGAAAACGGGAGAAGCGGACTCTGAGAGTAAGCGTGCTGATGCAATGAGCGCCGGGAACACACAGGAAGAGACAAAGGACAGCTACGTACCTGCCACAAGTTCCGACGAAACGGATGACTACACAAAGAAGATAAATAACACCGATGCAAAAAAGCCTGCCGTTAAAGAAGATAAGAAAGAAGACAGCGATAATGAATCCGGTGAAATTACCGGCAAGAAAGAATTGACCGACAAAGAAAAAAACCTTGTAAAAAAACTGGCGAAAATCGACGATGAAACCCGGGCACACGAAGCTGCCCACATGGCTGCCGGTTCCGGCCTTGTAAGAGGAGGCGCATCTTATACCTACGAAAAAGGACCTGACGGCAAGTCATACGCCGTCGGTGGCGAAGTACACATTGACATCTCACCGGAAAAGGATCCGGAAGACACTGTCCTGAAGATGAACCGCGTCAGGGCAGCAGCGCTGGCTCCTGCCGATCCCTCGTCAACAGACAGGCAGGTAGCCTCAAAAGCCGCCCAAATACAAGCCCAGGCCCGGATGGAAATGTCATCGCAACAGTCCACCAATTCATCCGTTGTTGCAGGCAACTCATCTTCGGCAGATACTGCTGCCGTCTCCGTAACGGCTCAAACCGTCAAGTCCGATGAAAACAGCAGTAATAAATTGATGAACGAACAAGCAACCAAGACCTATAATAAAAACCGGAATAGTGAAGATGAAGGGCTGGGCGCTAATGTTGATTTCACGGTTAGTGTACCTGAATTCAGCTCTCTGAAGGGTACTCAACACAATTCCAACAGTTAATCCGAATAGCAATAATAAATAGAAAAACCGTACCCTGAAGAGAGTACGGTTTCTTTGTTTGTCCTATCCATCGGGG
>CAZWLN010000055.1:0-31209 GCA_964634885.1 uncultured Hyphomicrobiales bacterium | reverse complement strand
CTTCAGTTTCATTATGTCAGTTTTGGACAGTCCGGTAGCTTTTGCGATCTCGTCAATACTCATATCTAAAGAAAGCATTTTCAGGGCAACTCTCTCCATAGCTCTTTTCTCACCAATCATGATACCTTCTTCTTTCCCAATCATGATTCCTTCTTCTTTTCCTTTCATCTCACCGATCATGATACCTTCTTCTTTCCCTAATTGAATCCCTTTCTCATGGGCAAAAGAAAGGCGGTCGGCTTCATCCCTGACGGCTTTTTCACGGTAGTCCATGATTGCCCTGACCTCGCGGTCAGCAGCAGCTTTCTGCATTTTCTTTATTGCTTTCACTGTTTCAGTTTCATTATGTCGGTTTTGGACAGCCCGGTAGCTTTTGCGATCTCGTCAATACTCATATCTAAAGAAAGCATTTTCAGGGCAACTCTCTCCATAGCTCTTTTCTCACCAATCATGATTCCTTCTTCTTTTCCTTTCATCTCACCAATCATGATACCTTTCTCATGGGCAAAAGACAGGCGGTCGGCTTCATCCCTGACGGCTTTTTCACGGTAGTCCATGATTGCCCTGACTTCGCGGTCAGCAGCAGCTTTCTGCATTTTCTTTATAGCTTTCATTATCATTGCCTCCTTCTTTATCCGTTCCGGCATCATATCCGGTTCGGCTATGAATGTTTCTCCGTTCACCAGGGCATAAAGCCACTGGTTGATCGGATACTCATACATCTTGTCGTCCTTGTACTTCGGCAACTCGATGAAGTGGAACTCCACCAAGTCCTCCAACTCCTTATGACTTTTAACGTTTATCAATCTGTAAATATTGTGTAAGGGCTTCTCCTTCTTCAGCAGGACGAAATCGGTGAAGACTATGGATATTGTCTTGTTGAGCTTGTCATAGCCCTGGGATTCGGCAAGCTGTTCCGTCAGAAGTTTCGCATTGTAATAGATGACACGCTCAGTGAAATGATACTCATTGTGTACCTGCATCTCAATGTTGTACTGCCTTCCTTTGCTGTCCACAGCTTTAATGTCGAGGATTGTCGATTTGTCGTCAGGACGTTCTTTCGCATTGAACGGATTGATGTATTCGATGCCGGCAATCTGTTCCTGGCCGCTGTCGAGAAAAACAGCGTTCAAAAGGCTGATTAGTATGTCTTCAGAATTGCGGGATGCAAAGACATATTTGAAGATGATGTCGTTCCGCAGGTTGATTTTCGTAATGTCGATGTTTTTCATGCATTTCCCCAAATAGGTAAACATTATTATGTAACAAATATAGCTTTTCCTGTTATTAGTATCAAGAGGAAGTATTGCTGGTTATTTCATCTTTACATATTACCTAAAAATATTATAAATTGACTTATAATGAAATTTTCCATATTTTTACCTTCGTATTTGATTTTATTGTTTTTTCTTGGTTTAGATGAAAATAAAAATACTGTTTATTCTGTCGTTCTTCATAATACCTGGCTTACAGGTACAAACAAAGGAAAACTACGAAAGAGCCGGGGTCTTTTTTCACTATGATTATAATTTACACAATCCCAATTTCAGTAAACTGCCGGGAGTCCCAAACTGCTGTCCACATTTCAGCGAAGGAAGCGGCAGCGGGCTGTCTGCCGGATTGCTCTATGAATGGCCGTTTGCGTCGAGCCTGATACTGTCGTTAAGAACCGGCTATTATAACTACAGCGGTAAATTAGAAGATAAAGACTATACGACTGTTCTTGTCGATGATCAGCTGACCGAGGGTGAATTCAGGCATATCATCGATAACAGCATTTCAACGATCGGCCTTGAAGCATTGCTGGGCGCTGAAATTGCCGATAACTTCTTTCTTTATTTCGGTTTCAATTTCGGGTTTTACATCAGCGGTTCCTTCGAACAGTGGGAGCAGCTTTACAAGCCGGAGTACTCCGGTGTCTTTGTCGACAGCCGTAAACGTACCCGCAATGACACAACAGGATCGATCCCGGGAATGAAAAGCCTGGCCTATTCTCTTGAATTCGGCGCTACTTACGAGTTCTACCTCAATAAAGAACGGACATTAATTGCCGCCCCTGAAGTATTCTACACACTGGGAATGAACGATATTCTCGAATTTTTACCGTGGACCGTCAACACTCTTCGTATCGGCGCTGCCTTTAAATATACATGGAGTAAACCGCCGGAGATCAGGGAGGAATACCGGCAGGAGATGGATGTTGATACGGTGAGGGTATTGTCGAAGGACATTGAAAGGGATAAATACCTGATGGGAGTTGCCCAACTCAATGATACGAAGAAGGAATTAATTGATAATATTCGTTATATTACCGAGTATTACAGCCGGATGGATACTCTTCTGCTGGTTGACAGGTCGAAGCCTGCCGCCGGCATTAAGGAATACAAAGTGCACAGTTACGGAAAAGAGGCTGAAACAAACCGGATATATATCAACCGGCAGTTCGTTACACAGGCTTTCCCGCTGCTGCCCGTTGTTTACTTCGAGAGAAATTCCCCGGATATTCCTCAAAGGTATATCAAACCAGTGAATATCGATAATTACGATGTACTGGATCTGGAAGCCAATCCCGTCAACTTTCACCAGAATATCCTGAACATCATCGGGAGCAGGCTGAAAGCCTATCCCGATGCAACTATCCGCATTGAAGGCTATGCCGACGCTGCAACGGAAGAATCGGACTGCGGCCTGGCGAAAAAGAGGGCAGAGGCCGTCAAGGACTATCTGGTTTCTACCTGGAATATTGCTCAGGACAGGATTGCAATTGTTACAGGTAAAAAGAAATGTTCGCCTGATGATTACACCCGTACTCCCAACGAATACGGGTATTCAGAGAACCGGAGGGTAAGGATTAATTCGGAGGATAAAAGGATACTGGCTCCGTTGGACAAGCAGCGGTACCTCGAAACGCTGACCATCTCGCCATTAGTATTGGCTCACGACATCGAAGCTGAAAACGAGAACGACATAGCAGAATGGTTCATCACGGCAAACCAGGGCGGGAACATACAGGTCTTCAGCGATGCCGGTCTTGGCCGGCCCGGACTCATCCAGCACAACATCACCGAATCGATGGCTAATAAGCTCGTATCCGGAGCGCCGCTCGATTTCAACCTTCGTATTAAATATAAGAACGGCGAGGTGTCCACCACCGGTTTCAGCATTCCAGTTAAGAAAGATACATCCGACGTCGAAGTGGAGAGGCTTTCACTGGCGATCTTCAACGTTTCAGGCAATACACTTCGTGAAGTTGACAAGAAGTCAATAGAAAAATTCCTGTCGGAGCTTAAACCGACCGATACTGTCAGCGTTGCCGGCTACACAGATATGCTCGGCGACCCGGACGAAAACACAGCCCTGTCCCAGCGAAGGGCAGACATCGTCTGTTCCGAGATTAACAGCATTTTCAGGGAGAAGAACGACATCAGCATCATCAGGTGCAAAGGTGTCGCCTTTTCTTTCAAACCACCACAGATCAATTCATACGAACTGCCGGAAGAGCGCTTCCTCAGCAGGACGGTGCAGATTGAGATCAGGCGCAGGTGGAGGTAAAGAGCCAACAGGTTTATTATAACAAAAATTCTGATTCGTGTTGTTCCGGGAACAAGATGTCTTTTTTGAAGGTTCATCGCAAAGAAAATTCGGGTCAGGTTAATTATTTGCAGATTAGGTAGAAATGAAAAGTGAATTTAATAGCCACGAGCTTCAGCTCGTGGAGCCGTTGGTCATGACTGCGGTTTTTTACCACAATCTTTAAGGATGTTTCATTGATTTTACAAGTCCATTTGTTATTTTACCCCGTGATGGGATACATTGTTTTAATTGTTTAAAGCTTTGTTTGAAGTCATTGACGACTAAAGTCGTTTAACCCATCGAATAATTGTCCACGAGCTGAAGCTCGTGGCTACAGAAAATAACAAACAAAACTCTATCTCCCCCAAAATTTTAATTTGCTTTATTCGAATTAATTTAGTAATATTAATTGGTATTTATTACTTATTTGAATAATAGTCATGAAAAGATTCGTCCTGATATTATTGCTGTTCGGCAGTGAACTGTTTTCACAAGGCATCAGGGTATTCGATTTAAATACCGACGGCTGGCCGGTAATCAGAGCTAAATTTTACCTGTTCGACCAGAACTGGCAAAGGTTGTACAATCTTCATATTTCTGATTTCCAGGTTTTGGAATATGGTGAAACCAGGCGTGTGATCAATGTAACCTGTCCTGAGCCCAAACAACCCAGAACGCTCTCCTCAGTACTTGTAACCGACATTTCGGGTTCTATGTTAGGCACTAACTTTGATCTTGTAAAAGCAGGCGCTAAGGCTTGGATTGACGCTTTGCCGGACGGTATGTCCGAATGTGCCTTAACAGCTTTCGATGGTCAGAATTTCATAGTACAGGATTTTACTACTGACAGGAAAAAGATAATCGATGGAATCGATGATCTGGATATAGGCCTTTCAACAGATTATGACGCTGCTTTCCTTGATCCGCCCGCAGGTGGTTTACTGGTGGCAAAAACGGGTAAATACGAGAAGATTATTATACTTATTACTGACGGATGGCCCAATACCAATCCCCATGTTAATGCAATTATTGACTATGCAAATAATGCCGGCATCAGGATATACTCTGTCGTTCTGGGTAATACCTGCCCTTTATGCCTGAAAAAGATTACTGAAGGTACACAAGGGCAATGGTATGATAGAATTACAACAATTGAAGAGATAGAAGAGGTATATTCGACAATTTTGCATGAAGCACAAAATAATGAACCTTGTACCATCGAATGGGAGGGAGGTAAGTATTGCTCTAAGGGACAGATCCCTGTAGAGATAAGCTATATCCCTTATGGTTTGAGATCAGACCATTGGTATCAAGGTACGAGAACCATGCTTAATGTTGATCCGTTCTATATCAGTTTCAAGAATGTCAAGCCCGGAGTTCAGATGGATACGGCAATTGTCGTGACATCCTGGGCGGATGGCTGTGTCATTACAGATATTGTCAGTTCCAATCCTGCTTTTTCCGTATCGCCGAAGAATTGTACGCTCGACTCAGGGGATTTTATCCAACTTAAATTAACCTTTGTTCCGCCTGACAGTAACTCACAATATACAACAATTGAAGTAATTAATAATTTCTGCGATTTGAAGGTCAATGCTTACGGTCTCATAAATGGGAAAAAGCCTGCCGGCAGTACAATTAAGCTGACTCATCCCAATGGAGGAGAGTTCTTTGCCGTCGATGGCGATACTGTAATTACCTGGGAGGGAGCATTGATTGATGATGTTGTCACTTTGTCATATTCTACCGACAAAGGCGCTAACTGGCAGACTATTACAGATTCGGCAACAGGATTAAACTATGTGTGGAAGAATATACCGCCCCCACCGAGTAAAAAATGCCTGGCAAAAGTGGAGTTAAAGAATGAAAATTCTTCATTAATCCAGTGGAAAAAATGCATCGGAGGGGTAAATATTGAGAATTGTACTGATATGAAACAAACTTCTGACGGCGGCTATATTATTGCAGCATATTCCAGTAATAGCGATGGTGATGTGCCGGGTAATTACGGAAGAGTGGATTATTACATTATTAAACTCAATACACTCGGAGATATTGAATGGGCAAAAAACTTTGGAGGTAGTCAGGTAGATGTACCCTGTTCCGTAATTGAACTGGCAGACGGCAATTTTGTAATTGCAGGTTACAGCGATTCGGAGGACGGCGAAGTATCGGAAAATTCCGGCAAAGATGACGCATGGATCATAAAGGTCAGCAGGACAGGAGAATTATTGTGGGAGAGATCATTTGGAGGCAGATTGACTGATTACGCCTATTCGGTTACTTCGACGTTTGATGGCGGATTGGTTTTTGCCGGTACCGGCATCAATACTACCGATGTCCTTTCTGAATATTACTGGAGGCAGGCTATATGGGTTGTTAAACTGAATGCTTCAGGCAATAAAATATGGGAAAAATTCTATGGCGGACAGGATTATAATAGCGCTAAATGTGTAATTGAAACAAATGACGGCGATCTTGTCATTGCAGGTGCTTCCCAATCAGATAGTTTAAATAATACTTATATCGATTTCTATCTGCTGAAATTAAACTTTGAAGGTGAGAAGCTGTGGCAGAATTTCTATGGAGGCTCATCTACCGATTTCGCAAATTCACTGATTGAAATATCTGACGGCAGCTTTGTAGCTGCCGGCTATACATATTCTAATGACAGTTATATCAATGGTTTCCATGGAGAGTCCGATTGCTGGATTATCAATGTTGACAAGGACGGTAAACTATTGTGGAACAGGGCAATGGGAGGGAAAGAATATGACGTTTGCAAAAGTCTTAGCAGTACTTCTGATGGTGGTTTCCTTGTAGCCGCCCGTACATCGTCAACCGATGGAGACGTGCATGGAAACAAAGGAGGAAGTGATTACTGGGCTGTTAAATGTAATGCTTTTGGGGATGTCGAATGGCAAGGTGCTTTCGGTGGGGGCGAGGATGATTATTGCGTTAATGCCCTTGAAACCGATGACGGCGGTATTATTCTTGGAGGCACTACATATTCCATTGACGGAGATGTTACCGGCAATCATGGTGCAGATGATATATGGATTGTGAAGCTGTTTGCCAGAGGGCTTAATATGTGGGATGCTTCAGATTCCCTCTGGGCCATCGTCAAACCGGAGATGAAAAGCATGGATGTTGACATGGGCAAAGTCCTTGTCGGAGCCACAAAAGACTCGGTAGTAAAGGGATTCATCCTCAACAGCGGAGAATACCCGGTGGAAATCTATGATATCACTTTCGAAGGCAACAATGCCAAGAGGTTTTCATTCACTTACAACAATTTCCCTTGTACGCTCGAGCCGGGAAAATCTATTCCGGTACTGTTCAGCTTCAGTCCGGGTACGGAAGGAAAAAAGAATGCAGATATAGTTGTAATCGGCCGTTTTGATACCCTCAGGATGAAAATTACAGGCGAAGGTGTACTACCGGTTTTGGAAGTAATGAACAGTGTAATCGATTTCGGAAAAGTTGAAGTCGGAAGATCAAAAGACAGCCTGCAGGTTGTTACAATAAAGAATGGCGGTAAAGTTCCATTTGAGATTACTAATACCAAACACGCCAAACCTAATGACACGGATTTCTCGACTCTTGCCGGCGGCGGCAGCTTTACACTCCAGCCCGGAGATACGGCAAAGATGGACCTTAGGTTCTCTCCCGGTTCTGTTGGAAGGACAAGCGGATTTCTTAAGTTCTATTATAACGGTTTCGGAAGCCCTGCCTCTGTTCAGCTTTTTGGCGAAGGTACGAAAATGAAACCGGGGATAAAAACAGAGGCCACCGGTTTCGATGATCTTGTTTGTGAAAACAAATCAGAAAACAAAATATCACTTACTAATACAGGCAAAGCAGGCCTGACGATTACAGCAATGGATATGACCGGCACCGACGCAGGTGATTTTACTGTTTCAACTGCATTGCCAATTACTGTCATGCCTGACAGTACACTGACGGTGCCTGTCGTTTTCACTTCCTCAGTGCCGGGTTCGAAATCCGCGGTACTGGTGGTCAGGTCCGACGCAGATCCCGATTCTGTCCTGTCTATTCCGCTGTCGGCCAGGAAAGACAGTGTAGCCCTGATTCCTCAGGCAACCTTAATCGATCTCGGAACCCTTTGCCCGAATGAAACAAAGGACACAAATCTGGCAATTGTGAATTACGGTACAATCAAAACCGGCGCTTCACTGGGTATTACTTCCTACTTAAGCGCTCCTGGCGGTTTTGTCGTAGATTCCGGCACAACCGGTCAATTGCAGTTTACTTTCACCGGATCATCAGCAGAAGGCAGGATTGATGAAAAGATCGTTCTGACCGATACTGTCTGCGGCCGCCGGACCGAAGTACAAATTACAGGCGAAGTAATTGCCCCGGATGTAACAGTCGAAGATGTAACTATCAAAGCTGCCATCGGTTCTGCCAATGACGGGTATTTTACAATTAAGAACAATTCGAAAGTTGGAATTACAATAGATAATCCAGTTGTAATACCCCCACCGTTTACCGTTTTCGGAACACCGTTCCCGGTCTATATAGAGCCTGGAAAGCAGGTATATATTATTGTGCGTTACACTCCGGACGACAAACTGGAAGACAGCCTGACACTAAGTCTCACAGGCCTGCCCTGCAATGGTACTTACCCCGTGGCTATCCGTGGAGTCCCGGTCGAAGCTGCTGCTTTGTTCAGGGTAAGCGACATTGAAGCCTACCCCGGCGAAGAAGTTACTGCAAAGGTGGAAATGGTCAGCCGGCAGTATCTTAGTTTTACGAGCCTGAAGGAGATTGATTTGAACCTGGGCTATAACGCGACACTCCTTGCGCCTCTCGACTTAACCCCACGCTTTATCAGCCCCGATTCGGCTTACATCAGTCTTAAGTACTATGTTGATACTACCCTGGGAGGCTATTCACCGGCTAAAGTCAGGTTCATTGCAGGCCTCGGCAATGCGCCCGACTGTGGGTTGGTCCTGTCTAATGCAGAGCCTGTGGAGAACGTTAACCTGACTCTGGAAAGCGGTAAATTCAGGCTTTTGGGTATCTGCCCCGATGGCGGGGAGCGCCTTGTCAATCCGAACGCCAGCGCCGGCATCCTGTCCGTACGTCCCAATCCTTCGGACGGGATGGTCTCGATCGGGCTGAGCCTGACGGAATCCGGACAGACAAGGCTTTACATCAGCGACATACTTGGGAGTGAATCAAAGGTATTGATGTCGGAACAGGTAAACAGCTATGGTGTAAGGGAAGTCAGGAGCGACATAAGCGCTCTGCCTGCAGGTGTCTATTTCATAATCCTTGAAACTCCGACAGTTCGTCAGTCGGTCTGTTTAATAAAGAATTGACGAAGTTGATTTAATTTGGAATAATTTACCTGAATTTTGAAATTCCATTTCAATTTTCAATTAATATTTTCGTCTAAGAAATGATGAATGAGAGAAAGAATATATTGAGATTCACTGCAATCATGCTGCTGGCGGCCTTTACTTTCCTTTTCCTTCATTCGGAAACAGAACTGTTCGACGAACACACCGATCAATGTAAAGACCTGGACCTTAGCCTGATACTCGAAAAAGCGCGTTTCGACGACTTTCACAACATCGATGACTCGATTAAAATTGCCGTTGACTATATTAACGTAGCTTTATTTGATATTAACTATGATTATGAAACAATTGCTAAGTGGGAATATTTCTCTCCGGGAAATTATTCCGATTTTCAATACCGAACATTCATTAAAAACCGTATTCTACTGATTTAGTCAAGCTTCTCCATCACAGCTTATTATAATTTTTATTATTAATAATCGGAGAAGCAATGTTAAAACATATTTTAGCATTATTTTGCTTTATATTCCTGGTTTCCGGCGCCAGTGGACAGGATAGGCATCCCTTGACATCCCTGAGCCTGAAAGAAGCGGTTGAAATTGCGACGAGGAACCACCCGGAAATTCAAAAGTCAAAATACAGCATTGAAGCGGCAGAGGGAAGGTATAAACAGGATATTTCCCTTCCGCCCCTGAACCTGTCATTAAGCAATGAGTTCATACCAAATGGCCGTGGGCTGTCCAATTCTGAAGAAAGATCGTTCGAGATAAGCCAGGATTTCGAATTCCCAACCTTGTATTTTACACGTGGTGCCAGGGCCTCGGCAGGCATTAAGGCAGCCGGCTCCGGCCTGGAGCAAACCCTGAACAGTGTCAGGACTTCAGTAAAAAGGTCCTATTACTCGGCTGTTGCAAAACTTCTGCTGTTGAAAATAGCTGAAGAGAATTTAAGTATTGCAGAAGAATTCAACAAAAAAGTACAGATCAGGGTTAACGTCGGAGAAGGTACCAACCTCGAACTTTTAACCTCGAAGCTTCAGTTGACCGAAGCAAAATCCATGATTGAATCCGCAAGGAAAGAGTACCTGGCTGCCTTAAACGAACTGGATTACTCCCTGGGGTACAATAAAGAAGTCGATTTTACAAACATCAGCCTAACAGACTCACTGGCATACAGGCCGATGAAGTTCTCACTCGATGAACTGACAGGCAAAAGCCTTCGGTTGAATCCATATATTAAACAGGCAGAATATGAGCTCCAGTCAACTGATTTGAATAAAGAAGCTGCATGGATGAGCCTTTTGCCTTCCTTCAACGCCTCATATATGTTCCAATCGGCGGCAGGAGTACCCGATTACTACGGTGTAAGCTTCGGTGTAAGCCTGCCTTTGTGGTTCATGTTCGACCAGCAGGGGAAGATTGAAGAAGCCGACGCTTCCTGTCAGATGAACTTCTATGAACTGCTGAACGTTAAGAACAGCATCGTCCAAAGAATCAAATCGGCCTTTATTGAATACGGCAACAACGAGAAACAATACACCCTGTACAGGGATGAGATAATACCCCAGGCCGAAGAGGTATTCCGTACGGCAGACCTGAGTTACCAGGCCGGTGAGATTACATACCTGGAATTCCTCCAGGCAAAATTCAACACTATAAACTCAAAAATTAACCTGGTACGTTCGCTCTACGATTACGAAGAAGCAATAATCAACCTCGAAGAGTCTTCAGGAATAAACTTAGAATAATATTGGAGAATGGAAATGAAATCATTGAAATATTCATTATATACGGCAATTTGTCTGGCACTGTTGGTTTCCTGCGGCAATAATTCCGAAGAGAAAGGACAGGAACAGGAAGAAATTGTAGAAAAAGATAAAAAAGAGGTAGTTGTACTGTCCAAAGAAGCTATCCGGGATATTAAGCTGGAAACCGGCACAGTCAATGAGGACGAACTGACAGGAGTCATCGGGGCACCTGCAAAAATACTTCCCAACCAGGACCTGGAAGCCTTTGTCGGTTCCCTGGTTCAGGGCAGGGTAAGCAGGGTTTTTGCCAATGTCGGCACCAGTGTCGGCAAGGGTCAGACACTGATGCTCATCGAAGGGCTGGAAATTGGCGAGATTAAGGCTTCATTCCTTAAATCCAAAGCCAATTTGACCTATGCAGAAGCAAATTACAACAGGCTGAAAACACTTTCGGACCAGAATGTCGGTTCACAGAAATCGCTGCTCGAGGCAAAAGCGGAATTCGAAAAAGCGAAAGCCGAATTTAATGCCGAAGATAAAAAGATTCATTCCATCGGGCTGGACGACAGGGACTTAGAGAACGACAACAACAATCACGAGCATGTAGGCGGCGTCCTCGCCGTCAAGTCTCCAATCAGCGGAACTGTGGTAGAAAGGAACGTCGTAATCGGCCAATTCGTCGAACCCAGTTCCAATTCGTTCAGGATAATGAACACAAGCTCGCTGTTCGTCGAAGGCCAGATCTATGAAAGCGACCTGAACCGGATTGTGGGCAAACCTGAAATTACCATTACCACTTCTGCATACCCGGAAACCCGCTTTCAGGGCAGGATCATATACATCAGCGACATTGCCGACAAGGAAACAAGGACATTCACAGTCAGGGCGGCAGTAACGAACCAGGAAAGAAAACTCAGGCCCGAAATGTTCGCAGAAATGCTGATACCTTCCGGCAGGCCTGCAAAAGCACTGATTGTTCCGTCCGAGTCGATAGTTAAAGACGGCAGTGAAAACTATGTCTTCGTGGTTGTCAACGATACGACTTTCGAGAAGAGGGATGTCGTTCCCGGGAATACTATGGGTGAGAATACTGAGATCAGGAGCGGGGTTAAAAAGGGTGAAAGGATTGTAGTCAAAGGTTCTTTCATGCTGAAGTCGGAGATGAAGAAGGAATCACTCGAGGAAGGAGAGTGATATGTTAGAAAAGATAATTGCATTTACATTAAAGCAGAAAGGCATGATAATATTCATTGTCCTGGTATTAATGGGACTTGGAGCATATTCATACCTGAAACTGCCGATCGACGCTTTCCCGGACGTTACTAACAACCAGGTGGAAATCGTCAGCCATATGGACGGACTGTCTGCCTTAGAGATCGAGAGAACCGTTACCTATCCCATCGAAATGGCAATGAGGGGCTTGCCGAACGTAAAGCAGATGAGATCTGTGACAAAGTTCGGCATCTCAATTGTTACAATCATTTTCGAAGATAATGTAGATATTTATTTTGCACGCCAGCTCGTGTTTGAACGCCTTGCCGAAGCTAAGGAGAATGTAGCCCAGGGCGCTGAGATTGCCCTGGGGCCAATTGCCACTGTGATGGGAGAGATATACCAGTTTACGCTGAAAGGCAATGAGCCTTCAGACCCGCAGGAAAAAATCAAGTACCTTACCAACCTGAGAACCCTCCAGGAATGGGTGATTGCTCCGCTGTTGAAGAGCGTTCCGGGAGTAAACGAGATCAATTCTTTCGGTGGCTATTTCAAGCAGTACCAGGTTGTGACTTCTCCCGAGCAACTGCTGAAGTACAACCTGACAATCGACGATGTGTACAAATCAATTGAAAACAACAACCGTAACGTCGGCGGAAACATCATCGAGAGATACTCCGAACAGTATATCGTCAGGGGCATCGGTTTGATCCGCAATCTTTCCGACATTGGTAACATTGTCCTGAAATCCCATGAAGGAACTCCTGTCTATCTGAAGGATGTTGCAACCATCAGGGAAGGCGAAGCCATCAGGCAGGGAGCCTCCCTGATTAACGGAGAAGAATGTGTGGGCGGCATTGTAATGATGCTAAGGGGTGAAAACAGCAGGGAAGTAGTTGAGGCTGTTGAACAGAAAGTACAGGAGATCAATGAAAGTAACATACTTCCCGAAGGAGTCAGGATTGAACCCTATTACGACCGCTCCGACATCGTCGGCGCCAGTGTCGGTACAGTGAACGAAGCGCTGCTCGAAGGCTCGGTACTTGTGCTGCTCATCATATACCTGCTGCTAAGAAGTTTCAGGGGTTCGGTCGTCGTACTCATTGCCCTGCCTCTGTCGCTGCTTGTAACTTTCATCGTAATGAAACTCGTGGGCTTGAGCGCAAACCTGATGTCGCTCGGCGGACTGGCAATTTCGATAGGCATGATAATAGACGCGACGATAATCCAGGTGGAGAACGTCCAGAGGCATCTCTGCGAAAGCGGCGCGGGCGACAGGAAGCTGACAACAGTCCTGAAAGCCGTGCTCGAAGTCAGGAAACCGAGTATTTTCGGTGAACTGATCATTGCCATTACATTCATTCCAATCCTTTCCTTAGAGGGCATCGAAGGTAAAATGTTCTCGCCCCTGGCTCTTACGGTGGCAATAGCTCTGCTGTCGTCGCTCGCTCTTTCCATTTTTGTCATTCCCGTTCTCTGCTCGATGTTCCTCAAACCACAACCGGAAAAAGAGAGCGTAATCATGAAATTGGCAAAGAGGGCATATTACCCGGCGCTGCTTTTTGCAATGAAAAGGAAGTTCTTCATTCTTGGTATTGCCGGTGCAATGCTGGCGGCCTCTCTTTTCTTGTTTACAAAGCTGGGCACGGAGTTCATACCGATCATGGACGAAGGAGCTTTTGACATGGACGTTACGCTGCTGCCGAGTGTGTCTCTTGGCAAAGCGACGGAGATTAACACAATGATTGCCGAAAAACTGAAGCAGTTTCCCGAACTGGAAACTTTTGTCGGGCGGATTGGCCAGACTGGAGTGGCCCTCGACACAAGGGGAGTGGACAAAACGGGCTATGTTGGAATACTCAAGCCCAGGGATGAATGGAAAAACGGCAAAACAAGGGAGGAATTGACCAATGAGATGAGGGATGCTTTGGCTACGATACCCGGAATAGGGTTCTCATTCAGCCAGCCCATCCAGTGCCGTATCGACGAATTGGTAGCGGGCACCAAAGCACAACTGATAATAAAACTTTTCGGGGACGACATTGAACTCCTCGAAGACAAAGCAGAACAGATTGAAAAAGTGCTGACATCGATCGAAGGTACCGCCGACCTGGCAGTAGAGAGGGTTACAGGCCAGCCATACCTGAACATCGACATTGACAGGGCAAAGATTGCCCGTTACGGATTGAACATTGAAGACATTCAGAATGTCATCGAGATAGCAATTGCTGGTAAGTCCGCTTCAAAACTCTATGAAGAAAACCGGAACTTTGACATTGTTGTCAGGATGCCCGAAGACAAAAGAAATTCTATTGAAACAATCGGCAACATTCTCATCCCGGTCTCAGACAATTCAAGGATTCCACTGAGCCAGCTTGCCGACATTTCATTTACTGAAGGGCCATTGCAGATCAGCAGGGAAGACGGATTGAGAAGGATCGGCATTGAACTGAACATCACCGGCAGGGACATCGGCAGTTACGTTGCCGAAGCTAAGAACCGCATCAACAGGGAGGTTAAGCTGCCGGCAGGGTATTTCCTTCAGTGGGGCGGTCAGTTCGAGAACCAGCAAAGAGCCATGGCAAAACTGCTGATAATATTGCCGGTAGCAATCGGGCTGATTCTGTTGTTACTGTTCATCACTTTCAAGTCTGTCAAACTGTCTTTACTGGTAATTTCAAACCTGCCCTTTGCTTTGATTGGCGGAGTCTTCTCTCTGTGGATCTCAGGCCTCTATCTTTCTGTCCCGGCTTCTGTCGGGTTCATTGTGTTGTTCGGAGTAGCCGTACTCAACGGGGTTGTACTGGTTTCCCAAATATCGCAGCTAAGGGAAGAAGGCCTGGAACTGGCCGAAGCCATCAGGCAGGGAGCAATGAACAGGTTGAGGCCTGTACTTATGACGGCCTCCATAGCGATATTCAGCCTGATACCAATGCTGTTCGCTACAGGTGCCGGTTCGGAGATTCAGAAGCCTCTGGCTACCGTCGTTGTCGGCGGGCTGATTACTTCTACGCTTCTGACACTGCTTCTGATACCTTCTGTTTACAGCTGGTTCGAAAACAGGAAGGCTTCTGTGGAAGTGTAATTGTTCTTTGTGCAATCGACGAGTATTTTCGCAGGGGCTGTACCCTGTGCCTGCATTAGCCGTCCCGGAGACCTGTCCGATGCCCAACCACTTAGCTTTATACGGACAAGTTTTCATGTGATTAGTGTATATGATTAATAAAGCAGGTACGATGCAGCCCCGTTTATTTTATAAATTAAAACCACAACGAAATTCAGCCTATCTGACTATGGTAATTTTTTTCATTCCTCTGTGCTGCCCTGCCTGCACTCCGACAAAGTAAACACCGGACGGTAAGCCGGAGACATCAATCGAAGGTTTGTATTCAGACTCAAGCACTAATTCCCCATTAACATCGATGATCCGGATTCTGTCTATATTCGTTTCACTTTTTACATACAGATTGTCTTGAACCGGATTAGGCCCTGTTGAAAAAATACTGTTGTTGTCCTGGTCATTAACATGCCAGGGATCGTACGGCAGGCTGTATATCTTAACAGTATTGCCCGGTTCGAAGGAATTCAATTGATAGGGTATCGCTACGGCAAGAATATATCCGTCGGTAAACATTCCTTCGGCTTTGCCGTGTACATTCATTTTCTTATTGCCCATGAAATATAAATATCCGTCATAGCATGATGTTATTAGCTCGACATTAAAGGTGGCCTTATTTATGTTATCTATCGTTTCTCTGGCAATGGGCGAGCTGCCTGCATCGATCATGGGGTATTTCCTGACACCATAATCTACAATTTCATTAGAGCCGTTGCAGGTAACTAATACATGATTGAATTGGGAATAGCTCGATGTAAGGGTAATGTGATTCGGGATGTCTCCAATAGTGCTGTCTATAGTAATGTAGTAATTCTTCGGGCCCGCTGTCCCGCTCAGGTCCACCTTCTGAAGCCTGCCGGTACCTGTTCCGGGTATTCCTTCGCTGATGACAAACAGCAATTTATCGCCTGTCGAAAGCGTCATTTGTACGTTTGGGTAGGAAGGGATCGAATCATAGTAACTTTTCGAATCGAGGTCATAAAGCAATACATAGCCAGGGTCAGTGTTGTTCGGCTTCATGCTCAGGAAGAGCATTGTCGAGTTCCATCTTGACCTGCCTACGGACACTGCAGTGGGTATCTTGTCGAGGATGACCTGCTTATAGGCGCTTTCATGCCCGATGGTAATACTGTATAGTCCTTTTGCCCCGGGGAGATACATGGTATTGTAGTAAATTCCCGGCCTCAGCGGTAGTATTTCGTTCCGGAAGTCCATATCGATGATTTTAACGGGTTCTGATATTCTGATCCAGTTCGTATCGAACTCAAACGACAACGGAATAAAAGTACTATATGACATATACCACAACGAAGCAGGCTCATCGCCGCTGTCCTGCTTACCGTCGCCGTTTGCATCATAGCCGGCACAGAGGATGATCAGGCTTTGGCCGTCAATATTATATATCCCAACAGGCCTCTTCCCAACCTCATATTCCCTGAATGGTACCCAGGATTGGCTGAAACATGTGCTGACGGACAAAATGAAAATAATAACAGTAACAATTCTTTTCACAGACGGCCTCCTATTTTTTATGATACTTATTAAATATGCATATATTTACATACTCAGAAATACTTTATCAGTATATTTTCCCAATACTATTTTATAGACACATCAGATGAAAAATGTTACAAAAAATTTTGGAATAATGTATTTTTCTGGATGAAAGCCACTAATAATTCAGGAGAAAAAACGGGAGAAAGAGTTCTGTTTAGGATATTCACTATTTGTATTGGGTAAACAATGAAGAATATCAAATATTCATTATTCGAATCTCAATGGACACACCCCGGCTGCTGCCGCAGCCACCCCTCTTCTTAGAGGGGTTAAGACCTGACATTGCGCTCCCCCTCTGGCAAGAGGGGGACGGGGGGTGTGTAATGGCCCTTTATTCCTTTATTATTGTCAGTTCACCTATTTCTGATAATAACCTTTATCGTAATGATAGATACTCTTTTTAAACCCATACTGATTAGCGAAGAACCTCCGTTTATTATCTTCAATAGCCACGAGCTTCAGCTCGTGGACAAGTATTCAATGAGATAACGGGCTTTAGCCGTAAATGATTTCAAATAAAGCTTTGTACGTTTAATTCTATGTACACAATCCTGAGTATGAATAACAAATGGGCAGCAAAACCAATATAATCCGATAGGATTAAGGTTAAACCGGTATCCCCGCAAACCGGTCCACGAGCTGAAGTTCGTGGCTAATAAATCACATTTCATTTTTACAAGATCTCCAAATAATTAACCTCTCACAATTATTGCCTTACCGTTGCTATAAGTTTGACGGTGGGAATTGCCTGTTGTTCCTCAAAACAAAAAGGCCCGACTTCTGTTCATCGGGCCTTGCCTGGAAATGATTGCAGCAGTAGTCCCGACCTACAGAGTCAGTGTGAAATCGACTGTGGTGTATGCGCCGGCCGTAACTGCGACACCAGTGGTTTCCTTTTGGCTGTATCCTTCCTTGTAGCAGGTTACAGTGTAAGTTCCCGGCGGTACGCCGATTATCTTATAGGTCCCGTTCTTATTGGTTAGTGTGGAAATCTCGTTGCCGTCGCCGTCGGTGAAAGAAATCACAGCGTTCTTCAGGGCGACGGATTCAGGCGATTTGACCACTCCCTGAATAGCGCCGGCTTCCGTCAGGTTGACTGCCCTGATGACCGGCTTGAATGTAAAGCCCTTGATGTCGGTTTTACTTCCCTTGACCACAAAGGATTTGTCGAGGTTAAAGTCAATAATCAGTTCGGTAAGGCTGTCGTCGTCGATGGTAAATTCGGGCTTAACCAGTACCTCGATCTTGTCGGGAGGTATGTCCAGCTTGTATTCCGTGCCGTTTGTGAGAGTGATTTTGGCAGACGAAACATATATCCTTATTCGTTTATATGTGCCCGGGGCTACTTTGGTGTTGGCAAGAGCCGTCGTAATGCCGTTCCTGAGTTCGAGCAGGTTCACTGTTACGTCTTTGTCCGTAACTGTAACATAGCTTTCGTTGTCGGCCTCCCCGGACTGCTTGATCAGTATCCTGTCGATGGTAACGTAAGCGCTTGCTACACTGTCGATTGGGAACGGGCTGTCGGTAACGGAAATCTTCAGGTTTGATTCTTTGGGGTCAGTCGAACTGTCCGAGCATGAACCCAGAAAGAATACAGAGGCAAAAGCCGCCAGGGCCAAACTTATTAATGCTATCCTTTTCATCGTTCTTCCATAATTTTTTGAACATAACATTTTCAATTATTAACAATTGTTAATATTCGACTAATTTACGGTTAATATTAGAATTTTTTCAAATTTTTAAATTTTACCTTAAAGAATTCTTTTCTATACTTGGATAATTTTAATATCTTTTCAGTTTGATTTGTGGAAAATTTTGAAATCAAGGTTGGTATAATTTATAGCCCAACCGTAAAATATGAAAGAATAAGGTAAACTATGGCTCCGCTATATTTAATAGACGGTATGTCCCTGGTCTTCAGGGCTTACCACGCAATGCAGAAAACTCAGCTTCAGTCGCCAGGCGGTGAACTGACATTTGCTGTTTTCGGGTTTGTTAACATCATCACTTCACTGCTGGAAAAGGAGAAGCCGGAAAGGGTTGCCATCGTTTTTGACAGGCCGGAACCGACCTTCAGGCATATCCAATTCCCGGAGTACAAGGCAAACCGCGATGAATTTCCCGAAGACCTGGTGCCGCAGCTCGCACGCATTAAGGAATTCCTGGACCTCATCAGGATGCCCCGCTTAGAAATGGCCGGTTACGAAGCCGACGACGTAATTGGTACAATTGCCAAGCAGGCGTCTAAGAACGACATTAAAGTATTCTGCCTTACCAGCGACAAAGACTATTACCAGCTTGTGGACGAAAACATCAGGCTGATGAAGCCTTCGCGCCTGTCCAATGAGGATTTCGATTATGTCGGTGTTAATGATGTACCGGAGAAATTCGGCGTAACACCGCAGCAGGTAATCGAAGTGATGGCCCTGACCGGCGACGCTGTGGACAATATTCCCGGGGTGAAAGGTATTGGCGAGAAAACGGCAATACCACTGATACAGAAATACGGCTCCCTTGAGAAATTGTATGAAAACCTAAACGAGATTGACAAAGCCTCGGTGAAAAGCAAGCTGGAGCAGGACAGAGAAAAAGCCTTCCTCTCAAAGGAATTAGTTACGATTATGACAACGGTGCCAATCGATGTTTCTCATGAAGACCTTCATCTGAACGAACCCGATTACCTGAAGCTCGACGAGTTTTTCAAGGCAATGGGCTTCACCACTCTTCGCAAGAAGTGGCGCCTTAAGTCGGATATTACCGATTTCGAAGCCGCAAAACAGGATTCGGGTGTTACTGAAACTGCGCCTGAGCCTTTACCTGAGTTGAAGACAATCGACTCGGAAAAGCACGATTATTCGCTTATCAACAGAGAGGCAGACCTCAGGAGATTAGTGGATGAGATCAGCCGCTGCGGGATTATCGCCGTTGACCTTGAAACCAGTTCCTTGGACAGGAATAGCTGCGAGATTGTAGGCATTGCAATAGCTACAGCCCCCGACAGGGCTTTCTACATCGCCGTCAGCGGTGAACTGCCCGAAGGCGCTAAGAATGAGCCGGCAGGCGTAAAGGAAAATGACGATTCACAGTTTTCAATGTTCGGTGAAGTTCCGGTGCCGAAGCCGTCAATGCGTGAAAACTGCCTCGATATATATATGGTAATTGAAGCCCTTAAACCCTGCCTCGAATCTGAAAAGATCGGGAAATGCGGCCAGAACCTGAAGTTCGATTCATCCATCCTCAGCCGCTACGGAGTTAACGTACATCCTGTGGAGTTCGATTCCATGCTCGCTTCCTATATTCTCGATCCCGACAGGCAGCACAACCTCGACGCGCTGTCCAAACTGTGGCTCAATTACGAGCCGGTACCGATTACAAGCCTTATTGGGGAAAAGAAAAAGACGCAGATTTCCATGAGGGACCTGGATCCGTCTGAGATTAAAGACTATGCATGTGAGGATGCGGACCTGGCGCTAAAATTGAGGAATGTACTCCTCGAAGAATTGAAAAAGGAATCTCTCTATACTCTTGCTAAAGACATAGAGTTTCCCGTTTCAGAGGTCTTAACGAGGATGGAAAGGAACGGCGTTGCCATCGACGAAGCTGCCCTTGCCGAACTGTCTGTGCAGATAGCCCGTGACGCGAAAGATTTAACTGTTAAGATATATGAAGAAGCAGGCGCCGAATTCAACATCGATTCTCCAAAGCAGCTTGGGGACATTCTTTTTAACAGGATGGGCATACCCTCGGTGAAAAAGACAAAGACAGGGGACAGTACCGATGTTCAGGTCTTGTCGCAGCTGGCGCCGAGTTACCCCATTGCTTCGATGATTTTAGATTACCGTACCTTAGTCAAACTCAAATCAACGTACATCGATGCGCTGCCGAAATTAGTCAACCCCGCAACAGGAAGGATACACACTACCTTTAACCAGACAATAGCAAGTACCGGCAGGCTCTCATCCACCGATCCCAACCTTCAGAACATACCCGTGAGGACCGAGTTAGGGAAGGACATACGCAGGGCTTTCGTGCCGCAGGACAAGTCCTGGTCGATTCTTTCAGCCGACTATTCCCAGATAGAGCTGAGGATTATGGCATACATCTGCAAGGATCCGAATATGGTCGATGCTTTCAAACGCGGTTTCGACATACACGCTTCAACTGCCTCCAAACTTTACGCCATTGCCATTGAAGATGTGACTTCCGATCAGCGCAGGACAGCTAAAACCGTGAATTTCGGCATCATGTACGGCCTTGGCAGTTTCGGCCTGTCCCAGAGGTTGAACATAG
The DNA here is from genome assembly GCA_964634885.1 of uncultured Hyphomicrobiales bacterium. Classification (GTDB taxonomy): domain Bacteria; phylum Bacteroidota; class Ignavibacteria; order Kapaibacteriales; family UBA2268; genus DAINRZ01. The sequence continues at coordinate 10,382 of CAZWLN010000055.1, read as the reverse complement.
GCAGGAGAGAAGCCCAGGAGATAATTGACAACTATCTTGCAACATTTCCCGGTATTAAACAATATATAGACATGACGATTAAGTCAACGACAGAGAAGGGTTACGCTGAGACCCTGAACGGCAGGCGCAGGTTCTTCCCCGACATCAGGAACAATAACAGGAACCTGAGGACTGCCGCCGAGAGAGCAGCCATCAATATGCCAATCCAGGGCACCGCCTCCGACATGATGAAGATTGCCATGATCAACGTGGACAGGGAGATGGCCAGGAGGAAAATGCGCTCGTTGATGACGATACAGGTGCACGACGAATTGGTCTTCGAAGCCCATCCCGCAGAGCTGGAAGAACTTACGGCGATGGTGAAGACTGAAATGGAATCGGCCATGTCCTTAGGCGACGTCCCGGTCATTGTCGAGACAGGTGTTGGCAAGAACTGGCTGGAGGCGCATTGAGACTAACATTTTTTCAGAATGAAATATTTTTTACTAATTATTTGTTCGATAAATAGATAAATTCCTTACATTGCATTTTGTTGTAAACTATATTGACAGTTTGAAATGAAATCGAGGCCATTAATACTTGCAGTAATACTGATTCTGGCAACAGCCTGTACTGAAAACGACAGCCCTCCGCCGGACTGCGGCCCTATGCCTCAGGGCAACAGGACTATTTCCGTCAGGATCATCAGTGTCAATCCCAATCCTGCCGGTTCAGATGATTACAAAGAATCGTTCACAATCAAAAACTTCGGCAGCGAACCTGTCAATCTGGCCGGCTGGAAGGTGGTTCACAGCGGTGAATCGCAGTGGGACCTGGCCGCCGTTAAAGAATTGAAACCCTGCCACCAGGTTACGGTGTTCAACCTGAACAAGGAGTCTTTACTTAACGGCAGAGATTACCTGAAGCTTGTTAACAACAATAACATCCAGGTTCAAAGTGTCGAATGGGACAGCGCTGCCGAAGGTAAAGAGATTGTGCCCAGGTAATCAGTCGAGGTCGAACAGCCTCAATTCTTTGCCCTTGTGAACATGTTCGTGAACCCTGAGTATCTCAAAGCTTTTGTTAAGGAAAGTCTTTACCGTATCATCATATTCCTGGTAACAGTCCATTTCGACTATTAACTGGTCTCCGTTGCCGATCTGGCGGCCGTTTTCAATGTCGGAAATGAATACGTCGTCGGTGAAACGGACATTGTTGAGGCGGTTACCTTCGTAGAAGAAGATGAGGCGTATGTTTCTCTCAACAGCCACACGCAGGAAAAGCCTGGCGTAGGGGATGTTAATGATCTGGTGAGTCTTGTCTATTTTTTTAATGCGACGGGCGAAAGGCTCGAATTCTTCGTGCTCAATAGTAAATGACCTGCCGGAATTGTGTTCCATAAGGCCGAAGGATTTGATTGTAGCGTCGTCGAGCAGGGTCTCAAAATTTGTCTTTAGGGCAAGGCTGATCTCGGCGTTTTCTTTATGTAGTTTATATGTATTGGCGCTTACAACAATTTCGTCTCCGTCGGCATTCTTTATTCCCAACCCGTGGTCTGTATTCCTTATCTCTTTGGCATTTGAGCCGTTAAGGAAATTCTTCAGGGTGATCAGTTCCATGAAGGTGCCTGCCACGGCGTCTGTGTAATCCATCGGGTCGTCGTAAAGGCTGTCGATGGAAATGTCGCCAGGGGTTGTAATCTCGATGGTAAAATCGAGGAAATTTTCCAATTTGGCTTTCAACCTTACGTTCAGCCTCGGATTTACTTCATAGGCCGCTCCCAGGTGGATATTGACCTGGTCGATGACGGTCAGGAGGGACGAAAGGCTTTTAATCAGCGTACCGGCTTCAACTGATTGCAGTTCGCTGTCGTATCTTACTATTATTGGTGTCGATTTCATACTATATCATCAATTATTACTTTGTAAAAATTTTTAATTTACGAAAAAGTTCAAAGTTGGAAAAATTATTATAACTTCAAAATGCAAAATACGAGTGCAAGGTGGAGTCCATCCCGACGCAACAGGAACGGAGAAGATTGTTTCTTGCTTTATCCTGCCCACGCCATGAATGACGTGGCTATTGAGAGAGGAAAAAGCCCCTCCGGGGCTGGCTTTCTTTCTATTAATATGTCACCCCTTTGGGGTTGCCATTCTATCTAACTTGATGAACTACAATCATATCACCCCTACGGGGTTGCTTGAGGGAGAGGAAAGTCGCATTGGCTCTTCTTTTTCTTACATTCAGCATTCAGCATTCAGAATTCAGCACTCGAATTCAGCTTTCAAGTACGCTGAGGCAGTAATCCCTGTATGAACAATTCGGGAGGGCATTTACTGTTTCGATATACTCTTCCCTTGTGATGAACTTCTGCTGTAGGGCAATCTCTTCGAGACAGGCAATCTTGGTACCCTGCCTGCTCTCGATGGCGTGTATGAAAACTCCGGCTTCCATCAGGCTCTGAGGCGTGCCCGTATCGAGCCAGGCAATTCCTCTTCCGATGACCTGAACCCGCAGATGTCCCATTTTTAGGTATTCTTTTTGCACGTCGGTAATCTCCAACTCTCCGCGGGCGCTTGGAGTCAGGTTCTTAGAGATTGATGCCACCCTGTTGTCGAAAATATAGAGGCCGGGGATGGCATAGTTTGATTTTGGTTTGGCTGGTTTTTCTTCTAAGCTGAGCACCCGGTTGTCGGGACCGAATTCGACGACGCCGTAGTCCTGCGGGTTTTGTACCCTGTAACCAAAGATGGTGCCGCCCGTATTTGTTTTCAACGCTTCGTTGAGGAAGGTAAGCTTGCCGTAGAAAAGGTTGTCTCCGAGGATGAGGCAGCACTGGTCAGTGCCGATGAATTCCTCTCCGTAAATGAAAGCTTCTGCCAGTCCTCCGGGGCGCTCCTGGACAATGTAACTCAGCTCTATGCCCAGTCTCTTGCCGTCCCCGAGAAGTTTTTCGTAGTTCGGTGTGTCTTTAGGTGTGGAGATGATGAGTATTTCCCGGATGCCCGCAAGCATTAGTATCGACAGTGGGTAATAGATCATCGGTTTGTCGTAGATCACCTGAAGCTGTTTGCTGAATACGGCAGTCATCGGGTAAAGCCTTGTGCCGCTGCCGCCTGCAAGTATTATTCCTTTTGTTTTCATGTAATAATCTGTAATATTCAATTAATAAAATAAATAAATTACGAAAAAGAGTGGAATTTAGAAATGTTTAGTTGAATCTAAAAAAATATTTCCTGACAGTTCCTTATTCCTTAAATAAATTCAACAAGTTACCGAATATTTAATTTGTAATTTTATAATAAATGACATATATTGAAATGCTTAAAAAGTTGATATTTATAAATATATGTTTGTTATGAAAAGCATTGAACAAGAAGACGACAAACCGGTGTACAGCATAGGCTCCGCAGCCAGGATGCTGGGTATTTCGGTTCACACGGTCAGGATGTACGAGAAGGAAGGCTTGATTATTCCACAGAGGAAAGAAGGCCGCAACAGGCTGTACTCTGATTTTGACATTGAAAGGCTGCGCTGTGTCAGGAGGGAGATTAACAACAAGAAGTACTCCATTCCTGCCATCCAGACGATACTGTCGCTTTACCCCTGCTGGGTGGACAAAGCCTGCAGCGCAGAAGAACGTAAGAACTGCCCTGCATACCAAAACGGCGACAAGCCCTGTTGGAGTTACCCTCACAAACACGACGCCTGTACAGGTGAGGACTGCCGCAACTGCCTGGTTTACAGGAATATCCACTGTGGGAAGATTAAAGAAAAGATTATTGAGATAACAAAATAATAATGAGTAGTTAAATTCATTTTAAGGAGAAGTAATGAAGAAATCACTGATAAGCCTGGGCTTACTGCTCCTGATTGTAATAGCTGTGCTGAGCGTTCTCGTCCCGAGAGAAAACAAGGAATCGAAGCTGGCGCAGTTGGAAGAGAAATTCACTCCCAAAAAGGGTTTCAAGGCGGACCATTCCACCTATGAAATACTCAAAAAACCGTTTGCTTCGCCGCAGGAAGTAACGGCTGCCTGCCTTACCTGCCATACCACAGCAGCAAAGCAGATAATGGCGTCGAACCACTGGATGTGGGAGAGGCCTGAGTATGTCAAAGGCAGGGGAATCGTTTACCTCGGCAAGAGGAACGCTATTAATAATTTCTGCATCGGAGTGGAAGGCAGCGAAAAGAGTTGTGCAAAGTGCCACATCGGTTACGGCATGACGTCTGAAAAGACATTCAATTACACCGACTCCACCAACATCGACTGCCTCATCTGCCATGACAACACGGAGACCTACGTCAAAGCTCCGGAAAAAGGCGGGAAACCTGTTGATACGCTCGACTTTAATAATATTGCTCAGCATGTCGGAAAACCTAAGCGCTCCAACTGCGGTGTGTGCCACTTCTTCGGCGGCGGCGGCAACAACGTTAAGCACGGGGACCTGGAGATGGCAATGTTCGACCCGTCAAAGGATGTCGATGTCCACATGTCAGGCTCAGACTACAATCTTCAGTGCATCGACTGCCACAAGACAGAGTTCCACAACATCAGCGGCAAGATGTATTCCCTTTCTTCGATGAACAGGAACAGGGTATATTGCGAGGACTGCCATACCGCGATGCCCCATGAGAAGGATATTCTCAACAAACACGGAATAAAAGTGGCATGCCAGACCTGCCACATACCTACCTACGCCAAAGTGAACGCCACCAAGGTAAAATGGGACTGGTCCACGGCAGGAAAGCTAAAGGACGGTAAACCTTACGAAGTGGACGACAAGGACGGCAATCATCTTTACTTGTCAATCAAAGGCTCTTTCACTTGGGGTAAGAACCTGAAACCCGATTACATCTGGTTTAACGGAACAGCAGGCCATTACCTCCTGGGCGACAAAGTGGAGGACACTTCCGTTACCCTGAACCTTAATCCCTTGTACGGAGATTATGGCGATAAGGATTCGAAGATAATACCAGTGAAGATCCACGAAGCAATCCAACCCTATGACCCTGTAAATAAGATATTGATACAGCCGAAGCTCTACGCCGATTCAGCCGGACAGGGAGCTTTCTGGAAGGATTTCAACTGGCAGACGGCGTCTGCTGCCGGCATGAAAGAAGTGGGGCTGCCTTTCAGCGGACAGGTCGGTTTCATCAGGACTTCCATGAGCTGGCCCGTCAACCACATGGTCTCGACAAAGGACAAAGCCTTACAGTGTACGGACTGCCACAACAGCACGAACAGCAGGCTTGCCGGTGTGCCGGGATTCTATATGCCGGCAAGGGACCACAGCCCGTTCATTGAAACGGCAGGTACGGGAATGATTTTCGCATCGTTTTTAATTGTACTTATGCACGGCACTGTCCGTATCATTTCAGGCATCAAAATGAGGAAAGGAGGCAGACAATGAAAGAGAAAGCTTATATCTATAAAGGTTTCGAGAGATTCTGGCACTGGACACAGGCGCTGCTGATTTTCTTCCTGGCTTTTTCAGGATTCGAAGTGCACGGCTCGTTCACATTCTTCGGCTATGAAAACGCTGTAACATACCATAACATTGCTGCCTGGTGCTTCATCATCCTCATTGTCTTTGCCATTTTCTGGCATTTTGCCACGGGCGAATGGAGGCAGTACCTGCCCACAGCCAGATACCTGAAATCATATATCAATTATTATCTGGCAGGAATTTTCAAAAACGCTCCTCATCCGACCAAAAAGACAGTTTTAAGTAAACTCAACCCGCTTCAGAAACTGACTTACCTCGGTTTGAAGCTGCTGGTAATACCTGTGATGGTCATTTCAGGGCTGATATACATGTACTACCGCTATCCCCAGAGCGATTCCGTCAAGGGGCTGAACATCCCTACAGTCGAGCCGGTAGCGCTTTTACATACTGCCGGAGCTTTCATACTCATCGTATTCATTATCGTCCACCTGTACCTGATTACTACCGGCACTACCGTTACCTCAAACCTGAAGGCCATGCTCACGGGCTATGAGGAACTCGGCGAAGAGGAAGAAAAGCAGCAGGTACAAACTGAAATTCCTGATGAAAGTAAAAATATCCCGGAGGTGCCCAATGACTGAAACTAAATATATGAATCCATACCTGGCCGGATTCTTTCTCGGGCTTCTGCTGCTGGTAACAATATTTATTACCGGCAGGGGGCTTGGCGCAAGCGGTGCAGTTAAAAGCGCCGTCGTTGCTTCCGTAGAAGTTGTCGCTCCGGAACACACTGCTAACACCGGCTATTACCAGGAATACATGACAGAGCATGCCGGCAGCCCCTTAAAGAACTGGCTCGTTTTCGAAGTAATCGGCGTAATCATCGGCGCCTTCGTGTCGGGGCTGTCTTCCGGCAGGGCCAAATTTACACTCGAGCATCCCGCCGGAGTGAAGAAAGGAACCCGCATAGCCGGGGCATTGTTCGGCGGCGCCCTCTTCGGATTCGGTGCACAGTTGGGAAGAGGATGCACAAGCGGCGCTGCTCTCAGCGGAATGGCAGTAATGTCTTTCGGAGGCATACTGACAATGATTTGCATTTTCGGTGGCGCTTACGCCTTCGCTTACTTTTTTAGAAAACTTTGGATATAGAGGGGAGGGGAAAACAATGGGACCATTAGTACCGGAAATCGTAGGCAACGAACTTAATTTCGTTGTAGCACTGCTGATCGGCGTGGCATTCGGGTTCATCCTCGAGCAGGCCGGTTTCTCCACCTCGAAAAAACTCGTTGGATTGTTTTACGGTTACGACTTCACAGTACTCAGGGTATTCTTTACCGGAGGCGTTACAGCCATGCTCGGTGTCGTAGCGCTCAATCACTTCGGCTATCTCGACGTCAACCTGATCTATATCAATCCCACATTCCTGTGGTCTGCCGTCGTCGGTGGGATCATCATGGGCCTGGGGTTCGTCATCGGGGGCTACTGTCCCGGCACCAGCGTCTGTGCTGCTGCCATCGGCAAGATCGACGCCATGTGGTTTGTCCTGGGTTCAGCAATCGGCGTTTTCATCTTCGGCGAGGGCTATCCCGTGTGGGAAGGCCTTTACAAAGCTGAGAACTGGGGCAATGTTACAATGTTCAAACAACTGGGCATCTCCCAGTCGCTTTTTGCCTTCCTGCTGACGTTTGCCGCAGTCTTTGCTTTCTGGGCAACATCGAAGATACAGGGGAGAGTAACGGGAGAAAAAAGCTTCGAGTTCAATTCGAAACCGCTCTACGGCGGACTGGCCCTTATTGCCATCGTCATCGGCCTGTCCACATTTGCTATGCCCGACAGGAGGGAGGCAATGATGGAAAAAGTCAATGATAAGGAATTTGTTGCTAACTACAGAGTCAGCACAATCGACAGCGATGAACTTGCTTTCAGGCTCATCGACGACCAGAAAGGCCTGCAAATCTGGGATTTCCGCAGCAAGAAAGACTATGATTCGCTTCCTTTGCCGTTGTCGCACAATATTACTATGGAAAACCTGTTCGAGAACTCTACTTCTAAGCAGTTCCTCATCGAAGGGAAGATTAATGTCATTGTCGCTCCTGACGAAGAAACCGGCAGGAAAGCGGCGGTACTTGCTTCGGAACTGGGCTTGTCGGACGTTCGATACCTTACCGGCGGTTTTAAAGAATTCCAGTCATCGATACTGGCATTTTCCAAGCCGGAACAGCCCGGAGGAACAAAGGTAAGCGACAGCCAAAGATTCCGTACTGATGCGGCGCTGGAGCTTCCGCTGCTGATCAAAGAATTCAAGAAGAAGAGTGCCGGCGGCGGCGATGGCGCTAAGAAGCCCAAGAGGGCTTTGGGAGGCTGCTGAGCAATTAGTGAAATAGAAAAATTTTTCAATTGAGAGCCGGAGTCTTATAGTCATTTGATTGTAAGGCTCCGGTTCTACTTTTTAATTAAACCCGGACAATGCGTAACGAATGATAAAATTCTCTATATTAATTGACATATACCAATTTATCAATATTAACCCTGTAAACTGGAACGAATCCGTGTCGATTATTTAAAGGGTACTTGGAGGATGGAGCAAAACATCCCCAATACTTTCCTGTTAGTGCTGTAATCAAAATTTCCCTCGTAGGAGCTAACAGCGTCAAATCGACTTGACTATACCAATTCGGCAACAAGTTTGTCGAATTGGTTGTTGAATTCAGGCGGGCCGGACACTTCGAGGTTGAATTCAATCCACGGAACCTGGCCTATTTGTGCCGTCTGACTGCTGGCGCTTCCGGTAAGGCCAAAAGAATCAGTTATATAAAATTAGTATAACATATAATTATACTACTGAATGGTTAAAAAAAACTTGTTTAAAAAATAATATTTGATTAATTTAGTTGTAATTACAATTGTTGAAAATACAATTAATATGAAAGTATTTTATGGAAGGTGTAAAGGAATTTCGAAAATTCGTAAGAAAGATATTCTATGAGCATGATATATCTGTTTTGAACCTGGACATCAACACAACACAAACCACGATATTAATGATAATCGACAGCTGTCGGGTGAAATCTATGTCTGAGATCAGCAAGGAGGTCGGTCTGGAGAAGAGCTCATTTACCAGGTCCATCGATCATCTCGAAGAAATCGGCCTGATTGAACGAATCAAGTCAAGGAAAGACCGAAGGATAATAAATATCTCGATTACCGAAAAAGGGCAGGAAGCAGTGAAATTAATAAAGGAAGACTGGAACAGCTATTTCGACTCGTTATTATCAGTCTTTACCGAGGAAGAAAAAGAAGAATTTTCGAATGCAGTTCGCATAGTATCAATATATATCAACAGAATTATCAAAGGAGACAAGGATTGATGAAAAAGGAAAACATGACTGTTCCCAACAGCACAAAAGCGGAAGGGGGTACAACGGAAGAAACGGAGTTCAACTGCTCTGCCCTGAGCAACAAACAGAGGGCGATGGTAATGATGCCGCTGCTATTAGGCGGATTCATATCGATATTAAATGAAACAATTCTTAATGTTGCTTTCCCTCAATTAATGGCTGGCCTCAATGTGTCCATGAGTACAATACAGTGGCTTGGAACGGCCTATATGCTGATCATCGGCATCCTGGTGCCGGTTGCCGCTTTTCTGCTGAAGACTTTTTCGACAAGGAACCTGTATATAGCGGCAATGGCTTTGTTTGCAGCCGGGACTGTATTCTGCGGCCTGGCGGAAAGTTTCCCGGCGCTGCTTGTCGCAAGGGTTTTACAGGGGGCCGGGACAGGAATGCTTCTGCCAATAATGATAGATACAATAGCGGAGATCTTTCCACCGGAGAAAAGGGGTGCAGCGATGGGCATAGGGATGATGGTTGTTGTTGCCGCACCCGGTTTTGGCCCTGCCGTGTCGGGTTTGATACTACAGAATCTGGATTGGCACTGGCTGTTTTGGGCCATTCTTCCATTCCCGGTAATAGCAATCGTTCTTGGCTTTGTCTTCCTGAGGAGCTATTCGGTTTTGACTAAACCGAAGATAGATATATTATCTGTAATATTTTCGACACTTGGTTTTGGTGGCCTGATCTTCGGCATTTGTTCCGTCGAAACGATGGGATTTGCAAACATGACTGTCATTATTGCCATCCTCTGCGGAACGGCAGGACTAATCCTTTTTACAAAACGCCAGTTGTCTTTGAAGCAGCCTATGCTGGAACTTCGGGTTCTTCGCAATCCGTTGTTTACTATCGGAACATTTATACTGTTCATCTCTTTCATGATTCCGTTTGCTATCAACATCATCCTGCCGACATATATGCAGAGCGTCATGGGGTTGTCGGCTTTCATATCGGGTATTGCCCTGCTGCCCGGATGTCTCGTTAATGTCATTGTAACGCCTGTCTCCGGAAGGATTTTCGACAGGTTCGGCGCCAGGAAAATTGTCTTCATCGGTTTTGTGGCGCTGACGTCAGCCATGTTTTTCCTCTCGCAAACCTCGGTGACAACCCCTTTGGCAATGATAATCATTTTACAGGCCATTATGACTTTGGGTATTGCGCTCATCATCGTTCCGGTGCAAACCAACTCATTGAACCAGCTACCCAGGGAGTACTGTGCACACGGCACAGCAATACTAAACACTACGCAGCAGATAGCAGGAGCATTCGGTTCTTCGTTGTTCATCGGTTTGATGGGTGCCGTGCAGGCTAAGCAGCTTGAAGGCATAGCCGATCCCGGGTCAATGCAGCAGCAGCTTGCAGCTGTTACAGGCCTCAATACGGCTTTTACCGCTGCTTTGGCTTTAGTGATTGCCGGATTGGGACTTGCATTCTTTTTAAAGAGCGGGGCGGATGAAGTTAATGACTTCGATGCAGAGGCCGAGCCTGAGCCGATTGAAGGGTAGCTACTCCCTCAGATACACAATTTTTTCCGAACATGTGCTTCCGTTTGCTTCTAGTA
>CAZWLN010000054.1:0-32098 GCA_964634885.1 uncultured Hyphomicrobiales bacterium | reverse complement strand
CGGATTGGGGAAAATCAAGGCCATTTGCACCGTCGCTCATAATTCTTTTAATATCAATAATTTAAAATTTCTTAAAATAGTTTGGCATAAACCTTGTAAATCTCATCTGCGAATATTAAATTTAACTTAAAGATTAAATTAAGTTAAAGAAAAGGACGAAAATATCAAAAATGCAAACTCACCTACACGGAAGTACTTGAGTTTGCCAGGGAGTCCAATGAGTTGTCCCCGCTACCCCCGGAGAATCTCAGGGTGACTCCCACTTTTTTTTTATTCCGGATTCTGTGCCGGTCAGATCTCAAACAGGAACGGCGCAGGGCATGGGGTAAAATTGTACCCTGTCTGAACAGAGGCCTTGCCGGTCAGTATTATTAATGGCGTGAAAAGAGTTTTTTGATCGACCTTATCTCGCTCGGTATGAAAAATCCCAAAGCCTGGAGCAGGAAAAAGAAAACAGCAATGGCAGCGGTTTTAATGAGCAAAGCGTTGTAGCCGTCAAAGAATTGCAGGATGTAATCGGCGGAGAAGTAAACAGCAAGCGTAGAGCCGATGATAATGAAAACCCTCTTCCATTCATAAGGAAGGGGATATATCCTGTTGGCAAAATAGTACAACAGGACAGCGTTAAGGAAATAGGCAGCAAAGGTAGCCCAGGCTGCACCCCAGATGCCCGTAGAAGGAATGAGCAGAATATTCATTGCAATGTTCAGCGCTGCTCCGGCGCCAACAACCAAGGGCAGGTAATCGGTCTTTTTCCTGATATAGAAACCTGCTGCGAAATTGGTAAAGACACCGTTAAAGTAGTAGCCGGCAAGGATAATCGGGATGATTCCCAGGCCTTTCCAATAGGAAGGCTCGATGAACTTTTTACCAAAAAAAGGCAGATCAACAATGTCTGAGATAAATAACGACATTGTCAGGAACACAATCGAACTCAGTAAAGTGAAATAGGTCAGTACCCTGGCAAAAAGGGGCTTTGCGTCAGCATCTTCATAGTGGGTAAGATAGAACGGCTTCCATGCATACTCGAACATGGTAACGAGCATCATCATCGGTATTCCAAGCTTATAATTGATGCCGTAAACGGCAAGAGTCTCGGAGTTGGCCATTGCTTTCATAATCGGTTTGTCTGCCACCTGCAGCACCATCGAAGAAAAACTTGCCGGTATCGTCGGGACACCGAATCGAAGCATCTGCTTCAACAGGGGCCAGTCAAGCTCGAAGCGCAGATAGCGGACAATCTCAGGCAAACAGATCAGGAAAGCGAAAGCGCTTGCAATCAGAAGAGACCAGAACACGCCGGCAATGCCTTTGCCCATTAGTACCACAAACACTATGTTGAAACCTACGGCGATGATTACCTGCATCAGCTTGTACAATGCGAATTTCCGGACTTTCCTTTTCATACGCATTAGCGAGAACGGGACAATCAGCAGCGAGTCCAGGAACGGGACGACGGAAAGCAGTTTTATGTAATAGGACCCGTTCGGATTGCTTGTAAGGAAGCTTGCAAGGAAATCGGACGAAAAGAAAATCGTTAAGGACACAAAAAAACTGATTATGCCAATTACAATGAATGAATGGGTAAAGACTTTCTGCGAGTCGATGAAGTCATTCTGTTTGTAGAAGCGGAAAAACGACGCTTCCATCCCGAAAGAATAGACAATGTTAAGGAAAGGTATCAGTGCATTCAGGTTGATCATGTCCCCGACGTCGGCCTGTAACATATAGTTTGTGTACAGTGGTGTCAGCATGAATGTAAGGAACCTGCTGACAATGGTCGCCATTCCATAGATAGCGGTATCAGACGCAAGGCTGCGTAGTTTGTTTCTCATCTGCAATATCTTACATACTCATTCATACGGCTACAAAATTACCATTAAGTAGCTTAGCAGAAAAAGGAAATTTTTCGGTGTTGATAACTCATAAGGCAAGAATGCAGCTTAGTCAGTTATAATCGAAGATGCTACATACCGCTGACTGAGTTAACAATGAACGAGAAGCACCCTGAAGAAATGCTGTCTATTCACCGTTGAATTTCTTGTAGAAAGCTTCGACTATTTCCTCCATGCGCATTCCCCTGGAACCTTTGACCAGCAGGACATCGCCTTCCTGCAGCCGGCCAATGACCTCTGCTGCCATCTCCTGCTTGTTGGCGTAATGCCTGACAGAAGGGTTGCCGGCTTTTTCCAGTGCTTCTTTCATGGTGGGGCCGAACAGGAACAATTCGTCTGCCACTGCCTGCGCTTTCTTTACAATAGCAATATGCTCTGCCAGGGAACTCTCCCCCAGTTCCAGCATATCTCCGAGCGCAGCAAATTTCCTGCCCGGTGTACCGGCAATCTTAAGAGTATTAATTGCCGACTCCATCGAGTCAGGGTTGGCGTTGTAACAGTCGTTGATTAATGTAACGCCGGATGCGCTGTCAATCATCATCCGGGCATAGCCGCGGGTTTTTATAAATTCGAAGCTTTCGAGCCTTGGAATTATCTCTTCGGGCGTCATACCGAATGCAAGGCCGACAGCCAATGCTGCCAGGGCATTCAACCCGGTGCTGTAGCCTGCTGTCTTCATGGAAGCAGACGAAGCCCGGCCTTTGTATTCGAAATCAATTCTCGGGTTCAGGCTGCCGTTCAGTATAACCGACGCTTTAAGGTCATTGCCGGCAGAACCTGTTTCACCTGCCTGGCCGAATGTAAACCTGTTGCTTACCACCATGCAGTATTTCCTGAGCCTCTCGTCGTCCATATTGATCAGGCAGGTGCCTCCGTGCTTCTGAAGATAGGCGAACAGGGATGTTTCTTCGAGTTCGACGCCGTCGAGGTCAATCAGTTTCTCGAGATGTTCCCTGCCGATGTTTGTAATTATTCCGTGTGTAGGCTCGACAATCCTCGACAGTATCTGCATCTCGCCGGGTTCATTGGTACCCATTTCCAGGACGGCAGCATTCATCTCGTAGCTGAGTTGCAGCAGCATCAGAGGTACACCGATACGGTTGTTGTAGTTCCCGTAAGTCTTCAACACATTGAATTTACCTGAAAGGACGTGGGAGGTCATGTCCTTTGTCGTGGTTTTACCGTTGGAACCACCGACAGCAATGATCGGGATGTCGAACTTGCGCCTGTGGAAATTTGCCAGGTCGCCAAGCGCTGTAAGAGTATCCTCTACAAGAACCAGTGGCATGTCTTCGGCGAACTGCGTGTTCGCTTCGTACCAGCTTCTGTTAACGATGGCGGCGGCAGCGCTGCCGATGAAAGCTTCGGCTACCCTGTCGTGCCCGTCGGAGTTTTCGCCTTCCAGGGCAATAAACAAGTCCCCGTCGCTTAAGGTACGTGTGTCTGTCGAAACACCGCTGCAAATCCACTCATAGTGGATATTGACGAGATTATTAATACCGAAAAGAGTCTTTAAATCTATATAATTGAAGCCAGTGTCGTTGCCTAACATTCGAATACCCGATTAATGGATTAATGAAAAAAAATTACAATGATTTCTTCAGTGCATCGGCAAATATCTCATTTTCTTCGGGTAGTCCCACCGTTACCCTGATGCAGTGTGGAAGGCCGAAGGCAGGAAGCGGCCTTACGATTACACCCTGGCTGAGGAGTTTGTCGGCAACCTTCTTAACAGTCTCGGGTGTACCCATATCCAGCATCACAAAATTTGCATCTGATTTGACATAGTTCAGCCCCAATTCATCGAAGACCTGGTATAGATAGGCTTTGCCGGTTTCGTTCATAATAAGGTGGTACTGCAGGAACTGTTTGTCGTCGAGGGCGGCAATACCCGCATCCTGGGCAGAAATGCTCGGCTCGAAGGGCAGTTTTGATTTGAGCAGGTTGGCCACGAGTTCACTATCGCCGAAACCGTATCCAATCCTTATTCCAGCCAGGCCGTAGGCCTTGGAGAAAGTCCTGAGCGTAAAAACGTTGTCGTAGTCGTAGTCAAGCGAGTTGGGGTAATCCGGATTGACACAGGCGTATTCGTAATAGGCCTCGTCCATTACAACGAGGCAGTTGGAAGGTACAACCTTCATGAAGGCTTCGAATTGTTCTCTTTTGATAAATGTTCCGGTCGGGTTATTCGGGTTGGCAATATAAACCATTTTTGTCTTAGAGTCGATCCTGTCGGCAATGGCGTCGAGATCATAGCGGTATTCTTTCTGCGGCGCAAGCCTCATTTCAGTACCGACGGCGTTGCCGAGGACATAGAACCCGATGAAGGTACCCTCGCTGGAAACAATGTTTTCATCGGGGAACAGGATTGTACGCATTATATTGGACAGAATGCCTTCGGAACCGCTTCCTGTGATGATTTTGTCAATCTTAATGCCGAACACCAGGCGGAGTTTCTCTCTCAGTTCGATGCTTCCGACATTGGGATACCTGCTCAGTTTTGTCGTCGAATTCATCAATGCCTGGAGTGCAAGTGGTGAAGTACCAAGCGGATTCTCATTAGAAGCTAATTTTACAATTTTACTAAGTCCGAATTCCTTTTGAACTTCGGAGATGGGTTTACCAGGGATATAAGGTTGCAGATCGATAATGTTTTGAGGAACTGTAATCATAGAACGCCTTCATATTAAAAATATACTTACCTTGTGTATATTACTTATACATACCAAAAATTTTCACCATTATACTTATAAATTACGAAAATTTTAATTGCCAGTCATATTATTTTAAATTAATTTATTACAAAACACTAATAATGACCTCGCGCCGGTCCTGTACTCACAAGTCGTCAGCCGAATCGATCACATGAAGTTTTCCTGAGTGTCTTTGTGGCAATCAATTATCGCCGCTGCCACAGGGAAATTGCATCTTCCTGTTTCATTGCCCGCCTGAAACCCGCGGCTGCGAAACCCTACTTGTCTTTCAGTATCGTATGAGGCCTGTAATACCATGCGCCTTCATGGTCGAAGAGACTGAAGGGATTGGTCCTGTATGCTTCCCGGTAATTGATATCCATCGGCCTGCGGCAAATTTTACGAATATACATTATTATGTCCTTCGTATTGTTTTCGACATTAAGGCTGTTCTGCATTGCCGACAGGTTGAACTCAATCGTCTGGTCCAGGCTGGTTCTCTTCAGGCTGACAGAATTGTTAAACAGGGAATTCAGGGGCCTTGCCGGGTTGCCGCTGTCTAAGAAAAGCCCGTCGGGACGGTATTCAATGTCGGAAATACTTTTGTCGAGCTCGACGAGCAGTGTATGGATGCTATTCTGTTCGATGTCGGTCAATTCATGCTGGACAATGTCCACCCGCGGAAGCTTGTAAGACTTAGCACTGACGTCCTCGCTTACTTTGTCCCAGGATGCCATCCTGGCAATCGGTTTAAGGAACTTGCTGTTCCTGTTCAGGGTATTGTCCACATATATGGAATAGGAAGACAGCTTTGTACCGGTATTGTCATTGTAGTCCCGTATGAGCAGTACAGGCTCCAGCCAGCCGTTTTCATCAACTTTGTGCAGGGGTTTGAGAAATTCGGGCCCGTCCAGTAGTTTCCATGCCACCTGTGTCCGTATTTCCTGCAATTGCTTCGGATCTCTATTCATAACTTTCTTTCATTCTCTTTGTTAATACAATTCACCGATAATAAACCCAAACGGTTTAAGGTCCAATATCAGTTCATTATTTATTATCGTAAATTTCTTCTTTATATTTATATCAAACAGGAACTTTTTATCTTCAGGTAATTTAATTGAGAAATAAAGCTCCCTTTCAGGGTTCATGTTGAGTATGAGTACAAAATCCCGCCCCTTTAAGTTTGTTTTGCGTGTAAATCCCACAACTGAACTGCAGGAGGACTTCAGCGCAGTAATGCTTGTCAGGTCGGCAGCAAGTTCGCCGGACAGGTAACGGTTTTTGAGTTCATTGACCTGCCTGAGCGAATCGATCCAACAATCAGGATTCTCCCAATTCATCGACGAAACAGAAAACAGCGGCAGCTTCTCCTGGGACAACAGGGCCTGTTCTTCAGGGGTGAAGCCCAGTCCGGTATTGACGGGAACGGTTTCAGCCAGTTCGTAGCCGGAGTGTATGAACAGTACTCCGGGAAGGAAGCTGTTGATGAGCCAGGCCACGATGGAATACTTAAGATTGCCGGGCTTTGAGACAGCCCTTGGAGTATTGTGGGTTTCGGGGGTAAGGAAAAACGGTATCGGTACGCCCGGCCCGGTCCCCATCAGTTCAACTAATTCTTTCAGCTTGTGCGGGGTGTGCTGGTCAGCCCACATATAGCCTACCACGGCGTTGTACCCCTCTTTCACCGAATTGCGGGTCAGTACAAAATTCTCTTCCCAGAAGATGAAATCCTTGTTGACAACCCTGGCTTTGCTTACAATCTCTGCCCTGAGTTTCTGCGGCAGGGCATGGCCCATGTCGATCATGACGCCGTCGATGGCAAAATTTTTCTGGTAATAGGGTATTATCTCACATATATATTTCCAGAGGTCCGTTACTTCGTTCTTTGGTTTTGCCAGCCTCTCGTCGTACATTCGCAGGGTATTATATGCCATATAGTTGAAGTCTCTGTGATCATACATGCGCAGGTATGTCACATCGTCCCAGGGAGGCTGCACGTCGTCAGGCGGCCAGTCGCAGAAAGCCCCGGGAATGCGGCATTTTACATCCCTGTCTGCAAGGCCGACGACCCTGTTCTCTATCCTTGCCGTCCTGTGGGGTATATCCGTATATATCTTACGGTAGGCTTCATCGGGTTCCGGCAGGTGGGTATAGTCTCCTTTCAACACTTTTTCCTTGATCTTCAGGAGTGTTGCTTCGTCAAAAAGAGGATTGCCGAACGACTTCCCGGGGTCCACGCCGGGCGAGCGGTCCGGGACGGAGGATCGGATCCAGTAGAACCATTCGGGATGTTCGATGGCCAGGTCGCTGTCCTTGCTGGAAGTCCTGAAAACAAATTCCGTAATCACCTTCATGCCGCACATATGCGCCGCTTCGACGAAAGCGGCGAACTGCACTTCGACGGGCAGGTCCAGGGCAGGTTCGGCAAGGTTCTCATCGATTTTGTAGTGGTTCTTGATGGCATAAGGAGACCCCAGGTTCCCTTTCCTTCCGTCAATGCCGATGGAAGTAACAGGAAGCAGGTAAATGGTATTCACACCGAGTGAGGTAATGTACGGGAGGAGGGCAATCGACTTGACAAATGTGCCGGTTTCCCTCATGCCGTAGCGTACCTTACCAATGTCAACGACACCATTGCCGTCGTGATCATAGGCAGTTGTCAGCCTGGCAAGCATATTGTACACTACCATCTGTTCCCGTTGAGGCCGGACTTTTGCAGGCCTGTTGCCGGATTGCACCCTGATTTCTTTGATCTTGTCGAGGAGAAAGCGGTAAGGATTCATCTCCAGCTTTACTGCAGGGAACTGATAGGGATCGACCCACAAAGAAGGTATAAAATAGCCCTGGTTCGCCGGTGTTTTCGAATACAGGACTTTAAGTTTTTGTTCTACCTGATCGAGAGAACTGCTCATACTGACCAACAACATTAATGAACAATAAAAATTAAAAATAAATAAATTTTTTATAATGGCAATGATTATATTGCAATTATGTTAATGTAAAACAGAAATCGCAGGTCCCGGACAGCGGCTGTGGCCCTGAAACCATGACTGTGCAGTATGATTTTTTGAATTGTATAATAAGTTATTCAGGATTAATATATGGAATTGACAGAACTGCCGAACATCGGCAAAGTACTTGCAGACAGGCTCAGGGGAGTAAATATCTCCTCAGCGGAAGAGTTGCAGCTTACCGGAGCCGAAAAAGCTTTCCTCCTGCTGCAGGCAGTGGACCCCACAACGTGTATCAATACGCTTTATGCCCTCGAAGGCGGAATACAAAACATCAGGTGGCACAACCTGGACAGGTACAGGAAAGACGAACTCCTTCTCTTCTTCAGGCACAATCAGAACAGCTTGGGATAGAACCCCAGCCCGACCCTGACAATCGAGAAAAAGGACGAAGTGTTGACATATACATACTCTTTTGTAGTAGTGTTTATATATGTAGTTACATAGTTTTTAAGTGAGAAATTCAGGTTCCACTCACCTATCAACGCAATCAAACCGGCGCTGGTATTGACATTAACATTAAAGCCTACACCGCCGCAAATGCCCATCGAATTGCTATTGTGGCCGTTAGACTTGATGAAAAACATCGTCGTGCCCAATGAACCAAAAACATTAACACGGTTATAGGGATTGGGTGTCCAGTGCGTTATTATCTGCACCAGATTGTGGTAATCCGGCAGGATACCTTCATATTCGTCTGAAAGGCGGGTACTTTTCGACCCCATGTATGAAAGCTGGAGAGTAAGAAAATCGAGGGGGCTGGCCATTATGCCGAATCCCCAGCTAAACACACCGGGCATGGTTACGGACGCTGAGACACCGCCCGGCAGTTCCTGTCTTTCAACAATAGTGTTCGAGCCCAGGAAAGGAGCAATGCCCAAAACTTTCGGGTATGGATTGACTAAAACAGTATCTTCTTCCGATTCATCAAAATATTCTTCTTCAACGTTGCTTTGAGCGTTAAGTAATGCAGATGCCATGAAAAAAGCTATTAACAAAACAGGCAAATTAAACAATTGTTTGGCTGTTTTCGTTGTCATTGATATTACCTCTTGAATACTTAATGATTTATATTCTGAAATTTTTTCCGCAATCAACCTTACTTTCGAAGGCTCATTCCTTTTGCCCCTGAAAGGATGGGGCGCCATGTACGGCGAATCGGTCTCGATCATCATCCTGCCCATCGGCGTGTTCTTCACGATGTCTTCCATGGTGGTTTTCCTGAAAGTGATGTTACCGGTGAAAGAAACATGGAAGCCGAGATCGAGGGCTTCCTGAAGCGTCCGTTCCGTTCCTGAGAAACAGTGGAGTACACCTCTCAAAGAGCCGTCCTGTTCTTCCCTGATGATGTCAATCAGGTCTTCGTCGGACTCCCGGTTGTGAACAATCACAGGTAAACCGGCTTTCTTTGCCAGTTGCAGGTGCCTGCGGAAGACTCTCTGCTGGGTTTCCTTAGGAGAAAAGTCATAGTAATAGTCAAGCCCGGTCTCGCCTACAGCAATTGTCTTACCGTGCTTAATGTAGTGTTCCATCTTCGTGTATGTTTCCTCGTTCACTTCTGCCGAGTTGTGTGGATGGACACCTATGGCACACCAGAGGCGGCTGTCAGACTCAGACACCTGGTACTGCTTTTCCCAGGATTTTTCTTCGATGGCAGGAATAATGACATATTCGACTCCCTCGTCGAAAGCGCGGGCCAGCATCTCCTCCCTGTCGGTGTCGAACGGCTCAGTGTCGATATGTGCGTGTGTGTCGATCATTGCAGTGGTGCACCCTGCAGAGCTGCCAAAGTTGAGATCACTTCGTCCACATGGCCTTCAACCCTGACTTTGGAAAAGACATGCCTGACGATTCCCTCAGGGTCGATGATGAATGTAGTTCTTTCCACTCCCATATATTTCCTGCCGTACATGCTTTTCTCAGTCCATACACCGTAAGCCATGCAGATGGCTTTGTCCGCATCGCTTACCAGGCTGAAATTAAGGCTGTGCTTTGCTTTGAATTTCTCGTGAGACTGTGCGCTGTCGGGGCTGACTCCAACCACTACTGCTCCGGCAGAACCGACTCTTTCCATGTTGTCCCTGAAAGAACAGGCTTCTTTTGTACAGCCCGATGTATCATCTTTCGGATAGAAATAGAGGACAACCCACTTACCTTTAAGCAACGGCAACCCGGGCCCTTCGGCCGATTCGATTTCCGGTGCTTTACTTCCGGCTGTTGGTTTCAACTGTGTTCCTCCTTCATCTTCAATCTCCGTTCAACCTGTTTGTAATGTCTTCTGCTCCGAAAAGACTGATGATCTTCTGTTCAATCAGACTTCTGTCTTTGATGTCAACCTTCTCAGAAACAATTCCAATTGACGAACGGAGTCCATTTTCCTTGTTTAATTTCCCAAATCCCTCACTATCAGGGACATTAATCCTGCAAAAACCTTCGGAGTAATTCTCTTCTCCGGTAAGAATTTTTACTTGCACCCTGCCGCCGAAGAATTCTTTCAAAAGGTTTATCAGTTTTTCACGCTGGCCGGCGAGGTTTTCATAAATGAATTCCTGTGGGGTATAGACAATGATTTCACCGTTGAAGATACCGTAATAAACGTCTTCGTGTCTGAGCAGGAGGAGGCCGTTCTCAGCTACTCCGCCTGTAACAAGGAATTCCGGTAAATGCTGCCTCAGTGTTTCAGCGTCAATCAATTCATCGCTGCTTTTCGGCATTTTCCTGGCAGGAGGTTTTTCTTCGGGGCTTTCTGCCGCAGCTTCCCTTGTAGTTGCACCGGAATTGCCGTCAGGTTTTGTACTTTCCGCCGGCGGAGCTTGTTTATTCAGCTTAATTAAAGTTTTTTTTTTAATTCCCTGAGTTCATCGACGAGGCCCGTCAACTCGTTCGTCTTGCCCATACCGGCGAGTTGGGACAATATCAGTTCGAACCTGACTCTTGGCTGTGGCGACGATTTCATTGGCTGTTCCGAACCGGCGATTAGAGTCATATACCTGATGAGGTCAGGCGTGTCGAAGTCATTGGCGTCTTCGAGATACTGCCGGCTGTATGTGGAGAAGCCTTCAAGCAACTCGGTTTTGCCGGTCACCCTGATTGTCAGGATATTCCTGAGGTGCTCGAGCAACCCCGTAAGAGTCTGGTGGAAATCATAGCCTTTGGTAAGCACATCTTTAGCAATGGCAAACATTTCGGAAAAGTTATGCTCCTTAATCGCTTTTGTAATTCGGAAAAAGAACTCCTGGTCAACGAGATGGAGTGCATTGGCCATCTCGGAATAGGTAATACTGGTTCCGCAGAAAGCCACAACCTGGTCAAAAATGCTCTGTGCGTCCCTCATCGAGCCGTCTGCTTTTTTAGCGATAGAAAGATAGGAGTCCTCGTCGAGGGTAATCGATTCGTTCTGTGCAATATAGCGCAGCTGCCGGACAGTAGTGTCGATCTCCATCCTGCGGAATTCGAAGCGCTGGCACCTGCTGAGAATGGTTGCAGGCACCTTGTGGATCTCTGTGGTGGCGAACACGAAAAGCAGGTGTGGCGGCGGTTCTTCAAGTGTCTTCAGCAGGGCGTTAAAAGCGGAAGTGGAGAGCATGTGTACTTCGTCGATGATGTACATCTTATACTTGCCTGAGGTCGGGGGGTATTTGGCGTTCTCACGCAGTTTCCTGATGTCGTCAACACTGTTGTTCGAAGCGCCGTCGATCTCGATGATGTCGAGCGAACGGCCGTCGATTACAGACAGGCAGGACTCGCAATTGTTGCAAGGCTCATAGTTGACCGGGGAAGTGCAATTCAACGCACGTGCCAGTATCCTCGCCGTCGTCGTTTTTCCAACACCGCGGGGGCCGCTGAACAGGTAAGAGTGGTGTACCCTGCCGGCTTTGATTGCGTTCATCAGGGTACGGGTAATGTGCTCCTGCCCCACTACCTCTTCAAATCTCATCGGGCGCCATTTCCTCGCCGTTACGATATAGTCTTTATTTTGTTCTTTATTCATTTTTATCCAAATAATCCCAGAAAAAAAGAATAATATAATAAATTGGGATTAAATATTCATGCTTGTGGAAAATTATTCTTTCCTTAAATTTATTATATTAGTTAATCGTCAAATAAAAAAAGATTTATTAATCTGGGTGAAGAATATGAAACGAATTGTTACTGTACAATTAATAATGCTGTGTATGTGCCTGAGTTTCGGCACGGTACTCCATTCCGGCGAGAATACCCCGACGGAATCCCAAACAAAATCAGACCGCTATGTAAGGGTTCAACCCAACAGAATATATGTCCGTTTTAAGCCCTGGGCCGTAAGTTCCCTGAACCTGGCCGGCAACGCTTTCCGGACTGTCAATGAAGATGCAAGGCTGCTTCTGAAAAACAAAATCGTTAACAGGATGACACCTATTCTCAATCCTGCTTACAGCCTGACCTACAACAGCAGCGCCGACAAATCGGGCCGCTATATTAATAATACACAGGCAGCCGCAAGGCTCATGGCCGTAGAAGAGCCGCTGCTCCGCACTTTCAGCCTGGAATACGACGGCTCCGTTGCACCCGAAAAATTTTGCAGGATATTGACGGAAACAGAACCCTCAATAGAGACGGCTGAACCGGCCTATTTTTACAGGATACAGGCTCTTCCCAACGATCCCTTCATCGAGAGCCAGTTCCAACTGAAGACTATTAAAGCATACCAGGCCTGGCAAAACAATTATCCCGGTTCCGAGGGCCTGCCCTCGATGACCATTCTCGTAAGCGACAACGGCATCGACCAGGACCACGAAGACCTGAAAGGTTCCATTGCACCGAATAGCGACGAGATTGCCGGCAATGGCGTCGATGACGACGGGAACGGCTACACCGACGACTATTTAGGATACAATTTCAATTACAAGTCCAATGGCAGCTATGACAAAACTTATTGCTCAGACACACACGGCACCAATGTTGCTGGCCTGATCGGCGCTACCTCCAACAACAGCATCGGGATTACCGGTGTCGGCAACCGCTGTACCATATTCCCCGTAAGGGCCGGCGACGACGAGGGCTATGTTGCCTGGGGCTATGAATCGATTGTGTACGCTGCCGTGAACAACTACAAGGTAATGAACTGCAGTTGGGGTTACCAGTTCAAGGAAGCTTCGGCCATTGAACAGTCAATCATCGACTTCGCCGTTGAAAAAGACGTTGCCATCATCGTGGCAGCCGGTAACAAAAAAGAGTCGCAGTATGAACGCTTCTACCCCACCCTCTACAATGGTGTCCTGGCAGTCGGCGAAGTAAACCAGTCAGACCAGGTTACCGTCAATTCCGTAATGGGCGACGGCATCGACATTATGGCTCCCGGTACAGGCAATTATTCGACCAGCAACAACGGAGGATATACTTTCCTGTCAAATGGGACGTCTTACGCCGCCCCTGTTGTTGCCGGAGTCGTCGGCATCGTCAGGGCCCAGCATCCCGAACTCACCGCAATGCAGGCACTGGAGTTTACGCGCCAGAGCGCCGACGATATTTCTGCTGTGGATGGCAATCAATCCTGGCAGAGATGGGTACCGAGAAGGGTCAATTTTTTGAAGGCGGTTTCCATTGAGCCGCTGTCCATCCCTTCGATCAGCCCCCTGGCAATTGTTTTCAGAAATACCCAGGGCAAAGCAATAGAAAGATTCGCAATCGACGACACAGTAATTGTCGATATTAAGGCCAAGAACTGGCTCGGCCCGGTTTACGACCTGAAGTTCAGGCTTTCGGTCATCGACACCAGGAATAACATTCTCGAAATTACAGACGACACATCCTCGGTTGCCGCCGCGTTACAGGGAGAAGAATTCTCAATCGGCCAATTTTCATTTGTAGTAACTGAAACTGACATTCTCAGGAAGTATTTCAGGGTTGACATTTCCGGCACTTACGACAATGACAACAGGGTTTACAACGACTTTTTCCTTTTTTCGACCGTCATTAACAACGACGTAACAACATTTGCCAACCACAGGGTAAAATTTTCCATGTGCGACCGCGGCACCTTCGGCTTCAGCCCCGAATCGACCGGGAACCGCCATGGTGTCGGATACCTCTTCGAGAACAGGGAAAACCAATTGTTCCAGGGCGGCATCATGGCCTCTGTCAATTCCAACGGGCTGGCCCTCTCGATGGAAGAAGATTTCGACCCCTACAAGCCTTTCAACGGTACCGACAGGAAAACCGGCATTATTAACGATGAAACAATGAAGTCTGTCCGTCTCGAGCTTACTCAGAAAGTAATCTTCAACGAAGAAAGCTATGACCCGGTTATTAAGATTGAAGTTACCGCCAGGAATTACTCATCATCCAACGTGATGAATCCGTCCATAGGATACTATTTCGACTGGGATGTTAACGATGCATACAACGATAATAAAATCAGGCTTTTCACCGAAGCCATACCTTCACAATACACAGACAGGGCCGTGGCCCATCTCATCGAGTACAAAGAAAGCGGCTACCCTGCAATTGGCGTCATGGCATACACTGACGAACAGAACAGCCAGCCGCAGGCGGCAAGTTTCAAATCGCCCAGCGGCAATTTTGACGAAGGCAATCTCATTAACTGGCTTAACAAAGGTACGAAAGACCAACTGAGCGAGACACTAGTAACGGATATTGCCGAAGTAATCGGCATGAAATTCCCCGGAACAATGGCCCCCGGTGAAACCAGGAAATTTACTGTGATGGTCTGCAGTGAGTCGGACGTGAATCGTTTGAAAGACGCCATGAAATTTTACTCGCTCGGTGTTACGGATGAGCAGCAAAGCAATGGTACAGCCGGCCTGTCACCACTGCCTGCCGACGCCGAACTGGTTCTGGACCTTGGTTCACAGGGATTGTTAACCGGCGCTGTCAGGGTTTACACCTTGCTTGGCAATCTTGTGGCAGAATACAACACTAGCGCCGAACAGCAATCCGGCAGAATCACTCTCGACACCAGGAGCCTCGCTCCGGGAACATACCTGTTGCAGGCTGTCATTAACGGAAAACCGTTTACCTCTCAGTTCATTATCGTAAGGTAAACACGCTTCGGTCGGTTAACGCCATTACAAGACGTAATCTTTGAAAGGACTGGTTCCAGTACTGCTATTCACTATTACATCCACGGGCATGTACCGGCGTTAAAGGCAGGGAGCCGCGCTTCCTGCGCTTTTCAACGGATCGGGGTGTCAATACGACTTAAATAACAGAATATATTTAAATTAAGAAATTTGATAATACTGAAAAATTGACATGAATTTTTGGAAAGAAATTGATAAACCTATAATAGCGCTGGCGCCGATGGAGGACGTAACCGACACTGTTTTCCGACAGATATTGCTTACCATCTCAAAACCGGGAGTACTGAAAGTGGTATGTGCCGAATTCACTTCTACCGACGGCCTGTGCCACCCGGTCGGCAAAGACAGAGTGTCCCACAGGCTCTTTGTCAGTCCCGGTGAAAGGAAATTGCTGAAGGAGCAGAATGTCCGAATCGTGGCCCAGATCTGGGGCGGCAATCCCGAGAACTTCCGGAAAGCAACAGAGATGCTTTGCCGCGACTATGACTTCGACGGCATCGACATAAACATGGGCTGTCCCATCAAGAACATCGTCCGGCAGGCAGCTTGTTCCGACCTGATAAAGCATCCGGCCCTTGCACAGGAAATAGTACTGGCAGTGAAGGAATCCACCAAACTGCCTGTCAGCGTTAAAACCAGGACCGGCATCAGGGAACATAATACGGAACAGTGGATTGGCACACTCCTGGCAGTAAAACCTGACGCACTCATCATCCACGGCCGGACACAGAAGATGATGTATGCTTACCCCGCCGACTGGAATGAAATTGAAAAAGCCGTGAAGGCCAGGGACGCTTCAGGCCTGGACATTCCGGTCATCGGCAACGGCGACGTACACAGTTACAGCGAAGCGTGTGAAAAAACCGAACGTTACGGAGTGGACGGAGTAATGATCGGAAGGGGCATCAATAGGAATCCATGGATGTTCAACCCGGACAAACCCGAACCTTCGAAGGAAGAAAGGCTGGCAGTACTGCTGAAACACTCCGAACTGTTCGAACGGACATGGGGCAGAGAAAAGAACTATTCGATAATAAAAAAATTCTTCAAGATGTACACTTCCGGTTTCCACGGAGCTTCCGAAGCCAGGGTTAAGCTGATGAAGTCCGGAAGCCACGAAGAAACTGAAAAAATAATCATGGAATTGTAATTAATTTTTTGAATTATTTTCATTTAATTTTTTCCGGATATTAATGTGAGTAATTGAAAAAAATGATAATTACATGATTTCATCTGAAAAATAATAAGAAACCGGCTTAAACAGGGTATGAATATTGATGAAAACAATGAAAAAATAATTAATAAAATACAATAAAATTACTTATATTTACCCTAAGGTTTTTAATATGGTATGTATTAAAAATGAAAAGGGCATTGATGGAATTTCGTCTTCAGGATTTGATAGACATAGCGCTTATACAGGAGTTTCAGGACAAACTAAGCAAACTCTATGCTATCCCTACGGGCATCCTTGACAACGAAACCAATATACTGACCCACTCAGCCTGGCAGGATATATGTATAAATTTTCACCGGGCCAATCCCGAATCTGAAACCGAATGCCGCGTCAGCGACCAATATATAATCAACCGAATCCACGAAAAAGACCCCATCGTTAGCTATCGGTGTTTCCACGGACTGACCGACAGCGCTGTACCGATATACATCGACGGGAAACACATGGGTAGTTTCTTTGCAGGACAGATATTCCTCGAAACACCCGACATTGAACACTTCAGGAGACAGGCAAGAGAATACGGCTATGACGAAGAGGCCTATCTTCAAGCACTGGCAAAGGTCCCGGTCTATTCCAAAGAAGAATTCAACCATTTCATGGAATTGATTGAGAAATTTACTCAAATAATTGCCTGGAAAGGCACGCAAAGAATTATAGAAATCCGTGAAGAAAAAATTGTAGAAGAAAACGAAGCAAAGTTCAGGACAATATTTGAGAATTCCGTCGATGCCATCAGCGTATCTGTCGGTGGAACCATTATATTTGTTAATCAGGCATACAGCAAACTTTTCGGCTATGATAGCAATGACGAATTTTTTGGCAAAAAGATTATCACCCACATAGCCGAAAGCGAACGCGAACGGGTTGGCGACTATATCAGAAAACGATACAAGGGAGATGAAGTCCCTGTTTCATATGAAACTACCGGATTGAGAAAAGACGGCACAGAGTTTTTCTTTGACGTTCATGTTACAAGTGTGAAATTATCCGGTATAAACTATACAATTGCAACACTAAGGGACATAAGCGAGATAAAATATGTTGAACAGAAGCTGAACAGAAGCAACAATGTACTCGCCAACATCATGGACTCCATACCCCAGTCAGTTTTCTGGAAAGACACAGACGGAGTTTACCTGGGATGCAACAAAGTGTTCGCACAGAACGCCGGCCTGGAGAACCCGGAGGAAATTGTCGGCTTAACAGACTACGACCTGCCCTGGCCTCGTACCGAAACAGAATCCTACCGCTCGGACGACAGGTATGTAATAAGGAATAATCAACCCAAAAGCCATATAATCGAGCCTCTGCGCAAAGCCGACGGCACACAGATATTGATTGATACGACAAAAGTACCGCTTACAGACAGCAGCGGCAATATCTACGGCGTATTGGGCGTTTTTGACGATGTAACGGTTAAAACAAAGATCAATGAAGAACTGAAGATTGAAAAAGCCAGGGCTGAACTATACCTGAGAATTGCAGGTGTAATGCTCGTTGCCATCGATCCCGAAGCCAACCTCACCATGATCAACAAAAAAGGCTGTGACGTCCTCGGATACAAAGAAAGTGAACTCATCGGCAGGAACTGGTTCAAGACCTGTCTGCCGGAAGAAGAGTACGAATTTGTTTTCAGTTCGTTCAAACTCATGATCTCAGGCGATCTGGAACCGTTCGAGTATTTTGAGAATTCTATTATTCGAAAGGACAGAACAAAACGGTCCATCGCATGGCATAATACCCTGCTCTATGACAAGAATTTAAAGATAACAGGCACACTCAGTTCCGGCGAGGATATTACCGAGCGCAATCTGGCGCTCGAAGCCCTGAAAGAGAGCGAAGAGAAATTCCGTACACTCTATGAACAAATGGCACAGGGTGTTGTATATCATGATTGTGAAGGAAAGATAATTTCGATAAACAAATCGGCCTGCGACATTCTCGGCATAACGATGGAGTATATTATCGGGAAAAGTCCGGTTGACGGCGACGTGGTTCATGAGTCAATACCGGGCGCAGGATATGGCGGCAGTTCTCATCCGGTCTTTACATCTCTCAAAACGGGTGAAACCGTTAGCAATGTCATTATGGGGCTAAAAAATAAAGTGAACAACAGGCATATATGGCTCCTTGTCAACACGACACCGATGTTCCATGAGGGCGAAGACAAGCCTTACCAGGTATTTTCTACCTTTACCGATATTACAGAGCAGAAGACCATCAACGAAGCCTTAGAAAAAGAGAAAAAACTCAACGACGCCATATTTAACAGCATACCTGGAATACTATACTTATATGATGACCAGGGCAACCTGGTAAAATGGAATAAAAAGCATGAACTTCTGACAGGATACTCTGCCGAAGAATTGGAAACAAAGAAACTGATGGACTGGTATGCCGGAGATGAAGTAAGCCAGGCAGCCGTGATGGAAGGTGTAAGGGTGACAATGGAACAGGGCTTCGGTGAAGCAGAAGCCAGACTGCAAAGAAAAGACGGAAGTACCGTACCAATGCATTTGACTGCCACCCCACTTGAAATTGACGGAAAATTATTCTTTACGGGCATTGGCCTGGACATCAGCGATCAGAAAATGGCCGAAGCTGCAATTGCCGAAAGCTGGGGCAAGTATTTCTCCCTGTTTAACCAGATGCTCGACGCATTTGCCGTACACAAGATCGTTTACGACGAAAACGGCAAACCGATAGACTATATTTTCCGGGACATCAATCCGGCATTCGAAATACTGACAGGATGGAAAAGCGACGAGATAATCAGTAAGTCTCTTCTCGAAGTCCTTCCGGTTTTTGAAGTCAATACCCTCGAATTACTTGAGAAGGTTGTCCTTACAGGTATTCCTGCCCAATTTGAAAGCTTTTCCGCAATGCTGAGCAGGCATTATGAAATTAAAGCATACAAACCATTCGGAGATCAGTTGGCTGTCATCTTCAGCGATGTCACCGAAAAGAAAATTGCTGCCGAAAAACTCAGGGAAAGCGAGAGTAAACTTAAAACCATTACACAGAACGCTCCTGTTTTAATTTTCCAACTCGACAGGGAAGGACGGATCGAATATATTAACAAGACCAGCCATAACCGTGAAATCATAGATGCCATCGGAAAAAATATTTACGACACTATTCCCGAGAATTTTCACGAACTTCTGAGAAACAAGCTGCAAACTGTTTTCGAGACTGGAGAAACACTGGAATATGAATCAACCGGTCCGGACTACCAGAACAATATCAGGACCAGCATCATCAGGGTTTCACCCATCATAGAAAATGACAAGGTCGTGTCCGCCATCTTCATCTCTTCAGACATAACTGAAAAGAAACAGGCAGATGAGGAAATTAAAAAGTTAAACCTGGAACTGGAGAAGAAGGTACTGGAAAGGACCGAAGAACTGAACATTGCCATGAGCAAGCTTGAGAATTCCAACGTCGAACTCCGTTCCCTCAATGACGCCATCGCAAAAGAATCGATTGAACTCGTTAAGCTTAACGACAAACTGGCATTGTCTGAACAAGAATTGAAAAACGCCAATGAAACAAAAGACAAATTCTTCTCAATTATTGCCCATGACATGAAAAACCCGCTTCAGGGCCTTGTGCTTACCTCCGATCTGCTTGCAATGAACATCGACACCTTTGACAATGCAAAGATTAAAAAGAAAGCTTCACAATTCAATAAAACCACCAGAGAGCTGACATATTTGCTTGAAAACCTTCTTACATGGGCCCGTTCTCAGGGCGGCAGGATTGCTTACCAACCGGAACCCATCTACCTGAAAAGCTTGGTAGAGAATGTTGTGGAACTGTTCAGCGAGTTAATACAACAGAAAGCAATTAATATTATGGTTTGCGACAGTTGCAACCATGCCGTGTATGCAGACAAGAACCTGATACATACAGTTCTCAGGAATCTGGTGTCAAACGCCGTCAAATTCACAGGTAACGAAGGCACCGTCGAAATCTGTGCAGAGGAAAGCGGCGATTTCATCAGGCTCTCGGTCAAGGACAGCGGCATCGGCATTGCGACAAAAGATATTGAAAAATTGTTCAGGATTGACGTTCCGAACGAGTCCATCGGCAAATCTAAAGAAAAAGGTACTGGCCTTGGGCTGATCATTTGCCGGGAATTTGTCGAAAAATGCGGGGGGAACATCTGGGTTGAAAGCAAATATAACTCCGGCACTACATTTTTCTTCACATTGCCGAAAGCCCTTCCGGAAGATAGTCTGTAACCGGCAACAAATTCCTATCATTATGAACCAATTAGCAATATTCACAGATGTAAGCATCAATCCGCAGCTTAAAACAGGCATCGGCGCCTGTCTCGTGCTGCCGTTGCAGGCACTGGAAACCGGCCCGGAGATGATTGACCGGGATGATATTTCCCGGAAGGTGTCTTTCAGGAAATTTGAGAACACCAGTTCCACAAAGCTCGAAATTGAAACTGTACTGTGGGCGCTTGACAAATTTGTCGAATCAGCCGTAGTGGCACCAAAAAGGCTGGTTCTGTTCACCGATTCCCAATGCATTGCGGGATTGACGTCAAGGCGCGGTAAGCTCGAAGCTTCAGGCTTTACCGGCAGGAGTTCCGGCAGTGAACTCCATCACGCCACACTTTACAGACGATTCTATGAACTTCAGGACAAATACGGTTTTGAGATCGTCAAAGTTACCGGACACCTCCGTAGCGCAGATCATGACACCATACACAGGGTGTTTTCGATCGTTGACCGAAGTGTCAGGAGAGAATTGAAATCATTGATGAAAGTAAAGTAAGCTCTTCATCTGTCGTACAAGGCAATTCAATAATTGCATGTAATAGCCGAAAACTATATACAAAAAGGATTGTGGAATAATAATAAATATGCTGTGATGCACAAGAGAATTGTAAAATTCATAAGCAGTGTGGCTGGTCCTGCCCTTGGAAGCATGGACGGGTTACAGATTGAGGACAAACTCCTGAAAATGGTTGTATTCCTGGCTTTTATCTTTTCAATTCTAATTACGGTAGTCAATTTCCTGACACTTAACGTCAGCGCCGTAAGCTCCATAGGCATACTCTGTTCAGTACTATACACGGCAATATATCTCGTCTCAGTGTTGAAATACAGGTACACTGTCGTTCTCTACGCAACGGCATTATCATCCATGACGGTGGTAGTATATACATGGCGGCATTTGGGCGGCGTCGAAAGCATAGCATTCTATATATTGCTGTGTGCAAGCATTTTCTACGCCATCGTCTCCCGCGGCAAGCACGTGTACATAGTATTGGCCCTCACAGTGTCCGTAGTGCTGGGCCTGACCATCGTCGAATACTACTACCCTTCGATAATCAAACCACACAAAGACAGTGTTGCCAGGCTGCACAACATCTCGACCGTTGTCATGGTTGTGATTGTGTTCGTTTTCTTTTCAATCAGGATTCTATTCAATAAATATCTTCAAAGTGAAAGAATCAGCGAACACAACATGATGCTCGAGGATCAGAACAGCATCATATCATCGCAGAACCGGCAGTTGACGGAACTCAACAGGACCAAAGACAAATTCTTCTCCATCATCTCTCACGACCTTAAGAATCCCGTATCAGCCATCAACGGCCTCCTCAAGGTAATCGACGACGACAGGTACGACATGAGCATAGATGAATACGTAACGAGCATTGCATCCATGAAAATATCCTCCGACGATCTCCTGAACCTGACGGAAAACCTTCTGAACTGGGCCACTATACAGAGGGGGAACCTGGTACTCAACAAGACCAATATTAACCTGTATGATATAGCGGCAGAAAACATTACTTTTTCCCTTACCATGGCTGCAAGGAAAGAAATCACAATCAGCAACGACATCGACGCGAATGCAGTAGTGCAGGCCGACAGGGATATGGCCTCATTCATTATCAGGAATCTCCTGTCCAACGCCATCAAATTCTCGAACCGGAACGGGATCATTGAACTTCTTTCTTCCGCCACCGACGGTTTCTGCACTGTTTCTGTCTGCGACAAAGGCAGGGGAATGACTAAAGAGCAGATGAAAAAGCTTTTCTCCATCGATATTCCCGATACGACCCAGGGATCCGAGGGAGAGAAAGGCTCCGGCCTGGGACTTCTTCTCTGTAAAGAATTCATAGACAAACATAGCGGTTCAATCAGCGTTGAAAGCGAATTCGGCAAAGGCTGCCGGTTTTCATTTTCCTTACCCATGTAATAAAACCACAAAAACAAAATCGACAGAGCACAGGCGCTGCTATTTTTCTGCTACAATCAGCATCTCAAAGTCTTCCGGCGTAAGCTTGTCTTCACGGCTGAAGGCTCCGAGCCGGCAGCCGAAAATATCTACAGTGGCAAACCCAGCGCTTTTCAGCAGCCATGTCATTTCACTCGGGACATAGTACCTCTCGCTGCTTATCATCTGTTTCCTGACACCGCCGTCGTCCACGATCTCAAAAGTATTGGCATCCCTGAAGGTCATCAGGTCAAATTCGGAGCGGATTGCCTTAAATTCTCCCGTGGCACTGTCGTTGACAATATCTACGGTCGAATGACGGAGCGGGTACAAGCCGTTCAGTGTTGTCATTATCAGCTTGCCGTTGTCTTTCAAAGCCGCCGCTGCTCCCCGAAGAATCTGATAGTTCATATCGTCGGTTTCCATCAACGGGAAAGCCCCTTCACAGATCATTATCGCCAGGTCAAACTCATTCCTGTAAGTAATCGCCCTGGCGTCCATCCTGTTGAACGAGACAGACACAGCTGCCGTTTCAGCCTTTTCCCGGGCTTTACTCAACTGCGCCTCGGAAAGGTCGATGCCTGTAACGTCATAGCCCCTTCGGGCCAGTTCCACGCTGTGCCTTCCGGTGCCGCACCCGATGTCCAATATCTTAATTGATTTGTCATAGCCTGCTTCTTTTTCGATGAAATCGGTTTCACCCGTTGTACCCTGTGTAAAGGATTCTTTCTCGTAGTTTTCCGCATAGTTTTCAAACATGGACTCATACCACTGAGACATTGTACCTCCGTCATAATTCACAAATCAACATGAATTCAATATTCTAAAATAATGAAAAAATCTTTGGCAGTAATAAGTTCCTTGCTTATTTTAGCCGGAAGTAGGATGAAAAGTTGTTTATGATATGTTTACTGGAAAAAAAGATAAAGACAACAAGCCCCTGATACTGATTGTTGACGACATCGTCAGCAACCTTCAGGTATTGGGCCAGTTGCTGTACAGCGAAGGCTATGAGATTACGATGGCAGAGGACGGCAATACTGCTTTGTCCATCATTGAAAAGATCGTACCCGACCTGATTCTTCTCGACGTTGCCATGCCCGGCCTCAATGGATTCGAATTGAGCCGTATGCTTAAGAAAAACGACAAGACAAGGAATATTCCGATAATTTTCGTTACAGCCAGGGCCGACAAAGAAGATATCATCATGGGCTTCGAGTCCGGCGGTGTAGATTACATCACCAAGCCGTTCAACCACAAGGAACTGCTGGCGCGCGTCAAGACGCACGTAGAACTTAAGAGCGCACGGGAACTGATCGAGCAGCACGCCGAAGAGATCGACCAGATCAACAGGGAACTGCTCAAGCTCAATATGTCCAAGGACAATTACCTGCATATCATCAACAACGAACTTACCAGCGCCGCCGACTATGTACTCTCCCTGCTGCCCAGGCCGGTAACGAACGGCGCCATCCGGACCGACTGGCGGTTCATCCCCTCGTCCCAGCTCGGCGGAGACTCTTTCGGCTACCACTGGATCGACGAAAACCACTTCGCAATCTACCTGCTCGACGTCTGCGGCCACGGCGTCAGGCCTGCCCTTCATTCTGTGTTCATCCAGAGTGTACTCAGGTTCCAGACTTTGCATAATATCGATTTTACCAAGCCGGAACTGGTGCTCGACGCCCTTAACGGCAGGTTCCAGATGGCAAACCATAAGGAAATGTACTTCACCATCTGGTATGGCGTATATAACAAAAACACCGGAATCCTTGATTTCTCCGGTGCCGGCCATCCCCCACCACTGCTGATCGACGGGGACGGGAACACGCTCAGGCTGTCCACTCCGAACTATGCCATCGGCATCTTCCCTACTTTCCCCAAGAACCGGGATTCGATTGAAATCAAAGGCAATTCGAGGATATACCTGTTCTCCGACGGCGCTTACGACATAAAAAAATCGGATAATACCATGTTTACACTGGACCATTTCTATAATATGGTTGGGAGATGCTGCGGCACTAAGACTGCAGAAATCGACCTGGTTTACAATAGTATATTGGAAGAGTGCGGTAAGACACATCTCGAGGACGATTTCTCAATGCTGAGGGTTACCTTCGGTTAACACCATTCAGGACAGCCTTCCCGGAAACAACGGCACAATTCGCTCTGTTATTGCGTAAAAATAATTGACTTATCGCTGAAATTTGTTTATTTTACCATGAATGATTATGTTAAATATTAATTATATAGCTGTGAGTTTAACATTCATCTTTTTTACGGTATTGTCTGTCCTGGCTGTTGCCAGCGCCATAGTTACCATTGCCCAGAAGCATCCCGTAACATCGGCCATTGCCCTTGTGTTCCACTTTTTCATGCTTGCCGGGTTGTACCTTACACTCCAGGCCCAGTTTGCAGCAGTGATGCAGGTATTGGTTTACGCCGGAGCAATCATGGTACTCGTCATCTTTGTCATCATGCTGCTCAACCTGAGCGAAGAAGACAAGCAGGAGAAAAAGAACAGTTTCAGGAAGCTTCTCGCTGTTGTCCTGTCTGGCGCATTTGTACTGCTGCTTTCTTTCGTCTTTCTGCAGAACGGGGACATGGCGGGACAGTTGTCGCCTCAATCCGGGATTGCCGGCCGCGTCGAGACCATCGGCTCCCTGCTGTACAACAATTACCTGCTGCCGTTCGAAGCCGTTTCCATCCTTCTTCTGGCAGCCATTGTCGGCGCTGTGATGATTGCAAAACGAAAATTAAATTAACAGGTGTAACGCTATGTTTGAAAATGTCCCTCTCGAATATTACCTGGTTTTGTCGGCTCTGCTGTTCACCATCGGCATCGTCGGCGTACTTACCCGCAGGAATGCCATCATTGTGTTCATGTCTGTAGAGATAATGCTCAATTCAGTCAACCTTACCCTCGTGTCTTTCTCGTCCTTCATGGGCGATGCGACAGGACAATTATTCGTGTTCTTCGTAATGGCCGTAGCCGCTGCCGAAGTGGCTGTAGGCCTGGCAATTATTCTTGCCCTGTTCAGGAACAAACAAACAGTCTATGTTGACGAAGTCAATATCATGAAATGGTAGTTTTTGAGTTAGGAGTGTGGAGTAGAGACAGGTCTCAGACCTGTCTCAAACCATTCCGCTAAGCGAGACCGGCGGAGGCAATTACGAATGACGAATGATGAATTACGAATTACGAATGAGTTGAGACGCAAGGTTTGCGTCTCAAGAATTGAAACCAGTCTCAGCAGGACCATGTTGTCAGGTGTAGAGACAGGTCTCAGACCTGTCTCACACAATTCCGAGCAAAGCGAGACCGGCGTAGACAATTCTTAATTACGAATGACGAATGACGAGTTGTAGAGACGCAAGGCCTTGCGTCTTAAGAGGTTAGGAGTGCGGAGTTGTTTTTTAGTTACGAATTACGAATGAGTTGAGACGCAAGGCCCCTTCCCCGAAGCAGACGATAGGAGGCCGTCAATCAGACTCCGTGGGCTCAAGATGCAATTTATCAAGATTCCATCGCACACGTAAAGATAATTGCGTACCGAGAATCTCATCTTCGATAAATATTTCATTGTCTTTTATATCCGGAATAGCTTTCTTAACCTCATCGGCAATTTTCTTTTTCTCTTCTTCAGTCAAATTCATTTCAAACCTTTCGAAATATGATCTGCACCCAAAAATTCGGAGACAAAGTTAAGACAATTTGTCATATTTATCCCATTTTGTCATAACAACTCCTATCGAATAAATTCATTTATTAAAATCTAACATTACTGAATATTCTACTCTTAATGAAACAGCCCGCAGGCTAACGCAGCCATCAAAAGAACAGCAGCGAACGACACGCGCCAGGCCCGCACAGTGCTGCAACCGATAGGAGGCCGGGTACATTAAATAGAACCGGAAGAGTCAACATATCGTAGTTCCATACCAAAAAATTCTGAAGACACTACTTCTTCGAGACGCCGACCGTTACGTTTCTGTAAAAGAATTATAATATCTTCAAGGAAATAATCCACACGCCATTCAATATCCTCGATGAAAGTGTCCTCAGGATATTGCAAAAGATAGTCTTTCTTCAGTTTATTCAGTTTCTCTAGTTTTCTTAATCTAGATATAATAACACTCCATTTAGTCATCAATAAATTTATTTATTATGTCGAATATTTCAGAAAATTCTTTTAAATAATAACCGGTTAAGTATTCTGTATTTTCATCACAATCAATGAGCTATGATTCATCCGAACAAATTTTTACTTATAGCTATTCAGATAAGTTCTGTAGTGAGAATAGACTCAAAATCCGGAATAACAGTCAATAATATTTTTATTTATAACAAAATAGGTACAATGAAAATGAATCAGGCATTATTGATAATCGATCTTCAGAACGACTACTTCGAGGGCGGCGCCAATCCGCTTCCCGGCGCCGAAGAAGCCGCACGCAATGCCGCCCTGCTGCTGAACCGTTTCAGGACTGCATCCCTCCCGGTAATACATGTGAAGCATATTTCCATCAGGCCGGGGTCAACTTTCTTCCTGCCCGGCTCAAAAGGTGCAGAGATACATGACACGGTCAGGCCTGTCGAAGGCGAACCCATCGTCACCAAACACTTCCCGAACAGCTTCCGAGAAACGGACCTCCTCGATGAGCTTAAGGCAATGGAGATTAATAACCTGGTTGTCTGCGGCATGATGACACACGTTTGTGTCGATTCCACCGTAAGGGCAGCTAAAGACTTCGGCTTCGAAATTATACTTGCCGGCGACGCCTGCGCCACGAAAAGCCTTGAGATACACGGAGAAAAGATAGCTGCCGGAGAAGTTCACAACTCCTTCCTTGCCGCCATGAACTACTTCTACACAAAGGTAATGAAAACTGAGGAGATTGGTATATAATTAAACAGAAAAAATGTCAGCTCAGTAGATTTTCTTACAGACATTTGTATTTACTATAATATCAGAGATTAGAATTCGTTTTGATATAATATTAAATTGCAAATTATCACAGGTTTAAAATGAATCCTAAAAAGCTGCGCAATGATGTTATTGAGGTAAATTTTAAAGCTTTGCTTTATCATTCCTTTTACATAATTTTTTCACTTTTTTGCTTTGCTCTACTATCAACGATCGGAGAATACGCCCCCCTGGTATTCATTCCAATTAACCTGCTTTTCTATTTCCTTGTCGGCACAAGTCTTTTTAGCGAAAGATATGCAGAGAAGCCAGGGTATATCTATTTATTGTATATTTCTGTCCCGGCATTAGGTCTGCTTCTGATCTTTCTCTATACCTGTGTCATTCCTTCATACAATTCCAACTCCGTTGATACATTTATTAACATTTATTATGCGCCCTGGCAAATAATCTTGAAGGCTGTCAATCATGGATATTCATATTGCCTCTACACAATTATTACATTTGTTACTTACGGCCTGATGCTCATTGGAGCCTCCGTCAAAAAAAAATATATTGCAGACAAAGAAAAACACAGCCTTATCACCAGAATCTTCGATTTCATCTGTGTTTTCGACCGTAAGACGCTATTTGTAATAATCAGAACTAATTTATTTGTATTTTTTGTTCATATTTTTCTTATAATTGCTTTGTTGTTGGTTGATGCAATTTTTACCCAAATGATGGGTATGATCGGCTTTTTACCCGGAATCGCTGTTACAATATATTTTTATTCTACACTTGGATATATTACTTACAACAACAAGATTTCCAATTCATTGATTGAAACTATCAGCTTTTATAATCCTTTTCTCCGCCATAAGGATGAAGTTGGTAATTGGAGTATTACTACTGTTCTTTTTTCATACTTGTCGATAACGATAATAGGTCTTTCTTTGTATTTATACTACTACCTGCCCTTTCCAGGAGCAGACTATGAAAATTTTGACGAGGGCAGTATTATCTTCTTTG
The DNA here is from genome assembly GCA_964634885.1 of uncultured Hyphomicrobiales bacterium. Classification (GTDB taxonomy): domain Bacteria; phylum Bacteroidota; class Ignavibacteria; order Kapaibacteriales; family UBA2268; genus DAINRZ01. The sequence continues at coordinate 3,998 of CAZWLN010000054.1, read as the reverse complement.
CTCCATTTTTTTCTTTTTTCAGGATATTTGATTACAGTAAATCACATTACTATCCAACTCCCGGATACTTTTTAATAATTGGGAGTTTAATACCCTACTTATTAATGCTGACGGGTGCATTCATCAAAAAAAACGGTACTGAACAAATGAAAATGAAATTGAAAAGGTTAATACTTTTTCGTAAATTAAAATAAAATACTTTTTTAAATAATAATTAGTGATGTTGTGTTATGAAAAGTATCAGTGTTTTTCTGCTCGTTCTTATTAGTACTGTATTACTCTCCTGCAGCGACGACAACTCCAATTCCCCCACCAACAGTGTAAAAGACCTCTGGCCAATGACAGTCGGCAGCAGGTGGGTAATGGAGAAAACTACGTTCAACAAAGACGGTTCAGTCAAAAGCACGGAAAACGACACTCTTACCGCCATCGACACCATTACCTACAACGGCAACAAGTACGTCAGGATTCTAACTGCCGACACAGATACACTCGTGTATGGCTACTTCGACAACTGGCTGCACAAGCTGGAGAAAGACGGTGACTCCTGGGTCGATGAGCAATGGCTTAAATATCCCGTCAGCCAGGGTGAAGAATACACTAAAGAAGACGGAGACAAAACTGTTTACACCGTCCTGTCCCTTTCCGGTGAGGTCATTGTCCCTGCCGGCAGCTTCATGTGTATTAAATATGAAGCTATCCGTTACAAAGACAGCGATGTCCCTTCAAGCAAAGAGTATAATTATTTCTGTCCCGGCTTCGGCTGGATAAAATATGAGTACTTCCGCTACAACAGCGATTCGACGTCATATCTTTCTTTCCGGTACGAACTTGTTGACTTTTCAATTAAATACTAATAGATATAAAAGGAAAATCAAATGGATATTAAACCATTGATCGGTGAGATCAGGAAATTCATGAAAGAGAACGCCAATGCAGACCTCGTAAAGAAGTATTCATATTACTTCAAAGAAGGCTATGATGCCTATGGAGTACCACAGGAAATCTACTTCAAATTCAAAGATGAGTTCCTCGAAAAGAACTGCAGCGCCATGACGATGGAGGAAGCGGTAAACCTCTGCAACGAGCTGTTCTCAAGCGGCATGTACGAAGAAGGAACCTTGTCAATCCTGGTTCTGCTCCATTACAAAAAGCAGTTCGGTAAAAACACTCTGGAAGTCCCTTCCCTGTGGCTCGACAGCTATGTCCGTAACTGGGCCCATACAGATTACCTCTGTGGCGAGATAATGTCGTTGCTGCTTTTGAAGAAGCATATTACATACGAAGACCTGGCTCCCTGGCGGTCGGCAGAGTCAAAATGGAAACGTCGGGCCGTACCTGTCAGTATGCTGAAGCTGCTTAAGGAAACCAATGATTACAGTCCATTCTTTGAGTTCATCACCCCGATGATGATGGATCCGGAGAGGGTGGTTCACCAAGGCCTGGGCTGGTTCCTTCGCGAATGCTGGAAGAAACAGCCGGAACAGACCGAGGACTTCCTTCTTAAGTGGAAGAACACGGCTCCCCGCCTCATCTTCCAGTATGCAACGGAGAAGATGACAAAAGAAAACAAGGAACGTTTCAGGAAAGATAAAGTAAAGAAAAAGTAAGTATTTTTTTTTCAGGAAGTTTGCTGGAAAGGATAGTATTCTGAACAATGGGCTGAAGGCCATTGCTACGGCCTGTTGCTGCGATAGTGTGAACAAGGGGCAACTGCCTCTTGTTCAATTTCGCGGCTGCATGGAGTTTATGATGTGTGGACAAGGGGCTACATCCCATTGCTACGAAGGCCCATAGCTATCGTACTTTTGTAAACTTATATGTACGGTTATTATATTTCAGGTAATAGCTGCCCGGTGGAAGAAAAGAAACGTCTATCGTTTTCGTGTAATCGGCGTCGAGCAGCTTTTGCCCGTTTATTGAGTATATCTGTATTCTTCCACCCGATAATGGTTCGTTGGTTTCAATCGTAAGCGTGTTCGTAACAGGGTTGGGGTAGATTACTACGCCGCCATCGATATTGTCTTCATCAATCCCCAAAAGGATCAAATATCTTGCAGTACAGTAAATTCGATCTAAAGAATCAATCTTTTCAGGGAAACGTGATAAAATATAATTGATATCCTGATAGCTGTCAAAATAGATAAAAACAACACTGTTAATCAGGTAGGTCGAATCCGGTTTATTTGAATCGCGTTTATTCCTTTTGAAATAAATTGTGCCCAGTTCCTGTTCCAGTTCCTGAAACTGCTGCTTCAAGTCGGCAATATCATTACGCAGGTCGGCGACTCTTTTTACTTCATTGGGGGCAATGACGCTTACAAATGGATATTGTGTTAGATGTAGCTCGAAATACCTTTTTGTGAACTGTTTTCCATAAGTGGGCGATCCTATACATGAATCAACTTTTATTGAATCGCGGTTATCGCTGCCGGTATCTGTGATTATGTCGTAATCATTGGGACAGATCATCTTCAAACAACTGTCGGGCGGCGTGTAGGCTTCGGCTGCGCCCGCCGCGAGTAAGAAAACCAAAAACACTAACAACTTCTTCATAGCTTCTTCTTTCTTTTGTTAAACAAAACTTTTTGTGGACAATGGGCTGAAGCCCGTTGTTACGGTGGGGTGAACAAAGGACAACAGCCCCTTGTTCAGGTTCGCGTCTTCACAGACAAGTGGCAACCGCCTCTTGTTCCTGTGGCGTTGTTCGTTTTTTCTTTCCAGGCTAGCCTCATCATTAATCATAAAATAATACAATTATACTTAGTTATTTCCGCCCGCCCGGCTTTTACTTTCCTTTTTTGCTAAACTTCTTTCGGCAATTTTATAAAATTGTCATTCTCATACTATCTATAAACACATATATCGTAAAAATGTTACAAAAAAAACAGAAAATTTTAAAATATTTTTTGGTGTCCGGCTAATCCCTTTATTTACAGGGAGATAGATTGGAAAAAAATTCTGTATTTTGGACCATGGGATGAAGGCACTTGTTACAGAGGCTCATTGCTGCGACAGTGTGGACAAGGGGCAACTGCCTCTTGTTCAATTTCGCGGCTGCATGGAGTTTATGATGTGTGGACAAGGGGCTACATCCCATTGCTACGAAGGCCCATAGCTATCGTACTTTTGTAAACTTATATGTACGGTTATTATATTTCAGGTAATAGCTGCCCGGTGGAAGAAAAGAAACGTCTATCGTTTTCGTGTAATCGGCGTCGAGCAGCTTTTGCCCGTTTATTGAGTATATCTGTATTCTTCCACCCGATAATGGTTCGTTGGTTTCAATCGTAAGCGTGTTCGTAACAGGGTTGGGGTAGATTACTACGCCGCCATCGATATTGTCTTCATCAATTCCCAAAAGGATCAAATATCTTGCCATACAATGTATTCTAACTAAAGTATCAATCTTTTCAGGGAAACGTGATAAAATATAATCGATATCCTGATAGTTGTCAAAATAAATATACACATATTTATTTATAAGATAAATCGAATCCGGGTTATTGGAATCATAAGTATCCCTTTTAAAATATATTGTGCCCAGTTCCTGTTCCAGTTCCTGAAATTGTTCTTTCATGCCCGGAATATCGTTGCGCAGGTCGGCGACTCTTTTCACTTCGTTGCGGGCAATTACGTTTTCAAATGGATATTGATTAAACATCAATAGGAAATATCTTTTTGTGAACTGTTTTCCATAAGTGGGCGATCCTATACATGAATCAACTTTTATTGAATCGCGGTTATCGCTGCCGGTATCTGTGATTATGTCGTAATCATTGGGACAGATCATCTTCAAACAACTGTCGGGCGGCGTGTAGGCTTCGGCTGCGCCCGCCGCGAGTAAGAAAACCAAAAACACTAACAACTTCTTCATAGCTTCTTCTTTCTTTTGTTAAACAAAACTTTTTGTGGACAATGGGCTGAAGCCCGTTGTTACGGTGGGGTGAACAAAGGACAACAGCCCCTTGTTCAGGTTCGCGTCTTCACAGACAAGT
>CAZWLN010000053.1:0-32560 GCA_964634885.1 uncultured Hyphomicrobiales bacterium | reverse complement strand
CCAGAAAAAGACAAAGACAAATTCATTCGCTTTGCTTAAGTTAACGCTTATGGGGGTAGGGGGTGGTTGGACTCTATCAGTTCTTAAAGTTTATAAAGTTAATCAAGTTCGTAAAGTTTAAAAAGTAAGAAGAAGCAGAGCTATAGCAGTTTTCCCCTTCCTATTTCGTCAGTATGACCTGTTGTGAAATAGTACGGCCGTTTTCTGTAATTACTACGAAGTATGAACCTGAGGAAAATCTGCCCGTATCCAATGTAAATTCATTTTTTCCGGTACTTATATTGCCATCGTATAATGTTAATAATTTGTTGCCGTTTAAGTCGGTAATTTGAACGGTAGCACGTGTGTCGACAGAAGACTCAAATATTATCCTGAAATTAGAATTAGATGGTTGTGGAAATACCTGTATATTTGTAATATATTCATTCTCATCAATTCCTAACCAATCATCTTTAAATAGAAACAGATATAAATCAGCTACTGCAAGTAATAAATTTGAAGTATTTGCGAAATTGATACCACCCAATAACCAACGTGGCTCATCAGTACTCAGGGTTTTAATTAATTTATTATTTTGTATATCATATATCAATATCTCCTTATTAATAAACTCAGAAAAAGCGAAATATCTATCTCCATATGAAAAATCCCCACTAGCATAATATTTTGTTCTAATAAATCTTTCAATATTTCCTCCCGGATATTTCCAAATATAGAATCCTGTCTTTTCATCATTTACATTATTAACTAATTTGTAATATACGCCATAATTGCCCGATTCGGAGAATCTAAAGCTTTTGGAAGGAAAAGTAAAAGGCGGTTCAGTCTTATTTAATTGCATGTCATAGACATCAAAAATATTTTCTGGGTCAAGATTGGGATTTGAAAATGATCTTGTTCCCTGTACGATTACATACAAATTATCATTTGTGAATTGAGCGCCCATATAAATGCTGCTTTGACCTTCTTTTTTTTCATATCCAATAGTTTTAACTGTTTTGTAGTACGTTAGGTCAATAATACTAATACTGTCCGTAGAACCAAAAGTAAGGTATTGGTCATCAAAGGATATGGATATATTACCAACAATAGTATTTACACCCGGCATATCAATCGTTTTAATAAGTTCATGTGTAACTGCATCGAAAACAAGTACTAATTTCTCGGGTATTACTACAAGCATCCGTTTACCGTCGTGAGTGAATTTGATCTGGCTCGGTGAACCTGGAATTCCTATAGTATCTATCACTTCACCGGTTCCTACATTATAAAACCGAAGTTCTTTATTGTCGCCTCCGGTTACGATATATGAATCGTCGGGAGCAAAAGCGAGAGCTGTCGATAGATGTGTTTTAGCTACCCACTTCGAGTCAGGCGAAGTCTGTGCCTGTAACGCATGTTGCGAAAAGACTGCACAAATTAAGATTAAAAATAGAAGTTTGAGTCGCATTGAATTCCTTGAATAATTAGTCAAAATATAATATTATCAAAAAACAGAGCCATTAATAGCGCCCTTTTCATTTACCAAATGTTGAAATTATTATTTCAGCATACACAACATACTAAATATCAATGACACATGGAAATGGATTTTGTTACAAAAAGCCATCCTGATATACTTAAGAATATTGCCCGCCTGCCGGGTTGGCCCTGTCTCCGGCGGAGTAAAAAAAAACCTCCCGGCAGCAGTTCCCGCCGGAAGGTTTAAGTATTTAAGATGTGGTCCTTGTGCTACAGCGATTTACCCAGCTTTTCAATCAGGTCAACGATGCGGCAGGAATAGCCGTATTCATTGTCGTACCAGCCTACGACCTTCACTAAATTGCCGTCGGCAATCGTGAGCGAAGAGTCGAAGATTGACGAATGGGGGTTGCCGAGGATGTCTGTCGAAACCAGCGGCTCGTCGGAGTACTCGAGAATGCCCTTCAGGTAAGAGTCGGCTGCCTGTTTCATGGCGGCGTTGACCTCTTCCTTTGTTACGGGTTTGTCGAGGACGGCGGTGAAGTCGGTGATGGAGCCGTCGGGAACGGGAACCCTGATTGCATAGCCCTGGAGCTTGCCTTTCAGTTCGGGAATGACAAGTCCGACAGCCTTGGCGGCGCCGGTAGTCGTCGGAATGGAATTGATGGCTGCCGACCGTGCCCTGCGCAGGTCGCTGTGGGGCAGGTCGAGGATACGCTGGTCGTTGGTGTATGCGTGAATGGTAACCATTGTGCCTTTTTGCACGCCGAAGTTCTGATGGAGTACCTTTACCATCGGGGCAAGGCAGTTTGTGGTGCAGGATGCGTTTGAGAGCATTCTTTCCGAACCGGTCAGCTTGTCGTCGTTAACGCCGATGACCACTGTGGCGTCGAGTTCATCCTTAGCCGGAGCCGAGAGCACGACTTTCTTCGGGCCGTTGGCGAGGTGTTTCTCGAGAGCTTCCCTTTTAACGAAAACGCCGGTCGATTCCAGAACGATGTCTGTAGGTTTGTTTTTCCAGGGCAGCATCGCAAGGTCTCTTTCCGCCGAAACAGGGACAACTGTGCCGTTGACTATCAAATTGGAACCTTCGATGGCGATCTCACCGTCGAATTTACCATGGACAGAGTCGTATTTCAACAAATGTGCGAGCGTTTTTGCGTCGGTTATGTCGTTGATGCCGGTAATCTCAAATACACCTTTCCTCTTGACGGCTTCCCTGAAAGCAAGCCTGCCAATCCTGCCGAATCCGTTGATTGCTAAACGTATAGCCATATTCAAACCTTTATTAATAGTTAACAATTATAAATTATTTCAAATAACTTTATCATAGCTTATCAAAAAAGCATTTCTAAATTAATATATATTAATCAAAGAATGCAATTTATTTTTTCACTAATGCTTTTACCGGTTCAATGCCGAGGACAGTGCCTTCCTGGATGGCGGTAAGTACGGCTCCGCCGCCGGTAAACATATAATACTTCGGGTCGTCGATTGCTTTGTAATATATCTCAGGTGCAAACTGTTTCATGTCCTGAAGGGTGTCGCCGCCGCCGAAGAGCTTGGAGGCGTCTTTGTTGTTGTCGATTGCCTTGTCGAGGGCAATTGTACCTTCGGAGAAATGGGGTGTAAGTCCCATGACGGCATTGACAAAGAACATCCGGGCATTGGCAATGATCGGTTTCACGTTTTCGTCTTCGAACGACTGAGCTGCAATGTCGAGTACGAAATTGAGTTTGGTACCCGCAGCGATTTTCCTGATGTCGTGTGTGCGGTACTTGCCTTCGACCTTACCTTCGAACGTGTCCGATTCGATGATGTAGGGAAGTTCCACAACCTTGCCGGGGTATTTGGCGGCTTCTTCAGCGAAGCGGCGTGCGGCAGCGAGGTCGTCTTCCTCCAGCCCGGCGATGGAGAAGCCGTATTTGGCAGCAATGTAAGCGTTGTACATTACGCCGCCCATGATGATATGGTCGGCGAGCTTAAGCAGGGCGAACATCGAATCGATCTTCGTGTCGAACTTGGAACCGGCAACGACAGCTACAAAGGGCCGTCCCGGTTCATATATCTTTGCCAGGTTGTCCACTTCTTTCTGCATGAGGAATCCGGCGTAGTAAGGCAGGTGTTTGTTCAGCCTGACGGTTGAAGTGTGTGCCTGCCAGGAGCCGAAGGCGTCGTTGACATAGACGTCGGCGAGGCCGGCCAGTTCAGCGGCGAATTTCTCGGCGTCGTCGCCTTTTGCCTGTTCGCCGGCAAACCAGCGAATATTAGGAAGATAGAGAGCGTCGATTGTTCCGCTGCGGAGCTTGTCAACGTAAGGAGCAAGAGGGCCTGCGACGTTGACGATGCCGCGTCCGCCGTCGGGAGGAAGCTCGGGAATGACAAATTTGACCTGGAGTTTCTTTTCTAAGTAGTCGGCAACAGCTTTAACTGATGAGTCGTCTGAGACGATGATGTCTCCGGTCTTTTTGTCTTTTGGCCTGCCGACGTGAGTCATGAGGATTGGTTTGCCGCCTTTGGAGGCTATATAGTACAGGGTACCGATGGTAGCGTCAATCCTGTAAGGGTCGTGAATCTTGCCTTTTTTAACGACATTGTGGTCAACCCGCACCAGAACTGCCTTATCTTTTAAATCGGCTTCCTGCAGCAGCGCCAGGTTAAATTTGTTCTCGCCCATGATTGCTCTCTTTTTTGTTTAACAATACAATTACAATCTTAATTATCAAAGGAATTTGATATATCAAACTATAATAATCGTCCGAGCTATGAAAATATTGAACGAAAAAAGTGTTTTAAACGAACACTCTTTTCATGTCCTGGCCTTTAACAATCAGTGAACTGCAGCTCTTAACCGCAAACAGGTCTTTGTAAGTCGAGTAATAGTAGTTGTTTTTGTCGCTCTGGCCTGAAGTGAACGAATCGCAGAAAACCTTAAGCCTTGTGTGGTCGTCGAACACAATGTCCAGGTCATAGGATGGAGCGCTAATGTCGGCGAAGCGCACGGATTTACCCACAAGTACTGCAATCGATTCATCCAGTTTCGGTAAATTCCAGAATTTATCTTTCCAGGTGGCGATGATCCTGCTGTCGTTTTCAATTCGCCAGGCGGAGAAAATGAGGAAGTTATATTCGCCGATCTCTACCGCACTGCCGCTGTTGGGGTTTATCATCGGAGGGTCGTAGGTCAGTTTCCTTCCGAAGTCGAGCATTAATGTCGAGCCTATTGTAAGCGATGTTTGCCAGCATACTTTGCCAACCAGTTCTTTAATGCTCTTAAAAAACAATTCTTCCAAATCCATCAGTCATATTCCAAAATTAAAAAAGTAATATACGAAATTTTATCAGGTTGAACAAAGAAGTGGGTATTGACGACAGCGTCGCGGTAATGCACCCCGCCCCGGAGCCACAGCCTTTTCCGGTCTGCCATTGCCGGCCCGGAGAAAAAATCTGACAACATCTGAACTTCTTTTGCATTTTCTATTAATTAGCGCTATATTTGAATATTATTGTTATGACAGTGGAAAGTGTATGAATTTTGACGATTTAACAAATATCAACCTGCGTAACGACATCATCTTCAAGTATGTTTTTGCAATGGAAAGTACAGAGGACATACTAATCGACCTTCTTAATGCAATATTCCTGGACAGCGGACAGGAGCAGATTACTGAGATCACATATATGAATCCCTTGAACCTGAAGGAATATTTGCTTGACAAAACAACAGTCATCGACATTAAAGCCCGCGACGGAAAAGGCAGGTATTACAACATCGAGATGCAGGTGCAAAGCGAACAGCATTTTGTCGAACGGGTCATCTATTACAACTCCAAACTGTTGACGGGCCAGTTGGGAGAATCGCAGGGCTATGACAAGTTGAACAAGACAATATCAATTATTTTCACGGATTTCATATTACTAAAGAATGAAAAGGCGATACACAATATTTACAGATTGTTAAACGTTAGAAGTCACAAGGAGTTGGCAGATCTGGTGGAGTACCACTTCATCGAACTGCCAAAGTACAAGGATGATGAGAAATATGGCGATCCGATTAACCAATGGCTTTTTGCCTTAGTAAATGGAGAGTCATTCATTAGCGATCCCGGCACGATGCCGGACCTGATTAAGAAGGAGAAAATGATTATGAAAGCAATAAAACGAATGCAAAAGGCAGCAGCCGACCCTGATTTGCGGGCGATCATGGAATACCGTGAGAAAGCCGTCCGCGATGAAGCCGACCGTTTGTCGTTTGCCCATGAGAAGGGTATTAAAATCGGTGAAGAAAGAGGAATAATGATCGGCAAAGAAGAGGGAATAATGATCGGCAAGGAAGTCGGCAAAGAAGAGGGGATAATGATCGGCAGTAAAAAAGCAATGGAAGCGGTTGCATTGGAGATGATGAGCAACGGTATTGACATAGATACTGTTATAAAATTTACAAAACTCAGTAGGCAGGATATTCAGAAACTACAGCAGTAATAATGAAAGCAATAAAACGAATGCAAAAGGCAGCAGCCGACCCTGATTTGCGGGCGATCATGGAATACCGTGAGAAAGCCGTCCGCGATGAAGCCGACCGTTTGTCGTTTGCCCATGAGAAGGGTATTAAAATCGGTGAAGAAAGAGGAATAATGATCGGCAAAGAAGAGGGAATAATGATCGGCAGTAAAAAAGCAATGGAAGCGGTTGCATTGGAGATGATGAGCAATGGTATTGACATCAATACTGTTATGAAATTTACAAAACTCAGTAGGCAGGATATTCAGAAACTACAGCAGTAAGTAGAAAAAATATAAAAAAATGGGCTGTAAATCATTTACAACCCATTCTCAAATTTTAATCCATCAATATTTTATATCAATCCGAGCTCTTTGCCGATTTCGCCGAAGATCTCGACAATCTGTTCGATGTGATGGTCTTCATGTGAAGCCATATAGCTTGTTCTCATCATGCTCATGTGCGGCGGTACGCCCGGGGGAATGAAAGCGTTGACAAACACGCCGCGGTCAAACAGTTTGCGCCAGAAGATGAATGCTTTTTCGGGTTCACCTACCATTACCGGTACAATGGCCGTATTACTGTCATAGACCTTGAAGCCGACTTCACGGAAGCCTTTCCTTGCTTTTTCAGCGTTTCGGAGCAATTTGTCCACCAGGCCCGGATTCTCTTCAAGCAGGTCGAGCGAGGCCAGGGCAGCTGCACAAGACGGCGGCGTGGGGCTGGCGCTGAAGATCAATGCCGGTGAATGATGTTTCAGGTAGTTGATTACTCTTTCGGGGCCTCCGACGAATCCGCCGAGCGAAGAAAATGTCTTCGAGAAAGTGCCCATTGTCATGTCTGTTTCTTTCACAAGGCCGAAATGGCTGGCAGTACCCCTGCCACCAACGCCTACGACGCCTGTAGCGTGTGCGTCGTCAACTAATACGCGGGCGTTGTGTTTTTTGCATACTTCCAGAAGTTCGGGCAGGTGAACGATCTCGCCTGTAACGGAGAAGACGCCGTCGGTTAGGACGAATTTGGGAGCGTCGGCCGGAATGCCGGAAAGTACCCTGTCGAGATCTTCCATATTGTTATGTTTATACCTCAGGAACTCGGCAAAACCGCCTTTAGCCATTACAGAAGCGCTGATGATGGACGCATGGTCTTCTTTGTCGCATACGACATAGTCGCCTTTTGAGGCCAGGGTTGAGACAATGCCAAGGGCTGTCTGGTAACCGGTGCTGAACAACAGTACAGATTCATAGCCGAGGAATTTGGCGAGCCTGTCTTCCAGTTCATTGTGCAGGTCGAGTGTGCCGGTAAGGTAGCGGGAACCGGAACAGCCGGTGCCGTATTTCTTTACAGCTTCGATTGCGGCTTCTTTGACTTTGGGATGGGCCGTAAGTCCAAGGTAATTGTTAGAACCGGCCATGATGAACTTGCGTCCCTCGATTGTTACGACAGGGCCTTCGTTTTCTTCTATCGGGTGGAAATAGGGATAGAGGCCGGCAGCCTTGACTTCATCCGCTCTTGTAAAATTAAAGCATTTTTCAAATAAATCCATCTTCATCTCCATTCAGATTTTATGCTTGCAAAATAATGTACAGATTTACAATAAATTCATATACATACCAATACAGAAAAACAAATATCTTAAAATTTCAGAAATCTGTCAAAAGAATAAATTAAAAAAATCGAATTGTTATTTCAGGAATCAATTATCCGAATCATCGTATTATCATTTTCTAATGATTGGGTAAGGCGAAGCGGCAGGGATTTCAAATAATTATTTATTGAAAATTATTTCGGCTCTTTTCTATTCAGTATGGGTAAACATAATATATTTAACATGATGATGGCAAAGAGGCTTCACTATTGAATTAATTTATTGAGACGCAAGGCCTTGCGTCTTTACTGATGCGGCTTTCCACTGCTCGGGATGAGGAAATATTATACTTGTTGTTCTTCAACCCCACCTAAATCCTCCCCACTGGGGAGGACTTTAAGAACACCGCCGCTTCTTTCACCTTCCCCTTGGGGAAGGCCGGGATGGGGTGGTCAAGTTTATCAAGTTCGTAAAGTTCATCAAGTTAATAAAGTAAAGAGAACAGAAAAGCAGAATTACCGGTTTTCTTTCACCTTCCCCTTGGGGAAGGCCGGGATGGGGTGGTCAAGTTTATCAAGTTCGTAAAGTTCATCAAGTTAATAAAGTAAAGAGAACAGAAAAGCAGAATTACCGGTTTTCTTTCACCTTCCCCTTGGGGAAGGCCGGGATGGGGTGGCTTCAAATGAATATCTTATCCACCTGTCAATACATATTTACCCATAAAAAATGATGAAGAACCACTAATTCTCAGTTCTTCATTAATTTCATTGTCTGTAGTACTGTCGGTGTACGGAGCGTAATGTAATAGACTCCGGCGGGCAGTCCCTCCAGTGAAGCATTAATTGTCTTCGTGCCGTAACTGCTGTTACAGTCTTCGTAAAGGCAAATCTGCACCCTGCCAAGGAGGTCGGAAAGATGGAGTGTTGTCGGCCCTTTTTCAACGAGGTTGAGAGTAATACTTACCGATTCCTGTACGGGGTTGGGTACTATTGACACGATGCTGACCTGTCCTTCAGGATTGACCAGACGGGCGCCTCCTTCACGGCAGATACCTAAGAGCCTGAACAATCCAGACCTGCTTTCGTCGGTAAGATTGACTGTTTCTCCTTTGGAGTCAATAAAGCGGAGTGTAACAATGTCCACCGTTGTTTCTGTAACTGTTCCCAGGCCGGCAATCAGCGGGATTTCTGCAATAAGGTTATTGTTGGTTACTTTTGTGCTGACTACGATGAATGTGGAGTCGTCCTCAATTGTAAAGGGGATATTGCCGGAAGCCGGGGCAAGGATGGTTTTCTGGAACCTGATCTTTGCATTTATGCTGTCTGCTACGGTGGGCAGCAATTCAGTATTTTCGAAATTGCAGATGAGTTTAAGCTGTTTTTGTTCGGATACATAGGCAGAATCCCCGGCAATGTAAACAAGTACACCTTCGCCCGTACCATAGAGCTGGGTGACAGCAGGAGAAGCGTCGCCGGTGTAATGGAATTCGAGCATTGAATATGTTCCGCCGACGGAAAGGGGCTGAAACCTGAGCCTGATTGCTTTCTGTTCATTGCTGTTCAGTGTAAACGGTTGATTGTCGATGATTGCGAAGTGTCTTTTACCGGCGCCTGACAGTTCGAGTGAATTGACGGTAACAGGCGCTGAAGACAGATTTTCTATTAATGCCACAGCAGTGTCTCTGTGGGACAGTACCTTTACCTGACCGAAATCGACTATCTTTGTCCCGACGTTTACTACCGGTACGATGCCTTCTCCGGTGATGGACTGCCTGAGGGTATCATTGTCGGCGAGGATTACTATTACTGCATTATTAATCCCTGCAGTAACGGGTGTAAAACGAATTTCTACCCGGTGAGGTTCTCCCGGTGCAACGTCGAAAGGTGGGAAACCTGAAACAAGGCTGAACTTGTCCCGGTCGGCCCCTTCAAAGTAAATGCTATCCGTGTGGCTTCTGAATGTGCCTTTATTGATAACTAATTCCTGTATCACCGAGTCTTTACCTGTCCCGACAAGTACTTTGCCCATGTTGACATCTAGGCTCTGCAATTTGGGGCTGACAATGGACCACAGGCTGTCGGACACATCGTAGTTGCTTCCAATGTTTACATTCCAGACAATTACCGACAGGTCATTGGAGGAGCTTGCCAGTTTTGTACCGTCAGGACTCCACTTTATTAGATGCAGGTCATCCTCATGGCCGATGAGCGTATCATCGTCAACGCCGCTCTGCCAGTCCCACAGGAATATCCTGTTGTCGTCGGCAAGGGTGAGAGCAATGTATTTACCTTTTGGATTCCATTCTACCAATTTAATTCCCCGTTTATACTTTTGAGATGAACGGATAAATTCACCGGTAACAACGCTGAAGAATTTAACAGTGCTGTCTCCGCATCCGATTGCCAATAATGTCCCGTCGGGGCTCCAACTGTATCCTCCGGAGAAACCTTCAACTAAAATATTATACAGCAGCCGGCCATTCTCCGTATCCCAAATCTTTACCGTATCATTGGCGCAGATGCTGGCAATTTTTGTCCCATCATCGTTCCAGAGTGCGTTTGTAACGTAATGCTGATGTTGGCCAAGAGCTTTAGCTTCTTTATTATTTAAAACATCCCATATACTTATTGTGAAACCCGGCCCGTTGATTGCTATCGTTAAACCGTCAGGGCTCCAGTTTATGAAATCAATTGCACTTGCCCTTTCAAATTCATACATCATTGCTCCGGTATCGTAATTGTATAATGTTACATAGTACGGACTGCGGGAGCTGGCAAGTATCCTGTCGCTTGGACTTAGCGCAACCTGAGTAATTATTGATTTCTTGTTAATGATGATATTCTCTGTTCTTCCGGAGTATATATCCCTTGTAATCAGGCGGTCGTTGCAAAAATAATAGCTGACTAATCTCCTGCTTTGTGAATCCCAGCACATGGAATAGCAGAATAATGGCCAGGAATGGAAAAAGCCCAGTTTTTTGCCGGTTTGACAATCCCAGACAGAGGCCTCATAGTTTGTGAAAGCTGTTGAGTTCGAATCGAGGGAATTGCCTGCTACCCTATTGTTGTCGGGACTCCAGCAAACGGACCAGATGTCCGTCTGGCCTGCATAGACCTTAAACAGGCTGTTGCCTGTACTGACTTCCGTAACGGCAATCTCTCCGTATCTTTTCCCCATGAGTACTCTCTTGCTGTCCCGGCTCCAGCGGATGTCATAGGCGAACTTGTCAAGGTATTTGACGAATTTGTAGCTGTTGCCGTCGTAGATCATTACCAGGTTGAATTCAGACGCCAGGCCGATCATCGTTCCGTCGGGACTCCAATCGATCTTGTTGACTCCGATATTGTCTGTTGGAAGTGAATCAAGAACATTGCCTGAAGCTGCGTCCCAGATCATGACATGAGGATCGCTTCCGCCAGTTGCAAGCCTGTCCCCTTTGGGGCTCCAGCAGACTGAGTTGACTTTCAGCCTGTGCTTAGTCAGGGTTTTTAGAAGATTGCCGGTGGCTGCGTCCCAGATCTTTACACTGCCGTCTGTTCCGCCGCCGGCGATTGTTTTTCCGTCATGGCTCCATGAAACAGAGGTAACGGCAGACCCTGTTTTGTCAATCTTTGTGATGATTGCTCCGCTTTTTGTGTCCCAGATCATTAGCGAGCTGTCGGCGGAGCAACTTACGATTTTTGCGCCGTCAGGACTCCAGGACAAGTCGTTTACATAGTCTTTGTGGCCCTTTAGTGTGAGAATGGGTGAATAATAGTTTGAATTCCAGATAATAATGCTTTTATCCCACGAAGAGGTAGCAATCTTCGTACCTGTGGTATTCCACCTGATGGACGTAATCTTGTCTTTATGTCCGTAGAAACGGTTCAATATTGTACTTCTTCTTTCCTGTGCCTGCGGGTAGTTTTTCAGCCATATCCTCATCAGGCAGGTTTTGCTTACCGAGTCAGGGACATTTTTCCAGATATACTTCAAACCGTAGGCCGTGTCCGTAATTCTGTTCCAGGTGCGCCCGGCATTTGTCGAATACTCAAGGATGACAGTGTCCTCAGGCATTACTCCTACCCAGGTGACAGCCGTATCTGTGCCTGTGACGAATTCCTCCCCGCCGTTCGGGCAGGTAAGTTTCAGAGAGAGGTCGTTCCGTTTGCCGTTTGAGTAGTAGCCTACTGCTGAAAACCTGGTTTCGCACGGAACGCTTTCAATTGTAAATTCGGTATAAGAATACATTGAACTGTCCGGTTTGAAGCTGACGGTGATTGTTGTGGATTGATCCTTACTCAATGTGAATGAAGAGGGTTTGACTGTAAAATTACTGTTTGTACCGGTAATACTGTTAATTGTATAATCTGAATTCCTTGCCGTGATTGTGATTGTCGTGTCTTTTGTGGTACCGGGTGCAATGTTCCCAAAAGCAATGAAAGGAGGTGTCAGTTCCAGCCTGTTGATGGCGCTTTCAGGCTTTTGATAGCCGGTGTTTGTTCGGAGGCTGTGAGCCGGAATCGCTATCTCAGCGTTAACCGGCGAATCGCTGCAAGAGTTGCCGCTCTCCCACTCGATTGTACACCTGCCGGTGTTCTGTGCTGTGGCAAGAA
The DNA here is from genome assembly GCA_964634885.1 of uncultured Hyphomicrobiales bacterium. Lineage (GTDB taxonomy): Bacteria > Bacteroidota > Ignavibacteria > Kapaibacteriales > UBA2268 > DAINRZ01. The sequence goes on along the minus strand of CAZWLN010000053.1, from coordinate 20,416 downwards.
TATCCATATAGACCGCTTTTGCTTCTTCGGCTGTATTGATTTGTTCGTACCATTTGCCGCCGGTTTGGGACGAAATGTCTTTCATGCAGTCGGGGCAATCCATTCCGAGGATGACAGAGTATATGATGATGTTCTTGTCTTTTGCTTCGGCTATTATCCTTTCAGTTTGGGGGATGATATTAGGATAGCCGTCGGACAGAAATATGACAATTCTTTTGTGGGTTCCCCTGGAAGCCACAGGAATGGCGCCTGCATGCGGATCGAGCAGTGCCGCATCATAGTAGGTATCGCCGTCAGGTAAGAGATATTCTATTGCCCTGTGGAGCAATACTTTGTCGCCGGTGAAATCCTGCAACAGGTAATTCATAACGTTAAAAGAGGTCACAGCACAATCTGAAACATCTGTCGGCAGGTAATCGAACCAGGTTTCGGCAGCGGTCTTTGCAATATTTATTCCATTGACTTCCATCGAACCGGAACAATCGATGACAATTACGCTTGAAAGGGCATCGGGCGGTTTGGGCTGGGGACAACCGACACTCAGTACCTTCCGGGGTACTCCGTCTTCGGTTACTGTGAAGTCGGAAGCAGACAAATTCAATAGCTGCTTCCGCTGGCTGTCGAACGCCAGAAAACTGGCCCTGACAACGGGAAAAGAAGAAGTGTCGGGGGAATACACGCTTAATATCTGAGAGGCAGATATATAGTTGATTGCAATGAAAAGTAACAGTATCAGTCTTCTCATCCGATTTCCCTTTTTCACTTACAACGACACAAGGGGACGGAAATATTAATTTCCGCCAACTTGATATATAGACTGAAAAAATGTAAAAAAGTTACAATTATTTTCATGGGGCTGGAATTTTTTTTGAACAAATTTTTCTGTCCCGGATTTTCTGATATATCCTATCAATTAATACATTAAAATATTCGTCAATGTGAAAAAATCGGGCACAATTTGTGCTGTAAGTATAAAAATTTTGCAGGAGCTAATTGAGAGTATTGAAGAAAATACTGGTCAGGGGAGCGATTATCCTTCTCGCACTACTCGTATTCCTTTCTGTCCTGCTGATTGTTTTTACCCAGTTCAAGCCTTTTCGCGGCTGGTTTGCCGACGCTGCCCTCAGTTTTGTCAACAATAGCCTCGAAGCTGAGATAACAGTTTCAGACCTTTACCTCAATCCCTTTAGCGGAGTGGAGGTGTGGGATGCGACAATGGTTGTTGACGGAGACACGCTGGCCTATGTAAAGAAAATTACACTGGACGCCGATTTCTTCGACCTCCTCGACGGACGGATTACCGTCAGCAGCCTTGTACTCGACAATCCCAGGATACTGTTGCAAAAGAAAAAGGGTTCTGAAAAATGGAACTTTGAGCTTATTGCAAAGCCTTCTCCCGAGAAACCTCCATCTCCTCTGCCGGAATTAGTATTCGACATCAGGCGCCTCGCTATTAACGACGGTACAGTCCGATGTCTCGATCAGAATCAGACCTCAGTACCCGGAAAGATAAATTTTACCGATATTGACGCCCGCAGTTTCAACCTGGAACTGGGCGCTTTTGCCGACCTGAAGAACCTTGATTTTAATGTTGACATCAGTAAAATTGCTTTCGAAGAAAAGCAGTCGGGATTGGTGCTGAAGGACCTGGACATCGGAATAGGGGTAAATAAAAAAGGGATTGATCTGTCGAAATGTGCCTTGAAAACTGCAAACAGCGACTTGGCTTTTAGCTTAAAAGCAGATAATGTCGATATTTTCGAACCCATTACCAAATATACTTTCGCTCCCGGATACTTTGGCTTCAAACTCTATGCCGGCACTGTTTCACCTAAGGACATCAGGCTTTTTACCGATTTTGCGGCAGGCAATTCCCAGGACATAATGATTGACATTGCAGCCAGGGGAACCGTCGGCGAGTTTATTCTTGAGCGGTTCAAACTGAAAAACGGTGGGACAAACCTGAACTTCAGGGGGACTGCTTATAACCTTGGAATTGCAGAACTGGCCGGCTATAATGTCGAATTTGAGAAGTCTGACATCGAACTTGCCGACCTGTCGAATTTCATTCCCCCGTCTGTCTTTGAGTCAATCCCCTCAGTTGAATTCGTTTCGATTGAATCGCTTAATGCCGGTTTCAGGAATAACACCATCCAGGCAGATTTTGACGTCAGGACAGGCTCTGGCAGCGTTACGGGAACAGGTACACTGGACCTCGACAAAGAGAAATATGACTTAGAAGCAAGTACCACCAATCTTAACCTGGCCGGCATTACAGGCACGAAAAGCCTTGGAAGCAGCCTTAACGCCGACATAAAAGTTACAGGCAAAAGTTTCGACCCTGCCAGGATGGATACGAAAATCGATGTTAAGTCGCGTCAGTCAAAGTACAGCACATACAATTACAACAACTTAGTTGTCAAAGGCAGGATATCCGGAGGAATCCTCTATGCCGATACACTCCTGCTCCTGCTGCCGGACAGGCAGAAGAACGAAACCGAACCGGACGGCAGCCAGGCAGTATCTGTGAACTTCAACGGCATTCTCGACATCAGGAACAGAAAAGAGCCTTACTATAAAGGAAAATTGGCTTTCAGTTCCATTAACCTTAAGGACATCCTGAATGCACCGGATGCTCCCAAAAGGATAGGCGGGGAGATCAATGTCGAAGGCAGGGGATTCGACCCTGACAGGATGAATGGCGAATTGACCGCAGACATTTACGAGCTCGAGTTCGGAGATAAGTCGTTTATGCCTTTTACAGTTGCCGTCAAAGCTTTCAGCGACGGCAATCAAAGAAAGCTCGACATTACTTCTTCTTTCATGAATCTATCTGTTGAAGGCGATTACAGCTATGATAAACTGATCAGCCTGATTGAAACACAAAGCAGTTACCTTACCGGCTATATCGGCAAAAAGCTGCGCGATGTCGATTTCAACAGGGCCTCCGACACGCTGCTGCCCGAATCTGTCTATAACCTCGGCAGATTCGATCCCTTCCGGTTAAAGATTAAAGGTACCATAAACGACCTTTCTCCAGTTGCCATTTTCCTTGACTCGACCAAGCTGACACTGAAAGCAAAGATAGACATTTCCGTATCTGTTACTGAGAAGCAAAGCTCGGTGAACATCGACAGCCTTGTCGTTTACAGCTTCTTCTACGAGTCGCCCGGAACCATGGTCGCTGTCAGGCCCACGCAAATCAATTCGGCCTTAGTGATGAGCATCGCCGACTCGGTTCTGAGCCTGTCACACCTGGACCTGAGTGTAAAAAGCCAGTTCCCGGTTACCTACAATGACCTGCAGATCGTCAAACCTGACGTCGATCTCTCGATTGCCGACGACATTATAAATTTCAGTGTTTCCGGCGGCTACGGCAATGATATTTCCGGGGTTGTCCGGGGTTCTGTGGAATTGAAGAATAAAAACATCGGGATTAATCTCAGTTCTTTGTCTGCCGATTATAAGAATTCCATCAGCATTCATAATGTTAAGCCCGTTGTTGCAGACATCTCCTCCTCGGGGTTCAATGTCAGGCAGTTTGAACTTCAGCGCGGCGCCAATGAAACAATATCCCTTTCCGGGAAATTCAACGATGATGTTGCCGACAACGTAAAACTGTCGATTGCCAATCTTCCTTTCAACGGGTACAATTCGTTGCTTCCGGCTTCGGTTGCCGAAGGACTGAAAAAGATACAGGGGAAGATCGAGAGCTTAGACATCGAGATCGGCGATTCTTTAAAGAACCCGGATATTAAGTTGCACTTAAAGACCGACCAGTTGCTTGCAGACAGAATTCCCGTCGGCGCCATCGACCTGTTCCTCCGCCACAAGAACTCTGTCGTCAAGGGCAATCTCAGCCTCGTTACCACCAAAGACAATGAATACAAGAAATACCTCTCCGTTGACATCAACTCTTTTCCGATAAACCTGGCGCTCAAGGATGTTAAGGACAGAATTCACGAACAGATGCCTCTCAATGTATCTGTATATACTGATGAACTGCCTCTCAATCTCCTGTCGCCGTTCCTTGCAGGTACTGTCGAGAGCCTCAAAGGCTCTTTGAACCTTGAAGTCAACATTAACGGCAATATCGGGAAACCACTGAACTATTCGGGCAGGGTTCTAACCAGGAATGCTTCTTTCCATCTCATACCCACCAATATGAGTTTCTTTGCAGATACTGACATCGAACTGAAAGACGGCGAAGTAATAGTTAATAACATAGAATTGAGGAACACTGCTTCCGACTTTGCCAGGGGCAGGCTTAACCTCAACGGTAAAGTCCAACTGAAAGACTATGACCTCAGGTCCATCGATGTCAGCCTCAGGTCCAAAGGGTTCAAAGTACTGAGCCGTGCATCGTCGGCGTCGATCCCGTCAATATACGGAGATGTGATCATCTCGACAGGGCCTTCCAATATTAAATTTGTCAGCGACATGAGCAATTCCACACTGAAAGGCAACATTAATATCGAACAGGCACGGCTCTTCATGCCCAACAAGAAGACGACACAGTCAACGATATCGAAGATCAAGTATGAATTCGCCGGCAACAAAACTGCCGTATCACTCTTAGACACAATGAAGGCTGCCGCCAGGCAGCAGAAGGACAGTGCCGCAGCAAAGAACGGCAACGGAAAGAACGGCAGTTTTTACAAGGGCATGGCAATAGACCTCGATGTCAACATTCTTAAGCCTATCTATATGGACATGGACCTGTTCTCTTTGTTTTTCACCCAGAAATTGACAGCTGAAATTGGCACTATTGATAAAACCATGGGTTTGAAGTTCTCAAAGGACAGGAACACTGAAGACGCCATGGTTTACGGTGAACTGGAACTGAAAAAAGGCTCCAAGCTGAGTTTCATTAAAGTATTTAATACGGAAGGCTTCATTACCTTCCCGACGGGAAACATGGGCAATCCTGCCCTGAACCTCAAAGCGGAATACTCGGGCGTTACAGAGATTAACAACAACCAGAGGAACTACGTCGTAATCCTGAAGATTACCGGTACAAAAGACAAGCCGATGATTGACTTCGATTACAAAATCGATGATGAAGAAGCTACAGGCGACACATCCCAGATCAGGGAGGACGCCATATTCCTTTTGCTGTCGGGCAGGACGAAGGCTGAACTGTTTTCTTCCGGAGGTGCCCAGGCGAACATTGTAAGCGACCTTGGCAATACCGGTTTGTCCACTGCTGTCAGTACAGCCCTGAGCCAGATTCTTGCCGGTACCATCATCAAAAGCGCCGACATCGAGCTCTCAGAATCATGGGAAGAAACAAAGCTGAAGCTTTCCGGGCAGCTTGTCGGCTATGTAGGCTGGAAATTCGGCGGGAACGTTGCAGACCTCATGGGTAATAATGAAATTACAATCGAACTGCCCCTCGATTTTCTCCTCAATAATGCCATGATACAATTTACATGGACCACTAACCCTGAAACCATCATTACCAAAGACCAGAAAAAAGGCGAGATCAAAGTAAAGATCATCGGCAGCTACTGAGAATATTAATAAAATCAAAAGGAATTCCCATAACATACACCAGTCTGGCCCTGCTTTTTAAGAATATTAAGTAAAAAATTATTAATTAATATTAATCCAATCTTCACTGTGATTGCTTTAGTTTTACTATTTTTGTACGATTATAAATAGAAAAATAGATAAAGAATAAAGGGATTTATTGATATATCAGGGAGTTGATATGAAATTTTCGATTAAGCAACGTATTATTCTCATCGCAGTTCTGTCTGCTGTTGTACCGGTGGTCGTCTCACTTCTGATTACTTACTATCAGAAAGAAAATACCGCTACTACCATCATCGACAAAATGGACGTAATCAAAAAGAAGAATGTTGACCAGGTTGCCGAAGATGTTTACGCAATGTGCAAAACAATCCACGAGTTGAGTATAACAAATGTGAAAAGCAACCTTACCGTTGCCAATTATGTCATGAAGCAATACGGCGATCTTTTACACACTGCTGAGATTGTCAAGTGGACTGCCATTAATCAGGACACAAAGGAATCGAAAGAAGTCCAGCTTTCTGGAATTACGCTCGGAGCTACGGCCATCGGCAAGAACTATGAAGTAAAATTGGAAACCCCTTTCATTGACAGGGTTGCCAAATTAACCGGCGGCACCTGTACCATATTCCAAAGGATCAGTGAGGATGGGGATATGCTCAGGGTTGCTACAAATGTAGTGAAAGAAGGTAAGAGAGCGATAGGTACTTATATCCCTTTCAAGAACGCAGACGGTACACCTAATAAGGTGATTGCCGCCGTGTTGAAGGGAGAAACATATTACGGAATGGCGAAAGTCGTAGATGATTATTACATCACTGCATACCAGCCGATGAAAGACAAAGCCGGGAAAGTTACCGGCATGCTCTATGTCGGCTTGAAAATGGAAAGCCTGAACGCCCTGAGGGAAAATATTCTGAAAATCAAGGTCGGCGAAACAGGCTATGTTTATGTACTCGGCGGAAAAAGTAAAAATAAAGGTAAGTACATTATCTCCAAAGACGGCAAATCCGACGGCAAAGACCTCTGGGAAAGTAAGGACGCAAACGGCAAGTTCTTCATCCAGGACATTGTTAATGCTGCTGTCGAAATGAAAGAAACAGACGCCAAACTGTTTACCTATTCATGGAAGAATCCGGAAGAAAAAGAACCTAGAAACAAAATTGCCTATATTAAATATTTCGAGCCCTGGGACTGGGTAATCGGCTCGAGTACCTATGAAGACGACTACTTCAAAAAAGCCGACATTAATGATACTGTTAATAACCTGATCTATTATTCCATTCTTGGCTCTGTTGTAATACTTGCCATATTAATCATCGTTGCAGTGCTCTTCAGCAACAGACTGGCTAACAGGATTCGGAAACTTACGGAAATATCACGCAAATTCCGCAAAGGCGACCTTTCTATGCTGGCGAATATAAAGTCTTCGGACGAATTAGGCGAACTGGGTGAAGCTTTTGACGGAGTGATTAACACTGTACGGGAGCTGATTGAAGAAACGAACATACTGACACAGGCTGCTGCCGAAGGCAAACTCGACATCAGGGGCAATACCGGCAAGTTCGAGGGCGGCTACAAGGATATTATCGAAGGTATTAACAGAACCCTCGATAATGTGATCGGCCCGCTTAATATTGCTGCCGAATATGTTGACAGGATTGGGAAAGGAGATATTCCTTCCAAAATTACCGAAGTGTACAAAGGCAGTTACAATGACCTGAAAAACAACCTCAATAATTGCATCGATTCGGTTAATATGCTGATAAGCGATACGATGATGCTGGTAGAAGCTTCTGCCAAGGGCAACAGGAACCTCAGGGCCGACGCTTCAAAACACAGCAAAGACTACAGGAGCATCATCGAAGGCTTCAACAACACCCTGGACGGCATTACCAACCCGTTCAATGTACTTATTGCCGACATAAACAGTATTTCCAAAGCCTGTGCCGACGGCAAGCTCGACTACAGGGGCGACCTGTCGAAGCATGAAGGTGAGTTCAAAGATGTACTCAGGGGAATTAACGACATTCTCGACAACCTGATCAGGCCACTTAATGTCGCTGCCGAATACGTTGACAGGATTTCGAAGGGAGATATGCCCCCGGAAATTACTGAAAACTACAAAGGCGACTTCAACGAGATAAAAACCAATCTTAATACCTGCATCCAGGCAATCAGGGCAATGGTTCACGACGCCGTTTCCCTTTCGAAAACAGCAATGGAAGGTAAACTCTCATTAAGAGCCGACGCTTCAAAGCACCAGGGTGACTTCAACAAGATCATCACCGGCATCAATAAGACCTTGGACAGCGTTGTCGGTTTCTTCGAAGCCATACCTACTCCCATCCAGTTCATGGATAATGAATACAACCTGTTGTTCATCAACAAAACAGGCGCTGATTTGCTGGGCAAATCGAAAGAAGAGCTGCTGAAACAGAAATGTAAAGATGTATGGAAAACGAAGAAATGCTCTACCGACCAGTGCCCCTGCCATGTCGCTATGGTAAAGGACGACGGCTACACCTGCGACAACGAATGTGCTGTCGGTGGTAAAGACCTGAACATATTCTGTGCCGGCGCACCGATACATGACGAATCGGGCAAAGTAATAGGTTCATTTGAGTTCGTAATGGACCAGACAGAGATTATGACCATGAAAGGCGACATGGAGAAGAAAGCCGTCGAGATGGAAGAAAAAGTCTTCTGGTTCGAACAGCTTCTCGACTCCATCTCATTCCCCATCTCCGTTACAGACATGAACATGAATTGGACTTTCATCAACAAAGCTGCCGAAACGGTTACAGGCCGGAAACGCCATGAAGTGATCGGCACGCAGTGCAGTAACTGGGGAGCAGACATCTGCGGTAAAGACGGCTGCGGCATTACCTGCCTCCGTAAAGGCAATCCCGTTTCATTCTTCACTCAACCGGGTATGGACCTGGACTTCAGGGTGGACACCAGCTATATCCTTAATAAGAACGGCGCCAGGATTGGCCACATCGAAGTGGTGCAGGATGTTTCCAAGGTTTCGAGAGTAGCAAAATACAACGAAATCGAGGTTAACAGGCTTGCTGCCAACCTTAACAGCCTTGCTGCCGGTAACATCGATTTTGACTCGAATCTGACACCGCCGACAGACCTTACAAAAGAAGAATATGAGAACTTCAGGAAGATCATGGACAGCCTCATGCAGGCAGGCAAATCCATCGGCAAGCTCATCGACGACGCCGAGGCTATGTCTGTTGCTGCCGTCGAAGGCAAGCTGAAAGAGAGAATCGACCTGGCTGCTCACAAGGGCGAGTACCGTAAGGTGGCCGAAGGCATCAACAAAACCCTCGACGCCGTCATTAACCCCGTCAATGATTCAGCCGCGCTGATGGCCCTGATGGCACAAGGCGACATGACGGTTAGGAACCTTAACGAATACAGGGGCGATCACCAGAAGCTGAAGGAGAGCATCAACACTGTCGGCGAATCGCTGAGTACTGCGTTGAAACAGATCAACGAAGCAGTGGACTCTGTCGCCAATTCAGCATTCGAGATGTCGTCCACGGCAGACACGCTCGCTTCTTCTTCCCAGGAACAGGCAGCACAGTCGGACGAAGTTGCCTCCGCCGTCGAAGAGATGTCCAGGACTGTTACGGAGAATGCAATCTCCGCAGGCAAGACTTCCGAGATGGCCTCAGTTAACGGCAAGGTTGCGGAAGAAGGCGGCGAAGTCGTTCTCCAGACCGTCAACAAGATGAAAGACATTGCCGAGGTGGTACGCAAGTCAGCAGAGAACATACAGAAGCTCGGCGAATCGAGTAAGCAGATAGGCGAGATCATCTCGGTCATCGACGATATTGCAGACCAGACAAACCTGCTGGCGCTCAACGCCGCCATCGAGGCAGCACGCGCCGGCGAGCAGGGCAGGGGCTTTGCAGTCGTTGCCGACGAAGTCAGGAAACTGGCTGAAAGGACAACTGATGCCACCAAGCAGATTGCTTCGATGATCAAAGGAATCCAGAACGAGACACAGCAGGCTGTCGAGGCAATGAACAAGGGCAACGAAGAAGTGAAAAGCGGCATTACCCTGGCCGACAGAGCAGGACAGTCCCTGAAGCAGATCGTAGAAAGCTCGAGGGACCTGCTCGACATGATCAACCAGATTGCAGCGGCAAGCGAGCAGCAGTCCTCTACTTCTGAGGAAATCGCCAAGAACGTGGCCGCCATCTCCGAGGTGTCGAGCCACTCCAGCCGCCGCGTCCAGGAGATAGCCCATTCTGCCGAGGATATGACCTCTTTGACAGAGAGCCTTAAGAACATGATGAGCCAGTTCAAGATCGAACAGGGCGGCAGTGGCGCCGGAGCTTCGCGTTCGCTCGGCTCACCGAAGCGCAGGGAGATTTCAGCGTAGAAATCCGTGTAATGATGGTATATAAACAGGGCCTCCCGTGGTGTAAAGCTGCGGGAGGCTTTTTGTTAAAGGGATATTTTGGGTCGGGGAAATTATTTGGGGATTAGGTAAAAATGAAATTTAAGTTTTATAGCCACGAGCTTTAGCTCGTGGATCGGTTTGTAAGGATAACGGTTTTAACCAAAATCCCAAAGGATGTATCCTCGACTTTACAAGTCTATTTATTATTTTAACTGAAGAATAGATACATCGCTTTGAATTTTAACGCTTTTATTTTATCGTTTTCGGCTAAAGCCGTTTTTCCCATTGAATAGTTGTCCACGAGCTGAAGCTCGTGGCTATGGAAGAAAAATAATAAAACTGATCCTCCCCAGGAAATAAACATGAGCCAATTTTATCCGGCAATTGAAATATTTTTCTATCATTTCTAAATATAATTTCCTTTTCAACGATTATACATCTTAAAGTGGTATATATTTTGAAATAGTATTTGGCATCCTATTTTCTTGTGTAGGAATATTCCAATAAATAAAAAGTCGGATGGGACGTCAATACATATAAGTGGGGGTTGAAAATAAATAAGTTAAGGTTTAACTAAATAAGAAATGTTGTGTAACTAAATATATTATGATATGGAAGGTAATTTTTCAAACAGGGTAAATGAAGTAATCAGGCTGAGCAGGGAAGAAGCCCTCAGATTGGGCCACGATTACATCGGCACAGAACACCTTCTTCTCGGAATCATTCGCGAGGGCGAAGGCATTGCAGTTAAGGTGCTCCGTAACCTCGGAGCAGACTTGTTCAAACTGAAAAAAGCAATCGAAGATACAGTAAGGGCGTCCAGTTCAACAATCACCATCGGCAACATCCCCCTGACAAAGCAGGCGGAAAAGGTTCTCAAGATTACCTATCTCGAGGCAAAGCTTTACAAGTCGGAAGTGATTGGGACCGAACACCTCCTTCTCTCGTTGCTGCGCGACGAAGAGAATATTGCAGCACAGATACTGTCGCAGTTCAATGTTAACTACGAAGCCGTCAGGCGCGAACTCGACAACATCATCAGCGGCAGGCCCAGCGGCAGCGGCATTAAACCGGCAGGCATCCCACAGAAACAGGAAAAGAAAGAGAAAGTCAAGACTCCGGTCCTCGACAATTTCGGCAGGGACCTGACGAAACTGGCTGTGGACGACAAACTCGACCCGGTTGTCGGAAGGGAAAAAGAGATTGAAAGGCTGTCCCAGATACTGTCGCGCCGCAAGAAAAACAACCCGGTACTCATCGGCGAGCCCGGCGTCGGCAAGACTGCCATCGTCGAAGGGCTGGCCCTGCGCATCATCAAGAAGCAGGTACCGAGGATATTGCAGGATAAGAGAATCGTAACGCTGGACCTTGCCTCGCTCGTTGCGGGTACTAAATACCGCGGCCAGTTCGAAGAAAGAATGAAAGCGGTAATGAACGAATTGGACAAAGCGCGCGATGTCATCCTCTTCATCGACGAACTCCACACCATCGTCGGAGCCGGCGGCGCCTCAGGCTCGCTCGACGCTTCGAACATGTTCAAGCCTGCTCTTTCGAGGGGCGAGATACAGTGCATCGGTGCAACCACGCTGGACGAATACAGGCAGTTCATCGAAAAAGACGGAGCCCTCGACAGGCGTTTCCAGAAGGTACTCGTCGAACCGCCAAGCACACAGGAAACATTGATAATTCTTGACAACATCAAGGACAGGTACGAAGACCACCACAACGTCAAGTATTCCATCGAGGCTCTCGACGCTTGTGTCAGGCTGTCCGAAAGGTATATCACCGACAGGAACTTCCCCGACAAAGCAATCGACGTCCTCGACGAAACAGGCGCCAGGGTACACCTGCAGCACCTCGAGATACCGAAGAACATCGTAGAGATAGAAGAACAGATAGAAGACATTAAGGGACAGAAGAATCAGGTCGTTAAGAGGCAGAATTTCGAAGAAGCTGCCCGCCTGCGCGACCTTGAAAAGAAGCTCCAGACTGACCTGGAGACTGCAAAGGCCGAATGGGAAGTCAAGGCCAGCGAGACATTCTTCCCGGTTTCGGAAGAGGATGTCGCCGACGTCGTAGCGATGATGACCGGCATACCCGTTAACAGGGTCGCTGAGAGCGAATCCATCAAGCTGTTGAAAATCTCGGACGAACTGAGGCAGATGATCGTTGGGCAGGACGAAGCCATCGACCACCTTGCACGAGCTATACGCCGCGCCAGGGCAGGCCTTAAAGACCCGCGCCGGCCCATCGGTTCATTCATGTTCCTCGGGCCTACCGGTGTCGGTAAGACCGAACTGGCAAAAGCACTTGCACGCGTCATGTTCGACTCCGAAGAAGCAATGATCAGGATTGACATGAGCGAATACATGGAGAAATTCTCCGTATCGAGGCTCGTTGGAGCGCCTCCCGGTTACGTCGGCTATGAAGAAGGCGGCCAGCTTACAGAAAAAGTTCGCCGCAAGCCCTACTGCATCATCCTTCTGGACGAAATTGAAAAAGCCCATCCCGACGTTTTCAATATACTTCTGCAGGTGTTTGACGACGGTGTCCTCACAGACGGGCTCGGAAGGAAGATTGACTTCAAGAACACTGTGATAATAATGACCTCGAACGTCGGAACAAGAGATGTTAAGATGGGTGGAAAGATAGGATTCACGGAAGACAGTCCCGAGAATGACTACGAAGCCGTTAAGAGCACCATCGAGGAATCCATCCGCAGGCTCTTCAATCCGGAATTCATCAACAGGATAGACGATTTCATCATCTTCAGGAAACTGAGGAGAGAGCATATTCACGGCATCATCGGGATACAGCAGCGTTACCTGACGGAAAGGCTGAAGATCAACAACATGGCTCTGGAACTCACAGAAGCAGCGAAGGAATTCCTCGTCGAGAAAGGCTTCGACGAGAAGTACGGCGCCAGGCCTCTGCGCAGGGCATTGCAGAAATACATAGAGGACGAACTGGCAGAAGAGCTGCTCAAGGGCAACCTCAGGTTCAACACCAGGATAATGGCAGACAAAGATCCTGACGCCGAGAAACTGAAGTTTGAATTCAAAGAGGAACTGCCTGTCGTCAAAGAAGAAAAGCAGATTCCCGTAGCGAAAGTTAAAGCCGGCAAGGATTCACCCGATATCGGCGCGGAAGGTGTCGAAGAAGCTCCCATCGATTCGGACCTGAACAGCCACCAGGCTAACTGATAGCCCCGGGGCAGAGCCCCAGAGAGATAGATAAAAAAAATCATGCGTCAGAAACGGCGCATGATTTTTTTTTGTGAAGCTGAAAAATCTTCAAATTTTTTTGCCTTTTTTCAATCGGAATACAAAATACACTAAAAAACGTCAAAATTGACCTTTGCCTGGAGCGGAATTTCAGGCACGTAAAAAGTCGATGCAGACTGGGCGGGACTTCTCATCTAAGTAATTTTTCAGTAGAGATAAAGTGAAAAGTGTGTTGTAAATTGGGTTATGGCTTTAAACAACCGGGATACTTTGAAAATTTATAACTGGATGCGCAATTAAAAAACGCTTGAAATACAGGTATCATTTTAAGGGCATTATTAATTTATTTTGAGGTATATATGTTCGACAGCCTTACCCTCGATGTTATTATCAGCATTGTATTCATCTTCCTTTTGTACAGCTTCCTTGCGACTACGATTCTTGAAATGATTGCATCCGCCTTCAGGTTCCGTTCGAAGTTACTTGTTTGGGGTCTGTACAGGATGCTGGAAGACGACGAGACAAACGTAACTTTTGGAAACAAAGTAAAGAATTTCTTCCAATTCATTTTTCTAAGGAATTTACTTGTAAGAACTTTCAAAACCGGTTCGCTACAGGAGGCCTTTTTCAGGCATCCCGCCATTAAATACCTTGCCCGTGGCAATACTTCTTCACCGTCATCAATTACACCGGCCGACTTTTCAAATACAATGATTGATATTATGGTTGAATACGGTGGTAAATGGACCAGACTGGAGTCGGTACAATCTTTTATCGAGCATGACCCAAGTGTAACACAAAATAGCTACAAAGAAATCACAATCAACAACAGAACAATAAGAATCGGCAATGATACATTGAAACAATTAAAATTATTTTTTATGGAATCCGGCAACAATCTCGATAGTTTCAAGAAATTGCTCGAACAATGGTTCAATAATACTATGGACAGGGTGACCGGCTGGTATAAAGCCCATGTCCAGTGGCTGCTCTTCGTTATTGGGTTGGGTTTAGCAATCGGGTTCAATGTAGATATAATCAAGATTAAAGACATACTGGTAACAAATGAATCCGCAAGAAGTATGTTCAAACCATTTGTCGAAGAAACTTATAAATCATGGAATAATGAATCAGCGACTTTTACATTAGGAGACACAAACAAAAATGCAACGGATACAACTTATATAAAAGCGTTGAAAAAAATAATTACAGATGTTACCAATGCAAATAAAATCTTAGGTTTGGGATGGAACTGTAAAGACAGTACAACAGCAAAGGACAGCTTAAGCAAAAAAAATATCAAGAAAAATGAGACGAAGGATTGTTGGGATTTGTTTTGGGGAGGAATACTCGGCTGGCTGATCACCGCGATAGCCATTTCTTTCGGAGCACCTTTCTGGTTCGATCTGCTGAACAAACTGGTTATGCTCCGGGGTACAGTTAAGGGTGAAAAGAAAAAAGAGACAAATACATAAAAAAAATCAGCGCTATCACCGAATTAACCGGTATTTATCGAAGGAATAAAGTAAAAGTCAGCTGAATACCAGTATTATTAAGGTCAATGTTCACTATACTAATTAATCTATTATTAACTTTTTGAGGTGAAATATTATGAAAATAATCAATTTTGGAACAGAACTTCGTTTACAGGGTAATGATGACTCTGATGTTAAAATAACAATCAGTACAAACGATCAGGCAATTACATCTGTAGTCTCACTAAATGAAAAACCAATAGCTTTTGGAAATAAAATAATAGGTAAGATTATAGGAAAACTTAAGGAGCTGAAAGATAACAATATAATTATTTCAAGCTATGTATCAGACATAAGAGACGATACTAATGAAACAAATATAACTTATTCAATTGGTACTGACCAGAATACTATAGATACAACTTTAAATGAAAAAGTTGATACTGATAAGGATACTATGAATTATCAGGCAATTTTTCGAGTAAGATAATCATATAAAGTTAGGAGTATCGAATGAATCCGATAAAATATTTCTCGAAGTGCATAATATTCATAGTATTAATAGAATACAATGCCTTTTCAATTGGAGACACAACATATAAATATGATGTGTTAAAAACCCCAGATTCTCCGGGATTTGAAATTCTTGGTTCCACACCTTCTTCCATCGCGAGGCCCGAAACCCCTAAAGACATTGCAATCAGCATTAATTCTCTATTGAATAATAAAAATTTCGGCATCGAGTTGTCACCTTATAAACTATTTAATAGCACAGTAACTTATCACAATCTGTATGAAAATATTCTGTATAATCTTTGGAAAGATTTTACTGTTTCAACTTCATCAATTGAAACAAATAAATTTGATTCGCTTCTTAATGGAGATATATATGGTATTGGATTCAGAACGAAAATATTTGACGGTGCGGCAAACTCTGACCTTGAATTTTATTATAGCAATAAAAAATTTATTAATGTTCAAAATAAATTTCTTGTTTTAGGATACTTCAATAACATTCTGACTGATTTAAAAGAAAAGAAAATCAATATCTCTACCGGCAAGCAATTTAAGGAGTATATTGATACATCATCCGAATTCAAAACAAATTTTTTCCGGATGATTGAAAAGGAACCTCAAACATCTGAAATTGCTATAATAAACGAATATTTTGAGTTCATTATTAACAATATTGCTGATTATGACAGTATTCAGGAATTTATTTCTTTTCAACAAAACACAACAGCGCAGGAATTATCAGAAGTAATTCAAAAGATTAACAAAAGAAAAGTTGGGTTCTTTCTTGAACTGGCAGGTGCTGTTGCATTTAACATCCCGGATACTGAAAAGGATATTATTGACGGCAGGAAACATGGTTTTTGGATTACACCTTCTTACAGATGGGAGTTCTCAGGAGAGAGCAATTCATATATAGACTTACTTGGAGTGTACAGGGCAATTTACGATAAAAGACTGCAAAAAGGCTATTCAGACTATGGTTTCCGAGTATTATTCGAATATCAAAAAACGAATTTTTCATTTGATCTGATTAAAAGGACCCAGGAAAATGATTTTAGGTTCATGGGTATGATTGAATACAGTATAGATAGCGATATTAGTATATATTGTAACTTTGGCAAAGATTTTATCAATCCTGCTGATAAGAACAGAAACAAAATTGATATTGGAATAAACTGCGGTTATGGAAATTTGAGTTTTCTCTAATAAAGGGAATCAATTTATTCTCTCAATTAATGATGTTGCGCTCATCATCCGGCCCGGACGATGAGCGTAACTTTGTTGCATTGATCTTCTTAACTGTCTTTTTCCATTCTTCATACTCCCGTATCCTGACCCCAAAAAACAAGTGTTTTTCCTCGTCAAAAAATAATATAACCTATAAAAAAATGCCTTCCTGCAGAAACCCGCTTCTGAAGTATAATAATGTAAAAATTTGACGCCTAAAGAAAAAATTAATCATTTTTTGATATAAAAGTGGGCTGTTTGTAAAATTGTATGTGTAAAAGTGGTAAAAAGTGGGTAACTTTGCAAAAATAGATTTTGATAATAGATAGAATTAACTTGTAATGGCATTTTTTAAGGGACAGGAGATATACTCGATTGACGCTAAGGGAAGGGTGAACATACCCTCCAAGATGCGTAGGAGCATGTCGCCGGAAGCAAACGATACGTTCACCGTTACCCGCGGTACGGACAACTGCATCGTTGCCTATCCCCTTGACGAATGGAAAGCTTACGAAGAGAAATTCCAGCAGCTCAACCAGTACGACGAGAAGAACAGGTTCTTCCTGCGTACCCTGCTGATGTGGGCCGAAGAGATGACGCTCGACAGCCAGCAGAGGATCGGCCTTCCCAGGAAACTGCTCGAGCTTGCAGGCATAGATAAAAAAGTTGCAATCGTCGGCGTCGTTGACCACATCGAATTCTGGGACCCGGATACCTATGAGAAGTACCTGCGTTCTGTCGATGAGACCTACGAGTCAGCGGCGTCTAAAGTAATGGTTCTTTGACAATGAAAAAAAAAGCCGGCAGCAAAAGGAAAGCTTTCGATGAGTGGGACGACACCCCGAAAGCGCCCTATGACTACCACCTGCCGGTGATGCTTAAACAAACCTGCGATTACCTTGTAACAGACCCCGAAGGGGTTTACATCGACGGTACCCTTGGCGGCGGAGGACACTCGGCAGAAATACTCTCGAGGCTCAGCCCTAAGGGCAGGCTCTATTCCTTCGACAAGGACCCGGAGGCAATAGCCCACTGCACCGCAAAATTTGCAGAGGAGCTGTCCCGCGGCCCTGAAAGCAGGATAAGCATTATTAATGATTGCTACAGCTCAGCTGTAGAACACAGAAATTTTCGGGGGGAACTCACAGGTGTTCTTCTTGATCTTGGTTTATCATCGCGGCAGCTGGACAGCAGCCGCCGCGGTTTTAGCTACCGCGCGAACTCCCGCATAGACATGAGATTCGGTTCGCTCGGCGGATCTGCAGAAGAACTACTAAATGCAGCAAAAGAGGAGGAACTGGAATTCATTCTCCGTACATACGGAGAAGAACCGTTCTCAAAAACGTTAGCGCGGCGGATCTCCCAAATCCGCCGTGCTACACCCCTCAGGTACACGTTTGAACTTCGTTCTGTTGTCGAAGATGTTGTGCCTAAGCCAATGCATTCCAAATCGCTGTCGAGAGTTTTCCAGGCCCTGCGCATCGCAGTTAACAGCGAGCTGGACGTTTTGTCCAAAGCTCTCGATTCCTATCTGGAACCTCTTGCTCCCGGTGGAAGGATTGTCATCCTTTCTTACCACTCCCTCGAAGACAGGATTGTTAAGCAGTTTTTCAAAGTGAATTCCAAATTATCAAAAAACATTGATAATAACATTGCAAAAGGCGTGCCAATTATTAAAGTGATTACACCTAAACCTTTGGCGCCCGATGAATCTGAAATTGCGGCGAATCCAAGGGCAAGAAGCGCAAAACTCAGGGTTGCCGAAAAAGCAGTTAGCTGAAAATTGACAATTAGCAGTATATAATAAAGTTTAAACAAGAAAGAGGGGGAACATGGAAGTCTATCAGATCAATGGTTACACTCACATTCTAAATTCTTTCAAGAAATATTCCAGCGGCCTGGAACAGATTCTCGGCATGCTGAAGCACATCGACATCCAGGAGACACCTGTTACTGTGCCTAACGAGCATTTCAGCGTCGATGACCTCGATTTCCCCGACTTAGGCATTCACAATTCATCGGTCAATAATCCCGACATGAACAAATAAAATTTTTTGGTAAAATATTTAGTTTTGTAAGATTTTGTCGAAAATAATTGATGAAATATTTGTAAATTAGGTCAAGCTAAATTTTTAGAAACGAGCGGAGGCAAAATGAATTCGGAAAACAAAATCATCGAACCGGGATTGGAATACCTTGGTTTGCGCAACCTCAACAAAGTGCACTGGAATCACTCGACACCCGTACTCTACGAACATGCCGTCAAATACGGCGAAGCAAAAATTGCACACTTAGGCTCCCTGCTTGTTAATACCGGTAAGATTACCGGCAGGTCGCCCAACGACAAATTCATCGTCAGGGACAAACACACCGAGAACATCGTCAACTGGGGCAAGATCAATGTACCCATCGACGAGCAGAAGTTCGACCAGTTGTTCGAACGCGTCAAGGCTTTCCTCCAGAACAGGGACATCTTCGTACAGGACGCCTGGGCCGGCGCCGACAAAAAATGCCGCATTCCTGTCCGTGTCATTACCACATACGCCTGGCAGTCGCTTTTTGCGCGTAATATGCTTATTAATGTAAAAGACGCTGCCGAGCAGGAAAACTTCAAACCGGAGTTTACCGTCATCGACCTGCCTTCTTTCCTGGGCAATCCGGAGATCGACGGCCTGAATTCGGAGACATTCATCCTTGTCAATTTCACAAAAGGCCTTGTTCTCATCGGCGGCACTCACTATGCCGGCGAAATAAAGAAGTCCGTGTTTTCCGCCCTTAATTACCTGCTGCCCCTGAAAGGCATCCTCGGAATGCACTGCAGCGCCAACAAAGGTAAAAACGGAGACACTGCCCTTCTTTTCGGTTTGTCCGGTACCGGCAAAACCACGCTGTCTGCCGACCCGGCAAGAGCGCTCATCGGCGACGACGAACACGGCTGGAGCGACGACGGCATCTTCAACTTCGAAGGCGGCTGTTACGCTAAGGTAATCTGGCTGTCGCACGACGCCGAACCTGAAATCTGGGCTACAACGAGAAAATTCGGTACAGTGCTGGAGAACGTCGTTTTCGACCCTAAAAGCAGGCACATCGACCTGAACGACGCCAGCCTCACGGAAAACACCAGGGCGGCATACCCGTTGACACATCTGGACAACATCGTCCCTGACGGCCTTGGCGACCATCCGAAAAACATCATTTTCCTTACTGCCGACGCTTTCGGTGTACTTCCCCCGATTGCAAAGCTCACCACAGAACAGGCTGTCTATCACTTCCTTTCCGGTTATACAGCGAAAGTTGCAGGTACGGAAAAGGGCATCACAGAGCCGCAGGCTACGTTCAGCACCTGTTTCGGAGCGCCTTTCATGCCTCTGCCTCCTGTCAAATATGCAGAGCTGCTCGGACAGAAAATTAAAAAACACAATGTGAAATGCTGGCTTCTTAACACAGGCTGGATCGGCGGCCCATACGGCATTGGCTCGAGAATTTCAATCAAGTACACAAGGATACTGCTGAATGCTGCTCTCGACGGCCTGCTCGACAATGTCAAATACGGGAAAGACCTGCTCTTTGGGCTTGATGTACCCGTAACTTGTCCGCAGATACCCGACGAACTGTTCAAAACGAGGGATCAGTGGCCGGACAAAGCAGCCTTCGACAAGAAAGCTGCCGAACTGGCACAGAAGTTCAGGGAAAACTTCAAGCAGTACGAGACGATGGTTGGAAAAGACATTTCAGCCTCCGGCCCGATCATCTGATTATTGCAAGAATAATTACATAGAATTAAAAGCACTTTTAAGAAAAGATGGGCTCTACCATTTAGGTGGAGTCCATTTGTGTTTTGCTGGTGATGCCTCGCTAGAGCCGCAAGGCCTTGCGGCTCTACCAATATGTGAACCTGTAAAAGATATACTTTGTCTGGTTGGTGCCTCCGGTAGGAAGATAAAATGCATGACCGGTAAGCTTTAATTTCCTTGTTTTAATTGCCCGATTCGTATCTTATATCCTGTATAAATAAA
>CAZWLN010000052.1:0-32770 GCA_964634885.1 uncultured Hyphomicrobiales bacterium | reverse complement strand
CTTTACAAACTAAATAATCGAACCGCCCCCTGCCCCCGCCTTATCCAAGGTGGGGGAAGACGCGCTGGGCCTGCTTTTTCTTCTTTCTTTACAAACTTGATGAACTTGATAAACTTGATAAACTTGACAAACTAAATAAAAGCGAATGTGCTTAACCGGATATTTTTTTTAAATATTTTGCCTCTTACAACCTTTTGATTAATTTTGAATTATCGGTATTTGGAATCGGAAAAAATGATTCTGAAAAATGTTATTGAAAAATATTAATAGGAGCTACTATGAAAATCTTAGTGTCTGATGGTATTGATGCCAGTGGAGAGAAAATATTAAAGGAAGCCGGATTCGATGTTACTAACAGGAAATTTACTCCGGAAGAATTACTTCAGGTCATCAAGGACTATGATGCAATTATGGTACGTTCTGCAACGAAAGTTACAAAAGATGTGATCGACGCCGGCGTTAACCTGAAGTGTATTGCAAGGGGCGGTGTCGGACTTGACAATATTGATACAGCATACGCGAAAGAAAAAGGAATACCCGTACTCAACACTCCCGGCGCTTCGTCGGTGTCGGTGGCCGAACTCGCAATTGCTCACATGGCAGGACTCGTACGTTTCCTCCACAGAAGCAACACTGAAATGCGCGAAGGCAAGTGGCCCAAGAAAGAATACTCAAAAGGCAGGGAACTTACGGGTAAAACACTCGGCATCATCGGCCTGGGCGCCATCGGCAGGGAGACCGCAAAAAGAGGCATCGGCCTGATGATGAACGTCATTGCCTTTGATCCTTTCGTTACCAAGACCGACCTCAACGTAAAGCTGGTTACAAAAGATGAGCTTCTTGCCAGTGCAGATTATATCTCACTCCATCTGCCTTTCATCAAATCCGAAGGCCCTACTCTTGCAGAGGCCGATTTTGCAAAGATGAAAAAAGGAATGGTCCTGATCAACTGTGCCAGAGGTGGTGTCGTTAAGGAATCGGCCCTTCTCGAAGCCCTCAAATCGGGCATCGTTGACTATGCCGGCATCGACGTGTTCGAGAGTGAACCGCCGACCGAAGCACAGAAAGAGCTGATCAACCATCCGAACGTCTCCGTTACTCCTCACATCGGCGCCTCGACAGACGAAGCACAGGAAAGAGTAAGCATCGAAATAGCAGAAAAAGTAGTTAATTGTTTAAAGAAATAATTTGTTTGATTTTATAGTACAGGAATAAGCTATGGCAGTATTCAGACCATTCAGGGCTTTCAGGCCTGTCCCGGAAAAAGCAGGGGACATCGCTGCTTTGCCCTATGACGTAATGAACTCGGAAGAAGCGCGTCGGGAAGTTGAAGGCAAACCTCTATCATTTCTTCACATTGGAAAACCCGAAGTTGACCTCGATCCATCCATCGATTTACATGACCCCAGGGTTTACGAAAAAGGTAAAGAAAATCTACATAAATTGATTGACAGCGGCAATCTGGTACAGGACCCCGAACCCTGTCTCTATCTGTATGCCCAGACCATGGACGGCAGGACTCAGTACGGACTCGTCGGCTGTGCTTCCGTCGATGATTACTGGAATGAAGTAATCAAGAAACACGAAAAGACCCGTAAGGACAAAGAAGAAGACAGGTGCAACCACGTCCGTGTAACAAATTCACACTCAGGACCCATCTTCCTCACTTTCCGCGATGTCGATGAAGTCAATGCTATAATTGATAAGATTAAAGACAGCAAACCTGAGAACGACCACGTAGCCACCGACGGCATCAGGCACACTACCTGGGTCATCAGGGACAGGCAGACAATCGACAGGATTGAATCGTTGCTCGAAGCCGTACCCAATTTCTACATCGCTGACGGCCACCACCGCAGCGCTTCGGCAGGACTGGTAGGCAGGGAAAGGCAAAAAGCCAATCCCAACCACAAAGGAGATGAAGAATACAACTTCTTCCTTGCTGTCCTTTTCCCGGCTTCGCACCTTAAGATAATGGATTACAACAGGGTTGTAAAAGACCTGAACGGCAATACCAGGGAACAGTTCTTTGAGAAAATATCGGGTAAGTTTGCAATTACACCTGTTAAGGGTGTATGTAAACCTGAGAGAAAAGGCGAGATCGGCATGTACACCGACGGCCAGTGGTACCTTCTGAATGTATCGAAGAGCCTCCTGAGCAATCCCGACCCCGTTGAGAGCCTCGACGTCGCCATCCTTCAGAACCACCTCCTGCACCCCGTTCTTGGGGTCGATGATCCGCGTACAAGCAAGAAGATCGATTTTGTCGGGGGCATCAGGGGTTTGAAGGAACTCGAAAGAAGGGTTAACTCCGGTGAGATGGCTGTTGCTTTTGCAATGTACCCGACTTCAGTCGATGAATTGATGTCAATTGCCGATGCAGACAAGATCATGCCTCCTAAGTCCACATGGTTTGAACCCAAGTTAAGAGACGGCTTGTTCGTACACTTCTTAGATTAAAAGAAACCAATTGCGGCAGAATGAAAAAGCCCGCAGGCGACGATTTTGTTGCCTGCGGGCTTCGTTTTTTGGCAAGGGGGTGTTTTCCACGTGTCTGAACTATTTGTATGTGTTCTGCAGATAGTACCCCAGTATCTTTTTCGTAGGATAGCTCAGGAACCGAATCGAATGATTGTAACCCTCTGTTTGCATCTCGATCATGTTGACGGTGGAGAGAATTAATGACATCGGCAGCCAGCACCAGAAAGAAATGAAATTATTGCCCGATACGAAGTTGATAATGAACTGGATCAGCATCTGGAAGAACAGGACTGAGGACAGCCTGCTGAGTTCATCGTCTAAGTGCGCATAGTCCTTTTTTCTGTACAGGTACCTGCCGGTAGTGAAAAACAGGAAAACAAAGAACAAACAGAAGAAGATGCCTCCGACAAGTCCGGTTTCGGCAAAAACGCTGAGTACTGAGGTGTCTGAGAATTCAACCCTGCCGTCCGACATTTTCCCGAGGTTACCGATGCCGACACCGGTAACAGGGTTAACCTGAGTCATGTCTATCGTTAATTCGGCGTCGGTAGCGCGCGTAAATACGGACTCACCCGTGATTGTCTGCCCCTTACCTTCCGCAGCCACCGAATAGATCGATGAAACCCTTGTGGCGAACAGGTCCCTGACGCTGATGTTGAAATAGGGTTCGATGATGCTGTCTGCGGCTATTATCAGTCCGAAGGCCAGGACGATGTACGTCAGGATCAGTATGATCCTTTTTGAACGTTCGAAGAACAGTACAAACATTAGAATCAGCAGGGCGCCGGCCAGCCCGGTAAGAGAAAAGGTAAAGAACAGGCCGAGGATGCAGAAAACGGTAATGAGGGTATTCAACACCTTATTTGCGATGAAAGGAGGCTTCTTCCTGGCAAAAGGTATCAGAAGGAATACAAGTATCTCAAGGTTGTAAGTAGCCAGGGCAGAAGGCTCGGAAAAGATTGATGTAGCCCGGTAAAAGCTCTCGAAGTGGAGGCTTATCTGCTGGAAATCCTGCAGCTGATCGACTTCCCTTCCGACAATGCTGACGTTCGTATATTCTATCCAGGCCATTGGCAGGTCATAGGCCCGGGCAAATATCTGGTATATCCCGAAGATATTGATCAGCAGGCTGATGACGAGCCATATCTGAATTACCCTGGTCCAGGTAACTGCCTTTACTGGTACAAACGAGAACAACAGAGCAAACAAACCCAGTTGAAGGAAATGGATGGAACTCTTGAAGTACTGGGTAATTACTCCTGAATTACCGGTAATCAGCGGTGTAAGGCCCGACAGGAAAACCGAGCCTATTATCAGCAGCAGGCAGGTAAGGTGCGGTTTCCACCTGATCCTGAATTCCATCCTGTCGTAGAAAGCATATTTGATGAATAGGAAGAATATCAGGAAAATGAAAAGGTCAATCGCAGTGAAACCGTATGTCCCTGCTCCGAACAACTGGTACTGCGAAGTGTAATAGGAGATGAAAAGTAATATTACAAGAATATTCATCAGTGATATGCCCGAAAATTCTTACAGCAGTTCTCCGGCGCCATCAGCTTAATTAAAATTGTACTGGAATTTGCCGTTTGAAACGACGATCGACTTTGAACCGTCGTAGATCTTGCCGTTAAACTCGAATGTGCCTTTTACCTTGCTGCTGTTGTTTACTTCGAGGTTAATGGTACCCGAAACAGCAGTGTAAGTTGTGTTCGTTGTCAGCGAAGGTTCTGTAAATAATGCTATATATGACGTGCCGTCAATGGCGTGGGATCCGGTTACGCCACTGGGAAACCTGAGTGTCATTACACCGTACTTACTCTCGGTATCGACGATTACAACCTGCACCACGCCGTTGGTAATAGCGCCCGAAATCGAAGAGACCGAAAGGCTGTTGTTGACGTAGTTCCCCGTAATCTTTGCCTGGATGTAGTTACTGTTGTCCGTATTATTGGATGAATCGTCGTCGCCGCACGAAACAAAAAATGTAAATGATGCAACAATAGCTAAAAACACAAGTTTAAATAGTCCGCTTTTCATAATAATACCTCATAATTTCTCAAATGCTTTTAATAGTAAACGTTTAATTTAACAGAAAATTTATTAATAATAAACATTTTCTTTTCGACCTCTGCCTGAACCTTGGCCTGTCGGCTGCTCGAGGGCAGCATTGGAAAGCAGGGAAGCAGCCCGGGTTGTCCGGAAAGAAGCCGTAGCCCTCTGCCCAGCCTTTCCGGAACAATCTGTAATATAGAATCCCCCCGGACCGACAAACCGAAGCCGGTTCGCCGTCAGTTCCGTCTTACGTTAACATAGCGCGGTTACCGAAGACGGCTGTCTTTCAAAAATGATATTCGAATTTTCCTTCCGATACTGTTATGCTACCGGATTCATCGTCATTCACAGCTTTGAAACTGAATTGCCCTTTAGCTGTTTTACCGTCGTTTTCTGAAAGAGTAATTGAACCGCTGACCGACAGATAGGAGGAATGCTGAGATCCATCCATCAGATCAAAACGGGCAGTATAATTAATATCGTCAAGATTGTAAGTACCTGTTACACCCGATGGAAAATCCAGCGAAACAGTTCCAAAGATATTTACTCCGGAAATTGAGACTTCTTCTTCAAGAATATGACCTTCCATGAGAGTTGATGAAAAATCGTTAGTAATGCCGCCGCCGATTTTCGCAGTCAGGTATGAACTGCTGCTGTTCTTCCCTGTTGTGTCCTTATTGTCGTTATTTTTAGCAGGATTGTTGTCGCTATTGCCGTCGCCACAAGCAATTAGAAACAAGGAAAATATTACTGCTGCAGAAATAGTTAACCGGGACAGTCCTTTACGCATTGGAACTCCTTAGAAATCTAAAAATAAAAAATTGTAATATTCAAATATAAGCGATAATATCAGATTTTAAAACAGAATCTTTTAAATTTGTATTCTTAATGATTTGTTGAATAAATTAGTGTTGGAAGATGATTGACATAATTTCGGTGATAGCGGGCGAACTGG
This sequence comes from uncultured Hyphomicrobiales bacterium, assembly GCA_964634885.1. Lineage (GTDB taxonomy): Bacteria > Bacteroidota > Ignavibacteria > Kapaibacteriales > UBA2268 > DAINRZ01. The sequence continues at coordinate 27,282 of CAZWLN010000052.1, read as the reverse complement.
CGGTGAAGCCGTGGCAGGTGGAGAACACCGTAGCCATGAAGAACGAAGGCTCGACGATACCGTTCATTGCAAGGTACCGCAAAGAAAAAACCGGCGAATTGAATGAGAATTTCATCAGGGATATTTTTGATAAATATGATTATCTTGTTGAACTCGAGGACAGGAAGACAACCATCCTCAAATCCATCGAAGAACAGGGAAAACTGACGGATGAACTGAAGGAAAAAATTCTGAACTGCCTGCAGAAGAACGAACTGGAAGACCTGTACCTGCCCTATAAACCGAAAAAGAGGACACGTGCTACGATTGCAAGGGAGAAGGGGCTCGACGGCCTTGCCGTGGTCATTAAAGAACACAACCGGAGCGACAGCCCGTACCTGGATCTGGAAGCTGCCGCCGCCGGCTTCGTCGATACGGAAAAAGGCGTTGCCAACGCAGAGGAAGCGTTGAAAGGCGCATCCGACATCATCGCCGAGGAAATTGCCGAGACTGCCGAACTGAGAGCCTGGGTGCGCGATTACCTTTTACTGAACGGCGGTTTCAGATCCAAAATCAAAGATGAACATGAGGCCGGTACGACAAAATATGAGATGTACAGGGACTACACTGTGCCTGTTAAGGACATCAACCCACACAATATGCTGGCCCTCCGCAGGGGTGAAAAAGAGGAAATCGTTGCTCTCGACCTCATCTTCGACGAAGAAGCAGTAATTAACTATCTTAACTACAAATCAATCCTTACTAAGCAGGACAAACTCGTAAAGTTTTTCGGCGATGCTGTCCGGGACAGTTTCCAACGCCTGATGAAACACAGCCTCATCGCCGAGGTGAGGCTCGAATGTAAATCAAAAGCTGACCTGGCTTCAATTGTCGTGTTCGAGTCAAACCTCAGGCAACTGCTGCTGGCTGCGCCTGCCGGACTGAAACCGACGATGGGCATAGACCCGGGGTTCAGGACAGGCTGCAAGGTCTCTGTCGTGGACGAAACCGGGAAATTCCTGGAATACAAAACAATCTTCCCGTTCAAATCTGATGGGGAGAAGGCCGACGCTGTACGGATCGTTAACGGCATGGCAGAAAGGCACAAAGTGGAACTGATTGCCATCGGTAACGGTACCGCCGGCAGGGAAACCGATGAATTCGTGGCCGAAACCATGCGAAGCAGCGACAGGAAACCAATTAGGGTTATGGTGAGCGAAGCCGGCGCTTCCGTTTACTCTGCCAGTGAAGTGGCCAATGAAGAATTCCCCGACCTGGACCTGACTGTCAGGGGCGCCATCAGTATTGCCCGCAGGCTGCAGGATCCACTTGCCGAGCTGGTAAAAATCGATCCGAAGTCCATCGGCGTAGGCCAGTACCAGCACGACGTTGACCAGAAGCTGCTGAAGAAAAAACTGGAAGAAACCGTCGAAAGCGCTGTCAATTACGTCGGTGTGGACCTCAACACGGCTTCCAGGGAACTGTTGACCCATGTCTCCGGCATCAACTCGACCCTTGCCAAAAGCATTGTAGAGTGGCGCAACCAAAACGGCGCTTTCAGGTCCCGCCGCCAACTGTTGGACGTAAAGAAATTCGGGCCTAAGGCGTTCGAACTCTCTGCCGGTTTCCTGCGCATACGCAACGGGGAAAACATACTCGACAACACTGCTGTCCATCCCGAATCATACTCCGTTGTCGAAAAGTTCTCGAAGGACCTGGGGCTCGATTTGGGCGAGATTGTGAAATTTCCCCAGAACCTGCAAAAGCTGAACCTTGGGAACTATGTCACAAACGACATCGGTTTACCGACACTCCATGATATTGTCTCGGAACTGGAAAAACCGGGCCGGGACCCGCGCGAAGTCTTCAAATACGCTACTTTCATGGAAGGTGTCAAGACGCTCGAGGACCTGAAAGAGGGGATGGCGCTGGAAGGTGTGGTGACTAATATTACCAAGTTCGGGGCTTTTGTGGACATCGGTGTTCACCAGGACGGCCTCGTACACATCTCCGAGATGGCCGACAAATTCATCTCTGACCCGACGGAAGTCGTCAAGGTCGGTATGATTGTCAATGTAACGGTAAAAGAAGTAAACATTAAATTGAAGAGGATTTCGTTATCTATGAAAAAAGGTGTGTCGAAGCCCAAAACGGCTGAGAAGAAATCCTTTGATATTAACGATATAAAATTAAGGTTTTCAAATTAAAACAATTGATAAGGTTGTATTATGAGATATTGTAGCATCAGGCCTCTGGCTGTATTATTCTTGATGATGTTCGTTCAACTTGTGTCCTGTGGTTCTGACCCCGGCAAACATGTGTTGTCCCCCGAATTGCAATCATATATGGACAAGGGTAACTCGTATATGAAGGCAGGTAATTACTTCGAAGCCGAGAAAATGTTCTCGGAAGTAATCGCCGGGGACAGCCTGGCAATCGAAGCCCTGTACAACAGGGGCATGGTTTACCTTAGCACAGGCAGGCCCAAACTTGCCGTCCAGGACTATTCGCGTATCCTCCTGACAGACTCTACGAACGCCGATGTTTACAACAGCATGGGGCTGGCTTTCAACGACCTTGGGATGAACGACTATGCAATTGTTGATTATAACAAGGCTATCGAACTGGACAACAATTTTTCGATTGCATACCTTAACAGAGGTATTACCTACATCGATATGCGCCGCTTTGACATGGCTTCGGCAGACCTGAACAAAGCCGAATCGCTCGATCCGGGCAATCCGTCTATTGCATACCAGAAAGGAATACTGCTCTATAAAACCTCAGATTACGGCAATTCGCTTAAGGAGTTTAACAAGGCTACTGCCAAAGGCTTTTCCCATCCCTTACTGTTCCAGCTCAGGGGCAATTGCTATTTCCGGCTCGGGATGATGGAAAAAGCTGTCGGCGACTATACTGCCTCCCTCAATCTGGCTCCGGGCAATGCAGAAGTTGTAAACAACCGTGCTGTCGCCTGGGACAAACTGGGCAACAAGGAAAAAGCCGAAGCGGACAGGAAGCTCCTGCAGCAGATCAATGATATGAAAAAGCCGGAAGTGTTGGTTCCCATCGAGAAACTGGAATTTGCAACCTACACTGCTCCCAACAAAGAATTTACCATCGAACTGCCCAAAGGCTGGCATGTCGTTACTAATGTCAATGAAAACGAAACTACAATCTCAATTTCAAAAGAGAAAATTACTTATATCGACGATTATCTCCATGTCGGCGCCAGGCTTTCACTCAATAAAAACGTGATTAAACAGTCGGGCACCAGCGATATGGGCCAGATTCTCGGAATGTTCGAAAACAGCCTGATGCTTAATTTCAATTCCTACAATCAGTATTTTCTCGAGATGAAAAAGACTGCCAAAAGCGGCGATTACGCCGGCTCTTACAACAAGTCCAGGTTCCAGATTACTTCGGACGATCCTGTCTCCCAGTCCTATGAGTTAATGCTGTCGAAGCACGACCGCATCTTCTTTGGCTATTTCACTTCTCCGGCAGAACAATTCGGCTATTACAGCCAGATCTTTGAGAGAGCAATGAAATCGCTTAAAATTAATAATTAGGCTGGAAACAGGGATAGATTTTCCCCGGAAATATTCAAATTTTGTCGGACCGGTTGTGTTAAAAAGACAGTAACATAACCGGTTGTTTTTTATATATTTACGACAGAATTAAAAATACTTCTTAACCGCTCTACGTCGTCTTTATCAAAACCCGGCCACATGACGGCTATACCAAAAAACACTTAATCATTCTACGGGAAAACAGGTGTAAGGGATGACCCGTGAATTCCCGTAAATACCAATCAGTGAAAGCGCTTACAGGGCGATACCAAAACCTGACTAATCATTTTGCCTATACTATATAGCTTAAGCTTGGTATTTTGCTAAATTGCCGATTTTACGGGATTTACAACGCCACTTTTATGTATTAAATTTGCATCAGGTTTTTTGATAGAATTTGAAAAAATAAATTTGGTTTTGAAAAAAATTGAATGATTGAATTAATGAACTCTGAGTTAAAATACAAAAAAGAAGTTTATAGAATGACAAAAGATAAATTGAACATATTGATTGCAGAGAACAACCGAATGACAGCCAGGTTTTTGAAGTCGGTACTCGGGAAACAGAACAACATAAGAATCGTTGACATCATCAGCAACGGCAAAGACGTAGTCGAAGCAGTCAATAAAAATGACATCGATGTTTTACTCCTCGATCTTGACCTGCCCAACATGAGCGGATTCGAGATAATGGGACACATGGCATCGCAGAGCAGAACGAAGGTTTTAGTTTTGTCGGCACACACTGAAGAAGATTTTGTAAAACAATCTTTCAATCTTGGCGCAACCGGCTATATGACAAAGAGAGCCGGTTTGAATGAGATACTGGAAGGGATCCGTACGGTTTCCGAAGGTAAGAATTATTTTGATAATAACACGCTCCGATTAGCTGCAGCTATTAAAAGCAGGTTAGAAGTTAATTAATTGATTTAATTGTTCTCATTTTTTTTTGGTTGTTTTATTAATTTTTTTAGGAGTTTATCATGAAGAAATTCTTCGCACTTATCTTTGCCGTAGTTCTCTCGACTACATTCATTATGGCTGCCGAACCGGTCGCCAACTCAACCGGCCCCTGGAACCCGGACAACAACGTAACCAACGGTTACACAGAAACAAATGACTTTTCATTTGACTATGCAGTTGGCGAATACAAGATATTCGTTATTTGCGAGATCGACATCACCAACATCACCGGCAACATTTACCTCGGCTGGTTGAACCCCGACGGAGCCAAAGACCTCGGTCAATCATACGACATGCAGTTCAAAGTTAAAGGCGGCAACGGCTGGCCTTTCGAAGCTACTGCAAGATTTGGCACACAGCCCAACAGCGACAACAACGTAGCATACTCAAACTACGAAGGCCTTACCAATGATTACCCGACAAACAACGTATTCATCACCGGCAGCACCTGGAAATATATCTCCGCTGGCCACACGACACCCATCAATGCACAGCAGTTTACAGCAGACCATTTCACACTCAGCGGTGTAATGGGCCAGTTTGACGGCTTTGTAAACGGCCCCAAGCTCGGTGACATATATGGCGGCGGCCATGGTGTTGACCCCCAGTCACAAGATTATTGGGAAAATAATATGAAAATCAAGAAATTCTGGAACAGGTGCGATAATTGCTGCGGCAGCAACGCTTGCCAGGGCGAAGGCTTGTTCGTACTGACACCCGGTACAGTTTGGGCTTCACCCGATGCAGTCGAAGGTTTCTATACTTTCCCGGTTTACGTAGAAGTTGACTACCTGACATTCAAGAATGTTCCCAACTGGTATTATCCTGCCGGCGGCAACCATCCGGATCCCAGCGCCTTCTCACTGCACTTACAACCATAATACTAATCGTACATTACATGGCGGTTTGACCGCATTGAATACAATAAAAGCGCCCCAGAGGGGGCGCTTTCTTATTTTTATCTGGCATAAGGACGTTTCAACAGCTCTCAACTGCTCGCCGTGGCAACCTCAATCATTGCGGCTGCGTTTCAAACCAGGTCCGAAGGTACAAGGGGCCAGGTGTTCTTTTGTCCGGATCACACCGGACAGATAAATTTAAAACCCGGATTGTGCATTAGATAACCCAAAACACGGAATATCCAACCACCCCTGGCCCCTCCTTATCCAAGGAGGGGAAAACTGTAAATTGTTATATATCAATTATATATGTGATATTTACAACTTCTAACGCATTATCCGGGTTAAAGGGTGCGAATGACTGATGTTACTACGCCCCAGATATCAAATTTATCATCCTTGCTGACAACCAGAGGCTGGTATTTGTCGTTCTCCGGTACCAATGATACCGACTCGGAAGTGACCCTGAGCCTTTTAACAACCAATTCATCATTAACAGAAGCAACGACGATCTTGTTGTTGGACGCTTTGTTGTTCCTGTCAACGACGAGTATGCTGCCGGAACTGATGCCTGCGTTGATCATCGAGTCGCCGGTAACCCTGATCAGGAATGTGCCTGACGGGTTCTTAACTAAGTGTTCGTTAAGGTCGAGCCTGCCTTCCGAAAAGGTGAAAGCGTACTTTGACAGTATATTCGGTGAGTTCCTGAAAGAGTGCCTGTCCTGCAATGTGCCGGACCTGAAAAATATGCTGTTTGACTGATCCACTCCGTCTCTTGTCGTGTAGTTATAGTTCAATGTCATACAATACCCGTAAATCCAATAATATTTTAACATTTCTAATACAAACTATCATAAACTATGCCAAGAAGTGGGTTCAGCCGGTACAACAGGTGGATGAAGTGTTAAACACGATACGCAGTACCATGTCCGAAAGCCTATGTCCTTCGTATTGTGTTACTTAAAGCAGAATATGACGAAGGGAATCAGTCGGCCTTTTTATTGCTTTTCGTGGTGTCGGAACCGGTTCCTGTCGAATCGCTGCTTTTTTTAAGGTCGTCGAACAAATCCTTAGGCAGTTTGACGTCGGGTACGTAAGTACCGGGGTCGAGAAGTTTTTTCTTGGTGTCTTCTATGCTCTTTGTCGTTCCTTCGAGCAATTTTCCGGGTTCGAGGTTTTTCAGGTATTCACCGGGGTCGTCGAACATATCGAATATGTCGCCGGAGCCTTTCTTCTTTTCTTTAACGGGCGCTTCCTGAATGAGCTTTGAGGGGTCAATCGGCGGCGGTTCGGCAACGACGCGCCGTGGCCTGTCTTTGAGGGAATCGGGCAGGGGTTGTCCGCTCCTGATGGCCAGCAGGTACTCCACACTGAGTTTGATGTCCCTGGCCCAGGGTGACATGGGGTATTCCGTGAGCAACAACTGGTAGAAATAGAGCGCCGAGTCGATCATTTTCAGGTCTTTTTCGAACATCCATCCCAGAGTGTAAAGGGAATGGGGCGCATAGTCCGTGCCGGGGTATTTCCTGTAAACCTTGAAAAGCAGCTTGGCAGCGGAGTCATATTGCTTGTTCTGCCTCATCTGCGACCCTGCGTGATAGAAATGGGCGGCAGTGTCTGTGATATAGTTGACGGTGTACCCCTGTATCTTTCGGGCGTCGATGCCGTATTCGGTGATGGGGTAGCGGGTGGCCAACTCCTCGAAGATGGAGTCTGCGAGGTCCGGCTGTACATCCATGAGCGAATAGCCCCATACGTAGAGATACCTTGCGGTGTTCTGGTCATGCAAGGGTGAAATGTCTGAAGCCAGCCGGTAGTAATTGTATGAAGAGTCGGCATTGCCGAGCTGTGAGTGAATTCTTCCCAGTTCGAACAAGCCAAGAGCGAGTTTGCCCTTGACCGTATCGTTCAGTACCTTGCCTTTGGAAATATCCAGCAGCAGCGGTAGAGTTTCGTTCCTCTTCAGGTTCCACTGGTCGAGGAGGCTGTACATTTTCTTGGCAGTTTTAGTGAAATCTGTTTTAATGTTGCGTGCTTTGGCAAAATATTTCTTGGCGTTGTAATAGTCGTGGTTTTTGTACAGTTCCATGCCCCGTTCGAAGTAAACAGCGAGGATGGCTTCGTGGTTCATATAGGCCGAATCGGCGTATTTCTCTTCTTTTCCCGATTCGTACAGCTTGCCGCCGATCCTGAGTATATTCATTCGCGAGGCGTAGGTATAGCCGAGCCACTCTTCGTTGTTGCCGTCGTTTTCGAGGTCGTCGAGTATGTCTTCGGCTTCTTTGGTCCGATTGATCCTTGCCAGGGAGTTAGCGCGGTAGAGGTCTGCTTCAAAGGCAGCCATATAATCGGGATGGTAATTGTGAACGAGAGCAAATTCCTTTTCGGCTTTTTCGAACCATCCCAGTCTGTACAGCAGGGCGGCGAGGTCAGTCTGCCATTTGGCTTTCTGCAGTTCGTCGTCAGCCTGGGCAATTGCCTGTTTGTAAGGCCTCAGTGCGCCGTCCATGTCCTTTTCGTATATTGCCAGTTCGGCTTCGAGCCTGAAGGCTTCGGACAGTATGTCGTAGCGTTTCAATTGCCAGGCAATATCGACGGTACGGGACAGCAGGAGCTTCCCGGCTGCAAATTTCCTTTCAATCAGCAGCGCCTTGGCGTTAAGTATCAGAGCGTCGGGGGCAAATTCTCCGTCGGGAAACCGGTCAACCAGTTCGCCGCATTTGATCTCCGACGGTACCCATTCGTTTCTGTAGAAGTAAGCCAGGGCCATCAGGTACAGGGTACCCTGGATGTAGTCGCTTTCCTGGTGTTGGGCAAGTATCTTCGAACCTTTGATCTCGACAGAATCAAGTTTGATTTTGACAGGCTGGAGCATTTTACTGTCAACAATGAACTCAACAAGGAATCCGGGGACACCTGTCTTGGACCTTTCCGGGTCGAAGACATCCGGCTCGGGGATGAACACTCTTGGTTCAATCCGCCTGTCTTCCGTCTGGAACTCGAACTCTTCCTCGGCTTCTTTAATCAACTTCTGCATATTATAATATGTATTGAAGTAGGTTGTAAAGTTATCCCAGGTGTGACAGGCAGTCAAGAGCAATGCTGACCCGCACAGTATTAGTATTCTTGTTGAAAACCTCATCTCTAAAGTTACTATCTACAATGAATAATACTTATTGAGAAGTGCAGACGGAATAACCCGGATTTTAATTTGAAACGGGGGAGATTAGTAATTTAAAATATCGAGAACGCCGTTCTTGACGGCAATTTTTCTGCTGCCGCCTTCTTCGGTGGCAGTGAAAGCGAAGGTCCCTTTGATCTTGCTGTAATTGACTGCCGTAATGGTAACAGTACCGGAGTCGGCAATGAACACAACATCAGAATCGCTGCCCTTGATTGTGAACCTGATGAAGGACATGGTGCTGTCCTGGTTAAACGGATCATTTGTAACGGGGAAAGTACCGGTTGTCAGGTTGGAATCGGGATAGACAAGGGCGATGAGAAACCGGTATTTATTGTCTTTTTGCATTTCTCCGCTGCCGTTCACGATATACCTGCCGTTACCGACAGACGAGGTAACAACGGCTGCTGAGTTATAGCTGAGGCTCAGATAGCCTTCGACATCGGCAGTAATTTCTTTGAACTCAACAACGGGACCGTTACCGTTGTCTCCGCAGGATGCGAGAATTGCGGCCAGGAGCAGGGCGATATATTTACAGAACTTTGACATACATAAAAATAAAGGGCTGCCCCATTGACAAGGCAGCCCGTATTGAAAAATAACCTATTTCACTATTTCAAGAAGCTCTACTTCGAATATCAAAGTGGCAAAAGGAGGTATCTGGGGCTGACGGCCCTGTTCTCCGTATGCCAGGTTGTAAGGAATGAAGAACCTGTATTTTGCACCTACGGTCATTAACTGTAAGCCTTCTGTCCAGCCTTTGATTACCTGGTTGAGAGGGAACTGTGCGGGCTGGCCCCTGTCGATGGAGCTGTCGAATACCTTGCCGTCAACCAAAGTACCTTTGTAGTGTACTTTAACGGTATCTGTTGCTAAGGGTTTTGCTCCGCTGCCTTCTTTGATGACTTCATACTGAAGGCCGCTGGGAGTTGTCTTAATGCCGGGTTTCCCTTTGTTTTCCTCAAGGAATTTAGCATTTTCTGTTTTCTTGTTTTCGGAGATTTTCATACCGAGGCTTTCGAATACTTTTCTTAACTGTTCTCTTGTCATTGTTGTCGAATCGGACTTGAGGCCTTTGTTGATGCCCTTCATGATCATATCCACATCGATCTCAATGTTTTCTTTTGTAACTGTGCCCAGGTTCTCACCGAGGTTGTAACCGATGGCATAGGAAATTGAATCTTTGAAAGTTTTGAGTTCAATTTTTCCTTTGGAACCTGACTCGGCTTCTTTACCGCAGCTGATAAATACGAATACTATTGCCAGGGAAAAGGCCAATACACCTTTAAATTTCATAAATCACCAAATTTATAAATGAAACATTAGTTATAAATTATACATATTATAAAAAGCAAAATTAATAAACTTTTAGGAGTTCAACTTCAAAAATTAATACATCGTCCAAATTTAAATTCTGAGGTTTATTTTTTTCGTTGTAACCGAGGGACGGGGGTACGTACAGAACCCACTTGGACCCTTCGGGCATCATCGTCAGGGCTTCAATCCAGCCGCGGATGACATTTCTTACGGTGAACTCATTGGCAATACCCCTGTCGTAGGAGCTGTCGAACACTTTGCCGTCCACGAAGTACCCTTTGTAGTGGACCGACACTTTGTCTGTCTGTACCGGGGTCCTGCCTTCGCCTTTACGGATTATTTTATACTGAAGGCCGGAAGGTGTGGTAACCACGCCAGGCTTTTTGCCGTTTTCTCCGAGGAATGTGGGATTGAGTTTCTGCCTCGCCTCGAGAGAGAGTTTCATCTCTTCGTCGTATATCTTCTGCAGTTCGGACTGTAGGTTCAGGAGCAGGGAGCGGATTGCCAGGCTGTTGACCGTGGGCGGCAATCCCTTATAGGCGTCCTGGAAACCTTTCACGAGGAGTTCCATATTGAAAGTATATCTGTTGTTCCTGACGTCCATTCCGAGGTTAAAACCAACGGCGTAGGACAGGGAGTCTTCCCTGGTCACGACGGACGTTCCGGTTTGCTGTGCCTGAAGGCAGGGTGCCAGGACAAAGAACAAAAATGCTGAGTACAAATACTTTTTCATAATTCTCTATCTTATAATTATAAAAAAGTATTATGACGTATTATATATTCAAATTAGCTTTCGGCAATGTAAATTTAAAACTGCTTCCTTTACCCTGTTCGCTTTCCACCCAAATCCTACCGTCGTTGTTTTCCACGAATTCTTTGCAGAGTATGAGGCCTAAGCCCGTTCCCTTCTCCTGTGAGGTACCAAGTGTCGTTACGTGTGTATCGAGCCTGAAGAGTTTTTCGATATTCTCCTGGGACATGCCGATGCCCGTGTCTGAAACGGACACTTCGACGAAGGAGTCGCTTTCGATGACTGATACCCTGATCTCGCCGCCGGAGAAAGTGAATTTTACGGCATTGGAGACAAGGTTCCTGATTACCGTCGAGACCATGTTCGCGTCGGCATAGCAGATGATGCTGGCCGGGACAGATGCATAGAGATGGATGTTTTTCTTGTCTGCATTGTGTTTCATCAGGCTCAGGTTGTTGTTTACAATCATTTTTATGTCGATGTTGTCCGGATTGAACTGGATTTTGCCTGTTTGTGCCCTCGACCAGCTAAGCAGGTCTTCAAGCAGTTCATAGACATTCTTTGCCGAATTGTCCATTTCCCCGATGATTTCCTTGATGTCTTCTTCGGTGAAATCGGAGAGGTTGGCGTTCAACAGGTCGAGCATACTCCTGAGCGCTGCCAGTGGGCTTTTCAGGTCATGGGCGATGATCGACAGGAATTTATCTTTTGAGGTGTTGGAATCTCTAAGTTCCTGCTCGGACTTCCTTAATTGTTCTTCGAACTCTTTCCTGACGGTAATTTCTTTTGCCAGTTTAATGTTGTTGTAGCCCAGGGCTGAGAGTTCCTGTGCCACGTGCAGCAACAATTCTGCAATCGTTACGAACCTTTCTTCGGTAACGACAGGCATCGACCTGAAGGCTGCAAGGAATTTCCCTGAGTCAACCTGTATCGTATCGGCAAATTGGAGGAGTTCATCGTCGCTTGCCTCTGCCGTTTTACAGGGCCCAATGAACCAGTCGGCAATGTAATTGCCGGCGACGATGATCGGTACGCCCGCAGTGAGCATCCTGCCATCGATGCACCTGTTGAAGACCGGCTTCAGTACTTTGTCCTTTTCTTCGGTCAGTGTTTCTTCATGTAAATAGCATATCCTCTTGCCTTCCATCGAGATGAGGATAAGTTTGTCCATTTCGGAGAAGTGGCTTGGATTGGTAACCAGTTCACCTTTTGCGTCGATGATGACGGAGCTGATGACGTTGGCGGCGGCGAAGTCTTCTTGTATTCTCTGGAGTTTTTCGCCGTCGATAATATCTTCGATTTCAAATTCGCCGACGTCGATGTCCGGCGACAGTATGTACTCGAGCTTCATCTTGAGGCGTTCTTCGCTTTCTTTCAGGTCTTCTTCTGCCTTCTTCCTTTCGGTGATGTCGATGATGACGCCGTCGCAGTAGAGTACATTGCCTTCGTCGTCGTAGATGCCTCTTCCGCGTTCGTTTACCCAGCGGACGCTGCCGTCTTTGTGATGTATCCTGTATTCTACGTTATAATTGCGTTTTTCTCGCAGGGACACATAAGTCTCCTGACCGATGGCGGCCCTGTCGTTGAAATAGATTATGCTGGAATAGGATCTTTGTTTGTTGTCGAGAAATTCGTCGGGATTGTAACCTGCAATTACGAAAACCTCGTCGCTGATGAATTTTATTGTCCAGTTGGAATCGGGCAGCCTGCGGTACACAGCTCCGGGTACGTTGGTAACAAGAGTCTTGAACCTCTTGTTCACTTCCTCGATCAGTTTGATGAATTCTTTTCTGTCGGTAATGTCCAAAGCCGTAAGAGTAACGAACAGAGGCTTGTCTTTCCGGTCCCTGATCTTCTGGAAATTGACAAGCATGGGGAAAACTGAGCCGTCTTTCCTGTGGTGCCACACTTCTTCGGCAATGAGCTGGTCCTTTACCTTTACTACCGATTTGATGTTAAGTATGTGTTCCATCTGCTCTTCGTTGTGCAGCAGGGATATATTTCTGCCGATGAGCTCATCGGGTTTGTAACCGTGTATCGATGCGAAATATTTGTTAATATACCTGATGTCCCAGTTGAAGTCGAGTATGGCTGCACCATAGTTGGCATTGTCCGAGATGACTTTGAATTTCAGTATTTCCTCTTCGTCCTGTTTCTGTTTCGTAATGTCCTGCATCACACCGAGCATCCTCACCGGTTTTCCGCTGTCGTCGGTGATGTAAGCGCCTTTTTCCTTGATGACGATGTAATCGCCGTTCTTTTTCCTGAATCTGTATTCGGTTTCCATAGGCGTATTGTTAAGCCTGGAAGTTTCCGAAGCCGTAACGGCGGCCTCCCTGTCGTCCGGATGTATCTTTTCTTTCCATTGGTCGTAGCCTCCGGCGAGTTCTGCGGTATTGTACCCGAGGACTTTCTCGATGCTTCGGCTCCATTTGATTGTGTTGTCGTCGAGATAATGCTCATAGATGATCTGGTTAGCGGCAGTGGAAACAAATTCATAGCGCCGTTTCCAGTGTGAAATGTTCTTTTCGGCCAGTATGCTGTCGGTCAGGTCCCTGATGATGACAAGTATGCCTATGATTTCAGACTTTCGTCTCAGCAGTGGGTTGATTACCAGATCGACTTGTACCTGCCTTCCGACCTTGGTTTGTATCGTCAGGTTATTGTAAACTGCCGGATTGCCGTCTGAAAGGGCCTTGTTGATGGGGCAGTCAACGTTCCTGAAAACGAGGTCGCCGGTCTTCAGATCGAATATCCGCCTGTAATCATGGGTTACGATTTGTTCGAACCTGTAATCGAGTATGTTTACGGCAACGGGATTGGCAAATTTAATTGTGCCTTTCAGGTCGAGTACAAGCAAGCCCTCGTTGATGTTGTCTGTAATCCTTTTCAACTGGTCGCTTTTTTGCTTGACAATCTTGTTGCTGCGGAACAGGAAACCAAGTATTATTATCAGCGCCATTATCAGGATGACAGCGACGATTACCTGTACCATCATGGAGTCCTGGCTGCCGTTGTCGCCGGTTCCGGCAAAGGCTGTAATTGCCTGTGTTACAGGGTAGTACATTGCCGGGGCGGCTGTTTCGACGTTGCACAAGCCGGGCAGGGTACTGCCGGCAACGATAGCCGTTGCAATTGCCAGGTTCCGCAGAAGCCGGAACATTGTTCTTTTTCGTAACATAACTTTCATCTATTTTAATACCTCAAATAAAAAATCGTTAATTGATCTTGTAAGCCTGAAAGTCTCGATCTGCTTACTTTGTACTTTGCCGTACGGATTCTTCCTGATGTTCAGCAGGCTGAATGTTGTACCCCGGGCTGAAAGCATAATATACGTGGTATCACCGGGAGCTCCTTCTTTCACCTCTTTGATCAGGAGGAGTTTATAGGCCGAATCTATATATAGGTCGGTATTCTCGTTGTAGTTCATTAATTTGATGAAAGTGTCGATTGAGTCCTTGTTTACAATCAGCCTCAACTGCCGTTTGGTTTTGGTTTCGAACACTTCGACCGCTTTGATGCCTGTTGGGCTCAATTCCACCGGCGATCTGTACACCGAGCAGCCGGTGATGACAATTATTATTGACAGTATGGCGAAACAGGCCGCAAGGATCATTTGTACATGAGTCATCAGCCCTGCCCTAATCGGATAAAAATATTTCCTAATCATAATGATGCCCTTTTGCGCGATTCGACAATAGTTTTAGCGCTCAGCACCGCGTTGACGGTACTGCTGATGTCTGCAACCCCTTTGCCTGCAATCAGGAAAGCCGTGCCGTGGTCCGGCGATGTACGTACTACCGGCAGGCCTGCCGTATAGTTGACGCCGCCCTGTGCCAGCAGTTTCAGTGCAATCAGCCCCTGGTCGTGATACATGGCGAGGACTCCGTCGTAATGCTCATGTGACCTGTGTGCAAAGAATCCGTCGGCAGGGAAGGGGCCCTGTACATCGATGTTTTCACCGTGCAGTTCTGCAAGTGCGGGATTGACGGTGTCCAGTTCTTCTTTGCCTATCCCGCCGTTTTCTCCGGCATGGGGATTCAGGCCTAATACTGCAATCCGGGGCCTTGCAACCGAAAAGTCATTCATCAGGCTGCCGTTGAACAGCCTGGCTTTGCGGCAGATCAGATCTTTGCCGATGGTACGGGGTACTTCTGCAATCGGTATATGGACCGTAACGAGGGCAACCCTGAAATCTCCCGAGAAGAGTATCATCAATGGTTCCACTGAACCGGAAAGGAACGACAGCATCTCAGTATGGCCCGGGAAAGTAGAACCGGAAAGGTGGATGGCATACTTAGAGATGGGCATTGTAACCATTGCCTCGTATTCTCCTTCGCTGACGAGCCGGTGGGCAGTGCCGATGGATTCTACTGCCAGCCTGCCGGCGTCGGCCGATTCCGTTCCGAAGCGTACTTTGCTATAGCTGCCGCACTCAACGATACGAATGGCTGCTTTGGGAGTGATGATCATGTCGTTTTCGACAGACACGTCCGCGGGCAGGACACAACGGCCGATGTATTCGCGGACAGTCGTGCTGTTGCCTGCCAGCGCCAGTTCGATGGTGCCGTCGATCGCAGCAATGCTGTTAGCAGCTTTAACCAGGGCTTCAAGCCCTATGCCGTTGCAATCGCCAATAGTCGCAATGATCTTCATAATTCCCGCTTACTCCTGCCAAATAATTTCGGTATCGGGCAACAATTCCTTCAAGTGGGCCTTATCCTGCTTCGAAAGATTGTTACCGCTGATGTCGAGTTTTCTCAATTGTTTGAGTTTCCCAATGGATTCGGGAAGCTTAGATATAATATTATCGCCTAAGTACAGTTCTTCGAGTTTGTCGAGGTCTCCAATGCTTTCCGGCAGAGTGACGAGTTTATTTGCCCACAGGTGTAGTATCCTGAGGTTCGAAAGCGCGCCGATGCTGTCGGGCAATTTCGTCAGCTGGTTGTTGGTAAGCCACAGCTCATAGAGGTTCGTCAGTTTGCAAAAGCTTTCCGGCAGCGAATCGATCTGGTTGAAGTCGAGACGAAGTTTGAAGAGCCTGTTTAAGTTACCGAAGCTTTCGGGCAGGGACCTGAGCTTGTTGTCATAGACGTCGAGCCTGTTGAGTTTTTCCAGCCTGCCAATGCAGTCGGGTAAGGCCGCGAGCTGGTTTTCATAGATTTCAATTTTTTCTAAGTTCCTCAGTTCGCATAAGCTGTCAGGTAGTGAATCGATCTGGTTGCCGTTCAATTCGAGTTCCCTGAGTTTCAGCAAATTGCAAACAGAAGGCGGCAGCTTCCTGAGTTTGTTGTCGCTGGCTGCCAGTGTGAGAAGGTTCCTGAGCAGGCCGACGGACTCCGGCAAAGAGTCGAGTTTGTTGCCCGAGACTTTCAGTATCCTCAGTTCGGCGAGCTTGCCGATGTTGTCCGGAAGCGTGTGTATGTTGTTGGTGGACAGATTCAGGTGGTTCAGTGCGCTCATGTTCACGATCGAGTCGCTGAGCGTATCGATGGAGTTATCAGCTACATTCAGCACCTTCAGTTTTCTCAGCTCACCAATTCTGTCTGGCAGCCTCGTCAGGAGGTTTTTTTCCAGGTTGAGATTAGTCAGCTTAGAAAGCCTGGCGACGGCAGGCGGGACGCTGCTGAGGTAATTCCTGCTGAAATTCAGCTTCTGAAGGCTATTCATCTTCGTAAGGTCTTCGGGAAAAGACCTGAAACGGTTGAAACTCAGGTCCAGATCGGTCAGGTTTACGTTCTCGAATACTTCCTCCGGCAATTGGCTCAGGTTCTTGTCGGTGTAGCTGAGTTTTGAAGGCAATACTTCTTCTTCGGTTACAACCGGACGTGGGGCAGTCCTTGGCGGCCGTTTCTGCACGTTTCCGGGTGGTGCGTTCTGGGCGTAATTGCCACAAAGCAGAGCCAGCCCGATTACCAGGTACATTTTCCATCTGTATTTCGCAGGGGTTTTTACCCTCATAAACCTTCAATTACCAAATATTCTTACAACTTTTACCCCGATGTAAGCAATTATTATACCAACATGGTTGTCTTCATTCTTGTGTTTGCAGCCATTGTAGCTATACAAGCGATATGTTACTGAAAAATATATTATTAGTAAAATATTTCCGATTATTTATAGGGACAGACGGAAAAATTCGGTGATAAGAGAAAAAAAATAAAAAATTGAAAAAATGTATAAAAATGAATAATTATTGCCGGCCAGGCAGATTATTGGGCAGTTTTCCGACGGCGCAGGCATTGTACCGTTGTAACCAAAAGAATCAGTGGGCAGCAAGTGTGAATTGGTGTATTCAATATTTCAGAAATATTTCTTCATCGTTTTTGCCAAGGTGTTTCTCTAAAAAAATCTGGATTGACAAAAACACCGGTCTGAATTGGAAAAAAATGGCATAATTATTAATTGTTAATTTATTCTAAAGTAAATATAGATTTGATATTTACGTTAAAAATCATTATTATTAAAATTTGGGGAAAATGAAATTTTGATAAATGATTGGAATGCTCTGGAAAAATAGCTTGGTAAATGTTTGATAATTAAGGTAATTGATGGGATACTCCGCTAATATGATAAAGATAATGACAAGGACATTCGGACTGTTTTTTGTCCTTTTGCTATATATCGTTTTCGACAACGGCAGCACTGCCTGGTCACAGGGCAGGCCGAACGGGATACGCAAGGATACCTGTTGCAACGAAAACGACTCCATTTTCAAAGATGTAATTGAGCCAACTATTGAAAAATCGCGACAGAAATACCTCAGGGCCATGATTCTGGTGGACAGGAACGAAAAGGAAAACGCTGCGAAATATTTCGAAGACGCACTGAAGAACCTCAACATCCTGGCCGAATTTCCAGGCATCGACACATACGACGGCTTCCTGGAACTGGTCCAGTCCATCCTTACCGACTACAACAACTATATTAAAAAGGCAGACAAACTTGACAATAAGTCCATTGTCGCCATTTACAGAAACAAATATTTCCCCGATCTCGGGAAATCGGCGCCGAAAAAGACAGCGCCCGAATCTACCGTTGCAATTAAAGTGCCGCAACAGCAGACACCGCAGCAGCCGGTCGTCAGGCGCGACAGTGTCCGCCCTGCCCAGAGCAACTCCGAAATACTCGGTTCCATTATCGAAAGGTACAGGCAGGATTCTCTAAAGGCCCTCAATAGCAGTGAACCGGCAAGGAAAAACGAAGCCATCGCCGGGAGACAGGTACAAGCAAAGGCCGACACCATCCGGACAGCCGAAAGAGAAACTGCCCCCGAAACAGACACAATGCCTCAACTGACATTGCAGCAGAAATTAGACAGCGTCCCCCTGCCCGACAATGAATTCATCCAGAAAAGCATCGATTTCCTGACAAAAGAGACCGGCAGGCGATGGATGAAAACATGGCTCGAAAGAGGCGGCAAGTGGTTCCCGATGTTTAAGAAATTTGCCAAAGAAGAAGGTGTTCCCGAGGCCATCATATATAGTTCCATCATCGAAAGCGGCATGAAAGCGGACATTGTTTCCACTGCCGACGCCGTCGGAATGTGGCAGTTCATGCTAAGCACAGGCCAGATGTACGGACTGAACAATCCGAAGTCTCCCTGGTTAGACGAGCGCAGGGACTTCGAGAAATCGACCGCCGCCGCCATGAAGCACTATAAAGACCTGTTCTACGAGTTCGAGGACTGGCACCTGGCAATTGCTGCATACAACTGCGGAGTGGGATGTGTTAAAAGAGCGCTCAAACGCTCCGACAAACCCAATCCCTCTTTCTGGGACATACGCGAATTCCTGCCGAAGCAGACCAGGAACCATGTGCCTCTGTTCATTGCTGTGGCTAAGATAGTAATGGAACCCGTGAAATACGGATTCTATCCCAATGAGATCGATCCGGAACCGGAGCTGGCTTTCGACGCGGTAACACTCAAAGAGCCCGTCAGCCTGAAAGCAGCCGCTTACTGTGCCAACACAAGCATTGAGAAGATACAGGAACTCAATCCGGAAATATTAAAAGGATATACTCCTCCGGGTGTTGCTGAGTACAGGCTGAGAATACCCCAGGGCAGCAGGGACCTTTTCGTAAGGAATTACAATAACCTCTCAGAGCAGGAGAAACGCCCCTGGCTGATACACAATCTCGATAAAACCGAGACGCTCAAGTCCGTTGCCGACCTCTACGGCATTTCCTATGCGGAATTGTTGTCGGTTAACGGCCAGAACAGCAGTTTCAAACTGAAGCCGGGCACACCTATCCTTGTTCCTGTGGACAAGAACCTCATCGACGAAACCGACGACATCGTTGACAAAGCATTCGCAAAATCGCGCTCGAACATCAGCTATGTTACACATATTGTAAACGGCGGCGAAACAGTTTACAGCATTTCCCAGAAATACAACGTCAGGCTGACGGACTTAAGGTACCTCAACGGCCTGTCGTACGAAGACGACAAACTGCCCTCGGCAACGAAGTTGAAGGTACCTGTTTCCAACGATCCGAGTTCCAAGAGGTACCACTTCGAGAAATTGGAGAATCCGCGAATTGTAAAGCACGTCGTGGACAAAGGCGAAAACCTCGACAAGATTGCCGACTATTACGACGTAACAACTTCGGAGATTGTCCAGCTGAACAACCTGAAAAGCTCCAATGTAAGCGAGGGGCAGGTAATAAAGATTGTCACCCGGAACAGCAGGAAGAATTACAACACATACCCGACATTCTACGCATCGGCAGACAACAACTTCAGCGACCTCAATTCGCTGACGACAGACCTGGTGCTGACCACACGTGAGGGCAAGACACTGGTCATCCACCGTGTAGGAGAGAACGAGTCACTGTCCACAATTGCCCAGAAGTATGAAACCAGGGCACAGGACATTGTTAACTGGAACAAATCAAAGATCAGGGGCGACAAAGTTTATCCGGGGACAAATTTAAAGATTTATAAACAGTAAGAAAAAAAGCTTATTTTTACATGAATAAAAATTTGCTTAGTTTAGAATATTGAAATTATAATTGGATAGGGAATGCAAATGGCATTTACTTTTAAGAACGAAGACATAGATAGGATCTCGGGCATCCTTGGGAGTAAACCCGAAGAATACCCCGAAGCCTGGTCGTGGAACATGAAGAATCATGAGACCGGGCAGGCCTTGATATTTACCATATACAACCGCGTGAAAACAGGGAAGGAGAACGAGAGCAACCTCGTTACCGTGCAAACCCAGCATGGCTATTTCGAGCTGCACTCCTGCTCCGGTTTCCTGCTCTTCGAACCCGACGAAGTCATCTTCTTCAACGCCGAACCCGACAAGGTCTCCTGCCTGATAATCGGCAAGCAGGCCACCTGTTCGCTCTATTCCAACATTGACAGGGGGCTGCTTAACAGCGACTTTGCCTCGCTCGATTCCCCGGTTCTCATGTCTGCGATGCAACTGTCGCTCGTCGAAGAAATGCTGTAATCACTTACATTTGTGTCTAATGGCTCTATCAGTAGTAATATCCAATAACTCCGGACGGCGCTTCCTGCCCTACAGCAAGATTGAAGAGACCGCAAGGCGTGTTTTCAAAGGTGAAAAAATCAGGAACGCCGAACTGTCCGTCGTTCTTACCTCAGACACTTTCATCAGGACAATCAACAAGCAGTACCTCAACCACGACTTTGCAACCGACGTCATCAGCTTTACCCTTGAAGACAAACCCGTCCTTGTCGGCGAGTTGTACATCAGTGTGGACACGGCAGAGTTACAGGCAAAGGACTACGGAGTCTCGCTCAGGAATGAACTGATGAGGCTGACGGCGCACGGGACCTTACATTTGTGTGGTTACGAAGATAATTCTTTGGAAGAAAGAAAAATTATGCATAATTTAGAAGACTGTTATATTACAAATTTGGAAAAATAGTTTTTTCCTATGTACGAAAGAATTGTTGAAATAATTGTTAGAGTGGTCTCGGAGCTGAAGAGAAAGAAAGAGTTCAGCGCCGTTGACATCAGGAATCTGGAGAAACGCGGCTATACCGACAATGAGATATCGGCGGCGTTCAGCTGGATTGTTGACAGGATGGAGTTTGCAGAGAAGCTGTTTCCTTTGGAAGAAGGAACGAAGGCAGATTCATTCCGCATCCTCGACCAGGCAGAAAAGGACCTTTTCACACCTGAGGCGTTGGGCGAGATGATACAGCTTCACACTCTGGGCATCATCTCGAATGAGAACATAGAGAGCCTGCTCGAGAAAGCAACTTATACCGGTGCCGGTTCCATCGACTCACAGCACCTGAAGTGGTTTGTAGCCCACGCCATCTTCAGTATCCATACGCAGGATCAGCCCGGCAGCCGGATAATGCTTACCGGTTCCGATGCGATAAATTGACATAAGATGGTCCAGTAGCTCAGTTGGATAGAGCACAAGTTTCCTAAACTTGGGGTCGCAGGTTCGAATCCTGCCTGGATCACGAAGGAAAGCCCGCTAAACAGAATTGGCGGGCTTTTGAATTTAAAAATCTCTCTGTGTAAATAATGAGCAAATCATCCTTTTCCCATGTCTTTTATGCTCGCAGCAGGCCAAACTTGTAGCAGGTTCCAACAATTTTTTTTCATTTTATTTTGTTGATTACTCTGCTGTTTATATTTTTGTAAGTCTATTTAAAATGAAATTTTATAAGAAAATACTTTTGTAAATAAATTACTGGTTATCAACCATAAAGAATATGGAGTATATAATGGCTAAAGCAAAGAAAGACGAAAAGAAAAAAGCGTCTGCCAAGTATGTCTATTACTTCGGCGGCAACAAAGCCGACGGCAAAGCAGACATGAAGAACCTTCTCGGCGGCAAAGGCGCTAACCTCGCAGAGATGGTTAACCTGAAACTGCCCGTACCCGCAGGCTTCACAATTACCACCGAAGTTTGTACATACTACTATGACAATAAACAGACCTATCCGAAATCCCTCAATAAAGAGATTGAAGACAACCTGAAGAAGCTGGAAAAAGAAATGGGCGCAAAATTCGGCGATCCCGACAATCCGCTGCTCGTCTCCGTTCGCTCAGGCGCACGCGCTTCCATGCCCGGCATGATGGACACTGTGCTTAACCTCGGCCTCAACGACGTTACTGTCCAGGGCCTCATCAAAAAATCGAACAATCCGCGCTTTGCCTATGACTCCTACCGCAGGTTCGTTGCCATGTACGGCGACGTCGTCCTCGACCTGAAACCCGAAGGTAAAGACGACATCGACCCCTTCGAAGAAATTCTCGAAAAGAAGAAAAAAGAGAAGAAAGTAAAACTCGACATCGAACTTACCGTTGACGACCTGAAAGACCTCGTCAAGAAGTTCAAGGCAAGAATCAAAGAGATCAAAGGCATCGATTTTCCCGAAGACCCGAAAGACCAGCTCATGGGCGCCATCGGTGCAGTTTTCGGCTCCTGGATGAATAACAGGGCCATCATCTACCGCAAGCTCAACAACATCCCCGAATCGTGGGGCACAGCCGTTAACGTCCAGGCAATGGTATTCGGCAATATGGGCGAAGAATCGGGCACAGGCGTTGCCTTCACACGTGACGCAGCCAACGGCGAAAACATCTTCTACGGCGAGTTCCTGATGAACGCCCAGGGCGAAGACGTTGTTGCAGGCATCCGCACTCCCCTCCCCATCATCCAGTTGAAAGACAAAGACCCGCATTCATACCAGCAGTTGCTCGACATCCGCAAGATACTCGAAAACCACTACCGCGACATGCTCGACATCGAATTCACAATCCAGAACCGCAAGCTCTATATGCTTCAGTGCCGCGTCGGCAAACGTACAGCAATGGCAGCGATGAAGATTGCCGTGGACATGGTAAAAGAAAAGCTCATCAAACCCGAAGAAGCACTGATGAGAGTCGAACCTGACCAGCTAAACCAGCTCCTCAGGCCTGTATTCGACCTTAAGGAAAAGAAGAAAGCCCTCGACGGCGGCAAACTGCTTGCCAAAGGCCTTAACGCCGGTCCCGGCGCTGCTGCCGGCAAGATTGTCTTCAACGCCGAAGACGCAGTCGAAGCGGCAAAGAAAGGCGAGAAAGTCGTTCTTGTCAGGATTGAAACTTCACCCGAAGACATCGCCGGCATGAATGCCTCGGAAGGTATTCTCACAGCCCGCGGCGGCATGACATCGCACGCTGCTCTCGTTGCACGCCAGATGGGTAAAGTATGCGTTGCAGGCTGCGGCTCGCTGCTCATCGACTACAAAGCACGTACCCTCAAGATTGAAGGCAAAACCAAGGTCTTGAAAGAAGGGGACTTCATCTCCATCGACGGCTCCACAGGCGAAGTAATAGAAGGCAAGATTCCCAGCAAGCCCAGCGAAGTCGTTGAAGTGCTCATCAACAAGACGCTCAAACCCGAAGACGCCCCCACTTATCAGATATACAACCAGATCATGACCTGGGCAGATAAATTCCGCAGGCTCAACATTCGCACCAATGCCGACCAGCCCGACCAGAGCTCCAACGCCGTTGCTTTCGGCGCCGAAGGCATAGGCTTGTGCCGCACCGAACACATGTTCTTTGAGGAAGGCAAGATCGGCCCCATGCGTGAGATGATCCTTGCAGACACTGTTGAAAACAGGAAAAAAGCCCTTAACAAGTTACTTCCACTCCAGCGCAAAGACTTCGAAGGCATCTTCAAAGCAATGGACGGCAGGCCTGTAACCGTCAGGACCATCGACCCGCCGCTCCATGAATTCCTTCCCCATGCCATGGCCGAACAACAGGAACTGGCAAAGCAGATGGGCATTTCGTACGAGAAGGTTAAAGCAAGAGTTGACCAACTGCACGAATTTAACCCCATGCTCGGTTTCCGCGGCTGCCGCTTAGGCCTCATTTACCCGGAAATTACCGAGATGCAGTCAAGGGCTATCTTCGAAGCCGCAGCCAACATTAAGAAGGCCGGCCAGGAAGTTCTTCCCGAAGTGATGATCCCCCTCGTAGGCCATGTAAAAGAGCTTAAGAACCAGGAAACAATAGTTCGAAGGGTTGCCGAAGAAGTAATGAAAGAAAAAGGCGTTACTTTCAAGTACCTTGTAGGCACAATGATCGAAATTCCCCGCGGCGCCGTTACCGCCGGTGAAATTGCAGAAGTTGCGGAATTCTTCTCCTTCGGCACCAACGACCTGACACAGACGACGCTGGGTGTAAGCCGCGACGACGCAGGCAGGTTCCTGCCCAGCTACGTTGACCACGACATATACCAGGTCGATCCGTTCGTATCGATCGATCGCGGTGGCGTTGGTTACCTGATGAGGCATGCAGTAGAGAACGGAAGAAATACACGCAAGGGCATCAAACTCGGCATCTGTGGCGAACACGGCGGCGACCCGTCATCGGTGGAATTCTGCCATGAACTGGGCCTGAACTATGTATCATGCTCCCCGTTCAGGGTACCGATTGCAAGGCTGGCAGCAGCCCGCGCAGCCCTGAGAGAAATGGCTGCAACACCGGCAAAGAAAGAAAAGAAAGCAGCCAAAGCTGAAAAGAAGTCTGACAAGAAAGCAGACAAGAAAGTAGTAAAGAAGGCTGACAAAAAAGAGGCAAAAAAAGCCGACAAGAAGGCAAAGAAAACTTCGAAGAAGAAATAGCTGACTGACACTGCTTCCGTAATGGTTGCAGCGGCATTATTAACAGGCCATCCGGTAGAAACAACTGCCGGATGGCTTTTTTTTTTGTTTATTTTGAGACCTTTTTACGATTAATGTGTCATTAAGGGATATGTATGTTAATTATTGGAAAAATTCTCATGAAAAGAATAATTATACTATTGATGCTGTCAGCTACAATTCAGTCCTATTCACAGTTTGATATTACAAAATACAAGGAATACCTTAAGAGCCACATGGATATGTCATACCAGAGCCTGTTGCATGAGTATCCCGCCGGATTATTCCTGGATTCGTTGCACTATGATTTCATGAAATCGGAATACGGTTCCACAATGGACAAGTATTACGCATTGACTTTATACGAAAAACAATTGTTGAACAGGAACGGTTTCTTAGTAACAGAAAGAAGGCATTACTCATCTTTTCAGCAGGCATTCTTAGAAATATATAATAAAGATTTTCCGGTTTTCATTTCCTCAGATGCCATTCTTCATGCGTTTCACTATTCTTTCGATGTAATTCTGAAGCATTTTGAAAACTCATTTTGTTCAAAATATTCAAAGTATGGTTTTACTACTTTTTTTGATGACATCAAAGGCAGGATTGCTGCATTGAAGCAGAATTGTACCCGCAATGACGGACAATACCTCCAGGCGCTGAAAGACCTCGACGTCTATTTTGCAGTGCCAACCTGCCTGTACCTGGGCGATAGCCTATATACGCCTGTGTTTAAAGAAAATCAACCTGTTGTTAATTCTCTTTTGTCTGCTATTGAAAGCCTTAAACTTCAAGAGTTCGGACTGTTTGCAGTAACTCCGCGTGAAATCGACTTCAGCCAGTATAAGCCACGTGGCCATTACACCGAGTCGGAAGAATTGAAAAAATATTTCAGGACAATGATCTGGTTCGGAAGGACAGACTTGTATATAAGCAAGCCTATGCAGCAGGATCCAGAATACCTGCCAACCGATGGCGACATTGACAGGCAGACAATGCTGGCGGCATTAATAGCAAAAACAGTAAATGAAAATGACAGTGGAGCAGATAGTTCGTCCACACTACAGTTCTATGATCGGGTTAACTCTATGATTGATTCACTGATGGGCTTTAGAGATAACCTCGTTGTAACCGATATGATCAGGGTACTGGATGAAACAGGTATTTCAGACATCACTGAACTGGAAGACAGCGCTGTAATGAGCAGATTCCAATCCAGGCTCCTGGAAATAAACTCATCAAAACAATTGTATAATTCACAGTTATTAACATCCGACCCATTCAATCCCGAACAAGCCTCCCCCGGCTCAGTGTTTCTTCTCTTCGGCCAGGCGCCTACAATCGATAATTTCATTACTGCGCATGTTGTCTATGACGAGATCAAATATCAGGGTAAGAAGATTATGAGAATGAAACCATCAACACTTGATATATTGTTTGCTTTCGGCAACGACGCTGCAATCCAGCTTTTAAAAAAGGACCTGGAACAATACAACTATTCATCAAATCTGGCTGCTACGAGATATTTAATTGATTCATACAAAGATGATTTCTGGTCTAAATCGTTCTATACCCTTTGGCTGGCTGCCATTAAATCATTGAATCCGACTTTGGACAGGAATACATTGCCGGAATTCATGCAGACTGCCGCCTGGCAGCAGAAGAACATGAATACACAGTTGGCAAGCTGGATCGAATTAAGGCATGATTTTATATTATACGCCAGGCAGTCTTACACAAAATCAGAATACTCTTGCTACTATCCATATTACTATGTTGAACCTGTTCCCGATGTTTACAGGAATATTCGTAATGCAATGGTTAGAGCTCAAAATATCAGTAAAAAATTAGGCTTTGGATTATATACTGGCTATCGTTCTATCGATTTCTTTAAAAATTGGGATAATGTATGTACCAACCTTATAGAAATCTCAAATAAGGAGTTGAATTCAACAGCATTGAGCGACGAAAACAACCTCTTCCTGTCAAAATTGATGGATAAACAAAATGGCTGTCCCCCGTATATGTTAGGCTGGTATGCGGATCTTTTCCTTGACAGGACAATTACTCTTACTTTTCCGATAGGACAAGATATTATGAATGATGGCGGCGGTTGTGAAGTACTTACTGCCGATTTCCATACGACACCGACAAATGAATTGGGAGAAGTAAAAGGCTATGTTATGCATGGAGGTACCGGCCCGTTCAACCTGGCGATAATTACAGCAAAAACACCCGACGGAAAACTCAGGTCCTATGCCGGTGCGGTGATGAGCTATTACGAAACCACTACAATGAATTTCAAAAGGCTCACGGATGACGAATGGGACAGCCTGTTTTCGAAGGGTACCTTTTCCAGGCCTCAATTCTGCAATTTATATCTTGCCGATGAGCATGGCAACAGCATTCCTGACAAACTCTCCTTACTGACATATCACAATCCGAATTCCATTGAAAACAACGACGCGATTGAGGCCGGGACAGCGCAGACATATTCTTTCCCCAACCCCTTCGACGAATACGTAAACATAATGGTAAAAATACCTTCTACAGTCTCGTCCGGCACACTTGGAATAGAGATTGTCGATCTGAACGGGGCAGTAGTAGGGAGCTATGTTTTCAACGATACAGGCAGCGGCAATTTTATGTTTAAATGGGACGGCCGCGACAGCAAAGGAAACCGACTGCCTCCCGGAGCATATATCTATAATATTTCCGCCGGCGACTGCAAAGTATCGGGCAAGGTAGTGAAGAAATAAAAACATAATTGATTCATTATGTGTTAAAAACAGAAAATGAATACTTTTACTGTTAATGCTGTCAGCCACCATTCAGTCCTATTCACAGTTTGATATTACAAAAAATACACCGAATATCCGAACAGCCACCGGGTAATGTCGTACGAAACGAGAGAATTGGAACCCGCAAACCATCTTCCCTTCGAATCGGGCAGCATCGACGGCGCTGTCGGCTTCGGTTGGAATA
>CAZWLN010000051.1:17178-32907 GCA_964634885.1 uncultured Hyphomicrobiales bacterium | reverse complement strand
TGGTGGCTGGTGGTTGGTGGTTGGTGGCTGGTGGCTGGTGGTTGGTGGTTGGTGGATGGTGACTGGTTGCTGGTGGTTAGTGGTTGGTGGCTGGTGTAGAGAGTTTATAAAGTTCATCAAGTTTGTAAAGTTTTTAAAGAAAGAAGAAAGTCCGTGTTTCTTACTCCTTCCCCTTGGGGAAGGCCGGGATGGGGTCATTAGTTTGTCAAGTTCATCAAGTTTGTAAAGTTTATAAAGAGAGCCCCAGAGGGGCGGTATATTAATAGCTTGTCAGGTTAAGAAAGAAAGAAGTCCAGCCCCAGCGAGGCGTCATGTTAATAGAATTTTATCATTTTTCATTCGTCAATTAACATTATTATGAAAAATTGGTGCAGAGATGAAATATAGAATAATAATTGAACAGGATGAGGATGGTGTATTTGTAGCCGAATGTCCGTCTTTACCCGGCTGCATTTCACAGGGCGCTACCAGGAGTGAAGCGCTGATTAACATCGAAGATGCCATCAGAGGCTATATCCACAGCCTTGAGAATCATGGAGAACCTGTGCCTTTACCAATCAACGAAGAAATTCTTGAGATAGAATTATAAGTAAATTGCCGGTATTATCTGGTGAAGAACTGTGTAAAATATTAAGCCTGCCGGGCTTCAATTTGATCATCAAACCGGCAGCCATATCATCCTGAGAAAGAATGTCCATCCATTTCGCCGACTCACTGTGCCAAACCATAAAACTATTGCAAAGGGAACATTAAGGGCTATAATCAGGGAATGTGGCCTTACACCGGATGAATTTTCAGATTTGTGTAAATGATATTTGTTAATCATTGCTATATTTAACACTAATCAACTACAATTACTCTCCGCCTGTTCGTCTAAGCATCGGGATGTGAATTATTACTTGATTGAATGAAGAAGAATATTACAAATTATACATTCGAAGAGCTGGGCGAAGTGGTCGCCGGGCTGGGCTTCAAACGTTTCCGGACAGGGCAGGTTTTCCATGAGATATACGCTCTCCGGCGGCGGCCTTTTTCTGAGATGGCGTCGCTGCCGGCGGATATACGCAAAGAGCTGGATGCTGAGTTCGTTCTGGAGTGCTTCTCCGGAGTTACTGTCCGTGTTTCGAAGGATGGTTCCCGGAAATACCTGTTCGGTTTGCCCGACGGCAAAGCCGTGGAAGCTGTGTATATGCCCTGGTTAGACGAGGATGGGAATGTCGAAAGGAATACCCTCTGCATTTCGACGATGGCAGGATGCCCGTTGGGCTGCGCTTTCTGCGCCACCGGTACCCTTGGCTTCGGGCGCAATCTTGACGCATCGGAGATTGTCGGCCAGGCGCTCTATGTCGAAAACGAGCTGAAACTGAAGCTTGACAACGTGGTGCTGATGGGGATGGGGGAGCCGCTTCTTAATCTTGAAAATACGGAGCGCGCCCTCGACATCATGACCGATGAGCGGGCGAAGCTGTTCAGCCGACGGAAGATTACTGTCTCGACTGTGGGCATTGTCCCGGGCATTATGAGACTTGCGGAGCTTGCCAGGCCTGTGAAGCTGGCAATCTCTCTGCACGGTACTACGAACGGCGGGAGGGAGAGCCTGATGCCGATTGCGGCTAAGTACAGGCTCAGGGAGCTGATGGACGCCGTAGAGCATTATTACCGCCGGACGCGTATGCCGGTTACCTATGAATACATACCTTTTGCAGGTGTCAACGACACGGAACAGGACGCCCGGCGGCTGGCGAAGATTGCTCAGCGGGTTCCGTCGAGGGTTAACCTGATACCCTACAATGACATTTCTTTTACGGGCGCCGGAGGGAAAACAGTCGAGCTGAAAGCCCCTTCGAAACCGGATATGGAGAAGTTTGCGTCGGCTCTGAGAGGGTACGGCGCTGCTGTTTTTGTGCGCAACAGCTTCGGCAGCGACATTGAAGCTGCCTGCGGCCAGTTGGCTCTGGCGGGGGAGAAGAAATAAACTATTTCTTTCCGAAAGATTTTTTATAATTATTTGAAATTCCGTATTTTATTTACGTAAATATATCAGAAGAACAATTATCAGGATGTAATCTGAGAAAACATCCCGTTGATTTCAGAATTATATGTGAGAGGCGTCTTATGAAGAAATCAGTATTTCTCGTCTTGTTACTCATGTTCAGCTATTGTGTTAATGCGCTCCCATCGGACGTGAAATGGATCAAGTCTGCAAATAACATTGGGTGTGAATCAAACTGGGAACCTTTGGTTTCATCGTCCGGTAAATACCTGATTATTAAAGAAGCATCAGGTACTCATTTCATTAACCTTGAAACCGGCAACTTAGAGAAAATATATAATCTGACCTCTCACTATAAATGCGCCTCCTTGAATTCGGACAGCGTCCTTGTTATGTTCTCGGACATGTTAAGGGTATTCGATACTGAGAAGGACTCGGTACTAAAGGGCGCGTTGGACACACTGCCGGATTTCCTTACTACATGCCTCGGCCGGTTGGAATACGGAAGGACCTTAACCGATATTTCTCCGAAACTTGGCCTTATTGCTTTTTATGGCTATTCGGAAATTAATCAGGAAATAAATAAAATCCTGATTTGCGACATTAACTCCGGCGTCGTTAGTGATTCGATATTTCCCGCAGACCTCCTGGGCCTGTGCTTTTTGGAAGACAGGAATGAATTGCTATATTCTGAGTATATGAAAATAAATGTTTATGATCTTGTGACAAAAAAGGTTAAAGAAGTGAAAAACTTCAGTAAAGTAATGGACTTTGTCAGATCGGCCGACGGGAAACTGATCTCATTTCTGAGTTACATTGATGATAATAATGCAAAACTGACAGTGGCAAGCCCTGATTTCAATGTCCTGGCAGAATTCACATGCTCCGGCCTCAACAGTGTAAATTGCTTTTACCCGGCTTTCTCACCTGATAATAAACTGATTGCTGCCTGCAATAATGATAAGATCGATGTCTATGATATTGCCGCCGTAAAAAAGGTTAAGACAATAGAAACTATATTCCAGCCCAACTTCCTGTTCTTCTGCGATTCCGGTAAAAGCATTATCGCTTTGAACGAACGGGCCGGATTTTGCATCATGTACGACCTGGAGACAGGGGCCCCGAAAAAAACCTTAGTGGCCAACGACGACGAGATCAACCTGATGAAGTTCTCGCCCGATGGGAAGATAATTGTTACATACGGTCACAACCTGGACCGGCTGAAAGTGATCGATGCAGAGGACGGAAGCCTTCTCAGTGTGTTCAGTGTGGATGAGAGCCTTTCAGGTAATGATTATCCGAATTACAATCTCGACGTCAGCAACACGCACATTCTGTTTACCAATAGTGAAAAAGAGTTTTTAGTGGTTAGAATAGCAGATGGCAATGAAACCTATATTGAAACCGGTGACTCTGTCATGGACGCGACATTCTCTCCCACAGGCGATAGGTACGCTGTAAGCACAATTAACGGCAAAGTATCACTCTACGGAGTTTCCGACAATAAAATAATTAAGGAGGCAAGCATAGAGAATCAACTCATGACATACAGAACAGGATTCTCATCTGACGGGAACACCATTTACCTGTTTACCTGGGACAAACAAACTTATGCAATGGGGCTTTACGAATGGTACATCAGCCAGGATGCTCCCGTTAAGGACCAAATATTTAAGGGTACTTCAAATGGTATGTCAATCCTGGAATTTAATAACTCGAAATATATTATCAGCAGGTCATTTATATATAACATACCTGAAAATAAGTATCTCAACAATTTTTCTATCGACTATAAGTATAGTTATGCTGATATATCAAAAGATGAAAAATTTATTGTTTTCGGGCAGATATATCCTCAGAACGATGAATATTTCAACAAATTTAATTTTCAAAATGGTAATTTGATAAAAAAATATGATATGAACGATTATATCAGGAGAAAAAATTTCATTTATCCTGAAAAATACTGGATACATTACCACCATATCGTACCTTATATTGCCGCATTTTCACCGGACAACGAATCAATCGCCGTGGGCCTCTACGACGGCGCCCTGATGATGCTGAAAAATGACGGAATAACAGGTATTGAAGAATACTATCATGCTGACGGCGGCGACGGCGTAACGGTTTACCCCAACCCGTTCGATGACAAAATATCGGTTAAATGCGAAAACAACGGTGGCCGACTGCTAAAAGCAGAGCTTTTCAACGCTGTGGGCGAGAAAATAATAGAAAAATCCGATTTTTATACAGATGGCGCCGGCTTGACTTTCAATACAGGTTCGGTCGGCAACGGCATTTATTTCCTTCAGTTAACCTTCGAAAACCGCAAGAGTTTGAAGAAGATTGTTCGCATTGATTGATCTGCGGGCGTAGTGAAGGAAATAAACGATTTCTTCAACGAAAATGAACTTCTCGCTGCCTGCGGCCAGTTGGCTCTGGCGGGGGAGAAGAAGTAAAATAATATGATTGATTTTACTCTTTGTTAATTTCTTTATTATCATTAAATTACAGTGTTGATATTTCTGAAAAAATTTTATTGAAGTTCAAAAATATTCAAAAAGTTTAGTAATAAGTAAACTATTATGAGTAAATTTGCGTTAATAGAAATTGACGCCGTCAAAGGTGAAGTGAAATTCTATAAACTTGTGAAAGGCAGTGTTTGTGAATTTGAAGAGTTTGAAGACGAGGCAAGGAAGAATTACGACAAAGAGATGAATACGATCTATCATAGAATGGATTTGTTGTCGAGAAAGGAAAAATTACCTGAAAAGCAGTTCAGGGTTTTAAAAGGCGGGTTGAAGAATATAACTGAATGTGAAATTAAAACGAGGAACCTCAGGGTGTACTATTTTATTGACAGAATGGAAGGGAACGTTGTTGTAACCGGTGGCTGCAAGAAAAGCCAAAAGAAAGACATCGGACATTTCAGGAATATTGTCGTGGAATACCTTGAATCGAAGGGAGAATAGTCATGAATAGGGAAGAATTGCTAAAGAGTAATGAGTATTGGACAGGAGAAATCCAGTTCGAACTCTACAAGCTCATTGATGAATACATGAAAAAAAATAATATTTCCAGAAAAGAGCTGGCAGAAAAGCTTGGCGTTACGAAGGGATATGTTTCTCAAATACTTAACGGCGAGTTTGACCACAGGATTTCAAAGTATGTAGAATTAGCAATGATTACAGGAAAGATACCGAGGGTAAAATTCTATGATTTCGACCAAATACTGTATTTGGACATTCTGGGAAAGCTCCATGATGAAGACTCCGTAAGCATCAATATACAACTGAATATTCCTCCGGATGCAGGAATAAGAACCATTGAAACGGAAACAAACAGCCATGAATTGAAATATGATGTAAAATCAAATTATCAAGAAATTGAGAAAATACACTATGAAACAAGCAATAAAGAAGAATTCTGTTAAACCGGAAAAAAAAACTGATGTAATTTCCTATACATTCAATGGAATGAGCATCAGAAGGTTTAACCTGATCGAGCCGGGCATCGATATTACAACGGGCTTCGATACTCAAAATCTTAAAGTGGGAACCAATATTGATTTTGCTTTTAATATGGAGCAAAACGGGTTTCAGGTAATATTTTCTCTTGGATACCAATATGACCTGAAAGGCAGTTTGATCTCATTACTCGAACTTGTTGTACTGTCAGATTTTGTCATTAAAGATATGAAAAATGTTGTTGAAATCAGGAATGAGGCCGTTCACATTCCCGATGAGTTATTGATTAATCTGGTAAGGATTACCTATTCTTCAATCCGGGGTATTGTCTTTGCAAAAACCCAGGGCAGCTACTTAAACAAGTTTATTCTTCCTCTGATCGATCCTGGTGCGCTGATTAGAAAGAAATTGGATTCTTACAGAACTGGGGCAACAAAAGAGTAATGAATGATTTCAGGGTTTTATTGTAATGTCTTTGAATACTGTATCCAGAGTATTACATTAAAATTTCATCAACCGATTATTATTAATTTTTTACAAGAAGGTAATTAACAGCCTCAAACACAGCTTCGGCAGCGACATCGAAGCTGCCTGCGGCCAGTTGGCTCTGACGGGGGAGAAGCAGTGAGAATCCTCCTTTACTATCGTTTCCCAATTACCTCATTTTTTCGTAGTTTTGACTCTGTAATAGTGTCCGGTAATCGACGGATTCATTCCGGGCGTCAGCGGTATTATTTTGAACAAATGGCAGTTATTATGAGCAGTATTTTCACGAGAATAAAGAACTATGTCAGGCGGAGGAACGTGTTCTTTCCCGGGTCGGCCGATTACTGGGAGAAGCGCTATTCCCGGGGCGGTAACTCCGGTTCCGGTTCATACAACAGGCTGGCAGCGTTCAAGTCGGAGATTGTAAACAGGTTTGTAATTGAAAAAGATATTAAAACGGTCATAGAGCTGGGATGCGGCGACGGCTTCCAGCTTCAGTCCGCCTCCTACCCCCGCTATGTCGGCCTCGACGTCTCGGTTACTGCCGTCAACAAGTGTAAGGAGATGTACCGGGACGACCCGTCAAAGAGTTTCTACGTCTATGACTCAGCCATGATTCACGGCGGCAACCCGGAATACAGGGCCGAACTTGCACTGTCCCTCGATGTAGTCTATCACCTCGTCGAGGACAGCGTCTTAGAGGGCTATTTGGCAGACCTGTTCACGGCAGGGGAGAAATATGTAATCATCTACAGCAGCAACGAAGACCTCCCCTGGGATTACCATGTGAAGCACCGCCGCTTCCTGCCGTGGGTTGAAGAACGCTTCCCGGACTGGGAACTGGAAGAGGTGGTTGAAAACCGTTATAAATACGATCCGGCAGACCCCGATAATACTTCGAGGGCAAATTTCTACTTTTTCAAAAAGAAATTGGCAGAATAGAAAAAAATTCGTAATTTTGTAATCTTAGTTGCCCGGATGGCGGAATTGGCAGACGCGCTACATTCAGGGTGTAGTCTCCGGACGGGGGTGCAGGTTCAAGTCCTGTTCCGGGCACAAAGGAAAAAAAAGGCATGAGTTTACGTTGATTCGAAATTCCTGCCTTTTTTCATTTCTGTAAATCCGACTTACAGATTTTTTGTTCTTACTATTGTAGCTATTGGCGGGTTTTAAGTGAGAATTGTGAATTATGTTTATTTCAAATAGAATATTATTGAGTTGAAATAAAGTTAGAACTTACGGTTGAGATTAGGGGCCGGGATACAATTATGCACGAGAATACAGAAGTCGCTATATTATATTCATTCATTAATATAAAAAGCCCATCATTATTACCGGTTCCTTAAGAGCTTTATTATATGGATTTACGTTTTATTAT
The DNA here is from genome assembly GCA_964634885.1 of uncultured Hyphomicrobiales bacterium. Taxonomy (GTDB): domain Bacteria; phylum Bacteroidota; class Ignavibacteria; order Kapaibacteriales; family UBA2268; genus DAINRZ01. The sequence continues at coordinate 25,580 of CAZWLN010000051.1, read as the reverse complement.
TAGTTCGTGTATTCGTATAAAATATCGACAAGCGACTCCTCTGGAATAACGAGACCTTCTTGCGTCTTAATATATGTTTTACAAACTGCTACAATCTTACTTTCATCACCTAATTTCAATAATCTTCTATCAATGCTGGTTAGTGACTCTATTGCATTCTTAGACAGCCCATACGTTGAAAGAAAGAGCCCACCACTTACTTTTTCATTTACAATTACATTGAAAAAATCTTTTATGTATTCTTTACCTGTTTTCTGTTGCGATCTCCAGTGTTTTACTTCAACAAAATATATACGGTCGTCTCCTTTTATACGACAAGTTAGAACAATATCCTTACCACCGTCTTTACTTGATGGCGTAAGCTCAACACCAAAACCGATTTTTTCAAAAGCAACTGATAGAAGATGCTCTAGTTCTCTCCATTCTATATCCTGTAGGTACTTTGGATTGGAAGCTATTAACTCAATTAATTTTTCACAGAATATTTTGCGAATAATACTAATCTGATTTAGTGCTTTAACTTCTGCCTCTTTACCAAATCCTTTAACTAATTCCGCACCGTTAGTTCCGACATGAACATATTCATATTTCTTATTGGGCTTCGTTATACGCCTGAACCATATATCTATTTTTTCTTTACAATGTGGACAATCAAAATATAGATCGCCTGCGATTTCATTCTCTCCCACGGTATCGTAATTGAAGTAATCTTCTTTGACATTAAAAGAGTTGCCACAACTATAACAACAAACTGCGACTTCTTCTTGTAAGAGTCTTCTTGAAGCTCCATGACTTGTATAACTAATCGTTGTCAATGTACATCTTCCAAATTTTAAACAAAATTGACAAAAACATTTGGATACATTTTAATAATATATAAAAAAATGAATTATCAAACAAATGATTTAAATTTCGACATTTTGGTATAATTAATTTAAAGGGGGGACAATCATTTCCTTATCAAAAGTGACTATATACTTATAGAATAAAGCTACATAAATCCCCCTTATAAAAATAGTTTATCCCGTTTATACACGCTAAGAAAAAAATAAGAATTATCAGTGCTCGTTTAGCTAATAAAAAAGAAAGGAAAAAACATGAAGAAAACATATAAAATCGATAAGGATCAGGATGAGCTGTCTGAGCATTATGATTTTGATTATAGTAAAGCAAAAAATAACAGATTTGCCCCGCTTCTTGCTGAACAGGAAGGATTTGTTAAACTGGAACCGGATATACGCAGGGTTTTCAGGACATCAGACCAGGTTAATAATGCTTTAAGGGCAATCATCAACGCCGTCCCAAAAACCAAAAAGAAATCTATCGAAATAGCATGATATTCTTTCACTTCAATGGAATTCATTCTTTCAACCGGATTCAAACCGGCACACAAACCTGAAAAAGACGCTCACACGGGGCGTCTTGTCTGTTTCTCTTTATTAATAACGATAAATTGCATATATTTACTAAGTAATATTGTCGTTCTTTAAAGACTTCGTTTCATTACTGAGGTAACAATGATAAAGTATTTATCTGGTTTTGTCTTTCTGTTACTTAATTCTGTCTGCTTTTCCCAGTCGGGCGACTGGACACGACTTCAGCCTCCGGCCTCGCCGCCGGCAAGGGCCGGCCACTCCATGGCGGAGATTGGCGAAGGCAAAGCCTTGCTGTTCGGAGGCTGTGACACTAACGGTACGGCGATGAACGATACATGGATATATGACTGCAGCCTCAATACCTGGACTCAGGTTACAGGGAGCAGTAAGCCCACGGCAAGAAGCTGCCAGGCCATGGCGCGGATTGCGCCGGATAAAGTACTGTTGTTCGGTGGCTGGAACGGCGGTACGAGGTATGGCGACACCTGGCTCTTCAACCTTGAAAAAATGCAATGGGCTAAAGTTAACGCTTCGAATAATCCTTCACCGAGAAGGAACTGCGGCATGGCCCAGCTGTATGATGGCAGGGTTCTGCTCTTCGGCGGGGAGATTGCCGGTGCTGCCGACACCAACGACACCTGGGCCTTCGATCTGGGCGAACTCAATTGGGAAGAGACGCCGGTACAGGGCGATATGCCCCCGGAATGCAGCGCAATGAATTTTACTCAGATGTATTCCGGTCTCGTCCTGATGTTCGGAGGGAGGAGCGGCTGCAGTACGATAAACGATACATGGCTCTATAGTGATAATAATAAGAAATGGGGTGAGATTGCCCGGGACAATAAACCGGGGCCTCTGCACTCATCATCCATGGCTAAGCTTGGTGAGGATATGGCTGCTTTTTGGGGCGGCTGTATCGAAGGTACTGATTACGACAGGATGCTGCTGTTCGACCTGAAAGACAGCTCCTGGGTACAGCTCGAAGGCCCCGGCAGGCCTTCAGGCAGGTTCATGCACTCAATAGTAAATGTCGGGGACGGCAGGCTGCTGATGTTCGGCGGTTTCGACGGCGAATGGCCGTTCATGAACAATGAGACCTGGCTTTTTACTCTGGAACCGAACATTGTTGAGGAAGAAAGCGTACAGACTTTGAAAAGCATCGTTGTTACTGACGGGAATGCAATCCGGGTCAGCGACGAAGGTGAAAGCCGTGCTGCGGTTTATGATATTTACGGTAATGAGGCCCTGCCGGCAGGGATTGAGACAGGGGACGGGCTGACCGTGATACGGGTTGACAATTTTGCTAACGGAGTGTATTTACTGGTACTAAGAAACCGTGAACATAACCGTGTCTATAAGGTCATACTGAACAGGTAACTAATTCCACAACCGAAGCCTAAGGCTTGAATCCAACTGTCTGGCAGAGTACAATCAACTGGTCGGACACCAGGCCCATCGTCGTTGTAAGAGTTGAAAGCGGGAAAGTGCTCCTTACGACAGTATTTAAGCCGACAGAAGCGCAGTAAAGATAGACATTCTGTGAGATGAATCCCGTGTGTATCCCCGCCAGCATATATTTCTCATTGTCGGAAGAAGCTGACAGCTTCGACATATTGCATACAAAAATGAGGTTGAGGGCGGCTGTAGCCACGAAGTCCTGCGAACCGGTCTGCGCCATGTAATTGCCCGCCTTGATGAGCTGGAGTTTGTAATTTGTCGGATTGTAATAATATATTCCCGACCTGAGGGCGATATAGACATCCATATCTAAGGTATTGTGGGAGGTGGCAGCCGTTCGTTTGCCGTTTGAGCGGTTGATGCCGTCGGCAGCCCATAGCATGTCTGAAAGCATTTGCAGCGGCAGTTCTTCCGACTTGAATTCGCGGGCGCTGGAACGCAGGCTCAGCGCTTCCATCACGGACATTCTCCCAATCTTGCAGGGAGCGGGAAGTTGGATGTCCTGGGCATAGATGTCGGTATGAATGAAGAAAATAAGAAGAGGCGCTGTAAAAAACAAAGTAAAGATTTTTTTCATAATATGTCCGTTAACTACTTAGTACTATTTATTATTACATAATTACAGCTTTTTCCGCAGATTAGCAAAAGTTATTTACAGTGATGGGATACATGTAATTTTAGACACTATAAAGTCAGAGAATTAGTAATGAGCACATTGCCATAATTCAATAGATACATAAGGAAAAGATGAAATATTAACATAGAAAGTAAAATTATTTTATAGATATTTTGTAATTTTGGGTATATGGTTTTTAATACGTAATAATTGAACTTGTTTAATTATGGGATTTTACACAACTATAAAATATAAGAAAATATAGAAAAATTGAGCATAATATGGAAGTAAAAGAGCCACTATTCGAATATATTAATCCTGGGATAGAATACAGAATTGAAAATGCTGATTGTCTTGAAATTCTAAAAAATGAACCAAAAGAAAAATTTGATTTAATAATTACCTCCCCTCCATATAATGTGGGAAAATCTTATGAGGTAAAACTCAGCATTGAAAAATACCTTGAAACGCAGGAGGCAATCATTAATGAACTTGTCAGAACACTTTCCGAACGGGGCAATCTGTGTTGGCAGGTTGGCAATTACGTTGATAAAGGTGAAGTTTTCCCATTAGATATATACTATTATCCTATTTTTAAAAAACTTGGATTGAAACTTCGGAACCGTATTATCTGGCATTTTGGCCATGGTTTGCATGCGTCTAACAGATTTAGCGGAAGATATGAAACAATACTATGGTTCAGTAAGACTGACAATTATATTTTCAATCTTGACCAAGTAAGGGTACCGTCAAAATATCCCGGTAAATTGCATTTTAAGGGAGAGAAAAAAGGCTTGCCGTCAGGTAATCCTTTAGGAAAAAATCCGAGCGATATATGGGAGATAGTGACAAATGATTGGGAAACAGCTATGTGGAACATACCAAATGTGAAGTCAAATCATCCTGAAAAAACTATACATCCATGTCAGTTCCCAATCGAATTGGTCGAACGTTGTGTGCTTGCTCTCACAGAAGAAAACAGTTGGGTCCTTGACCCATTTGCCGGGGTTGGTTCAACGTTAATTGCATCGATGAAAAATAACAGGAATTCCTTAGGAATTGAAAAGGAAACTGAATACTGCAACATTGCACAGCAAAGAATCGATGACCTTTACGAAGGCAGGCTAAAATTCAGGCCCATCAATAAGCCTATTCATGAACCATCAGGCAAAGACAAGGTTTCTCAGGTACCGAAGCAATGGCTCCAACTTGACATTGATAGTATAAATAATAAATATAACGGCAGGTAACTTCCAATAATGAACATTGCACAGAAATACTCGCATCTAAATGGTGAAGAATTCCTAATTGTCCATCAAAAGGATTTATACAATGAAATTGTCGAGGTCATTCAAAGTATTGATGCTTCCAGGTTTATGACTAAGGAAAGCAAAGAGAAAACAATGGCCGGAAAAATGCTATACAGCCCTACTGGTTTAAATAGTGAATTTAAAGAAAAATTCAATAAAATCGGGTGGAAAGAATCGCGCTATAGTTATTATATTACTACCGATCAAAATCTGTTACCTGAGTTAATTACTCTATCATATAATGAACAAAAAGAATTCCTTATTTCCAAAGGAATAGAAAACCCTTTGAATTCATACAAGCAGACTGACTTTGTAAAAGATCAGATCGCAGTTGAAGTTCAGTTTGGTAAGTACGCTTTCGTTGCTTTTGATTTATTTGTGAAACACCTCCTATTCTATTCAGGCGGTGTGATTAACCTTGGTATTGAGGTACTGCCCACAAAAAAAATGCAATTACAAATGAGTAGCGGTATTGCTTATTTTGAAGGTGAAGTCTATAATGTTTTAAGACATGGAAGAAGCAATCCACCTGTACCGTTATTGATCCTCGGAATTGAACCCTGAAATGGAATTTTCTATTTTTAAAATGCATTTCTGTTCTGTAATTGAATATTATTTTCATTTTTTGAAGATAGAATATTTGTTGTTTCCAAAAAAAGAAGCATTTTAGAGGTTTATGTAATTGACTTTGTTTAAATTCTTTTGTTTAGTATGGATAAGAAAAACCTGTATTTCGGATTGTTTTTCGTTACTCTCTCTACATTGATGTATGAGATGCTCCTGACGAGGATTTTCTCGGTAACGATGTGGTACCACTTCGCCTTTGTCGCGATTTCAATAGGCATGTTCGGCATGACTGCCGGCGCCTGCCTGATCTACCTCCTGCCGAAATACTTCACTCAGGAAAAGATTTTTTCCCGTTTGTCCCTTTGTTCACTGCTGTTCTCATTAACTATAATAATATCATTTTTAACCCATCTGTCAATTCCTTTCGCCGGAGGTGGCGACCTGGTTTCGGTATATTCCATAGGGCTGAATTATTTCATGATATCCATCCCTTTCATCTTCAGCGGAATTGCCGTTACCCTGGTATTAACCAAATTTCCCGGTAAGGTCGGGAAATTGTATGCTTTTGACCTTGCCGGCGCTGCCATCGGCTGCATTGCACTGATTTTTGTCCTGGACTTCACCGGCGACGGCCCTACTACTGTGTTGGTAACGGCATTCTTTGCTTCCCTTGGAGCCCTTCTTTTTGCAATCGGTACCAGTAAAAGGATTGTCAGGTTTTCGGCAATCCTTTCGGTCTGCCTTTTGGCGTTCATCGTCGTAAACTCCTATCTTGCCAATGAACAGAAACCGCTGATCAGGCTGCCTTTCGTTAAGGGCGAGCACGACAGCCCGTCGGAGTACGAGAAGTGGAATTCTTTTTCCAGGATCAAAATTTACAGGGACGATGAGAAATACAAGAAGATATTCGGCTGGGGTATCAGCCCGGTTTTCCCAAAGGACAGGACAATAGAACAGAAAGGACTGGACATCGACGGTTCAGCCGCAACCTTTATGACAAAATTCGGCGGTAATTTCGACAAAGTTGACCATCTCAGGTATGACGTTACCAACATTGTACACTATATCAGGAATAACGGTAGAATGTTGATCGTTGGGGCGGGAGCCGGAAGAGATGTGTTGTCGGCGCTGATGTTCGGCCAGAAATCAATCGAAGCCGTCGAAATCAACGAGAACATCATCGGAGCTATTAACGGGCCCTATGGCGATTATACGGGCCACCTCGACAGGTACCCGAATGTCGGTTTCGTTAACGACGAGGCTCGCAGTTACATTGCCCGGTCTGATAAGAAGTATGACATCATACAGGTATCGCTCATCGACACATGGGCTGCTACTGCCGCCGGCGCTTTCGTCATGACCGAGAATTCACTCTATACCATGGAAGCCTGGGATATAATGATTAAGAAACTCAGTCCCGGCGGTATTATCTCATTTTCAAGATGGTATTTCAAAGATAAAAACGCGGAGATGTACCGTTTGACTGCCCTGGCAGCTTCAGCGCTGAAGGAGGCAGGTGTCGGCGATCCCAGGCAGCATATACTCATTGTCAGGAATTGTACTGACAGCAGCGGCAACCCCAATTACAAGGATGAGGGTGTCGGAACCCTGCTGGCAAGTATCACCCCCTTTTCCGGCGCCGACATCGACTCGCTTGAAAGCGCCTGTAAAAAACTGGAATTCGACATCGTCATGAGTCCAAGGGTTTGCAAGGATCCGGTTTACCTGGCGCTGACATCGGACAGGCTTGAGGAATTCACCGGGGACTATCCCCTGAACATTGCTCCGCCGACCGACGACAATCCGTACTTCTTCCATTTATTGCGTTTGAAGGACGTTTTCAATCCCTCATCGTGGAACGCTGAAGGGCTGACGCACAATTACAAAGCAGTGCTCGTGCTCGGCGCTCTGATTTTTGTAGTTCTGCTGCTGACAATTCTGTGTATTATCGTGCCGTTGAAATTAGGTTCAAAGAATACATCGCTCAAAGGGAGCCTTCCATTCTTCCTCTATTTCATGGGCATCGGGTTCGGGTTCATGTTCATAGAAATTTCGCAGATGCAGCGGCTGATCGTATTCCTCGGCCACCCCGTTTACGGATTGTCGGTTGTCATGTTTGCCCTGCTGTTGTCGAGCGGCCTGGGAAGCTTAGTATCAGAACGGTTTGCTGTTAATTCCCGGAAAAGCGATAAATACATCCCGATGGGTACCCTGTTGGTTATTCTCATTGGATTTGGAATTATTACACCTTTCTTTGTCTCGGCTTTGCAAAGCTCCACGACGCCCGTCAGGATCGTGTCGTCCGTTTGTGTGCTGTTGCCTCTGGGGTTTTTCATGGGCATGGCGTTCCCACTGGGCATGAAGACAGTATCGAGTACGGTTCCGTCCCTGGCGTCCTGGCTCTGGGGTATGAACGGCGCCGCTTCCGTTTGTGCTTCTGTACTTGCAGTGGTAATTGCCATGAGTTCCGGTAACAGTACCACCTACTGGGTCGGTTTCCTGTGCTACGGCGTTGCGTTTGCAGCCTTTTACAGGCTGGACAGGGGTTCCTCCAGTTCATCAAGTTCGTAAAGAATGCTGAATTCTGAATTCTGAGCCGAGCGTAGCGAGACCGGCGTAGCCAATGCTGAATATAAGAAAAAGCAGAGCCGGAGCGGCTTTCCCCTCATCCTACGGTATATATACTCGTAGAGACAGGTCTCAGACCTGTCTCAAACCATTCAGGGCTCAGCTAATTCTGAATTCTGAAATAGAAATTCTAAATGTAAGAAGAAGCAGAACCAGAGCGATTTTCCCCTCCTTGGATAAGGAGGGGGCAGGGGGTGGTTGGACTTCTTCAGTTTGTCAAGTTCATCAAGTTTGTAAAGTTCATCAAGTTTGTAAAGTTCATCAAGAAAGAAGAAAAAAGTTCAGGTTTCTTTCTCCTTCCCCTTGGGGAAGGACGGGATGGGGTTAATCAGTTCGTCAAGTTTATAAAGTTTATAAAGTTTATAAAGTTTGTAAAGTCAGAAAAAGTAGAGCCAAAGCGGCTTTCCCCTCTCAATAGCCACGTCATTTATGGCGTGGGCCGGATAA
>CAZWLN010000051.1:0-17078 GCA_964634885.1 uncultured Hyphomicrobiales bacterium | reverse complement strand
TGGGGAAGGCCGGGATGGGGTTAATTAGTTTATAAAGTTTATAAAGTTTGTAAAGAAAGAAGAAAAAAAGTCCGTGCTTCTTCCTCCTTCCCCTTGGGGAAGGCCGGGATGGGGTTAATTAGTTTATAAAGTTTATAAAGTTTGTAAAGTCAGAAGAAGTAGAACCAAAGCGGCTTTCCCCTCTCAATAGCCACGTCATTTATGGCGTGGGCCGGATAAAGAAAGAGACAATCTGCTCCGTTCCGGTAGCTTCTAGATGGACTCCACCTGCGAGGTGGAGTCCATCTCGCAAGTCGGGAACCATCTGAAGGTTCGGAACCTTCGGTAGGTTAAATCACGTTACGCTTTTTTTAAGAAATATACTTTGCCAGGTCGATTATCCTTGCAGAGTAGCCGCTTTCGTTGTCGTACCATGCCAGTACCTGGACCAGGTCTCCGCCGATGACTTTCGTTGCCAACTCGTCATAGACAGCGGAGTGGGTGTTGTTGTTTACGTCGGTGCTGACAATCGGTTCGTTACAGTATTCGAGGTAGTCCCTTAGGGCGCCGGTGGAATGCTTCCTGAAAGCGTCGTTGATCTCACCGACTGTTACATTTTTGTTCAATTGGGCGGTCAGCTCGACGAAGGAGCAGTCTGCTACGGGCACCCTGGTGGCGAAGCCGTCGAATATATCCTTCATGTCCGGGTAAATTATATGTATCGTTTTAATGGCGCTGGTAGTTGTCGGTATTATGTTGTTTATTGCCGAGCGGGCGCGGCGGTAGTCCGAATGGAACCCGTCCTGGATGTTCTGGTTGTTGGTAGTAGGGTGGACGGTATTCATGAACGCCCTTTTGATGCCGAACTCATCCCTCAGCACTTTGAGCATGATTCCTACACAGTTGGTGGTGCAGGAAGCGTTGGAGATGATCCTGTCCGTCGGGGCTATCTCAGTGTGGTTTGCGCCCATGACGATTGTCCTGTCGATGGAGCCGTCAGCAGGCGGGCAGCTCAGGATTACCTTTTTAACCCCGTTGTCTAAGTGTCCCTGTAAAGTCTTCCGTTCCTTGAATTTGCCGCAGGAATCCACAGCAACATCGACCCCGGACTGTTGCCAGGGTATTTCCGAAGGCGAAGCGCTGTTCGTAACGGCGATCTTTGAGCCGTTGACGTAGAGGTGGTTCTCGTCGAAGCCGATGTCGGCGCCGAACCTGTGGTGGACGCTGTCGTATTTAAGCAGGTGTGCCATCAGGCGTGTATCCATCTTGCTGTCGTTCAGGTGAACAACTTCGATTCCCGGTGTTTCCACAGCCAGCCGGAAAACATATTTGCCGATTCTTCCAAAACCGTTGATGCCGATTCTTATTGCCATTGCGACCTCTCTTTTCAATAATCCATACCTTTTAAAAAAACAATGTAAACAGTCAACGAACCGTTTACATCATGATTTTCACCAAACAGCGAGCGTTGCAGCGCCATTTTCATACATGTTGATCTTTCCCGGCCCGTCAATTTTTAATTTATCCATGCAATCACAGTTATTTTAAAAATTGCCGGAACCCAAAAGTAAAATTACCACTTATTGAATAAATTACAAAATTGTAGGGGGGAGGGAAGCATTCTTTAAACTACCTGCTCCCGGCTCTGTCTATTCTTTGTTTAACAAGTTCGGCTACGCTCCAGTAAACCTCCTTGCGTTCTTCCTGAGTGAGGCCGAGTTCGTCAAAGATAATGTCGTCAAGTTCTTTTCTGTCCGGCAGGGGATTAGGCTCTTGTTCACGTATTGGTTTTGTTCGATCGAAGCCGAGTTCAATAAAAACATCATTAATATTACGGTTCTTTAATGATTTTAGAATTTCATTGAATTTATTTGACAAAATTACTGGTACTTCCATTGAAAGAAAATCAGCCATGAAAAAATCCAATGCACCTAATCCTAAAGATTTATTACCTAGAACTTCTTGAAAAAGATTTATCATTGTTGAGTTTAAATACGTTATCAAGATAGTATCATCAATATCTGTTTTGTTGTGAAGCCGATAAAATCTCAAAGAAAGATATTTAAGTGGATTAAAATGAATAACAAAAGTATCATTAAAACTTCGAGGAACGAGTATTGTTGCAGAACGAATCATTTGATTTGTGGGCTTATACCATGGGGTTTGTAATTTTACAGCAGAGCGATTATTATATCCCTGATCTACTGCCCAATTAATATAATTTAATAAATTATCAGAAGGTTCATCTTGAATAACTAAACAATGAGCATCATAACCTGAAATTTCAATTGACTTATTCGTTTTGGTATAATTTTTAATTATTGGTTTAAGATATTTACTTTCTATTATTCCTTCAAATGAATTACTATTCTTCTTAATGATTTTAACATTCTTGATTTTATGTAGTTTATCTCCAATATCTTCTAAGGCTGTAATTACAAAAAAACCATCAGCACCACCAGTATTTAAATATCTTTCCCCTTCAAAATAATTTGATAGTTTATTTATCAGATTATTTTTATATGCATATTCCAATATTATATAATAAATTTCAGGCGCTCTTAAATACTTGCCGCCCCATTTATCACCAATAAATATTTTTTCTTCATCCTCATATCCATTTTCAAAAAGTTGTTTTTGAGATAGCGGAAGCACTCTGTACAGTTCTCTGAAGGTATTGGAATTGCAATGTTCCTGCTCCATCACAAAATCGGAAAACCGCCCGAATTCCGAATAGTCCATTTTGTTCATGATGAACCGAACAATGTTGTCGCTCGGTTTATGTTGCTTGATTGCAGATTCAGATATTCTTTTATCTGCGTTTTTAAGAGCAGAATGAAGATATATAATTGTATTTACTGCCGCATCGAAAGACCTTACGTTACAATCATAGACAGCGTACAAATTCGAATGTTTCAGTAAAAAATTCTGTACAAAAGAGCCAAATTCAACATCGAGCCATGAATTTGAAATGATGAAACACAGAGTCCCCTTAGAATTGAGCAGCCTTGGACATAGTAACTGAAAATAGACATAAATGTCGCTTCTGCCGGGAACTTTGTTTCCATAAATTGGAATTTGCTTCTTCTTTCCGTCAACTATTGTTGAGATTTTTGTTTTCAGGAAGGGATAATTTTCATATACCTTATTGTTTAATTCTTCTTTTAGCTTTTTATTAACTTCAGTTTTTTCATCTTTCTTGTCGTCTTGTAGCAAATACTTTATGTATTCGGGGTCTTCCGGTGGTAAAATATCTTCCTGTCTAATATAGGGGGGATTGCCTATTACCAGGTCAAATCCCGGATCGTCCTGAATTTGAAATATCTCCATAAAGTCAAAGTCATAGCTGAAAGGCAGACGGTTTTCATTTCTTATTTTAGAATCTAAAATTTCGAGTTTTTCAATTTCTGTCTTTAACGATTCAACTTCAGTGCTAACTGTCTCCTCCGCTTCGTTCCAAATGTTTGATACGACGTTCGGTGAAGTGATTTTCTTAGTAAGTACAATCAACTGCTCTTGAATTACTTCCTTAAACACAGTCATCTCTTCTTCTTTTAGTTTCTCGTATGTCGATTCGTCTTCCGATTCGCCTGTCGATTCGTTTTTAATGAAGGACTTTTTCTTTTTAATAAAGTCCCACAATTTCTTACCAGAACCTTCATTTTTCTTACGGCCCGAAAGTAGGGAATGAAAATCGAAATCAATATTCCCGAATTTAGGCAATAGGCTGTTTCCGGTTCTCAATTTGAAGTCCAAATTGGGCAATAAAGGCTCTCGTTGTAATTCATCGGTATCATCAAACTCGGCTTCTGAAATCATATAGAGCCAAAGTCTGAGTTCGGCAATTCTGACAGCCCATTCTTTAATATCAACTCCGTAAATGCAATCGGAAATTAATTGTTTCTTTATGTGATAGTCTTCTTTTGGTGTTAATTCCAGGTTTAAATACTTTCTAACAGCCCTGATCAGTTCCATTTGCAGTTGAAGAACGCCTAAGAGCATAGAGCCGGAACCACAAGCCGGGTCGCAAGAGGTGACAGACATAATCAGTTCAATAAGTTCTTCACCTTTTGTTTTGTATTCTTTTAGTAATTTTAACTTTTCGTCAATTGGGTCAAACACAAATTTGTAGATGAATTCGCGGGAGTATTTGTTGTTTGATTTCTGGCTGATTACTTCGACGAACGATCTACGAACCATGAAGTTGATTTCTGCTTTCTCTGTATAAACAATTCCATGTTCGCCTTCTTCTTCTTTAATATCGGTTCTGCTGACCATTCCCTCATACATCCTCCCGAGAAGTTCGGGATTGATTTCCAGATTTATTTCGAGTGGTGTCTCTTCAGAAATTGTGAAAATATAAGATTCAAAGAACTCGAATAATTTAGTAAACCATATATCTTCGAGTGTGAAGAAATCGTATTCATCATGCTTTGTAAACAGGCCGCCATTGAGATAGGGGAAGCTTGTAACATCGAAATTCTCGGCTAAAACTGCTATTGTTATACTCTCATCTTTATTCCCGCAGAATTTATTATTAAAAGCATTGAAAAAAAGTGTATTCAACCAATCTGAATGGAAAGTATTTTGCCGAAGCCGTGAAGTCTGATATTTCTTCCAAAAATGATAAATAAAGTTCTCGTCACCGGCAAGCCAGTTTTTCTTCTGTAGGAAATAAATAAACATTATTCTATTCATCAGATTGAGCACACCTTGATGAATAGTTGAGGGTATTAATGTCCCGCGTTCCTTGTGATATTTAGAATATACTTCATTAACGAGACCATTCAACAATTTTTGATATTCTTTATAAAACTTATCATTTAAAACTTCTGTGTTTAATACTTTGCTCCATCCATTATGCAATTCTCTAAAGTTCGATAGTTTGTTTTTATTCGATTCCTTCGTGATGGAATCGAGCGAGAATGAATTAAGGATGTGAATATGCCCGGTATGGGGTTTGTTAATATTAATATTATGAATCTGCGATACTTTTTCCAGAACATCCTTATTACTGTTTCTCTTATGCGGTCTTCTTTCAATCAAGGAAAAAGTGAGATATGAATCATACTTATAAAGAACAAAAACGGGATTTGGAAATAGTTTGTTAATAGTTCTTGTGATACTTGAAAGAGTCGAATTGGTGTAGTTTTGACCTGCTAATTCAATAGCAAGAATAAGATATGATTTAAAATTGGTCGAGTCCTGTTTACTCCATTCTTCAAAATCAAAATTAATTTCTTCATTTGTTAGTTGCATTACCAAATCAACCGATTTCCATTCCTCTACTTTCGACTGTTCTTCATTTAAGGTAAAATCATTATTCGAAAGAAACTCTAAAAAACGGTCCGGTTTGTTTTCAAATAGCTCCATCTGACGTGGACTTTCATAACCAAGAGCGCTAAAGAAATCAAGAGTATTCTGCTTAAGAGAACCGGACTGAAAAGCCTTAATTTTTGATTCGATATTTTGAAGAATAATATGTTCACCCATTGAATTGCCCTATTATTTTATTATTAACCAAGTAACAAGTTCAAAATCGTCAGAGTCATTCAGTTGTTTTTTTATCGCAGGTAAGATACCGTCTTTTGTAAACAGACTGGCACCAGCTTTTTTTCTAAAAGTGCCAACGATTGAATTAACGGCTTTATGTAAAAGATCGGTGTATTGATCCATTATTTTGCCGTTTTCAGTTTCTTCATCAAACAGGTTGCACAGTGTTTCAATCGCTTCAGATATATTGCTGCATAGAATACGATAGGTCTCTAATATCTGTTTTACATGAACATAATTGAATCTTGTTGTACCATCATATCTGATATAAACTAAAAAGTATGGTTGCAAAGGGTTTAACAGTTCATTGCCTTTAGTTTCACCCTTCTGTTTCAAACAAAAGATAATTCCAGGCTGGATTACAGCCTTTGCTTTTTCCTCAATATCCTTGTAGTTAATTATATTTCTATATTGTCCCGAAGGTGAGGGCACTATAGAATAAAGCCCCAATGGAGCTTCTTCCAGCAATTTTTTGTTATTTTCTATATACTTCATTAAGTCAATTCTAAAATCTTCCAGAGAGAAATCGGAAAAAGATATTGATTCAGTCATCTCTTCAAGGTCCAGAATTTCGTCTTTCAATTTGATTAGTTGCTTGTCCCTGTATTTTACATCAATAGACAGTGGATCATGAAATTGTTCACCATTTAATACATCATCTTCGCCGGTTGCAGTCAAATCAACCAAAGCCATTCTCGACTCAACACGATTCTTTAAATTTATATATTTATTTAAATCCTCAGTTGGCCAGAAGTTAACCATTTGAATTTCATTGTTAAAAGAGCCAATACGGTCGATTCTACCAAACCTTTGAATGATTCTTACCGGATTCCAGTGAATATCGTAATTAATTACATAATCACAATCTTGCAAATTTTGTCCTTCAGAGATACAGTCGGTAGCAATAAGTATATCAATCTCACCATTTTGTGGCATAGTTTTATTTTTAATCCTGTTTTTAGCAACAGGCGAAAAATTAGTCAGGATATGATTGAATTCAGTTTGGTTTTTGAAACCTTGTGGTTTGTATGAGCTTTTATTGTTGCCAGAACCGGTTACCAAAGCAATATCAGTTCCTAAATCATTTTTTACCCATTCGTTAAGACTATCGAATAAATAATTAGCAGTGTCTGAAAAAGCAGTGAAAATCAGTACTTTCTTGTTCGGTATACCATTTTTATTTACTTTCGGGTTTTCAATCTTATATTTAAGCAGTTTTACTAACTCTTGCAATTTGGCATCTCTTTCTACAGTAACATCTTTTGCTGCATTATAGAGGCTGTAGAGTTGTCTTTTATCCTCCTTTAAATCTTTAAGCCATCCTTCGAGATCCATATGTTCAAGATCGTATTCAAGAATACCTATTCTATCTTGTAAATCTGTAAGTTCAATATCATCAGTATCTTCCTGATTTATTGATATTTTATTTATTTCTCGTTTCTTTCTTTCTTTAAAATCAGTAATTTTCTTTTCTAAATCAACTATCTTATCAACAGTTCTTTTCATTGTAATTTCAAAGGCTTCAACAGAACTTTCCAATCTTTTCAGAAAATTTATTTTCATCATACCAATAAGATAATTCTCACGAGTCAGAGTTTCACCATAAACTCCTTTTTTACCTTCTTCTTTTTTCTTTATGCCGTATTTTTCCCAAAACTCAGGCAATACATACTTTGACGGACTGAACAAAGAAAGTTTATATTCATCAATTTCATGATCTAATTTGTCATAAGATAAAAACATATCCATTGTATCAATATCTGTAGATCGGGAGACTGGTATCATTCTTCTGGGAAAAGCGCCAATCCTATCTAATTCACTCTGATAATATCTTAAAATATGTTTTCTCGAACGTGCAATAGTAAGTTCATCCAATAGCTTGAAGAAAGAGGGCGGCAATTTGTCTAATAAGTCTCTTGAGTTACCAATTTCATTTTTAGCATCAGCCCAAATAGTAAATTCTCTTTGTGCTTGAGCAATAGTATCTTTTAAACTATCAATACCCATTGATGAAGAAAATCTTGCATCATCCCCTTCAGTAAAAAAATTGATTTGATTTCTGATGTCTTTGAGATTTGTATTTACCGGAGTGGCTGACAACAAAAGGACCTTTGTTTTATTGCCACTTTTAATAATATCATCCATCAGTTTTTCGTATCTGCTTTTTCTTTCGTTCTTACCTTTTGTGTCATTTCGAAAATTATGTGACTCATCAATAACTACCAAATCAAAAGCACTCCAATTGAAATTAGCTATATCAATATCACCCGAAAAACCAGTGTCTCTGCTAAGGTCAGTATGGCATAGTACTGTATATCCGAGTCTGTCTTTTTGAAAAATATTCAGATCATGATTAAGATATGCTTGATAGATTGTCCAGTTCTCTTTTAGTTTTTTAGGACAGAGAACTAAAACTCTTTCGTTTTGCAGTTCAAAATACTTAATTACTGCTAATGCTTCATATGTTTTTCCCAGACCGACACTATCTGCGATGATACATCCATTATGCTGTTTTAATTTATTAATTGCCCCTATTACCCCATGCTTTTGGAATTCGTAGAGTGTGTTCCAAATCTGAGAATCAGTAAGGTGTTGCTGTTGAGTCAGGATAGTACCATGCTTTTGATGTTCTAAGTCTTTTTCAAAAAGATGGAAAAGAGTTTTATAATAAATAAACTCCGGAGAATGATTGACATATAATTGAGCAAGGTATTCTAAAACTTCATCTTTTACATCACCAACTAATTCTTTATCATTCCATAATTCTTCAAACCACATTTTTAAATCTTTTCTATCTCTATCACTATCAATAATGATATTCAATTCAATATTACTATTATTTGAAAAACCGAGACCTCTTGTCGTAAAGTTTGAGCTACCCATTATGGCAGAGTGAACACCATTATTATCAATATGATACATTTTACCATGAAGTAACCCCGTTTTTTTAATGGATTTAATTTCCACTTTATTCTGAATCCAATCTGAACAATCCTTTGCTATTCTTTTTTGTTCAAGAACATTTTCAAGTTTAATTCCATTCTCATCAATTTTGAAATATTTCTTATCTGATTTTTGAGGGTCTAGTGTTTTGAGGAATTTTGGTTCTCCGAAAAGAAACCGCAAATTATTAATACAGTCTAACTCTCTTTTTAAAGAATCGTAAGCATAAATCGTAAAATATGCAGATACAAAGGAGAGGATAGAGTTGACGTTAATATTATCAAGTAAAAACTTACCAACAGAACCTCTATTGCGGTTATCTCTAATACCTGAATAAGTAATGATATCGTTATTTAACATATGATTTTTCTCAATTGAAAAACATTTTCTCATATCGTAAAATTAAACAATTCTTTTGAATGAAAAATACAAGAAGGAAAAAAATTTGCATTTTTTATAATATTCGAATGATTATTATACTATCTTGCACTTGTTTTTCTTCTACAAAATCCCAGGGGCTTATCAGACCGACAAACCCCCTGAAACAATTAAGGCTGTATAACGGCGGGACCAGGGCTTATTTCAGATAAACAAACCGCTGTGTTACAGTGTTCTTACCCTCAACGGTACATCTCAGGAAATACATGCCGTTGGTTAAGCCGATTCCATCTATGGAACAGGTTTGTTCGCCGGCGCCGGCGAGTCCCTCCATGAGTGTTGCAAGCTTTCTTCCCGACAGGTCGAAGATTTCTAAGATTATCTGTACTTCCGCTTCCGGTAATTCCATTTTCCATAGTTTTAAATACAACTTTTTCCTGATGTCAATCGAATAAAAATTTGCTATTATGCATTTAATTTATTAACTTAAGAATATATTTAATTTATTTCGTTTGCACAAATTAAAGCCGTGGGGTTTTATTATGAAGAGGCTTATTTATCTTTTTATAATGTGTCTTTCAGCCGCTGCATATGGTCAGAGCCTGACTGTTTTTGACGTCGATCCGTCTGCATTCCCGACAATAAAAGCAAAGTTCTATGCCATTGACAAATCCGGGAAACAAATTACCGACCTTGACAAAAGCGATTTCGCAGTCAGCGAAGACGGCAACCCGAGAGTGGTGACTGGCATATCCTGTCCTGACGCCAATAAACCGGTTCCCCTGTCAGTCGTAATAACCATCGACGCTTCAGCTTCGATGGAAGGAAAGATGATTGACTTAGCCAAACAGGTTGCTAACAAACTGGTAGATTTGCTACCGGTGAGCAACACCGAAATTGCCGTAACAAAATTCAATTCCGGAAATGCTATCATTCAGGACTTTACCACCGACAAGAACAGGCTGAAAAATAAGATAAATTCTCTGGTTCCTGATAACGGCACCGATTTCGATGCCGGGTTCATCAATCAGATGTCGGGCGCTTTACTAATTGCCGATAAGGGCAAATACAGAAAAGTCGTGGTTTTCATTACCGACGGCTTTGCCGAAGGCACCGAAAAAGAGATAATCAGTAAAGCAAAGGAAGATGGCACAATGGTCGTCTGCGTTGTTCTTGGAGGATCCGCGCCCCCGGTATTAAAGAATATCGCTGACCAAACCGAAGGAAAATGCTTGGACAACATTCAGAATAAAGAAAAAACAGCAGAAATATGTACATATATAGAGTCATGGATTTCAGGCAGATCCTATTGCACAATTGAATGGCTGAGTGACAAGCCATGCTTTCCGGTAATTGATTATATCGTAAGATGGATTGGCCCCGATGTCTCGTCAAGCGGATCATACAGGATTAATGACTATAATACTACCAAACTGGAAATACAGCCCTACAGGCTCGAGTTCGCTGACTGCCAGCCGGGTAAGGCCTATACAAGGAATATTGTTGTTACGGCAAAGAATGGCGACATCACCCTTTCTGACATAAAAATCAATAATTCAAGATTCGAGATTATTGGCGATTATAAGGGTAAAACAATTAAACAAGGCGAAACAATAATACTAACGGTCAGGTACAATTGCATCGATGACAGCAGGCAGTCTGCCTACCTGACTTTTGAAAGCGACGCCTGCCAGAAAACCATTTTTTACGCTGTCGGAAATGCAGACAAAGGAGGTGCCGTCAGCAGCAAGATAATCAAAGTTCTCGCCCCTAACGGCCTGGAGAGATTCAAAATTAAAAGCGACACGACAATTACCTGGGACTATGAAGACCCGACTTTCCCTATAATTCTCGATTTCAGTTCCGACAGGGGCGCTACGTGGGCTAACCTGACAAATAAGGCCTTAGACGGTTCCTTTGACTGGAAGAACCTGCCTGCGACGCCTTCGGATGATTGTCTGATCCGTGCTTCCGCCGTTGACAGCCTCGATGAATTGCACGTCAAAAGCTTTATCTTTACCCCTGACTTTATACGCGATATGGAATACAATGCCGAAGGGACAAAAATTGCACTGGCCTGCCCGAATTATGGTGTAGCAGTGTTCGACGTATCAGAGAAAAGAGCTGTTTTAGCGCTGCCAATGACGGGTTTTAAAGATTTCTCTCTTACCTTCAGCCCGACAGGAAGGTATCTTGCAGTCAGCGGCAACAGGAAGAATGAAGAAGAATGCATATATATTTGGGATGTTTTCAGAGAAAAATTATCTAGAAAAATTAATAATGCAGATTATTACTATTTTCAATTCTCTCCTGACGAAACCTGGTTGTACGGAGTAAAATCCGGCAGTTCCAATATATTCGGTTGCAGATTCGAAAGCGAAGACTCAATGAGAGCCTTGTTTAATTGTGGAGATGGCACTTCTCCCGGTCCCATTTATATCAGTGTAAACAATTATTTAGCCGTAGAAAAAGAATCTAATCTGAATATCTATGACTTGGCTACCCGTACAATAGTTCTTAAATCCAGCGAAATAATCCATAAGTATTGTTTGTTGGGAATGCCCGGATTCAGCCCCGACGGCAAGTATATTGGTTTTTTATCTGATGATAACGAGATAAGTGTAATTGATATTGATTCCCGGTCGGATTTTCTGACAATTAAATTACAAGGAAATTATGATGAGAATTTCCGGGCGCTATTCAGCAATGATGGGAAGTACATAGTAACCTATGAAAGGGACAGTACAGTCAGGTTTTACGGTTTTCCATCAGGCTCGCTGGTCTCTGAGTATCCGATAGCTCAACAAGACTATTATTACTGCCTGGCCCTGTCTCCGGATTTACGGCATATTGCAACGGACGCTTCCGATTTTGAAATCACAGACTATGTAGATAATACAATTGTACATCGTGGGGAATATCCGGTTAATGATTATACACGGATATATGGTATTTGTTATGAAGGTAATTACCTGATTATGAAAAACGATACGTTATTGACTTCATATAATATGGTTGACGGCTCAATCAATTGGCAATTGCCGATTCACACTTTCTTTGATTACCCTGATAATTACAATTTTAATATTTCTTCCGATTGCGGAATGATCGCGTACGTTACGGACACATCACACTTAATCCATATTATTGACGCAGCGACAGCTAAAGAGATTAGTGTAATTTACGACAATGAACTTCCAACCTTCCCTGTCGTCCGATTCTCAAACGACAACAAGTTTTTGATGATTCCGGATTATGACAGAATTTACCGTTATTCGCTGGATACCTATAAAAAAATTGAATCAGTTTACATGCAGGACTACAGTATATCTTATCTCATTGCCAGCCCGGTTAATGATAATGTATTGATATTCCATAATAGTAAAATGACTCTGTATGACATGGACGCTCGAAAGGAGATATTTACAATAACCAGCATGTTTATCGATGCGGATTTCAGTCCGGACGGGAATTTTATTGCCGCCAGTTTCAACAACCAGTATGCCACTGTTTACGACGCAGAGAATGGCAATGTAATAATGGAAGAAACGCCATTTGGAGCCACTTCAAGGTTAACTTTTGTCGGGTTCAGTCCTGACGGCAGCATGGCTGCCTGGGTCTGTAGCGCTAAAGATACAATTGTAATATATGATGCCCATACCTGGCAAATGATTAAAAAGAAGTATTGCCCATATTATGGTAATGACAATTATTGGTTCAGCAATGATGAAATCATCAGCGCTTACAAAGGTGAACTTTTTCTTGTCTCAAATATTAATGACCGAAAAATTATTGCCTCCGACCTGTCCGACACTACGTTCAGCATTGTCTGCCCGGAGCTTGACTTTATCTCGTCCGAAAACTTAGGTAATGTACTCTACGGAACAAGGAAGGATATTATTATTAAAGACTTCTTTGTCAACAATGATGATTTCCCGATTACCGTGCAGTCTTTGACGCTGTCCGACACAACAGTAAAAATACTTGCTCCTGCCGTGCCTTTTACCTTACAACCCGGTGAGAGAAAGAACCTTGAAATATATGTCATACCCGACAAATATGACTCTGTAACTATTGATGTGAATTTCGAGACAGAATGCCGGCAGATGCAGAGTAAGCTCCGCTATAATGCCATACCGCCTGAGTTAAAGGTGCTGACCGCCATACTCGACTTCGGCGAAGTGTGGGTGGGGCAGGCAAAAACGTTGAACAGGTCCCTGATCAGGAACGTATCAAACAGGGATATTGAAATTACTAAGATATATCTCGCCGGGCCTGACATAGTACAATTCTCCTTTGTCGCACCTTCATTTCCGGTGGTTATTCCTGCCGGCAGCGAATTGCCTTTCGATATGAGTTTCCTGCCACAGTATTACGGCAGGACATGTACAGATATCGTGTTTGAGTTTAACGGCGCCGGTTCACCCGTCAAAGCACAGCTCTTCGGCGAAGGAATAGGCGAAACCGTGTTTGTGGCGTCCGATTCCGCCCGTCCCGGGAAAGGGTTCAATCTCAGGCTGATGACTACCGGCGGCAGGCCTGAATCTATGAGCAGTGTAATCAGCAATTTCAATGCTAAACTGCGCTTTCAGAAGTCCATTCTCACGACAAGATACCAGAATGCGAATATTTCTCGCACGGTGACAGGCGATTCGACTGTCGTTACTATCAACGGTGAAATAGATGCTGAGAGCAACCTGCTGTTCTCCGTACCTGCAATCGCCGGACTCGGTACCGTAACACAAACCCCGGTCGAAATACTGGAATTCAATTGGCTTGACAAGGAAGGCAATATCCTTGACTACGATACAAAATTCGCTGACGGCAGTTTCAAATTGCTGGGTATTTGCTATGAAGGAGGCCAGAGAATGGTCGAGCCTGACGCAGCCGTCGCAATGGCAATCAGGCCCATTCCTGCAAACGACAGGGTTGATCTCGATTTCTTCTTAATAGAAAAGGGGTACACCGAAATTGCTGTCTATAATATACTTGGCGAAAAACTGTTGACCGTTTTCAGCGAAGATGTAACAAGCCCCGGAAAAAGGGAAATCGGGGCTGACCTGCGGGCGCTTACTGCGGGCCAGTATGTCATGGTTTTGAAAACTCCAACGATAATGATGAACTATATTATACTTAAAGTCGGTCAGTAGCTTTTTTCTTTCAGGGATTCTCCTGTAATGTGTGTATCAGAGTTGATTATCAACATTTTGAACAGTAATCATACTTGGGGCCGATACTATCATGGATTATGTCTGTCTTTTCATTGTATGCCCTGTCCGGTAACCTGAAACCTCTTGCTGATGGCATTAAGAGCGGTTGATGCATAATAAAAAAATAGTCCCCCTGAACGTGAATCGCAGGGGGACAACCTATTCCCACCGAAAGAATACCGGCCTTTACCTCTTGTATATGAAGCTCAGTACTACCGGTTCTTTTCCGTCCACGGTCAATCTAATGAAGTAAGCACCCGGCGACAAGCCCAAACCGTCAACAGAATAGTAATGTTCTCCTGCTCCTGTGAAGCCATTGTCGAGAGTCTTTACTTTCCTGCCCGAGAGGTCAAAGACTTCCAGGAGGACATTGCCGTCCTGCGCCATTGTCAATCTTACGCTGTTGCCTGCAATTATTATCTTTGCCCCCTGGCTGTTGTTGTTGCCTGTTTCTTTGCCTTCGTCAACAGAAACCAAAGAGGCGGTCGATTTGAAAATACTCATGGACGTAGCGGCGTAAACGGTGCCTGAGGCGTCGGCGTCCATGCAATAGACATACTGTTCGCCCATGCCGTCTTTTGCTTCAGACCAGTTCTTGCCCTTGTCCGTACTGCAGAACATGCCGATAACCTCGTGGTTCTTGTCGATTCCCGCCAGCATTCTGCCGTTGTCCGTGAAAAAGAGGCAGGTAATGCCCGTTTCCTTCGCCTGCAGCGTCCAGTTCTCCCCGTTGTCGTCGCTGTGGTAAAGCCTGCTGTTGACTGTAACGGCGTACAACTCGTCCTTGTTTGTAATTGCCATATACTGAACGGGAAGCTCCATCCCGCTGTCCATCTGTTTCCAGTTCTTGCCGCCGTTGGTACTCATGACCACCCCGAAAGTCACTGTGCCGGCAAAAATTTCATTCTTGCTGTTGATTACTATGGTCGAGCATTGTACTGACTGGGTCTGCGAGAGGCAGGAGCTCCACGAGGCGCCGTTGTCCGTACTTTTGAAAATCTTAGAAAATGTGCCGGCGTATATATTCCCGTCACGGTCAACAGCGAGCGTCCTGACATCGTTGTCAGACAATCCCTGGTTCGCATTGGTCCAGGTAACGCCGTCATCGCTGCTGCGAACCACACCGCCCCAGATGGACCCGGCATAGAGCATATGGTCTTTGCCCCTGACTATTGAAGTGACTGAAGAAGACTGCATCTTATGTACTTTATTCCATGTCGTCCCGTTGTCGGAACTCCTGTATATTATACCCCCTTCTCCGCCGGCGATTATATCATTTTCATGCCCTTCATCCTTTTTGCCGCTATAGATAAATGAAAACATCAGTTCGTTGATGCCTTTGACGCTGAGCCTCCATTCGCCTGTCAGGCTGTCGGCGAACATGGCGCCGCTTGAAACCGCAGCGGCAAATTTTCCGTCGCCGGTCAGAATTAAATCAGTTATTGAAATGTTATTGGCCTGTTTCCAGGTGTCTCCCGAATCGTAACTGACAAACATCCCGCCCCAGTTCCTTGCGGCAATCAGCGTTCCGGGCGAAGGATTCAACAGGGCGCCGAGGTTGGTTTCGATGATGCCTGCTCCGAGCTGTGTCCAGGTAGCTCCGTCGTCATTGCTGCGGAAAATACCGCCGGGAGTGTTGAGGAGTATTTTGTCTTCGCTGTCAATCAAAAAATTTTCGACATTACTCTTCATTTTCTCATTGCCCGGGTTCATCTGTTCCCAGCTTGTGCCGTTGTCAGTGCTGCGGTACAGCCCGGCAATGGTTGCCAGGAATATCATCCCTTTCTGATTCTTTTTCATTTCATAAATATAATTAAATTTCAAGGCGCTGATGTAATATACCTGGTTCCAAGCGGCGCCGTTGTCCGTACTTTTGTAAACACCGCTGTCCGAACAGGCGTACAAGTCAGTTCCAGCCTGTGTTACCGAATTGATCCACAAGCCTTCCAATCCCGTGTTCCTGGCTGTCCATGTCAACATGCCGTCAGTGCTGCAATAAACAGTATTACTGCCCGATGCGTCTGATGTAAAGGTGGCATAGATCGTTTCTCCGCAGTAGAAAAAATCCCTCATGACAAACGGCAGGCTGTTCATTTTTTCCCAGTTCAATCCTCTGTCCACAGTTTTGTACGTCGCATTGGTTGTCAGGCCGATGATGCTGCCACCAGGCCCCTCTTTGATGGTATGGATCGAACCGCCGTAGAGTCCCTCCATCTGCTGCCAGGCAATCTGGCCGTTGGAGACTGAGGCGCTCAATAAAAGGATTACGATTATAGATAGTGATTGGAGTGTTTTCATGTTTAGCCTTTCAAATACAATTGAACATATAATATTAAGTTTTTGATCGGGTATGGTACCACTGCTGGCAATGGTACTACCGTCCACGTTAATGAATTATTAATTGTTTGTGTAATTTGAAGGGCCCTTACTTTGTTACATCGAGTATTATTGCTTTTTCATATTTTCCTATTCGTTCTTACATATTTACTTGTCTCTATAGACACAGGAAAATTAAAATGTTACAGGACTTGGATTGCAAAACACTTATTTTATTTATTACTTTACTATTCGCAATTGCCTGCAAACCGCTCTGAGAGCCATTATTAACGAGTTGTGATGTTGTTTGCGCTGCGCTTTTGGTTGACATCTAATGGATGAGCCTCTGTGATTATCATTTCAGAGTCCGAACAGATCAGTATCAGTGGTCTCAAATACATGGAAACATCGTGTCAGATGAAAGATTTGGGGAGAAGAGTAAGATTTAGTATTTTCATTGCTACGAGCCAACCCTGTCTGTAATACGATATTATCAACAGATGTTGAACTCCTACGGAGTTCTGAGATGTACTTTTTGTATTATGTTACCGATGTTGAACTCCTACGGAGTTCTGAGAACAGATATTCTTCTCCAACCCCGTCAGGGGTTGTATATCTGTAACAATAGGTATCCTGAGTCTCTGCCAACCCCGTCAGGGGTTGAATATCTGTAACAATCGGTATCTTGAGTCTCTGCCA
>CAZWLN010000050.1:0-33974 GCA_964634885.1 uncultured Hyphomicrobiales bacterium | reverse complement strand
AAAATAATAATTTCCAAATCTTAAGTTAACGCTTATGACCCCCTGCCCCCTCCTTGTCCAAGGAGGAGAAAGTCGCTCCAGCTCTGCTTTTTCTTACATTCAGAATTCAGCATTCAAAATTCAGAATTCTTTCACTTTCAGGCAGCAACTCCGGCCTGTTTACCGCCATCGTAATTATTACCATATTCTCTCACAATACTGATTAGCACTTCGAAGGCCAATCTTTACTAACGGTTCTCACCATAAATATTAAATGGCCGATTCGGCGTGCTGACGCACAAAAAAAAAGCACATCGGAACAACCTGTCCCAATGTGCCGGATTTATCACAATTACTTATTGACCGATTGCGGGCGCTACAGGTCCACAAGCATAGAAAATCTCATTGTATTCGCCAGAGGATGATTCTCTTCAACAGTGTTAATATAGCTGAAATCGAGGTTAAACACATCGTATCTCACACCTGCGCCGAAATTCCAGTACTTCCTGTTACCGAGAACGGAAGGTTCGGTAAAGAATCCACCCCTGAAAGCAACTACATTGTCATACCAGTATTCAACCCCCAATGAAAGTTCAACACCGGCATTCTTCCATGCAGAGACCAGTGAAATCGGTACAGGGTCGGAACCGACACTGTCTCTGTAAACTAAGAGTTTTCCGACGTCAATAGCAAATTTCAGGTCGTTAAATTCATCTTTAATAATGTTATAGGCAGCGCCAATCTTCAACATTGTCGGTAAGGGATCAGATTCCTTAAGATAGGTCATCTTGGGGCCAATATTGGATAGGTTAAAGCCAAGGCTTAACTTTTCGCCCAGGTCCATGCCCCCGATTTCCAGATCCATGGGTTTCCACATCAAAGACAGGTCAATTGAAAAGCTTCTTCCAACACCTGCGTCGCCACTGGTTTTTTGAGGAGCCAGGTTTGACTGTATATACCTGAACTGGAAACCGATACCCAGATCCGTGGCAATTATCGTACCGTAAGCCAGCGACAGAGCCCATTCGGTCGATTGGAAAGGCCTGCCGACTTCGCCTGTTTCATAGGTACGTATGAACTCGCCAAGGTTCATAAACGTAAAATTAACAGCCATGGTACCGTTTGCTTCCTCGATATATTGTCCGTATGTAGCATAAGCATAATACAGATCGGCGTTGAACTGAGGCAGCCAGCGGGAATAGGTAATCGAAGCCTGCCTGAAAGGTTCAGGTTCTTCGTCTTCCCTGGTTTTATTGCTGTAATCGAGGAAACTGAGACCAGCCGGATTCCAAAAAACAGCGTTGATATCGTCAGCGATAGCGGTCCCTGTTTCTCCCATTCCACTGCTTCTCGCATCGGGTGAGATCATTAGGAAAGGCACTGCGGCGCCGCCGGCCTGACTGAAGAGATTGCTGTTTGCCGATAAAAACAATGACGCCATAAGTATAAATATTTCTGATATGCGTGCCTTGTTCATTATTTTTTACCTCCAATATTTAAAAATCTTTTTTTCCATAAAAATCATACCAATTACTCGACGTAATTGAGTATTGACGAATTTGTACCAATGTTTCCTGTATCCGACTCCAAAATTATTTGATATAAGTAGGATCCGGAAGAGATGGAAGTATTGCTGCCGTCTTTACAGTTCCATTCCAGTTCTCCGGTGTGGAGTGTGTTTATTTTTGTATTTACTGTATATAATAATTGCCCCATTATGTTGAATACCCTGAGCTTTGCGTCAAAAGGAGGCGTAAGGTTGTGTTCGAATTTGAAAACAACTGTGTTGCCGGGTTCAGCAGGATTGGGATAGCAGAGCAGGTCATTGATTACTATTCTATTGTCAAGTATCCTGAAATTGGTTTGCGCTATCGAATAGTTATTGTAAACATCCCAAACCCGGACCCTGACC
Organism: uncultured Hyphomicrobiales bacterium; assembly: GCA_964634885.1. GTDB lineage: Bacteria > Bacteroidota > Ignavibacteria > Kapaibacteriales > UBA2268 > DAINRZ01. Next base: position 32,083 of record CAZWLN010000050.1, on the reverse strand, counting down.
GTATGATCACCTGGTTTCAGGTCATAGAGGAAAGTTTCGGCAGTACCCTGCCTCGAGTCTGTCAATGAAGTGCTGAACTTATTGGTCAGGTCAACAGAACGGGAAGAGTCGTCGATCCAGGCTTCAATCCTGTGTCCGACTCCCCTGCCGGTCGTATTGATGCCGGTTTCGTCGGCCAGATCGACAATCAGCAGTGGTTCGGGACTGACAATGTCTCCGGCAGCAAAGCCCCTCGAATCGAGGTAAATTCTAATATCCGGCCCTGTTACATCAGTGACTACATCGGTGGAGATATCTTTGACAGTAAAGTTGTTATTGTTGCCTTTAGCATACTTATTGTCGGAAGAAAAAGCGTAGGCGAAAAGTCTGCCGGTGTTATCAGAATAGCTGATATCTTTGGGAAGGACAAAGTTGGCAGTAAAACAGCCGTTCTCGACTTTGTACGAACTTTTGTTCAGGATGCTGCCTTGTTTGTAGAATGTATGTATTGTACTATAAATGTCGGCGTCTTCGACTACAATTTTTTCATCGCTGTCAAGCATGCTGATTAGTACAGTCCCATTGAAAGCAGCGTCTAACTGTGAAGTAACCGGATCGATCACACTGCCTTTAATCTCGACGCTGCCAAGGGCTTTGAGTTTAGCGGTGTCGGAGTTGTCCCCGACATACTGGCCGTTAAGCGAATCTATCCTGATATTCATTACGGGTGTAAGAAGCCGCATCGTAGGATCACCCAGTATATAATACTTCGCATCGTTAGAGGTGTCTATTGTCTTCTGTTTAATCATAAAGAATGCGTCCCCAACCCTGGGATATTGTTTGGTTTGGTCGTCGGGAGTAAACAGTTCGGTAATGAAATTCTCCAGCAAAGAAATATTGGGAGCTGCGTAAACAGCCCTTGAGGCTGAAAGAATGCCGATGGCTCCTCCGGCATCACTTAATACGAGTTCTTCGGCTCCGGACCTGACTTCGGGCATGTCGAAGCGCCCGAAATCGCAGGTGGCGGCAGTAGCAAAAAACAATTTGTCAAGATTGGTCATCTTTGGAATGGTGGTACTTCTTTCAAGCAGTTCCTCGTGGGCCCAAACCCTGGGATTGCCATGGCCGACCCAACTGAGAATAGATGTACCGGTTGTGTTGATTATTTCAAGCATATCATTGGTTGCTGCCGGCTTTTTAACTGCCGAGGCGGAAGTAACTCTGGGATACTCCGCGAGGTAAACCTTCTTTTGCTGGAAGTATGAGGGGATATAGTGATTGGATATGCCTTCGGACTGCACCGTATGAGTATCATAGTCGGATTCGTCGATGTGGATGCCTTTCGGCCCGTCGTCGGCACATAATGTAACAACCGTCCTCCACTGATCCTGTGAAGATTCGTTCTCATAGTGGCCGAGCTTTTCAACGAACCATTTTCCTTCCGCATCGCTGCCGATTGTAACTCTGCCGATTGCCAGGTCCAGGAAAATATCATTGCCTTTTACCTGAGCAAAATAGTTGTCGGAGGTGTAGGAATTGGTACCGTTCAAATCGGACGCTGTGTATTTATTCTGATATGTTATTACATAATTGGTTTTTGTGGTTGAAATATTCTTGTAATCGTAATGTCCGTCACCCCACAGCAATACGTATCTGGGTTTGACCTGCCAGTTGTTGAATGCAAAAGCAATGAAATCCCTGATGGCTGTAGGGTCTCCAATGCCGTAGCCGAATTCATTATATATATCTGTTGTTTTTACAATCGTAACGCTCAATCCATCGCGGCTGCTGCGGTATTCTTTGAACTTTTCCGCAGAATTCACAAAGTCGGGATGGGTAATGACAATGACATCAGCTCCGCTGAGACTGGTACGTAAGTTGCCCATTGTCACTTTTTCAACCGGGGGTTTTCTGTAGTTGGCAGAAATGAAAAACCTTCCGGGATTCTTTTTCTCTGACGGATGCCTGAAAATGAACATACTGCCGACATTGGACAGATTCTTCAACAGTGTGGGCTGAAGGCCGTTCGAAACGTCCAGGCCGATGATGTCGCCGGAGAAATCATTGATGCTGTATTCGGTGATGCCTTCCAGGGCGGGGTTGTCAAAGAAGCCGATTTCATTGTTTGAAGGAATGAGGTATCTGGGGTATTGTATTTCATACCAGTCAAAATATGGAGTAGCTGTTACTGTATTGGAATACTCCATTTTCAGGACGCTTCTGAGGTCATTGCCGATTATTGTGGCAGGCTTCTGAACGAAACATTCTCCACGGTAGCCGTCATTAGAAGTAAGTGATAATGTCACGCTATTGAGAAATGTTCCGGATTCATATACGGAAAACGTTCCATTCCCGGCAGCAGTATGTGCAAAAGCGAACTTGTAAAGGATGGTCCCCGTCTTGTCGAGGTTTGTCAGGATATTGTCCGAGAAAGTCCTCGGGAACAGGGTCGAACCGAACCAGAAACGGCCCGAACCGCTCATGAATGCATTTGTGCTTTCTTCCTCATAATAAATTAATGAGGTGTATGTTGACGGACTATTGACAACACTGCCGTCGGGCGGTTCTTTGGTGGTAAGGCGCTTACCTTCGGTTCCTCCGTAGGTAATAAAATAGTAATTGTATTCTTTTTTGTATGAATTGAGATTGCTGTAAGGATTGATATAATGGCAGAAACCACTGTAAATATTGTATTCAAATCCGTAACCGGGCCGGCCATAGAATACGACAGATTCCAGTTCGCCTGAAGAATTGGTCCTGACGATTACCGGAATCTCATTCATGTTATTAATTGCCGAATCGACAACAGTTTCATTGAGAGGCGTACCGTCCCTGCCGAATATTTTTACTGTACCGACCAAATCTTTGGGAACTGTAATGCCTGCAGTTTTCAACTGTGAAGCGTCGATCTGGTATATCCCTTCCTGGTCAATGCCGATCTTTGCCCAGGGATAGGTGGCCTCGCCCTGGATCATGTCGGTTCCTTTCACCGAAGTACCCTTGCTGTCGTCGATGAGCCAGGAGTCTGACTGTTGTTTGTTCAGAACGCTGGTATAAGGATAATCATCTTTTACATTGGTAATTTTAATGTTTTTGAATTTTATACTGATAATTATTTCGGAAGGAATTTCAATCGATTGGCTTTCCGGGTTGTATTGCGCAGCCCTGATTGTAACCGAGGCGATGTGCCTGTTACGGGCAATGCCTTCATACCTTACATCGACCCAGTCCCTGAGTTCAGCACTGTTGTACAGGCCGGCGTCAGGACTGTATTCAGCAATGTACTCCCCGTTTTCTGCGCGGTAGGCAGGTACGGGAGCAATTGGTTTTTCATGAGTATTAACACTTTTAACATCTATATAATCAATATAGAAACCATCGCTGCAAGGTACGCCTATCAGCTCTTTAGCAATCAGCGTTAACGGAGCGCCGGGCAGGGCAGGTTCGGCAACAGTGCCTGCAATGACAGGATTATATACGATTTTTCCCTCAGTAGTACGGATCTCGCTGAAACCGGAGTACTTGGGTTTATACGAAAGGACAATCTCTCTTTGTGTGGAACTGACGACGGTCCAGCCGTTTTCCTGCGGCCTTGCTTCAAGCATAGAAACGGCCACCGTAACGATGATCCAAACATACAATATATACTTACTGAATCTTAGTAAATTCATATAATCTCCAAATACTCAAAACCAGCACTCCGGCAACAGCGTTGCCTGAAAAACAAAAATATATCAATATAAACTCAAATCAGTAGCGCTTTTTCGATAGGCTTCCCGTAGTAGTTGTGGGCAATATGTATATTTTAATCATCATATTATTTCCAAATTAAGCATTTATCGCTTTTCTAACAACTTTTTTTTGTTGACGAACCTGATAATTATTATTGTAAAAATTGAAGTATTGAAAAACTTATAAAAAAAATGCCTCGCCATCGGGGGGAACTGACAGCAAGGCATGCAGCATAAAGAGGAAGAGACGGTTGAGAACCGTCGAGCGGGAAACGAGACTCGAACTCGCGACCCCAACCTTGGCAAGGTTGTGCTCTACCAACTGAGCTATTCCCGCTTGTGTAAAAGAACGTAAAACAAAATTACAACGATTTCTTGTGTTTTACAAGTAATTTTTTTTAATTTTTCAACGAACAATAAAAAAACATTGTCAAATACTATGCCATATTAAGCTCTTTTTTAAGATATTTTCCTGTAAAACTGTTATTTTTCATAGTAATAGCTTCCGGGGTACCCTGGGCAACAATTTTTCCACCGTTGTCCCCTCCTTCCGGTCCAAGGTCAATTATATGATCGGCACATTTAATCACGTCGAGGTTATGTTCGATTACGATTACGGTGTTGCCCTTTTCTACAAGCTTATCAAGCAATTTCAGAAGTATCCTGATGTCTTCGAAGTGCAAGCCTGTCGTAGGCTCGTCGAGCAGATAGAGCGTCTTTCCGGTACCGATCTTGGACAGTTCCGTTGCCAGTTTTACTCTTTGGGCTTCGCCACCGGACAATGTCGGCGCCTGCTGGCCCAGCTTGATGTACTTCAACCCTACTTCGTAGAGCGCTTTCATCTTTCTCCTGATCTTGGGTATGTCCTTGAATAATTCCACGGCTTCCTCGACAGTTGTCTCCAGTATGTCGGCTATGGACTTGTCCTTGAATTTGACTGACAGAGTCTCCGAATTGTAACGTTTCCCGTTGCAGGTGTCGCAGGTTACATAGACATCGGGAAGGAAATTCATCTCGATTTTCTTGATGCCTGCTCCCTCACAGTCTTCGCACCTGCCGCCAGCTACGTTGAACGAAAACCTGCCCGGCTTGTATCCCCTGATCTTCGATTCGGGCAACTGAGAAAAGAAGTCCCTGATCAGTGTAAATAAACCGGTATAGGTAGCCGGATTGGAGCGTGGCGTCCTGCCGATGGGCGACTGGTCAATCTCTATTACTTTGTCAATGTTCTCTAAGCCTTCAATCCTGTCGTAGTCGAGGGGCATCCGGGTCGATCTGTAGAAATGGGTAGAAAGGATGGGATAGAGTGTGTCGTTGATAAGCGATGACTTTCCCGAGCCGCTCATGCCTGTAATACAGACAGAGGTACCAAGAGGTATCTTCAGGGTTACGTTTTTCAGGTTGTTACCCCTGGCGCCGTACAAAGTAAGGAATTGTCCGTTGCCCTTCCTCCTGGTCCTGGGGTATTCGATTTTTCTTACATTGCTCAGGTACTGGGCAGTAAGTGAATTCTTCAGGGCGCTGCCGTTCATCTTCACAATCTCTGAAGGTTTGGCGCTGAGGATGATCTCTCCGCCGTGGATGCCGGCGCCGGGGCCAATGTCGATGATGTGGTCGGATTCTTCCATCATGGCTTTGTCGTGCTCGACGACAACGACAGTATTGCCAAGGTCCCGCAGCTTCTTAAGCGAATCTATCAGTTTCTGGTTGTCGTGCTGGTGCAAGCCGATGCTTGGTTCGTCGAGGACATACATAATACCTACGAGTTCGGAGCCGATTTGCGAAGCCAGTTTTATGCGCTGGGCTTCGCCTCCTGACAGAGTCCTGACCTGGCGGCTCAGCGACAGGTAGGACAATCCTACGTTCCTGAGAAACTTAAGGCGGGAATTGATCTCGCGGAAGATGACACTGGCAATTGTCTTCTCTCTGTCGGTCAGTTCCCCGAATATCTTTTCAAAAACAGCGATGGAAGAATTTATGTCGTAGTGCTGCAGTTGGGCAATATTGTATCCTTTTACCGAGACTGCAAGTGTGTCTTTTTTGAGCCTGCCGCCGTTGCAAACAGGACATTGGAGCGTTGACATGAAAGCTTCCAGGTTGTTGCGGACAGCGCCGGAAGTAGTGCTTTGATACTGGTGTTTAAGGTTATTGATGATGCCGATGTATTTATGTTTGTAAACAACTTCGGATGCATCGGAATATTTATAGGATACGGAAAGCTGTTCTCCGTCGAGACCGTAGAGCAGAAGTTCCAGTTCATCCGGCGCTATTTTTTTTATGGGCTTGTCCAGGTCGATTTTCTTTTCCTTTGCCAGGCTTTCAATCTGGCTCCACAACCACATCTGCCTGTTCTTCCCGATGGGTGCGATGGCTCCTTCGTTGATGGACAAGCTTTTGTCGGGTATTACCAGCCTCATGTCGAAATCCATCATTTCACCCATACCTTCACAATGAGGACAGGCGCCAAAGGGTGTGTTGAATGAGAACATGCCCGGAGCGAGCGGTTCATACGATTTGCCGCAGGAAGGACAGGAGTACGCAGTGCTGTACAGTTTTTCTCCCCACTTCTTTTCGTTTTCCCCGAACAGTATCATCATTGTTTCTTCGCCTTTGTCGAGAGCCAGAGCAACGGACTCGCTGATGCGCATTTCCTGGGATTGTTCTACGGTGCACCTGTCAATGACCAGCTCGATGTTATGTATCTGGTACCTGGACAGTTGCAGGTCTTCCTCGATTTCTACGATGGCGCCGTCAACCCTCACCCTGGTGAATCCCTGCCGCCTGAACTGGTCGAACAGTTCGCGGTAGTGGCCTTTACGCCCCTTGACAACAGGCGTCAATATCTGTATTCGCCTGCCATCATATTCTTTCATTATCTCTTCGACAATCTGGTCAAGACTTTTCCTTACAACCGGGATGTTACACTCTGTGCAATGTTGTATGCCGATCCTTGCAAACATAAGCCTGAGATAGTCATATATCTCCGTCACAGTGCCTACGGTAGAACGCGGGTTGTGGCTGATGGTCTTTTGCTCTATGGATATGGCCGGGGACAGTCCTTCGATGCTGTCAACATCGGGTTTTCTCATCATGCCCAGGAATTGCCTGGCATAGGCTGACAGGCATTCGACGTATCTCCTCTGCCCTTCTGCGTACAAGGTGTCGAAAGCAAGACTGGATTTGCCCGATCCTGAGATGCCGGTAATAACCACCAGTTCATCTCGTGGGATGTCGAGGCTGACATTCTTCAGGTTATTTTCCCTTGCCCCTCTGATCTTAATCATTGTCAGTTCATCGGTTTCGGCAGCACTCTTCAGCTCTCCGTCCAGCGCGGTACCGTTCCTGTTTTTTCCGTTCGATTTTGCCATTTATAATATTCTCAGCTTTTTTATCCAATTATTCCATCAAAACTTTCTAAATTATGGTAAATAGAAAGAATTTCAAAAGATTAAATTCAACAAACGGAAAATTTCCCGGAAGAAAGTGGTCAGTTCTGAGCAGTAACGGCAATCTCAATCTTTGTCTCGCCGAAAACCCTTTCTTTCAGCTTTTCCCAACCGTCGGGAAGAATCAGTGAGTGAGTGGAAGAATGTTCGGAAACGACAATCCCTCCAGGCTTAACAACAGAGTTTTTTGCCAGGAGTTCGACAATCAGGTTATTGATGTTCAGGTTGTAAGGCGGGTCGAGGACAACGAGGTCGAACGGGGCTTTACGTTCTTCCTTCAGTGTCCTGTTAACGGTTTTGACGGCGTCTCCCACGGCAATTTCCCAGGCCCCCTCAGGCAGGCCGAGGAGTACTGCAAAATCATTTATCAGAGAAGCTGTTTTACGGTTCTTTTCGATGAAGAGGCAGTATTCTGCTCCCCTGCTGAGGCATTCGAATCCCAGAGCGCCGGTGCCTGCGAATATGTCGAGTACCCTGACGGACTGGAAATCGGTATAGTTGCCAAGGATGTTGAAGAGCGTTTCCCTTGCCATATCGGTCGTAGGCCTGACGCCGGAAGGTACCGAGGAGGGAAAGCGCCTTCCCTTGTATTTTCCACCGATGATCCTCATTGGAAGAACTTGAGCCTTTCATGGGACGGAGGCAGTGCGCTGCCAACACAAGGCGGAAAGATGTGATAGGTCTTGCGGCAATATTCCTTTTCCCTGTCGCTGAGCGAAGAGCCGAACATCCGGAACGCGTTGAGCCGTCCGGTTTTCATAACCATGCCTGAAAGGAGCGCTTCGGAGTCGTCGTAAATTGTCCTGGTGAGGCCGGAACCGAAGAGGTAAGCAGCGTCGATGAACTCGACATAGTCAGTCATGATGCGGTCGATTTCTTTTTCAAATATCGCTGACAGTTCGCTGTTGTCATTGAACTTCAGGAGGTTATAATAGGCCGGGACGCCTGCTTTGACGACACTGACATCGACAAACCTGTCCTGTATCGAAAAGAATGAAACCGTAGAGTCTTTTTCTTCGGGATAGTTATAGAGGAAAGCGTTGTGAGCGTTGAATTGGGAAATCTCAATCCTGGCAACGGGAGCTTTTACCTGTGCAAGCAATTTCTTGGCATTAGTGAAAACCATGTTTGGTATTATTTCTGCCATCATCATCTTTGTGCCGTTGAGCCGCGGCGCCAGTGGTATGACATTGAAGGTATAGTCAGTACTGTTGTACTGCGGATAGGCTTGTTTTACTTCAATGTTTATCAGCTTCTGTATATCGGACTGTGAAAGGTTGTCTTTTCCCGGAAACTGTGTTACCAGTACATATTCTGACGGCAAAGTAATATATATTCCCCGTATATCCCTGTCGATGTCGGCAAGGATTGCGTTGAGTTCAGCAACCGAACCCAAGGACTTTTTGTCATTGGGATTGTCCAGGTCAATGCCGTTGGTTGTCGAATTAATATATTCAATGGACATGCCCCTGGCTGTTTGCCCGACAACCGCAAGATAAATCCTCTCGAAACTGTAATGTACGCAAAGGGACAAATTCATATTTATTAATATATAATTTAACAAAAATTAAAGTTAACAAATTTTTCATAAAGGTCAATACAAAATTTCCTTCAGGCTATAAGGAATGAATGACAAACCGGTGCAAATTATTCTTTCAATTGCCCTCGTATTTGTCAATAACAGCTAATAATTGAATTATTTAAGAAAAATATTTTGTTATATTATTGATAATTACCATATTACAAAAGTTTCAATTGAAAATCTTTTTTCAATTACACAATATTTGAAATAATGGATTGTTAGAAAAATGGAAGAAACAAAAGCGATTAGCCCTGAAGTCAGGGGATTGTTCGATACCATCAGATCGCAGGCAAAAGAATACGAAAAAGCCTTTAAGTACATCGAGATTGAAAGGATTAAACTCGAACAGCAGCGGTCAGCCGTAGAACACATGATGGACGAGATCAGGAATGAGGTTAACTATACAACCCTGAAACTTAACCAAAAAGTCCAGGAATCGCTGAAATTCATCGAGTCGCGAACTGAAAAAACCATAAAGATATATGACAACCTCGAGAACATCGTCGATCTGAGGGATTCCTTAACACAACTTCACACACTCGTCAAAAAGCAGGTCTCTGAGGTTGAGAACTTCCTGAAACTCGAAATACCCAAAACAATCAAGGAATTCGACATACTGCTGAAGAGCGTCAAGTCCAAGTCAGAACTGGAGTTGGACAACATCCTCAACAACTTCAGGCAGAAAATGGAAAAATACCTCGAAGCCGAGACCATGAAACTCGACCAGAAAAATGCCATGAAATTCAAGCAGATCGAATCGAGGGTTGCCGCTTTTGAATTGAAAGTCAACAATGTAAGCGATGCGTACAACAACGACTTCAAAGAGTTGATGGATGAGTTCGCGGGAATCAGGAACAAGGTTACAAGTGTTACATACCGCGGAGATGAGATATACAACGACATCAGGAACAGGATCGGTTCACAGATGGAAGGCATGAACCAGAAACGTGAACAGCTGACACAGATCATCGGCGAACTGGAAAACGACAGGCAGAACTATGCCCGGCTTCTCGAACTGAATAAGTCCAGCATCGGCGCCGTAGAAAGCTCCATTTACAGACTGAGTTCCAGAATACTGGAATATGAAAACCAGTCCGGCAACTTTCAGAAAAAGCAAAACCTGGCGTTTGCCTTTTCAGTAGCCTCACTGATTGGCGTCCTCATCATTCTGCTTCTTGAAACAGGAATATTCTGATTAATAGTTTACATTTGTTTGTCAATTACTTTATGTCATTGCGTCAAGTCATTGCAAAATAGGAACACTGCGTGCCAATATATGAGCATTTTATCTTACTTCACCTTTGGTTTATTTAGTTACTGAATAGCTAACCAATTCTTTATTAATAAAACCTTCAATATACATTTTTATCGCACCAATGTTTTTTGCAAAATAGTCATCTTCTATTGAAACCAGGCTGAACTCTGATTGGTTCTCAGAAGTATAAAAGTACAATCTAACCATCAGGACATCCTTGTATTCCTTTCCGTTAACAGTTTTTGTAACCCCTTTTTCAAGTATTTTTGAAACGACTTTAAACTGGACATTGTTTGTTGTGTAGTTAGTAACAAGGGAATCGCCGGTTTTGCATGTTTCATCGAAAATCTTGTATTCACTGTTCCCGACTCTCATCATTGCAATATTGCCGTCGTGCCTGTGCATTACAATGCCTGAATTATAATCATTAGAGAAGATGAACCACGATTGATTGTTGATTGTAGAGTCGCCTGACGCAGTGTAAACAATGGTATCCGGCATATTAGCGCCGCTTGCTGCATACTTCCACCAATTGCCGATTTTCAGCGGTAAATACAGCCCGCTAAGATTGGTATTGCCGTCGTCCGAAGGATTGTCATCATTGCATGAAACCGACAACAGCATTAGAAGAGACAAGAGAGAAATGAGAATCTTTTTCATCCGTAACCTCTATGTCAATTTATAAATAATTGATATATTTAAATTTAACAATTATTCACAAACTGACAAAATGAAATCTGCTATTAGGCATTATCGACAACACTTTTTATCATCGCCGATAAAGAAGTCAGAGTATAAGGTTTTTGCAGGAACCCGGCCGCACCTTTCTGCAACAGTAAGTTCACCGAATCATCTTTACTGAACCCGGAACAGATGACAACTCTAAGATCGGGGTCGATCATGTGAATTTCTTCGAAGGCCTGGCTTCCGCTAACTTTAGGCATGATCATGTCCATCAGTACCAAAGTGAACGCCGTATCTTTGTTTTTAACGATTTCGACAGCGTCCTCGCCGTCGTTAGCTAATATGGAAGTGTAACCCAGTTCCGAAAGCAATTCCGAAGCATTGTTCCTGATTACTTCCTCGTCGTCCACAATGAGTATGCATCCCTTTCCTGTAATTATCTCATTAATAGTTTTTGTCTCTTCGATGATATCCCTGTTGTCAACGGGCAGGAACACTTTGAACGATGTTCCCCTGCCTACTTCACTGTAAACATTAATAGCGCCGCGATGGTCTTTCACAGTACCGTAAACAACAGAAAGCCCGAGGCCTGTCCCTTTCCCAACCGGCTTTGTGGTGAAAAACGGCTCAAATATCTTCTCCAGCATATCTTTTTCAATTCCTTTCCCGGTGTCGGTAATGTCCACCTCGATATAGTTACCGGGTTCAAGCATATAGCGGTTTTCTTTGAAAAAGTGCTCGCCAAGAAAAATATTTCTAGTCGAGACTGTAATGGAACCACCGTTGGGCATTGCATCCCTGGCATTGATGCAGATGTTGAGAATGGCGTTCTGCATTAAGGTCTGGTCCCCGAGAAACCGGCTTTGCCCGGCGCTGTAGTCGATATTTATCGTAATACGTTTATCGATGCTGCTTTGTAGAATTTGGACAGCAGACTTAATAACATCGTGGATGTCTAATTGAGCCGAGTATGTCTTGCCTTTTCTCGAGAAAGTAAGGAGTTTTTGTGTCAGTTCGGCTGCTCTCTTAGCCGTGTCGATAATTATATTCGCATGGTGATTGATGCGGGAAGCTTCGGGAGATTTGAAGTTGATGATCTCTGCGGAACCGAGTATTCCGGCCAGCATATTGTTGAAGTCGTGGGCAATGCCGCCTGCAAGCTGGCCGATGACTTCCATTTTCTGGGATTGCTGAAGCTGCTCTTCGAGTTTTTTGGTTTCGGTCACATCGGCTGTCATACTGACGATACACTTCTCACCTTCAAAATCGATAATTGATGCGGAATAGATGACATCCAGCTTCATCCCCTGCTTTGTTTTGAACACCATTGGCAGATATTCGATTGTGCCTTGTTCGTTGATTATATTTCGTAGAATGTTGAAATCATCCGGGGTCTGATATTGGAAAACATCGTACAGATGATTTCCTATTACATCATTTTCAGTAATTCCGAGCATTTTTGTAAACATCGGATTAACTTTGAGGAATATCCCGTCGCTCAATCTGTTAATTGCAATGGAAAAAGGTGAGTTCACGAATATGGTCCTGAACTGCTCTTCCCTTTGCCTGATCTGCAACTGCAGGTGGTATTCTTCGGTTATATCCCTGAAAACCAGTACCACACCGACGATAGCTCCGTCGATATTGAAGATGGGGGCTGCGCTGTCGGCGATCTGGCATTCTTTTCCGTCCCTGGATATGAGCATGGTATGATTGGCAAGGCCTACGATTTCACCGGACCGGAGAACCTCTGACACCGGGTTGTTAATTGTTTCTTTTGTTGTTGAGTTAACAATACGGAACACATCGGCCAGGTCTCTGCCGGCAGCAGCATCAAAACTCCAACCCGTCAATTCCTGGGCTACCGGATTCATCTGTGTAATTCTGCCATTTATGTCCGTCGCAATTACAGCGTCACCGATGGAATTGAGGGTAATCCTGAGATTCTCCTCGCTGTCCTTCAGAGCAATTTCAGCACGCTTACGTTCAGTGATGTCATCGAAAATGACACATATCCGGTTTGGAGAGTCCCAGGGCCTGTATGCAGTACACAGGTAGAGTCCGTGAGTGTGGGCATGGAACATTTCGAAGGTTTTTGCTACGCCGGTTGAAGCCACTTCACCATAGACCTGGTACCAGCTTTTTTCTGTCTCGGGCCACACTTCATGCACTGTTTTATACTGCACATCAGACAGGTTCAATCCTGAAACGCGGGAATAGGCATCGTTGAAATAATCGAAAATCAGGTCTTTAATGACACCATTGTCGTCGAAGGTAACGCCCCAGACAATGAATGCGCTTGCCATGCTCCTAACCAGCCATTCCATCTGCTGCTTGCTCTCGAGCAGGTCTTTCTCAGCCTTTTTAATATCACTGATGTCAAGTATTGCGCCGATAAGGCCGATGGCCTTTCCGGTATCATCCAACAGAGGAGCTTTGTGGTTAATAATGGAATGAGTAAAGCCATCAGCAGTAGTAAACAACATATCATAAATCTGGATGGAAGGATTTTCCAGTATTTCCCTGTCTTTTTGGAGGTGCTCTTCTGAAATCTCGTAAGAAGTAATATCAAAAACTGTTTTATTGATGATTTCTTCCCTGGATTTTCCGATGAACTTCTCAAAAGCGTCATTGAAACCAATATACCTTCCTTCGATGTTCTTATAGTAAAAAGGTATAGGTATAGTAACAAGAAGCATAGCAAGGAAGGCTTCACTTTCTTTAAGTGCAGTCTCTGCGCGTTTTCGCTCCGTAATGTCGTCGAGGATTGCACAGATGCGGTCTGTCGTTTCCCAGGGCCTGTATGCAGTACATAGATATAAACAGTCAGTGTGAGAGTGAAACATCTCGAAAGTCTTTGTAATCCCGGTTTTAGCCACTTCACCGAAGGCATCATACCAGCCCTGTTCTGTATTTGGCCATACTTCGCGTACAGTTTTGTTCCTGACGTCAGCAAGGTTAAGATGAGAAATCCGAGAATAGGCATCGTTGAAATAGTTGAAAGAAAAATCATTCATTGTTCCATTTTCATCGTAATTAATGCCCCAGATGATGAAAGCGCTGGCCATGCTTCTTACCAGCCATTCCATTTCCTGCTTGCTTTCCAGCAGCGCTTTCTCGGCTTCTTTGATAATGCTCAGGTCCATCAGCGTACCTATCACCCCAATTACTTTTCCATTGCTGTCTTTAATCGGTGCTTTAAAGAACCGGGCATCATTATATGACCCGTCCCAGACATGGACATGCATTTCATAGCTTACCGTTTGTTGTTTCTCAATCACTTCCCTGTCGTAGTATTCATGTATCCCGGCACTCTCCGGTTTATTCACTTCGTTTACATCTTTGTTTATCATCTCGTCGTATTTCTTGCCTACCTGCTTCTCAAAAGCCTTGTTAAATCCAAGGTACTGACCATTAGTATCTTTGTAGAATACAGGTATCGGTATGGTATCAAGCAGCAGGGCTTTGAATGACTCGCTTTCCTTCAAAGCTTCTTCTGTGCGCTTCTTCTCAGCAATCTCCCATGCAAAATCAGCAATAAAGGACACAATGCTGACATCCGCTTCCGTATAGTCTGTAACTTTATTTCCGATTCCAAGTACTGCCGTAATCTTATCATTCCTGATTACAGGTACCACCAGTTCCCTGATTACATTGGCATGGCCTTCCGGCATCCCTTTGCGGTCAGGAAGGCTTTCGTAGTCATTGTGAATAATCGGTTTTTTCAAGCGGACACTGTCGGCCCAGACCCCGGCCTCATCTAAGCTGTACCGGCTGTCCCAGGCGTTTGTGGTACAAAACTCATTAAGAGTCCTGGTTGACCAGGCCTTCAGTCTCAGTGTCTCCTGGTCGGCTTCGACAAAATGGAAGAAACCGACAGGGCTTTTTACCAGTTCGCCAATCTCATCGAGTGAGTATTGAAGTAGTTCGTTGAGGCTGTGTGTATTTGAGTAGTCCATGATGCGCATACGCGACTTGATCATCTCTTCATTGCGTTTCCGCTCAGTAATATCGCGGACAATGGCACAATTATAGACATTGTTACCGAATTCGATGCTGTTGGCAGTAACTTCGACCGGGAACAGTTCTCCGTTCTTCGTCCGGTGAGTTGTTTCAAAAGTAAGGGAATGATTGGTAAGAAGATCATCCCAGTGTTGATTCCAAAGCCCTTTTGGGAAAACCGGGTCAATAGTAAAGAGGCTCATTGACATCATTTCCTCTTTTGTATAGCCTAATCTTCTGGCTACAGCATTGTTTACATATTTTATCCGTGCTTGTTCATCGATCCAGTAAACGAAGTCGTTGGCATTATCAATCGAATACTGTATCAGGGCCATCATTTCTTCTGATTTCTTCTTTTCGGTTATGTCACGACATACAATCAGAAGGAAGGAATCTTCTCCCAGCACCAATTTTTCAGCCGAAAGGACTGCGTTGAACAGTTCACCTGACTTACGAATGCCGGTAGCTTCCATATTGCTGACACGGCCATGTTCCCTCAATTTTCCAATAAAATCGGCCTTTTCTTCTTCAGAAGCCCATTGTTCGTAGGTATTATACGTTTTACCGATGGTTTCCTCGCGGCTGTAGCCGAATATGCGTTCCAGAGAGTCGTTTATTTCTTCGACTATCATTGTACGAAGATTGATCAGCGCCAAAGAATCAGGCGAGAGCCTGAAAGCAAGGTTGAATTTTTCTTCGGACAGTCGAATGGCTTCATCGGCGATTTTCTTTTCAGAAATATCTTTCACAGCACCAACAAAGGTAATCTTCTTAGTTACGCTGTCAAAATGAGGCTTGGCAAAGATGTTGATCCAACGCTGTTTCCCATTGACAGTAAAGCTCCTGCACTCAAAAGCGCCTGATTCCAGAGTACTGATACTATTCTTCACAAATTCAAAGAAGGAATTTTGATCTTCGTGATGAATAATGTTTTTCCAATTGTCAGAAGTGGAAGCGTCGTCGATCTCCCTCCCTGTTGCTGTCTTCATATTGTCTGAAGCCCACTTCAGACTCAGTTTCCCGTCGTTTTCAACATCGACAACGAATATATAATCTGTAGTAAGTTCGGATATGATCCTGTTACGCCATTCACTTTCCTTAAGAGCTTCTTCAGCTTTCTTCTTTTCGGTAATATCCCTGACAATAGTAAATATGTGGATTTCTTTGTCGATTTCAATGATTTCGGCAGAGAACTGGCCGATGATAATGCTTCCGTTTTTATGGCGCCCTTTGGCTATCCATTCTTTGATGCTGCCATTTTCCAGTGCCTCCTTGATAAATTGATCTCTTTGTAACGGATCATACCACAGATTGAGCTCTGTAGTCATCTTACCAATTACTTCTGAGCGTGTATAGCCAAACATTTTTTCAAATCCTTCATTGACTTCGATGACCAGCCCGGTTGAGATATTTGTAATTACCAGAGTGTCGGGCGATGTCCTGAATGCAATCGAGAACTTTTCTTCCGACAGGCGGAGCGCATCTTCAGCTTTACGTTGTTCCGTAACATCCCTCAGGATTGTAAGCAGGTATTTGTTATCTCCAACCTGTACGATATTGGCAGAAATATCACAGATCAATTTTTCTTCGTTCTTTTTCCTGCCGATGACTTCGAGGTTTCTCACATCACCATATTTTTTCAGTTTGTCGAGTAATTTCTGCCGTCCTTCTGCCGCAAAATACCATAGACCCAGTTCAATTGTTGTTTTACCGATGGCTTCTTCCCTTGTAAAGCCGAATACTTCTTCGAATCCTTTGTTTACTTCGATTATCAAGCCTGTTTCAATATCTGTCAGCATATTGGAATCGGGTGAAGTATGAAACATTTTTGAGAATCGTTCTTCAGACAGCCTGAGGTTCTTTTCATTTTCTTTTCGTGCTGTAATGTCTCTTGTAATAATCATCATGCCGTCGAAGTTGCCGTCATTCGACTGTATTGCAGCAACGCTCAGTTCTCCATAGAATGTTGAACCGTCTTTTCTAAGTAATTTAAATTCTCTTTCAGTAATTTGTCCCTGTTCAATAATTTTTTGAACGGTCTCATATACTCTGTTGTGTTCTTCCGGTACAACCCATTCAATTATATTCCTTCCGACAACATCCTCAGAAGAGGTCTCTCCGTACACTTTAATTGCTTTGGGTGAAAGATAGGTGATAATCCCATTTTTATCCGCAACCGTAATGGCGTCGGGGGAAGCCGTCAACAGGGAACTGTATAGCTCTTCCCTTTTTTCAAGAGCCTGTTCTGCCTGTTTACGCATTGAAATATCATGGACAATAGATTGGATGAATTCCTCGTTCCCGATAAGTAGTTTCTTTAATGTTATTTCAGAATAGAACAAGGTTCCGTCAAAACGTTGGTGTAACCACTCAAAAGTATGGCTATCAGTAAGTAAAGCTTTTTGAATGTTTTCAAGTGCTCTTTCTACAGAATCGCTGCCGTCAGGCTGTTTTTCTGGAGAGAAACTGTAAGGAGTTTTTCCAAGCAAATGCTCTCGTGTACAAGCAAACATCTCGCAGGTTTTCCTGTTAAAGTCAACAATTCTACCGAATTTTAGTATTAAAATTGAATCATTAGAATTCTCAAAGAGCGATTCATATTTCAACTTCGAATTTTTATATTGAAGGATCAGGACATGAAAATTAATCAGGTTCCTGACAGTAAAGATAAATGAAAACAGGAAAAAGCACAAACTGTCCACAAACAAGAACTTGCTTTGTCCGCCCAATAGATATATATAATTGCCGATAATCAGGCAAATGCCTGAAAGCAGGAAAATAAACATCAAAACATTGATTTTAATCGGATGGGCTTTAACATAGCGTATTATTGCCGTCAGGAGATAGTACAACCCCATAATCATTACACTTACACTCAGATATACCATATAAGAGACGGGACCTTCAATGTAATGCACTTCGCTATTGCCCGGTATCCTCATTGCCTTAAGGCTTCCAAGTGATGAGAAGTTCAATCCATAGGGTAGTATCAGGTTAATTATGAATAATACGAGTAACATCAGGTTAAATATCCATTGAAGTCTTTTACGAGGATCATTTGTGATGTTGGACACAAGAAATATGAATGGTATTCCGGTGAGAATTATCAAAGAATTTATTACTTTCTCATAAAATACCGCATCCTGGAAATTTTCGACAGACAAACCGGCGTAACTAAACAGAAAGTAAAGTGTTGCTGTTATTCCGAAAAGGAAATAATGTAAATTAATTTTTCTTTCAATTTTTCTAATATAAAATATCAGGCTGATCAGGCTGCTGAAAAGCAACAATCCCGACAACACACCAACAACCATTGATAAATAATTCATACTATCCTGCAATTACTGTAAACAATACAATTGACAACCGCGGGTGAAACGGCATCGGTCAGGAGCCATCGACAAGAAATCCTTTTTTCCGTTTTATTACATACGACTTTCATCCTGCCTTTACCAGCAATAAATTACAATTACTCTTTTTCCTTTTAATACTATATCGTAAAATTCGTGCCAGACTTAACTATCATTATTATTTATAAGAATATAAAAATTATGCAACAATTCTGGATGTATATATATGAGGGACCATAGCAGAACCTATTGCCGGGTAACGCAATTTTTCCGGATTCTAACAATTGAAATTGGACAGTTCCAAGAGATTAAGGAACTCTGCTAACAAAAGTTCTTTGTTTGACAGATGGAAAAAGCAGCCTAAAGCACCCGAAGCTGTTTTTTTGACACAGGTTGAATGGAATGAACCGGATAGCGGGAGCCGATAAGACGGTGTAAGTCTTTAATACTTAATAACAATAGACATGCTACTTAAAACAACATGGTGAATCAATTCATGAATTATTACTCAATACACTTTTGTGAGATATTGCATAAACTTCTCATCATCGCTGCATGAGCTGCCGTATTTTTGCTTCCGGCTTACTTCCAGTACGCTCTCCACGTTGTTGCTATAATACATCGGCACTTCGTTACCGGGGCCATATTTCCCATTTGCACCTATAAACCTGGATCTTACACTACCGCTGACCGTCCTTGTCTTAATTGCTTTAACCGGGGCAAAAACAGTGTCGTAGATATAATATGGTTTTTCAAGGTAAACCGTATCTCTTTCAGTAATATACTCCACCCTGGGATCGCTGCCACTGTCAACAGAGAAATAGACTGTTGCAAGTATAAGGAATGTCAATGCAAAACGATAGACAGGTACCTGATAGCCCAGGAAATCAAAGTAGCGCCGGAATGGTGCCCTTTTCATATGGCGCCTGCGGAGAGCATTTTCCAGCCTATACTTAGTGGACGGCTCCGGGGCAATCTCCACCGCCCGATCCTGAAGCCGGCCCTTACTCATACGAATGAGCAACCGTTTAATGCTGTACTCTTCTTCAGTCATATACCCGAGGACCGACCTTACCTCGTAAGGGCTCAACTCTTCAAAATCTCTTGTAAAAAGCAGGGCTTCGATCTCATCCGGGAATTCAATTATATTGTTTTCCATGGCTATTTGCTCACTTTCGGGTTAAACATAAATAATTTCTCTGATAGATTTTTCAAAGCATAGAAAAGCCTCGATTTGACTGTTCCTACCGGACAATCCATTACTTCGGCAATTTCCTTCAAAGACAGTTCTTCCTTGTACCTTAACAGGAAGGCAGTCCTGTGGGACAAATCCATCAGGCCCAGTTCCGATTCGAGTACTCTTTCGAATTCTGCTGTTTCGAAAGACAGGTCTTCCGAAACCAGGCCTGACAGATTTTGCTCTTCAGCGAAACTCTCATGGCGTGCCGTACGTTTGAACTCATTCCTGCAGAGATTGAGTGCAATAGCGTATATCCAAGGCGAGAATTTTCTGTCTGTGTTGAACATTGTCGGTTTTTCAATTATTTTCAGGAATACTTCCTGGAGCATATCCTGTGCTTTGTCGTAATCGAAATTTAACAGCCTGTAAAGAAAGTTGAGTATCTTTTTCGAATACCTGTCGTAAATCGCGTCGAAAGCTTTGCAGTTGCCTTCGGCCAGCAAACTCATCAGTTCTTCGTCACTCAATGTACTATATTGTTTCCCGAAAATACCCATTGTTCTGTTAAAGCTTTCTTAAGGTTTATTGAACCATTCTTTTACATCTGACTCTTTACCGTTGTCCGTAGCAATTATTGTTACCACCTCTTTAATCTTGTTAGCTTTCCCTTTGTCGCCGGCAAGCTCATAGTGCTCATAGAGTTTAAGGAACGCCGGTATATAGTTCATATTGATCTGTTTTACCACGGATTCGCTGATGTCGTTGGAGAAACTTTCCCTGAGGTAATCGAGCAGAAAATTGTTCTCGAAGTTTTTCCTCAGCAGAGCAATATTATCAAACTTTTCTTTGCTGTATTTAAAAGCCAGTCCTGTAAGATAAGCATCCTTTTTGTAATCTTCATAGTACTCCGGATAGAGTGTAAGGGAAAAGTAAAGCGGCCCGGCGGAGTAGTTGTCGAGTATATGGCTTAGTATCTGCCCGCTGTATGCGGTATTTTTATTTTTTGCTGTCTTGAATTTTACCGTGTCGAACACCCAGGGCTTGATTTTCAGTTCCGAGAATATTTTCTCCCTGTAGGAGTCTATGCATAGCAGGCTGACGTTTAGCACCAGGACATCAGGCCTGTAATTCTTCACATCCTGCAGAATCCATGCCGGGTAGGTGTCGTTGTCGCCGCCGGTAAAGAGAATGGCATTTTTTTCCAGGCCTGCAAGCACATTGTAGTTCCATTGATAGACACCTGGCGAGATTTCGTTGCTGTTGTACATCTTCTCGCAAAACTCTTTCCTCTTTGCCAAATTCCTCTTCAGTTCATACTGGCTGATGAACTCGTCGTAATCTTCCGGCCTCGACGGATCTGTCTCATAGGCTTTCAACAGGTTTACATCCTTGTCTTCACTGAAGGAATTGTTGTTATACGCCTGTATATAGTAATACTCAAAAGTGTTCGGGATAGCCTTTTTCATGTCGCTGACGATGCTGTCCAGTCCATAGAAATAGCTTTTTCCGGACTTGCTCCATTTCTCATTGTCAACAATTCCGGCCATACGGTTAGCAGTGTAAAAATAGAGCCATGCAAGGGGCGATGACGGCTTCCTGTCAATTTCCTTCTTCCACAGGTTTGCCTGCTTCTCATACCATTCATAGGGCTTTAACTGCTTGACAATCGAAAACACCTTTTCGGGTTTGTCTTCGGCAGCCACTGACAGGCTCAATAAGACCAAGCTCAATAATATTACAGATAATAGCTGTTTCATAATTCAAATCTCCTTTTTGTACAAACATATAACGTTTATACAAATGAAAATTGAAAAGGTTCAAACGAAAAAGAATTTTTTTTGGTATTGAATCAGATGGCCATTCACCTGAAAAAAAATCATCCGGTAACACGGCGCGCCACCGGATGATTAATTTTAAGTATCAATTCTAAAAGAATATTATTTTACCTGACGAACAGCAACTGAGCCAGTATGAACAACGGCAGCAGCACAATCAGTGAAAACTTATACATATAAGCAAAGAAATGAGGCATTTTGATATTTTCTGCTTCGGCAATCGACTTGACCATGAAATTGGGGCCGTTGCCGATGTATGACATCGATCCAAAGAAAACGGCGCCGGTGCATATAGCCGACATAAATATTTGCGGAATTCCACCAATTAAGGGCATACCGGAATAGAGGGCAGGATTCTGGTGGAACAGGCCGGTCGCAAGGCTGTAGAAAGTAACAGCAGTGGGTGTATTGTCAAGGAAACTGCTCAGGGAACCCGAAAAATAGTAGAACTTCGAGGCTGTGTCAACACCCAGATCTGAAGCATTTTGTTCTAAGTACAGTAGGCAGGGTATCATAGTAATGAAAATACCGAGAAACAAATAAGTAACTTCGATTATTGGCGCCCAGGTGAAATTGTTTGACTGCCTTGTCTGCTTCTTTGTAAATAAAAGAGACATTACAGCCATAAGCAATATTGCTGCTTCCCTGAGATAGGCAGAAGGTTCGCCCGGTTTGACAAAATCGAGAGTTCCGGGGTTAATGAAAGCAACGGCAGCCACTACACCGGCAAGCCACAGGAAATTCAATTTACCATAGAAAGTAAAAGCTTTTGCATTCCTCTTTTCTTTTGTTTTTGCCTCCGGACTTTCTTTTTTCCAATAATAACTATCGACAAAGAAATATATGATTACTAAAAGTGAGTTCACAAACAGCCACTGGTAGCCGAGGCTGAAGAACCAGTCGAACGGAACGCCCCTGAGGTACATCATGAACAGCGGCGGGTCTCCGAGAGGAGTAAGAAGGCCACCGCAGTTTGCTGCAATGCCGATCAAAAAGAGAATGGTATGTACCTTGAAGTTTCTGTCTTTGTTCATATTAATCAACGGCCTGATCATCAACATTGCAGCGCCTGTCGTACCCATGATGGACGCTAAAACGGCGCTGACTGCAAGCATGATGGAATTATTCCCGGGTGTCGCTTCGATGTTACCGTCCACGAAGATGCCACCGGTAATGATGAACAAGGAACCAAGCAATATGATGAAGGGTACATAATCATAAATTAGTGTCTCTTCAAGTTTCATCCCCATCCCGTTACCGAGAAGCCAGGCAGCAACAGGAACGCCGAGAACAAGGGCAACAATCAACTTGTTCCTGTTCTTGTCCCAGAATTCAGCCATAAACAGAGGCATAATGGCAATACAGCCCAACATTAAAATAAACGGAGCAATCATCCAAACCGGTACAACATTCATAAAAAACATCCAAACATATTAATAAAAAGTAAGTTGCAAAATTATAAATAAAATATGTAATAGAAAAACAGATATTTATTCCATCGTAAATGTATATATATCATGAAGTAATAACATTTAAAGGATGAATTTCTAAGTAATTTTTCAGTAGTAATAAATGTTGATAAATGCTTTATATTATAGAAAGTTTTCATCATTATCCAAAAGGAGGTATTTGATGGGTTACACAGACAATTGCGATATCTTTGGTTCCATTCATGAAGATGCACTTAATAATATTATTACTAACGTCATGAAACAAAGACCATCGCTATTCAATTATGCAACAGCGGAAATCGCTGCCAATAGTGGTTTACTTTGCAATGTAATCAATTGTCATCCGGTTGTTACCCTCCGTCACAACCCCATTGTTACAATTGTCGATCCTTTACCCATACCGGGAACAAACTATGGAGTCGGTTTTGCAGTACAAGTTGTTTACATCAAATTAGAATTCCATCCGGCAAAAGATATTAGTCTGCCTCCGGAACTCGGTACACAGCTCCATGAACAGAGGTTTGCATTAAATATGAAAATATGCTGTGGTTTTGCCTGCCCCTCAAAAGAAATAACCGATAATTTGATCCCGGTACCTGATACGCCAAAGAAAATTCGTGAAGAGAAATATGTAAATAATACAAACCAGCCCAAACCGCCAAGGATTACTATCCCAACAAAAAGCCTTATGTGTTTCTGCCTTGAAGTCTATGTAACAGGTGGTTTTAAAAACGTGAATTACAATGGACAAGACTATCTGGAACCCTTTCTTGACGGCATTGAGATCGTTGACATTGAACCGGTGGAACTGGAAAACGACATTGAATGCTATATCGGACTTATGTTAAAATTGGTAATCCTGCCGGGACTCAGGATCGCCCTGAAAGACAGTGTCTTCAACCTGACTCAGGGAGCTCCCGACCTCTTCCCAACGCCTGTAAACGTTGCGATTGGGCCTATGCCTGTTTCTCTTTCTCTGCCCAATAATCCTGCAATAGAAGATGACAAAATAAAAATTTTTATCAGAGGGGAGGTTGTTTGATATGGCACAAATTACGATTGCTGCTAATGAAAAAATCCTTAAGGCTCTTTTTGAAGCTGCCCGCGACAAGATACAAATAAACCTTTCGGATGATACGGGTCCGGGTACTGTTACTGTTGGCTATTCCATTAAAGCCCACTTGGAAAACGGTTCGATCGACCTTCAATCTGACAATACGATCAAAGTCAGTGAACTCGATATTACCTGGGATGTCCTGGACTTGATTTTCGAACTAGATTTACCGGAAAAATGTATAGGCGGATTCTGCATCATTCCTTCTCCATTTGGAGGTTGTATTCTGAGAGCCCCGAAGATATGCATTTTCGAAGACGACCCTGATATTAAATTTACCATGTCTTTAGGTGGTATTATTACGTCAGAAATATCATTTATTGCCGACCTAAGGACAAAATATAATGTGAATCCTGCTTTGCCTTATGGCATGAATCCCTGGGACGCACAGGATTCTGTTCCTTCGTTGGCCAATCATTGGCAAATATTCCTTAATCCCTTTCCTACTGATATTGACCTGTTTGATGTCCCGGAAATGGTCCACGATCTCCTGGACGGGATTTTGAACGCTGTGATAGACACAATACTAAGTCCTTTGCCTGGTTGGGCAAAAGACCTGATCAGGTATTTGTTTGGAAGCCTGATCGACATAATAAGAGATATTTTAGACATACCAGATGATATTAATGAATGGATTAAGGATATTCTTATTAACACCTTCGGTTTAAACCACGAGATTCGTGATTATATTTTCAATAATTTTATGTATAACTTTCCTGTTCACGAGATCGAAGACCCTTACCCAATGCTGGGAGCAAAGGTTCTTGACAACAACGGCACACCGGAATTGCTGGTACCTGTAAAAGTACCTGTACAAGATCTGAAAGCATATAACAATGACCAGGAAATAATAATTGAAGCTAATATAGGGGTATTGTCATGATTACAAAAATTAACACCCGCCTTTTCAACGTAAAAGTGTTCGACAGTGGATCTTTAGGCCCATTAGACATGGTCTTCCATCATTTCACTTCACCTGGAAGCTATCAGGTTATTATTAAACACAACGGGAAAAATATACTGAATTTCGGCCTTTCGGTTGAAGAAAGATCGGAAGTGATGCAGCTTGACATTGACCTGGCACAAATGATCCGCAAAGCCGATATGCGATCAGAGAAAATTTGCGTAAAAAGCAGGCCAAAGTCTGTATATACGATGTCCTCCCAGGGCTATATTACATTCTTTGCTTCGTCCGGTAAAGACTACTCTGCACTCGTTGTTACAGATGAAGGGAAGATGGTTTTTGACAACATTAAACTTCAAAACAACGACATCTATGCTTTGTCTCTGTTAGAGCCGGGAACCTATTCAGTAAAAAATGTTAACGGTAATGCTTCAGGAAAAATTACTGTCAGCCTGAAAAAGGACAAATTCGGGAAATTGGGCGAACTTGATAGCCAGTATATTGATGTAAATGAAAAACAATTCTCTCCCGACAATGTCGAAGTAACTTCCACCCAGGGAATTGTTTTCAGGATTAAGGGCTCATCACGAATTGTCATAGCTAAGGAAGGTGTAATTGTCAAACCGGAGCCTGCGCCTTAACTGATATATAGAAATAGTAAGATAATCTATTTAAATAATTGATATATATTACATTCTGCAAACCTTGCTAATGATACACCGGGTTTGCACGGTTTTGTATTATTCAATTAATGGATATTTTAATGCTTTCAATGTTCAATGTAATGTTATTGGAAAGACTCGAAGGCTTGCCTGCCTTTCTGACATCCACAGGTTTGGATTTCTCGAAATAAAGGGAAGACGCTTTTAATAGTCATTCATGAGATAATTATTACTTTGAACTCTCGTCGATTTTGGCTATATAGCATTTTTGTATAATTATTTTTTTGATAATTTGAATGATGCAGGAAAAGATCAAACAGGCAGCAGAAGTAATTTCCCGGGCTGACGCCCTATTCATCACAGCAGGCGCCGGAATGGGTGTCGACTCAGGGTTGCCGGACTTCCGGGGACGCGAAGGTTTCTGGAAAGCCTATCCGCCAATTGCAAAACTTGGAGTTACTTTTACAGAAATGGCGAACCCTAAATGGTTTGCCTCCCACCCTGGAATGGCTTGGGCTTTCTATGGCCACAGGTACAACCTGTACCGGGACACCAGCCCCCATGAAGGTTATGAAATTTTGCAGAGAATTGCTCAGAAGATGCTGAACGGTTCCTTTGTTTTCACATCAAACGTCGACGGCCACTTCCAGAAAGCCGGCTTCGACCCTGATTTCATTACTGAATGCCACGGATCCATCAACCACCTGCAATGCACTAAACCCTGCCACCATCTTGTATATGACACAGACAATATGACCGTCAATGTTGACATGGATCAATTCAAGGCTCTGGAGCCTCTGCCCCGCTGCCCCCGCTGCGATGCCCTTGCAAGGCCGAATATCCTGATGTTCAGCGACTGGGAATGGATCTCGTCGAGGACGGATATGCAGGAGGAAAGAATGGGCGACTGGCTGCAGTTCGTAAAAGGCAGCAGGCTGGCAATAATCGAATGTGGAGCCGGTACCAGCGTAGCAACTGTAAGATACAAATCCGAAGAAACCGCACAGTACTTCAACGGCACCATCATCAGGATAAATCCCCGGGATTTCAAGGTACCGAAGGGGCACATTTCCATAGAAACCGGAGCTTTGGAAGGATTGAAACTGATTGCCGAAGAACTGGGAAGTTTCCTGAGTTAACTCAGTTTTTCAAGTTAATAAAGTTTTTCAAGTTAATAAAGTTAAAAAGCTGAACCAGAGCGGCTTTCCCCTCCTTGGATAAGGAGGGGGCAGGGGGTGGTTGGACTTCTCCAGTTCGTCAAGTTTATAAAGTTCGTCAAGTAGGAAGAAGCAGAACCGGTAAGGCTTTCCCCTCGACAATAGCAAAGTCATTCATGACTTGGGCCGGATAAAGAAAGAAACATTCTGCTCCGTTTCGGACCGGATTTCCCCTTCCCCTTGGGGAAGGCTGGGATGGGGTTAATCAGTTCGTCAAGTTTATATAGATATTCACGTGGGCAATTGAACAAAGGGCTGCAGCCCCTTGTTCAAGCATCGCCGTGAACATCCGCCTGCGTGGGAACAGTTGTGAACCTGCCGAATGTTCCAAACTTTCAGCAGGTGTAATCAATAAGCCCAGCAGGGCCGTCATATTAACATTAACTCAAATATTGACTCCCGGTAAAAAATCCTATTCAATTCAATATTTACCTGCAAAATCGTATTTACACATATTAAAAAAGTAAAAGTATTATTTATTATTGTGAAATTTGAATGGATATTGAGACTCAATCAGAACTGCTGGAGACAATCGGCAGCAGGATATATTCCCCGGAGACGGCGGACTATTCCCGGCAGGTATGCGATGTGTTAAAGACGCTTAAACTCGGAGGGCCATCACTTGCCGTCGGCTATCTTCTTCAGGCAGACATTAAAGACAATGCCGTCAGGAAACTGATAGGCGACAGTTTCGGCGCAGGCGTCGTCTCCCAGTTGGAGCTCCTCGCCCGGATCGGCAGCGTCAATGTTCCCGAATCCAAAGAACAAATATCCGGACTGAGAAAACTGTTTATCAACCTGACCGACGACCTGCTGATAATAATAATTAAACTTGCCGAGCGCCTCATTGCCCTGAAACACAAGGACAGCAATAACGATAAAGATGTGAAACGAATTGCCGAGGAATGCCTCTATCTCTATTCCCCTATTGCCCACCGGCTTGGAATACGTAAGATTTACACCGGGATGGAAGATATTGCTTTCAAAAGCCTCTTCCCAGACGATTTTCGCAAACTCAGCAAATCGGTCGAGAAAAAGAGGACGGAATATGAAAGAAAACTCGCTGTCATCAGCAATGACCTGAAAACAATACTTGCAAAAAACAATATTACTTTCAGGCTTCAGTCCAGGGTTAAAAGGCTGTACAGCATCTTCCGTAAGCTGAAAGCCAGGGAACTCGAAATCGATGATATTTTTGACTTACTGGCTTTGCGAGTCATCACCAATTCACCTGAGAGCTGCTACCTCACTCTCGGTGTGGTACACAGCAACTGGATACCCATCGACGGCAGGTTCCGCGACTGGATTACATTTCCCAAGCCTAACGGTTACAGGTCCATACAGACAACGGTACTTACCCGCAGCGGAGACAAATTCGAAATACAGATAAGAACCGAGGACATGCACCAGGAAGCCGAATACGGCAGTTCAGCCCACTGGGCTTACAAGGAAGGAATTTCTTCCTATGAAACCGGCATCATGCAACTGAAAGAGTTTCTCGAGAACGACGAATACTTCGATAACCCCCATGAATTGTTAGAGAAGCTGAAAAGCGAGATGAAGACAGAGCACATCCATGTCCTGACACCCAAAGGCGACATCAGGGCTTTACCTGTCGGTTCCACTCCTGTCGATTACGCTTTCTCCATTCATACAGACCTGGGCTACCAAATCACAGGAGCCAGGGTAAACGGCAAATTCGTAAAGCTCACGACGACTTTGAAATCAGGCGATGTCATTGACATCATCTCGAACAAAAACGCCAAACCATCGCGCGACTGGCTTAATTTCGTCGTTACTTCACGGGCACGCTCAAAAATAATGAGGTGGTTCAAAAACAATGAGCGCGTTCAGTTTATCAACGACGGAAAACAAAGTTTTGAGATACTGAAAAAGAGATATAAGAAAGAACTGGCTGGAAAAGCTGACGACCTGCTTTTCCGCCGTTACGTCGAAAAGATCGGTTTCGCAAGCGCCGACGACTTCTTTTTCTCGATGGCTACGGGAGGCGTAAAACCCAGCAGGAACCTGCTTGCAAAGATTTACCCCGACGCATTCCAAAAGCCGAAAAAGACTGCTTCAAAAGCTTCAGTTACTACTGACCGCAAATTGGAACCGCAGATCAAAGTTGAAGGTATGCACAACATCGAAACCAAACTGGCCAAATGCTGTAACCCTATCAAAGGTGAAGACATCGTAGCTTACGTTACCAGAAAGACAGGAATTAAAATCCACAGAACCGATTGCAACTACCTGAAATCCCAATCCATTCAGCCTGATAACCTGAAAAATGCCGAATGGGCCATGAAGGATTCTGTCCAGATTGTTAAGATAAGGCTCTTTGGCGAAAGCTACTCAAAGATGATACGCGAGCTTGCAGATGTTACAGATACGCTTAAAATTGACCTTATTTCTACAGGCCAGGTAAGCTCCAAGAGCAAGAACGCAATAATCCAGGCAGAAATAAAAATATCCGATATTTCCCAACTCGACAAACTGAGGCTTAAACTGACAAAGACAGGCGTAGTCGACTCGATGAAAGCACTGTAAATACAAGATGTTTCAAGACAATACTTCAAATGGTTAAAGTATGAGAAAATCGAAATCGAATGACAAAACAGCTCTTGCCGCTACAATTACAGAACTATTAAAAAGTGAGTATCCACAAGCCGGCATCCAACTCAACTTCAATACGCATTTCGAGCTGCTTGTGGCAACAGTTCTTTCCGCCCAGTGTACCGACGAACGGGTTAACAAAGTAACAGAAATCCTTTTTAAGAAATACAGGTCCATCGGGGACTTTGCCGTTGCCGGCCAGGAGGAACTCGAAAGGGACATCTACTCTACAGGCTATTACAAAGCAAAAGCAAAGCATATAATTGCCGCTGCCAATTATATAATGGAAAACCACGAAGGCAAGGTTCCCGGTACAATGGTGGAACTGCTTCAGGTACCCGGTGTGGGCCGTAAGTCCGCCAATGTCATCCTGGGCCATGCTTACGCCATTCCCGGCATTGTCGTCGATACGCACGTCATACGCCTGTCCAATAAATTAGGCCTTGTAAATACCGACAATCCCGTTAAAATCGAATTTGAGCTGATGAAGATTATACCCGAGACCGAATGGGTGATGCTCACTCATTACCTGATCAATCACGGCAGGGCCGTGTGCATAGCCCGCAGGCCAAAGTGTGCTGCCTGCGTACTGGCTCATCTCTGCCCGTCGAAGCTTGAGTAAAAAAAAGGGGCTGAAATTCATCAGCCCCAAGTCAATTCTAATATTTCCTGATAGAAACTTATTCTTCTGCCGGTGTAGCTGGTTCTTCTGCTGGTGCCGGTGGAATAAAGGCTTCATCTTTTACGTATGCTTTACCTGTAAATTCTTCAGGTATTTCGGATTCGTCGATTGCAACCTGGATGTTCGGGTCGGCAGAGAATTTATCTGCGTTGGGAACCGGATGCTCGGCGTTGTATGCTTCGATGGCTGCCGGGTCGCCGCCCCTTAATCTTTCGACAACGGAAAGAACGATCTTCTTTGCGTCTTTGTCGAATTCGACAACCTTCAGAGGCAGTTTGTCGCCGATCTTGAAGTATTCGCTGATGTTCCTTACAGGTGCGAATGAAAGCTGCGATACCGGAACAAAACCGTCAACGCCGTCAGGCAATTCCACGATGACGCCTTTTTCGATGATTCTTTCGATCTTGGCATCGGCTTCGGCTGTAACTTTGTATTTATCTTCGAAGAAGTTCCAGGGATTGTCGTTGATCTGTTTGTGTCCGAGGGCAATTCTTCTCTGCGAAGGATCGATGCTGAGAACGATGACCTCAAGTTCGTCGCCTTTCTTGACAAATTCGCCGGGATGCCTGATTTTCTTTGTCCAGGACAGGTCGCTGATGTGAACGAGGCCGTCAACGCCGGGTTCGAGTTCGACGAAAACGCCGAAGTTTGTAAGGTTACGGACGATGCCGTTGTGCTTCGAAGCTACCGGATATTTCTGCATGAGGTCTTCCCAGGGATCGGGTTCGAGTTGTTTCATGCCGAGGGCAAGCTTCTTGTCGTCTTTGTCGATGTTGAGAACGATGGCGTCAACAATCTGGCCCATGGAAACGATCTGGGAAGGATGTTTAACATGCTGTGTCCAGGACATTTCGCTGATGTGGATGAGGCCTTCGATGCCTTTTTCGATTTCGATGAATGCGCCATAGTCTGTCAGGCTGACAACTTTGCCGCGTACTTTGGTGTTCTTTTCGTATTTTTCGCCGATGGTATCCCACGGATGAGGAGTAAGCTGCTTCATACCTAAGGAGATACGTTTCTTGTCAGCGTCGAAGTCGAGAACGACAACTTTAACGATCTCGTCGAGTTTGACGATTTCACTGGGATGAGTAACCCTGCCCCAGGAAAGGTCAGTAATGTGAACGAGGCCGTCAACGCCGCCAAGATCGACGAATACGCCGAAGTCGGAGATTGCTTTGACGGTACCTTCGAGAACGAGGCCTTTTTCGAGTTTG
This sequence comes from uncultured Hyphomicrobiales bacterium, assembly GCA_964634885.1. Classification (GTDB taxonomy): domain Bacteria; phylum Bacteroidota; class Ignavibacteria; order Kapaibacteriales; family UBA2268; genus DAINRZ01. Next base: position 1,179 of record CAZWLN010000050.1, on the reverse strand, counting down.
TCGATGATGGCATGTCTCTGTTCTGCGAGCTGTTCTTCGAGAAGAACTTTATGGCTTACAACGACGTTTTCGCTAGGATGGTTAACTTTGACAACCCTTACGTCAATGACTTTGCTGACCCAGGCGTCGAAGTCTCTTACGGGACGTACATCGATCTGCGAACCGGGAAGGAATGCTTCGATGCCGAGCAGGTCAACGACCATGCCGCCTTTGATCCTTCTGAGAATCCTGACGGGTACAACTTCCTGTTTATCATAGAGATTGAGGATGTCTTCCCAAATCCTCATGAAGTCGGCACGGCGCCTTGACAGGATCAGTTTACCTGTCAGGTCTTCCATTGTTTCGATGTAGCAATCGATCTCATCGCCGACTTCAAGCGTTTCAGCGTTGAGCAGTTCAGCTCTCGGTACAACGCCAACCGACTTGAAACCTATATCGACATGAACTTCGTCTTTTGTAATGGTAACAATTTTACCATGGACAAGTTCATCTTCTTTTATTGCAGTGATTGTCTTTTCAGACATCTTAAGGAATGTATCGTCGTCCATTTCGAGGTTGTCGAAACCAAGTTCGAGCAAAGTAGTAACCTGCATTGAATCGACGGGCCTGGGTTTTGTTGAATGGGCAAGGCTTTCCATTTTAAGCCCGCTGTCGCCCTGTTCCGGTGTTTCTTCCACCATGGGTTTTTCTGTTTCTGACATTAGAAACTCCAATTTTCAAATAAAAGTTAAACAATAGTTAATTACAATAAACATACTCTGTTATCTTTATCAGATAGCAGAGCTTACTAAAATAATAATAATAATTAAAAATTCAAAATAATTTATTGTAAATAAAATCATTTACACTTTTTTTGTGTCTGGGACATTTCATGACTTAACCTGCCGAAGGTTCACTACCTTCCGCAGGTTAACCACCGCCAATCAGTAAGATGGACTCCACCTGCAAAGTCAGGACGGTAGGAATGATGGACTACACCCTAAGATTACAAGCCAAGGTGGAGTCCATCTAAAGCATTAAGAATATGAAGACAGGTCTGAGACCTGTCTCTACCGGTATATTTTTTCAAACAAAGGAGGGGTAAACCGCTCCAGCACTGCTTTTTCTTACTTTATGAACTTGACAGTCCAACCACCCCCTGCCCCCTCCTTATCCAAGTAGTGGGAAACCGCTCCAGAT
>CAZWLN010000049.1:0-34084 GCA_964634885.1 uncultured Hyphomicrobiales bacterium | reverse complement strand
GAAAAAATATTTTATTTTTTATTTGTTTTTCAACATAAAAGAGACGCAAGGCCTTCCTGTTCTATCGATTCTCTAAAGATTGACTCCACCTGCGAAAGGTTTAACCTTTTGTTTCTTGCTCCTTCCCCCTGGGGAAGGCTGGGATGGGGTTAATTAGTTTATCAAGTTTGTCAAGTTCATCAAGTTTATAAAGTTTGTAAAGAAAGAAGAAAGAATCCGGCGTTCTTGCTCCTTCCCCTTGGGGAATAATTCCCCCTGGGGAAGGCTGGGATGGGGTTAATTAGTTTATCAAGTTCATCAAGTTTATATAGTTTGTAAAGAAAGAAGAAAGAATCCAGTTGCTTCTTACCCACTACAATAAGCGAGAAACCAGGGATTAATACATCTATTACTTACAGCATACTCTCGACGCCCTGTTTCAGCATCTCTGCCCTTTCGGCAATCTGGAGGTTTTCTATAACTATTGTGAGGTCGCCGTCAACGATCTCGCGCAGGGGATAGTTCTTGGCTTCGCCTTCCAGCCTGTGGTCGGTGACCCTGTTCTGTGGCCAGTTGTAAGTCCTGATCTTCTCGGAGCGGTCGCCGTGCTTAACCATGCTTTTGCGCGAGGAAGATATCTCCTCCTGCTGCTTCTTGAGTTCCATCTCATAGAGCCTGGAACGAAGGACTTTCATGGCTTTCTCACGGTTCTTCAGCTGTGAGCGTTCTTCCTGGCAGCTTACGACGATGCCCGTGGGAATGTGGACCATCCTCACTGCCGTCTCCACCTTGTTTACGTTCTGTCCGCCCTTGCCGCCGGAACGGAAGATGTCGATCCTGAGGTCGGCTTCGTTGATCTGGATGTCAACGTCTTCAGCTTCGGGGAGTACTGCAACCGTAGCAGCAGAAGTATGGAGCCTGCCGCTCGATTCGGTCTCGGGAACGCGCTGAACCCGGTGAACGCCGCTCTCCCATTTCATTTTTCCGAAAACGTCCTCGCCGGCAAGCGAGAAAACGATTTCCTTGTAGCCTCCCTTTTCACTCTCGGTAAAACTGATTACCTCAAGCTGGAAACTGTTTCGTTCGGCGTAACGCTGGTACATCCTGAAGAGGTCGCCGGCAAACAGCGCCGCTTCGTCGCCGCCGGTACCTGCCCTGATTTCGAAGATACAGTTCTTGACGTCGTCGGGATCCTTCGGAAGCAGCATGGGCCTGATCTCTTCCTCGAGCCTTTCTCTCTCGTCGGACAGCGACCGGACTTCCTCATAGGCCATGTCCTTCAGCTCCTGTTCGACGTCCTGTGACCCCATCAGCTCTTTGCTCGATTCGATGTCATTGCATATCTTGATGTATTTTTCTGCAATGGCAGCAATGGCCGCCAGGCGCTTATTTTCCCGGGACAATTCCTTGTACTGCTTAAGGTCAGAGGAAACGGCCGGGTCGTGAAGCTGCTCGTTGACTTTCCTGTATCTATCTAAAATTGCTTTTAATTTGTCAATCATAATCAATCCTGTTTTGGCTAAATTACTAAAACTACAAAATTAGCTCAATAATTTGACTTTAAGAAATTCATAATTTTTAGCTGCCCATGTAAAAGAAAATAAATTATTATCCAAACGTTATCGTTTTAAGTTAATATCCCGTGTTCAAAAGTCGGGTGATGGAAAATATTTGGAGTATTAATGGACTTTCGTCAGAGAATTCTATATTGCATTGTAGCTGTTGCACTTGTTGCCCTGACGGGCTGCATCGAGGAAAACTTAGCCCTTGTCAATCCTCCGTCGCAAACGGAATCCGTCAGGGTCAGATTCGTCAATCTTGGAAGCGCAAAGACCGACAAAGTTCTTTCTCTGGGCAATGACACCAATACAACTGCGACCGCTTACGGACGGGTTTCAGGCTCCATCGTCCCAAGAGCCGACTCATGCAATTTAATTGTAAAGACCGGCGGAGGCGAAACCTTACTGAGGACCAAGTACAAACAGAAGTTCATCAAGGACATGAAATACTCTGTGTTCTACCTTCCGCTCCTGAATGACTCCACCTCGAAGACATCCGATACCCTGTACTTCACCTCGACGGTTACAGGCCTGACGCGCAAGACAAAGATTGCCTACGTCAAGGTGTACAACGCAGTACCGGACCTCAATTCGACCTATACGCTCACGGCAGGCTGTCCCAGCGGAGAGAAGCTCTCTTCAGCCACTTACCATTCTTCCGGCAGCATTGGTGAAATCAGGTCGGACACGGTTGCAGTCTCACTGACCAAATACACATCAGGCACTTATGTCTCTTCGCGTCTTTACAGTGTCTGCCTTAAAGAATACGGCCAGTACGCCGTCGTTGTAATGAAAAATGGAAGCGGCGAAGAAGAAGCTTACCTGCTCAATGAGGAGGATGAAACAGAAGGAGCATTGAAACTGCTTACGGAAGTGGAACAGAGAAACTCGTTCCTCAGGGCTGTCAACTTCTCGCGTACAACGGTATCCCTTTACAAAGAACCGGACTCGCTTGTTTTTACAAGTGTTCCTTCAAAATCCATCTCTGACTACGAGGAGATTGAAGTATGCAAATCCACAGCCGTTGACTATGTCGGCTCACGTGTAAACAAAACGCTCCACAGCCTCGACTCTACGTCTTTCGAAGTACTCGGCAAATATACGGCATTTGTTTTCGACAACGACACAGCCGACGCTGGCCTTACCGTTGTCGCCGAACCTGTCTTTATCAACGAATCCACTGCCGGCAAAGCCGTCGTCAGAGTGATTAATGCCAACTATAAATATAAGAATACGCCCCTGACATTGTCGATGGCAGCGCACAATTCACAATCGGACACAAGCCTGTCTGCCGGGACATACCTCGCTTCCGACCTGCAATACGGTTCCATATCCGAGCCGGTTATTATAAATGCAGGCAAGGCTCCCCTTACTCTCTTTACTTCGACAAATCCATCAAAGCTGCTTTCGGCATATCTCACGAATTTCGAAGCCGACAAAAGCTACTTCCTCGTGATGTACTGCGACGAATCGGGAAATCCAACCCTAACGGCCGTAGCAGACCAATCCCCCGGGACAACCGTCGAACCATTGGACGAGGGCGTTCTGGTACAGATCGTCAATGCCAGGAACAGCAGCTTCAGGACAAAAGTATCCGTTGACCAGGTGCTTACCTCTGCCGTTCTTCCTGCTCTCGGCTATATTACTACTGTTGTTGACGAAGGCAACACAACAATTACCCTGAACGGAAGCCCGCTCAATATTACAACTAATAAAAGCCAGAGGCTGCTTGTCATCGCCTCGGGTACGGCGGCAGCTCCGGATGAGTTCCACACCATGTACCCGCCCGTCGATGTAAGCTGGGGTAACTATTACAGGAAGGTAATCAACGCCAGCAGTACCACTCCTTCGCTTACAGTCCGTATCGACACCGAGAACGGTACTGTTTTCGCCGGAGCCGAGGCCATTGGCTATCAGTATATCACTACCAGGGAATTGTCCGTGAATAAGCGGAAGAATGCCCTACTGTTCACCAACAACAACGAAATCGATTCGAAAACCAGCCTGCCCAAAGTACTGCTCCGTGTTGACGACATTTCCTATGCATACGGCAAAAGCTACTCCGTCATCTTCTGCGGCACACCTCTTGGCGCCGACAACAACGGCGACGGGTACGACGACGGGTACTTCATGGTTTTTCTCCAGGAATTTTAATTTTTTTAAAATTATCAACAAACATAAAAATATTTCTTTTGCGGTAACGTTTTAATCCTTAAATTTGTACTAAAAAACTATTTTAGTCGGTTTGAACAATCGAATGTACTAGGAAAAGAGAGATGAGTTCGACAAAGGAAAAGATAATTACCACGGCGCAGAAGTTCTTCGCGCGTTTCGGACTGGAGAAGACCACAGTCGATGAGATAGCCAAGGCTGCACACGTAGCGAAAGGCACCATTTACCACTATTTCCAAAGCAAAGAGGAGATATTCGAAGCGGTAGTCAACAAAGAGAAGCTTATTGTCGAAGCAGCCCTGAAAAAATGTATCGATGCGGTGCAAAGCCCCCAGGATAAATTGAAAGCCTATATTACTACACGCGTTCAGCATGTAAGGGAACTCCTTAACTTTTACAGCGCCCTGAAAGACGACTACCTCAAGCATTATGAATCGATCAACAAAATCAGGAAAAAATTGGATGAAGAAGAGATCACAATAATCGGCAACATTCTGGAATATGGATGTAAACAAGGCATATTTGCTGTCCAGGACATTCGTTTGACTGCAATTGCAATGGTTACGGCCTTCAGAAGCATGGAAACACCTCTTGTGTTTACGCCCCCAATGAATGATATCGAGCATGCCCTTGATGTATTGCTGAACATGATGTTCAAAGGACTGGAAAAGAGGTAACAATTTTTTTTATACCTGACCGACCAAAAAACTAATTTAGTTCATTCTTTACAAAGGCGACAAAGTGAAAAGCATCATAATACCATATATAATAAAAGTTTTAGTTCATTTACAATACAATAGTAAATGAACTATATTTTTTTACCTGATACCGACCAGAAAACTTATTTAGTTCAATTAATACAAGGAAAAACATGAAAAAGCATTCGGCAAGACTTTACCTGATGATACTCGCAGCAGCCGCATCACTGCAGCTCTATTCATGTGGCGACGGAGAAGCGAAGAACCGGAGCCTGAGCGAAAAACAGCAGGCAGTGGAAGTACAGCTGGTAAAAGCAATCGACGGGAACATTGACATACCCTACAGCGGAACAATCGAGGAATCGGAATCGGCACAACTGAGCTTCTCTGTCGTAGGCAATGTATCGAAAGTACTCGTGTCTGAGGGAGACCGTGTAAGCAAAGGACAGTTACTTGCATACATCAACGACGCAACTTACAGGAATGCCCTTGAGACAATGCTGGCTGCGGAAAAGCAGGCAGAAGACGCATACAACCGCCTGCTGCCGATGTACAAAAACGGCAGCCTGCAGGAAATCAAATTCGTGGAAGTCGAGACAGGCCTCCAGCAGGCAAAGTCTGCCGTGTCGATTGCCCGTTCCAGCCTGAACGACTGCAGGCTCTACGCACCAATCAGCGGCGTTGTCGGCAAAAGGGCCATCGAACCCGGTATGAGCAGCATACCCAATATGACATATTTAACTATTATTAACATAGACAAGGTTTACGCAAAAGTGTCTGTCTCCGAGGGCGAAATATCCTCAATTGCCAGGGGAGAAGAAGCCAAAGTTAAAATACGTGCACTCGACAACACAGAATTCACCGGGAAAGTGGAAGAAATCGGCATAATCGCTGACCCTGTCGCACACACTTACAAGGTGAAAATTGCTTTGAACAATAAGGACCGCAAGCTGAAGCCGGGAATGATCTGCGATATAAAATTCAGCAACAAACAGGCAGACACAACAAGGCTGTCGGTACCAAACAATGCCGTACTCGTCGATGAATTAGGTAAGAACTATGTCTATGTAGTAAGTAACGGCAAAGCTACAAGGAAATATATCAAAACCGGCAAATTGCTGTCGGAAGGCGTCGAAGTCACAGAAGGGCTGTCTTCAGGCGAGCAGGTGGTTGTTGCCAGCCAGCAGAGGATCGTGGACAACTCGTCAGTTCAAATCGTTAATCGCTAACCGAAGGAAATAAACCATGAAAAACAAGAAAACACTGATTGAACTGATTCTCCGCTACAAACAGATTATTATTGTCATTACTGCTTTGCTGGTTCTCTACGGAGTAGTAGCCCTGATACAGATGCCGCGTGATGAATTTCCACAGTTCGAGATACGGCAGGGGTTGATCATCGGCATCTATCCCGGCGCCACCTCCGAAGAAGTGGAGGAACAGCTTACGAAAAAGGTCGAGAGCTACCTCTTCCAGTACGAGGCCGTTGACAAAAGAAAGACACAGTCCATCTCAAAAGAAAATGTAATGGTCATGTATGTCGAGGTTAATAAAAAGGAGAAGGACCCGAAAGCGTTCTGGACTAAGCTGCGCCATGGACTGAACGAACTGAAGGGCCAGCTTCCTTCAGGTGTAATGTCCCTGACTGCAGACGACGACTTCGGCAATACGTCGGCGATGCTGATTGCTGTCGAGTCGGAAACCAAGACATACAAAGAACTGGAAAAGTACGTGGAGAAATTCGAGGAGGGCGTAAGGAAAATTCCCGCAACATCACGCATTAAACAGTTCGGCTCGCGCAAGGAAGAGATTAATGTTTACATCGACGACACTAAATTGACGGCTTACGGCATTAAGCCACTGATGGTGCTTGCTGCGCTCAAGCCTCAAAGCGGCGTAAGCTACGCCGGTGAGATCGACAACGGAAAATTCATCAGGCCGATTCATATCCCATCCAGCTTCATGTCCGAGAATGACATTGCCAACCAGATCGTCTTTTCCGACCCTACAGGCAATGTAGTAAGGGTAAAGGACATTGGTAAAGTCGTAAGGGAATACCCCGACCCCGATTCTTACATCCGTTTCAACGGTAAGAAGTGCCTCATTGTTTCCGTGGAAATGCTGCCCGGCAACAACATTGTTCAGTACGGGGACGAGGTTCAGAAGGAAATCGAAAAATTTAAGGCAAGCGTTCCGTCGGACGTCAATATCGGTGTTATATCCGATATGCCGGATTTTGTCTCCCAGTCAATATACAATTTCCTTAAGGAATTTTTCCTGGCAATCATCTCCGTAATTCTCGTTACGGTACTGCTTTTGCCGCGTCGCGTTGCCTTAGTGGCAGCCTCGGCCATCCCAATCTCAATATTCATTACCCTGGGCTTGATGTGGATTTCGGGCATCGACCTCCAGACAGTATCGCTTGCAGGGTTGATAATAGTACTGGGAATGGTGGTGGACAACGCCATTGTCATCATCGACAACTACGTCGAGAAACTCGACAATGGCATTACTCCTTACCAGGCAGCGTCGCAAAGCGTTACGGACCTGTTCGGTTCCGTATTTTCCGCTACCCTGATCATCCTCTCCACCTTCGTGCCGATGTCCTATATGATGATCGGTACCGCCGGAGACTTCGTCCGTTCACTGCCGCTGACCGTAACCTATGCATTAATGTTCTCACTGGTGGTCTCCGTCGTCTTAGTCCCGCTGTTGAGCTATACCTTCATTAAAACCGGCATAAAGGGCGACGGGAACAAAGGCCTGAAAAGCCGTTTCCTGAACGGGCTGCAGAACTTCTACGACAGGGTACTGGCAATGGCCTTCAGGAAAAAGAAGACAATAGTCTCCGTAGGTGCGCTTTCCTTTGTCGCCGGCCTGGGAATACTTGCAATATGCCCCCAGCAGCCCTTCCCTGCCTTCGAAAGGAACCAGTTCGCCGTGGAGGTTTTCCTTCCCGTGGGCAGTTCCCTGAAACAGACCGACAGTGTAATGAAAGACATTGAGAAACTGCTGATGAACGACAAACGAGTGAAGGAAGTAGCGGCCTTCGTGGGTTCAAGCTCTCCGAGGTTCAATACCCTGTATGCCCCGAACTTCCCCGGTAAGCATTTCGGCCAGTTGCTCGTTATAACAGAATCGAGCGAGGCAACAAAGAATATATTGGATGATTACAGTAAGAAATACAGCGACAACAACCCGCGGGCATATGTCAAATGGAAACAGCTCGAGATGATGCCGGCTAAAGCTCCGATTGAAATCCGGGTTTCCGGCGACAGCATATCCCAGATCAAGAGGGTGGCAGAGAAAATAGCCGGAATGATGCATGGCGTTAAAGGCGTCAAGTGGGTACGCACAGACTATGAACAGCCTCTTCAGGCTGTCAGGCTCGAACTGAAGGATGACGAGGCTACCCGCCTGGGCTATTCCAAGCAGATACTTGACTACTCCCTGCTTGTCGGCACTAAAGGATTTCCGGTCTCGACAGTCTGGGAAGGCGATTACCCCGTTAACGTCAACCTCAAAGTCGATAGTAAAACAAAGACCTCAGTGGACGACATCATGAACCAGTATGTAACGTCTCCTTTCCTCATTTCTTCCGCGCAGGTGAGACAGATTGCCGACCTGAAGCAGGAATGGACCGAAGGTGAGATTGTCCGCCGTAACGGTGTCAGGACAATTACCGTCCGCGTCGATGTGGAAAGAGGCGTTTACTCAGCTAAAGTATTCAACGAAGTAAGGCCGATGGTCGAGAGCCTGAAGCTGCCGGAAGGCGTGTCAATCGGCTATGGCGGCGAATATGAAACACAGGTGGACGAGGTTACCCCGCTCTATTACTCCCTTGCCATCAGCATAGCAATAATATTCATTATTCTGCTGTTCCAGTTCAGGAAAGTAAAAACCGCCATCCTCATAATGATGACAATGCCTCTGTGCATCTTCGGCGCGGCTCTTGGCGTGTTCATTACCGGCTACCCCTTCGGGGTAACGGCATTGATCGGATTGATCGGCCTCATCGGCATCGTCGTCCGTAACGGCATCATCTACGTCTCATACGCCGAGGAACTGAGGAGGGAACATGGCCATTCGCTCGAAGAAGCAGCACTGTCAGCAGCCAAAAGAAGGATGCGCCCGATATTCCTTACCTCGGCGGCAGCTGCCGTCGGCGTCGTCCCGATGATCATCAGCCGTTCGCCCTTGTGGGGGCCGCTCGGCGCCGCAATCTGCATGGGCCTGATTGTCGGCCTTGTACTCTCGCTGCTGGTGCTACCGGTACTGTACTACCTGTTCCACAGGAAAGATTTTGAAAAAATTGAAGAAGGTGAATTAGCATGAAAAAAATAAATTCAATACTGCTGGCTGCTTTACTCTTGTGCTTTTGCGGGCAGCTCACGGCACAGAACAAACTGTCCCTCAGCGAATGTACGCAGCTCGCACTGAAGAACAACGCCAAAAGCAGGAACAGCAAACTTGAGATGGAAGCCTCGAAACAGGTCAGGGAGTCTGCCTATACGAACTACTTTCCCAGCGTAAGCGCCGGAGGAATGACCTGGTACGCGAACGAGGGACTGATGGAAACCAATACCCAGGGCGGCAACCTGCCGGTTTACGACGGTAACCCTGCCAACCTTCTCCATCCTACGCAGTTTGCTTACTTCCCGAGCATGTCAACGTCCCTTATGAAGAAAGGCCTCGTCGGATTCCTCAACGTCATTCAGCCGCTGTACGCAGGTGGCAGGATTACTACAGGCAACGAACTGGCAGCTCTGGGAGAGGAAGTTTCTGTGATGAAGGACAGGTTGTCTTCGGACGAGATCATACGCAAAACAGAAGAACAATACTGGATGATTGTCTCACTCGACGAAAAGAACAGGACCATCGACAAATACGAGGAATTGCTCAACAGAATCCTATTCCAGGTTGAAGATGCATATAAAGCTGGAGTAGCCATGAAAAACGATGTACTCAGGGTGAAATTGAAACTCAGCGAGATCCGCCTCAACAGGTCAAAACTCAACAACGGCAGGAAACTGGCCCTGATGGCTTTCTGCCAGCATATCGGAATGGCATACGACAGCACAATTGCACTTGCAGACACATTGAAGCACGCAGTACCGCCTCAGAATTACCGCATCGACAACAACGAAGCCCTCAGGAACAGGACAGAGTATTCATTGCTTGAAAAGTCCGTTGAAGCAGAAAAACTGCAAACCGAACTGAAACGCGGCGAATACCTTCCTCAGGCAGCAGTAGGCCTTAGCGGCATGTATATGAAAACGGACGAAGCCGACGGACGCGCCCTCGGGCTGATATTCGGCACCGTCTCCGTACCCATCTCCAACTGGTGGGGCGGCTCCTATGAACTGGAAGAAAGGAAGCTCAAGGAGAAGATTGCCGAGAACAGCCTCAGGGACAACTCCGAACTGCTAATCCTGCAAATGCAGAAGGCCTGGCAGGACCTGTCCGACACTTACGACCAGTACCTGCTCAATCTGGAGTCGAAAGCACAGGCAGAGGAGAACCTGAGAGTGAACGAAGACGGCTACAAAAGCGGCATCATCACACTTTCCGACCTTCTCGAAGCACAGGCTTTACTGCAACAGACACAGGACCAGATTACCGAGACAAATGCCAAATACCTCGTTACACTTTCGGCATACCTGAAAGTAACGGGCAGATAGGACACTGTCCATTAAGCCTGGTAAAGCAATGGAAAACACAACAGGACAATATAATAAAAAGATTGGTATGGTTTTAGGCAGCGGCGGCGCCAGAGGCCTGACTCACATCGGCGTTCTGAAAGCAGTAGAAGAGGAAGGCCTCCGGCCCTCACACATAGCCGGCTGCAGCATTGGCGCTCTAATCGGGGCGCTTTATGCAACCGGGATGCCCGTCGGTGAGATCGAAGAACTGGCCTTGCAGTTCAATTGGAAATTATTCGCTAAACTGTTTTCTCCGTCTTTTCCCCTATCCTCTTTTGTCAACGACAAATTCCTGACCGGGCTTCTGTACGAAATCTTCGGTGACAGGACTTTCAGCGACCTGAACACAACTTTCTCAGCAGTTGCTACCGACATCAGGACAGGGAGGATGGTTGTATTTGAACATGGGGATTTACTCACTGCCGTCAGAGCAAGTATTGCCGTACCGGTTATTTTTTCTCCGGTAACCTCCGGCAGAATGCTGCTTGTGGACGGCGGCCTGGTCAATCCCCTTCCAGTGGACGTTGCCAGGAAAAAAGACGTGAATTTCGTGATTGCTGTAAATCACAGGAATATTGGCCCTTACAGGGAAGGAAAGAACCGGAACGGCGGCAGCCATTCTTCCCGTGACCTGACTTTTCTCAGACTTCTTTACAGGATGTTTGTCATTGTCCAGGTACAAATTGCGGATTACTCGATGAAGTTAGCCAGGCCGGATATACTAATCGAACCTGACACAGGCAGTTTCAAAGCCTATAATTTCGGCAAAGCAAAAGAGCTGATCGAAATCGGGTATGTTACTGCAAAATCAAAGTTTAAAGAGCTGGAGTACATGACTGCTGAACAGATGTTAATATGAAGCCGGTTACAAAAGTTACTACTATTTGTAAAACTTATATAAATTTATTATTTTTGTATTAACCAAATGGTTAATATGTTTGGTTAAATTGTATGGTTAAAATAATTGGTTAATATTGAAAGATTTGATTTGATTGGAATGGAAGTGGATTCGGTAAATATGATGATAAGTGATGGATGCGGCGCAGCGTGGCCTTCGGGGATAATCCACACGGTACCGGAAAATTCATCAAAAGCTGGTACTTGTGACTTTGTAAACCATACTCTCGTATTGAATAATTAGATTATTTAAAGAACTCAGATAAAAAAATTGAATTGAAAAAGGAAAAGTAATGACACATTGTAATAAATATAGAATCATCGTAGCGGGGCTGTTTAACATTTCCATAAGTAATAAAGGATTCTAACATGGAAACAGCATATATAAACGGCCTGGGTTCCTATCTTCCTTCGCAGGTATTGACTAACGAAGACCTGGAGAAGACAGTGGACACGACAAACGAATGGATTGTCAGCAGGACAGGCATCTGTCAGCGGCACGTTGCGGCCAGGGAAGAGGCAACATCCGACCTGGCAACAAAAGCTGCCATAGAAGCTCTCGAAGAAGCAAATTTAAAACCTGAGAATATTGAATTAATCATTGTAGCTACATTCACGCCCGACCTGATGATGCCCTCGACCGCGACCAAGGTACAAAAGAATATAGGGGCTTCGAACGCCTTCGCATTCGATGTCAATGCTGCCTGTTCAGGCTTCGTCTATGGCCTGTCCATTGCCCATAAGTACGTCATCAGCGGATCGGTGAGGAATGCCCTGGTAATTGGCGCCGAAACAATGACTAAGTATATCGACTGGAAAGACAGGAACAGCTGTGTTCTATTCGGCGACGGAGCCGGAGCAGCAGTTGTTTCTTCGCAAAGGAACAACGGGGCAAAGATCATCGGTTTCCAGATGGGTTCCAACGGCAACGCGCCGAGGGAATGGCTGATGCTCCACGGAAGCGGTTCGGCTAACGGCAATGTGAATATTGCTCCGGAGTCCATGAACTCAATCGTAATGAATGGAAAGGAAATATTCAAATTCAGTGTCGGGGTAATGCCTTTGATGATTAAGGATTTATTGGATAAATACGGCATACCTTTGGACAAGGCAGACTTCATTGTCCCTCACCAGGCGAACAGGAGAATAATCGAGGCGGCAGCCGAAAGACTGAATATACCTGTCTCGAAATTCCTTATGAACATGGACAAATGTGCCAACACTTCGGCGGCATCGATACCGCTCGTATTAACAGACGCCAGGAGGAACAATATTTTCCAGAGAGGAGACATCGTAGTACTGGCGGCTTTTGGCGCCGGTTTTACCTGGGGCGGCGCAGTACTGGAGTTTTAGTGGTAAAGATCAAACACATTTATATGGTAGCATTAATGAAGTACAGAATGAATTATGGCAGGAAAAAGATATGGCCGGCAACTACGTTTCAGCAATCCCAACAACTGAACACGGGCTGCCGATCATTACCTGCACCACTGAAACTCCCTGCCCTGTCCGGGTTAGGTCTCATATTCCGAACTTTTAATACATAGAATCGTATAAGCGAATAGTTTTAATGAAAGAAATGAAAAGAAGAAAAAATGACAGTATGGTTTAGAAAAATAATGATGAATCGGATTTTTACAGGATTGACAACGGCATTGCTTTTCATGATCATGGGCTGGCCCGTGGCTTTCGGAGCAGAACAGGACAGCACAAAAAGCAAAGGTACAAAGCCCGATTTTGAGATTACCGGTTACGGCGCCGCAGGCTACAGGTTTTTCGACAGGGACTTCCTGAACAACGCCAACAAGGAAACATATTACCAGTGTAAGATACAATTCGATTATTCCATCTCTAAGAAAATCGACGCACAGTTCGACTTCAGGGCAAACTCCCTGAGCAACACTCTCGACCTGAGGGAATACTCGGTTAAATTGAAGTATTACGACAAGTTCAACATCAAATTCGGACAGATCAAGAAGCCCTTCGGCTACGAATACATGATCAACCAGGAGGAACTCATCACTGCCGAAAGAAGCTATATGCAGAAAAGAACCGAAGAACTCGGCTACGGTGGACGCAACATGAGCTTTATGATTTACACAAAATACGACCCCGACGACTCGACAGATATTCCAATATCCTATTATTTCTCGGTTTTTAATGACAACAGCCTGACACAGGGAATAGCCGGCAGGTTCATCTATCATTTCGACGGCCTGGGGGTCGGTGGCAGTTGGCTCTCCCAGAAGAAAAAAGCATCACAGGAGGTCGTTGCCCACGGCTTTGCACTCGAACTGATACACGAATCGAAAAAGTTGAACTACGGAATGGAAACCTATTTCACGGAAGACCCTTATGAGAAAGCACGCAAAAAAATTGCCGGCATCGACGAAACACAATTAGCAGGAGGCGTAAGGCTTTTCGGTTCTTACAAGATCAAAGTTGACAGTTCCATTGTCAATTACGTCGAACCGATGCTCCACTGCTGTTTCTTCACCTCAGACATACACAATCCCCTTAACCATGTCTTCCAGGTCGTTGCAGGGACTAATATCTACCTGAGTAAGAACGCACTGATCAGATTAAACGGAGACCTGATGTTCACGAAGAATAAATTCAACAAGAAATTTACTACAAAAGAATCCAATGCTGTGATTGAAATGTTTGTGAGGCTGTGATGAAAAAAAGAGCAATGTTAATTTTGATGGTGCTGTTATGCTTAACCGGCTGTGTCCGGGACGAGATACTCAATCCGTCGGAAAACCTCGATTCCGTGCCGGTAATAGATCTGTTCATCGACAGGGAAGAATACGCAAACCTGCTTGCAAATAAGATGATCAATTACAATGTCGCCTGCGTAGTCTATTTTGACGGCACAAGGTACGCGGGGCAGGTAAGGGCTTCGGGCGCAGGTTCGAGGGACTATCCGAAATGGAGCTATTATATCACCCTCGACGACGGCGAAATACTCGGGGCTAAAAGTTTCAACCTCAGCAACCAGATCTTCGACAGGACTTCCGTCCGCTCCAAACTGGTTCTCGAGATATATAAGCGGGCCGGGTTCAATACTTTTAATGCCAATCATGTTTTCCTCAGGATAAACTCGCGGGATTTCGGCCTTTACCCGATGTTCGAGAAAATCGACGAAGATTACTTCGTTCGCCGCTCGCTCCGGGTTGGTGAATTGTACAAAGCAGGCTTCGAGTCAAAACTCTCCTTTAATAAAATGAACTATCCAGAGTTTCATTTCTCCAAAGAGCTTCCTGACGACGGAGATTTCACTACCCTTTACAACCTGATTATTTGTGTTGACAACTGCAGCCCCGAAAGCATTTTTACCGTCCTTGGGAAACACATCGACATCGGGAACTATATCCGCTATCACGCCATTTCGAGCATGACAAACAACACCGACGCCCTCGAAAACAATTATTTCCTATACAAAAACGGTTCTAATAGCCCGTTCACAATGATTCCCTGGGACTTAGACAAATCATTCTATTCCGAACAAACGATGCCGCTCGTCGGCGAGAATGACATAATCGTGAAGCTTTTCCAAAACGACAGCGTCCGCAAGCTCTATGTCGATTACTGCCATTACCTGTTGGATAACATTTTCAGGGAAGATGTCCTGTTCCCCGTCATCGACGCTACCGCCTCGTCGATACGCGATGCTTATGAGCTTGACCCCTACCTGGGAGGCCTGTACGACCTCGACGAAGAGACAGCACGCCTGAAAGCGATGATCACTGCCCGACGTAATTACTACCTTCAGGAAATCGACGGGGTTTTAAACAATAATTACAGGGTAGGCGGGGATAAGTAGTTCGTAAAGTTTGTCAAGTTTATAAAGTTTATCAAGTTCATAAAGTAAGTAGAAGGTAGAACCGGAGGGGATATCACTACCTAATCCAAGGTGGGGGAGAGCTTCTTTGGCTCAGTTCAGGCAACCTTCCGAAGGTTGGGAACCTTCGGAAGGTTCACTACGGGCAATCTATCTCAACGCTCCCGGAACGTAACAGATTTGTTTCTTTCTCTTTCCGGACCACGCCATAAATGACGTGGCTATTGGGAGAGGAAAAAGCCCCTGTGGGGCTGGCTTTTTAACTTGATGTACGACAATCATTTCACCCCTTCGGGGTTTCATCCCTCTTGACGAACTTGATGAACTGGAGAATTCCAACCGCCCCCTGCCCCCTCCTTATCCAAGGTGGGGGAAACCGCTCCGGTTCAGGTTTTTCTATCTTTACAAACTTGATGAACTTGATAAACTTGACGAACTACTGACCCCATCCCGACCTTCCCCAAGGGGAAGGGGTAAGAAGAACCTGCTTTTTCTTCTTTCTTTACAAACTTTATGAACTTGATAAACTTGACGAACTACTTGAACCCCAGCGACACGAGGTTGTAAGGCGAGAGAATGGTGTCGGTCAACTCTTTGCCCAGCTTAATTTCGAGGAAAGCCCTGAAGTTATCGGAACCGGCAGTTTCAAACTCTTTCAGCAATTCCTCACACTTGTTGTAGCCTATGTGCGGTACAAAAGCCGTGATGATTATCTTATTGGATTCGAATTTCTTACGGCACAGTTCCTCATCGGCGGTGATGCCCCTGACATGGGCGGCAACCATCCTGTCGGTGTTGATGAGGATGTCTAAGGACTCTAAGAAGGCAAAAGCGATGAGCGGCAGAAATTCATTGATCTGCAGCGTCCCGCGCGATACACACTCTGAAATGAGCCTGTGGTTCGAAGATACCTTCATGCAGGAGCTGACAGCCGATTCGATTATCACCGGATTGACTTTGCCGGGCATTATGGACGAGCCGGCCTGCACCGGTGGCAGCGACAGCTCGCCGAGATAGTGCAGCAGCCTCAGGTCTGATGCAATCTTGATTATATTCGAAGCGTGGGCATCCAACATACCTGAAACCTCGACAAAGACATCGTTATTTGCAGTGGGGTCCATCGGCTGCTCTGCCCTGGACAGGCCCAGCCCGGTAATTGCCCTAAGTTTTTCTATTACTAAGAAGATATACTTCTTCGGAGCGGTAAGCCCCGTACCTACTGCTGTCCCGCCGATGTTCACCACCCTCATGCGCTCTTCCGACTTGAATGTACGCCACCTGTCCCTGGCAATGGCCTCGGCAAAAGTGGTGAACTGGCTGCCGAGGGTAATCGGCACGGCATCCTGCAGCTCAGTCCTGCCGATGGTCAGGACTTCGGCAAATTCTTTCTCCTTTTCCTGGAAGGCTCCCTGCAGCACGGAGGCAGCCTCGCTCAGTTCCCTCAAAGCATAGATGGAGGCCACTTTTAAGGCTGTTGGATAGACGTCGTTGGTGGACTGGTGCAGGTTAACGTGTTCGATGGGATCGACGGCGGAGTAATCGCCTTTGTGTTTGCCGAGCAGTTCGAGCGCGCGGTTGGCAATTACTTCGTTAAGATTCATGTTCGTGGAAGTGCCTGCTCCACCCTGAAGGGCGTCGAGCGGAAAGCTGTTTTCCAGCCTGCCGGCTTCGATTTCCTTGCAGGCAGCGGTAACTGCCTCTGCTGTTTTTGTGTCGAGGTGCTTCAGTTCCGAATTGGCAGCGGCGCAGGCTCTTTTTACCTGTGCCATCGCCCGTATCAGCCTTGCCGGCACCTTGTTCGCAGAAACATTGAAATTATTGAGCGCCCGCTGTGTGTGGATGCCCCAGTAGGCGTCCGCAGGTATTTTCAGGCTTCCAAGGCTGTCGGTTTCGGTTCTGGTTTCCATTGTCTATAAATCCAGGATTTTACCAATAAAAAATGTAATATTATCAATGTTTTTAACAGGTGTAAGAGGAACTTCAGGCTGTCCCTTTTTACTTTTAGGTTTTGTCTTTGGCACGGCAGGTTTGGCACCAATCTTCAAATCTTCTTCGATGAGCACCCTTCTGTTGTATTTCTTAAAATCGGCAAGATAGCGGTTGATGGCGGCAGCTCTGCCTTTCATCAGGGCATCTGCCTGTTCCAAGGCAGAGATTGTAACTTTCTGTGTTTTTACCTTGCCTTTTGCGTCGGTAACCTGTTTCTTCTCAGCTTTAGCGCTAAAATAGCTGTCTTCGGTGGTAAGTTTCAATATGACTGCGGCATTGGCGTTCGCTTCGAGGAAGCCGAATATTTTGGAAAAAGTACGGACATAGTCTCCCGAAAGCTCAGTACTGCCCGGTTCGAATATTTTTGCCGCGCTGATTTTTACTCCTGTTTCAATCTTTCTGAGCCTGAAATCGCGGGTAATTTCATGATAGGCGTCGTCGCCGACAGTTTCGATGTTGTCGCCGGGGCTGACGATGAGCCATCCTTTCAGGCCAATGCCGTAATAATGGCCGTTGTTGAGCACTCCCTGGTATGAGCCGTCGTTCCCGTTGGATTTGATCGGAATGATCAGGCCGCTTTCGCTCCTGAAGACAAAGGTTACCGACAAAGGCTGATTGTTAGCGTCGTCTAATACTTTACCGCGGATGAGTGTATTCTTTTTCTGCGCAAGGGCGCCCGATGACAGAATCAACATTAAGCAAACCGCCGTCGTTAGAATCTTATTCTTCATTGTTTCTCCATAATATTATTCGCTTCTGATCTCACTTGTAATAATCGTGTTGGCAGCTCTTTTTGCAGGGTAGATCGTTGCAAGGAACGACAAAGCCAGCGAGAACGCGGTAACGACAGCTACATCGACGAGATGGAGTGCAATAGGGATCGAAGGGACAAGGTATTTTGCCGTATCGATCTCGAACCAGTTGAACCTCATCTTTCCGTAGCAGAATCCCACTCCAAGCAGTACCCCCAGGAAGGTGCTGATGAATCCAATGATGATGCCCTCAGTCCTGAATATCCCGCTAATTGTCCCGGTAGTTGAACCGAGCGCTTTGAGCAGGGCAATATCGGGCCGTTTTTTTACGACGGTCATCGAAAGTGAAGCCAGTACATTGAAAACTGCAATTACAATTATCAGGCTTAATACCAAAAAGGTAGCCATTTTTTCAAGTTTCATGATGTCGTAGAGTTCCTGGTGCAGGTCATACCATGTATTTACGGCATAGCCTGCAGGGAGTTTTGCTGCAAGCATTGTTTTAAATTCTTCCGCATCTTCAATATTGTCGAGCCTTATGTCGATGGTATAGGCGTAGCCTGCAGGAATGGCGAACACACGGCAGCCGGAACGTTCGTCCGAGTATATATATACATCGTCATAGTCCTTGGTGTGTGTCTGGAAGATGCCGGTTACAACGACAGCCAGTCCGTTCTTTTTGCGGTTGGTACTGATTGACTTTTCGATCATCGAAGGAGACATGACCGACAATGTATCAAAAGGCTGCAGGCCCAGCCGGTCGGCAATGCCGGCGCCGACGACAACGCCGGGAATGAGGCTGTCGTTCCGGAAGTCGAACCTGCCGATGATTATCTTTCCGGTAATCCCCGAAACAGAAGCGATTTCATTGCTCTTGACGGAGTTCATATAGACCACCTGCATGTTATCCCTGTTCGAGAGCACGACTCTGCCCTGTATTACCGGAGAGGCGGCCCTGACACCGGGCATTGACTTAATGACAGGAAGCAGTGAATCGGCATTGGGTATCCAGGCGCCTTCAGACGCAGAGATTCTTACGTGAGGGTCGAGCCCTACCATCTGCTTTTCGGCAAATTCGCCGAAGCCGTTGAATATGGACAGTACTATTATCAGCGCTGCAACACCGACGACGATGCCGACAATGGAAATCAGGGTGATTACCGAAATCAGGTGGAAAGACCTGACGGAGAAAATATACCTCAACGCTATTCTTGTTTGCAGCCTCATTTTTATACTATGATATCCCTTATCCCTAAATTACCAAATTTATATATAACTGTTAAACCCTCAATAAATTTTATGAATTATCAGAAACCCGAGAAATTTGTTCTCGTTTGGGTAACCTTCGGAAGGTTCCTAAAGATGGACTCCACCTCCAAGATAAGAAAAAGGGATTAGAAGAATGAGTCCACCTCCAAACAAAGAAAGGTGGAGTCCATCTTACTGCTTACTGAACGGAATAAATTGTTTCTTTCTCCATCCTGCCCACGCCATAAATGACGTGGCTACTGAGAGAGGGGGAAAAGCCGCTGTGGTTCAGCTTCTTCTTACATTCAGAATTCTTAATTCAGCATCCTTGATAAACTACCCACCCCATCCCAGCCTTCCCCAAGGGAAAGGAGCAAGAAACAGCAGGGTTCTTCAAGTCCTCCCCTTGGGGAGGATTTAGGTGGGGTTTAACGGCTCAAACCATCGGAAGGTTCACTTCGGTAACTCCACGCACCCGGAAGTTCATTTCTTTATCCGGCCCACGCCATAAATGACATGGCTATTGGGGAAAGAAAGCCGCTGTGGTTCAGCTTCTTCTTACATTCAGAATTCTTAATTCAGCATTCTTTACAAACTACTGACCCCATCCCAGCCTTCCCCAAGGGGAATTATTCCCAAGGGGAATTATTCCCAAGGGGAAGGAGCAAGAATGGAAGAGGTGTGGCCCGTCTTTGTGCTATTAATATGCCGTCCCTCTGGGGCTTTAATTCTTACTTTATAAACTTTATAAACTTGACGAACTGGAGAAGTCCAACCACCCCCTGCCCCCTCCTTATCCAAGGCGGGGAAAACTTTTTAATTGGCTGCGCCTGTCTCGCTGCGCTCGGCTCAGCATTTATCATTCATAATTTATAATTCAGAATTCAGAATTCAGAATTCAGAATTCTTGAAAAACTTGACGAACTTGACGAACTTCAGAGCGTAACGACTTCGTTGATAATCTCATCGACGTCGCTGAATACCTTCTCCCAGGAATGAGTGTCCACGATTAGTTGGCGGGCTTTGTGGCTCATGTTGGCGGCGAGTTCGTCGTCGGCAAGGATGCGCGCCGAGTATTCGATTATTTCCTGATTGTTCGTGCCGATGAAAGCGTGTTCTCCCTGTTCAGCGTCGATGCCCTGTATGCCGGTAGGAGTAGTAACCACGGGGCAGCCGCAGGACATTGCCTCGAGCAGCTTGTTTTGAATGCCGGTGGCGCCGACATGGGGATGGATGAAAACGCGTGCTTTCTGCAGGAAAGGAGTAAAATCGGGTACGTCGAAAAAGACTTCCACATCTTCGGATTCGAGTTTGCGGACTTTGTTCGTTGGTTGAGCGCCAACGATCTGGAGTTTTAAGCCAGGGAATCTTTTCTTCAATGCCGGGAAAATATTCCTGATGATGTTGTCCAGCATCAGGTAATTGGCCCATAGGTCAAGCTTGCCGGTGAAAAGCAGGTTCTTCCGTACAGCGCTGTTCTCTGGCGGCCTGTATCTGTATATATCGACACCGTTGGTAAGGAGCCTGTACCTTGCCGATGGATTCTGCAGGGTCATGGCGTCGATGTCCACGTTGGTAACAAGGGTGGTCGAATCGAAGTAGTTTACGATGTCAGGTTCATATTTCCTTAATTTCATATATTCCCAGTACCTGACGATTTTCTGGATGGGATTGTTCTTCGACTCGTCGTATGACCGTTTTTGGTAGAGTGTTCTGCAGTCCTCGGCCATCAATATTTTTTTTACTTTAATGTTCTTAAGGTATTCGGCTGTCCTCATGAAGAAAGCGAAGACAACGTCGTATTTCTTCTCTGAAGTAAGCCTGTTCACAATTGCCTGGAATGGTTTCTGTGTGTAGAATCCAATCTCCAGAGGGAGTTTGCCGAGAGTAGTCAAACCGGCCCTGATGCCGGATTGAACCGGATAGAGAGGAACTGCATGGAGTTCAACGCCAATATCCCTGATTGCCTGCATATTCTCTTCTGAAGGAGGCCCGCCGTGGTGGTTTGAGACTAAGGTCACATCATGTTTTTTTGCTAAATGCGATAGAATATTAAACGGCTTGATCCTGTCGCCGCCGATGATGGGATAGGGATACCTGGCAGTCAGAAACAGGATGTTCAATCGCCCGTCAGCCTTAGTATCTCTCTTCTGCCTTTCTTCGCTTTCTACTGTTCTATCCATCTCAAATTCTATCAATTCGCTTTTTTTTAAAAAGCAAAAATAAGCATAGTATTACTATTAACCTATTAATAATAAACTTTATTCAATTAATTCTTTCAATCTTTCCGGAAAATTATGAAAAATTGTTTTAATTGTAAACAAATAAAGTTGAAATGAGGTACATTTTCAGATTAATTGTTATTAATAAATTACCAAAATATGATTGAATAATTGTCGGCATCAGGTTTAAAATTATAATGGATAGAGCAGATCAAAACCGAGCTGCAGAATGTTAATTTTCCAGCCTGCGCTGTTTATTGCCTCGGGGCAGTAGTTGTATGAAGCTCCGAGTGAAGCCGTGAACTTGCCGATACCAAACTCATAGTAAAGGCCGCCCTTGAAGTTGAGGAAAAGGTCCTTTGAACCGGGTATCCTGCCGTAATCCAGTACCTGCTTTGTGCTGCCCTCGTCGTTGGGATAGTATTGCAGGAACAGTTCACCATTGTAATCCTGGCTGTACCTGGTACTGCTGCCGGCAGTCCAATTGAAACCGGGACCCAGTGACACGAAGAAGCCGCTTCCGAAAAGACTTACCTTATAGAGCATTTCGAGGTAAATAATGGAACAGCCGATCCCGAGTTTCTTTTCTACTGTTAATATGGCTGGCCCCTCGGGTGTGTTGCCTTGGTATTGCTTTTCTCCTTTCTTCTCAAGCGGCAGGCTTTGGTAGCCCGTCCTGAACTGTAACCTGTCGTCGAACAGGATATGGGTTTCGAGTTCCAGGACAACACCGGCTGCATATCCGCTGCCGCTGCCGCTGTTGAAGGGATTGCAGCGACAAGCCATATCGGGCAGGCTGACGTCGCTGTATTGTACGATATTGTACCTGCCGCCGATGCCGCCTTTCATTCCCACTGCAGGCAACGGAGAACTTACGGTACATAATAATAACATTGCTGTAACGACAAGATAGCAAAGCCTGTTATTCATATAATAACACCTGTATTTATAAATCCCCGATGAACCGACACCCGTGACTACTGCCCCGGGATCCCTGAACCAGCGCTTCATTCCGGACAATGAAGCTTAAAATATATATATACAAAAATAATTGCTAACTTTTAAGTAACTTATGAAAAATTATAATAATAACAAATATTTTTCAATACAATTTGAGCAAATCTTTTCAAACCAGAAAATTTCGTTTTAAACCCACAAAAAATGAGAATCAAAATCCTCTAATTAGATGGTATAAAAGTAGTAAAATTAGGAAATGAATCCCAACAGAAACAGAATTTTAAAATCTTGTAGCTGGAAATTATTGAATGTATGGTTCTTCACTATTTGTAGTGGGTAAGAAGAAATTGAAAGATAAATGCTCATACACAGAAGACACCCCATCCCGGCCTTCCCCAAGGGGAAGGAGAAAGAGAGAAAGGAGGAGTGGTTCTTAAAGTCCTCCCCTTGGGGAGGATTTAGGTGGGGTGAATCTCGTATAGTATAATTCCGAACACATATCGAATCGCTTATCCGGTGTAATTACGATCATCATGATTCCTAATAAAATTGCACTCATACTGAAGTAAAGAGCTATTTTTATTAACCCACTAAAAATGATGAAGAGCCGAATGTATATAGTTCTCTGATGGATAGAAATATTACAGGAGAGACAAAGCAGACAATTCCAAAGCGAAAACGGGGGTATAAAATGAAACAGGCAGCTCCGGTCATGCTGTGCAATTCCGGGCTGCCTGTATATTTATCATATCCGGCTGCCGATCGGCGGTCAGTTGATCTTATACCTGTACATGCTGCGGGTTGACTCCAGGACATCGAGAGTCCTGAGCATCAGCTTGAAGAACTCGATGTCGCCCGGGTTTTCTGCCATGCTGTTCTGCAATTGTATCCTCAGAAGCAGTATGACAGGATTGATCAGCTTAATCTTCTGGTAATCGACGCTCGTCGGATCATTGGCAAAGCTGAAATCCGTAAGGAACAGCTCAATCGGTTTGCTGCCAACCATCTTTACGGCCTCGTTGTAACTTTGGGCAACGTTTATGGTATAGCCTTTAATAGCCAGGTAATTCCTGACAAATTCAAGGTTTCCCGAGTTCTCATACAATAATAGGACCTGATTTCTTTCCATAACCCCCTCCACAAACTTTCTTCTCTTCATTCTTGCAAAAATCATGCCTCATTCTCCCTATCCATCAAAAATATAACGATTTACGTTATACCTGCTTCTTTTTTCAAATTATCGGGAATTTTATTTTATAATAAACATCCAAAAAGTGACATTTTCCGAAGGTTTATTTATTGCGTCGCCAGCTTGTAAAGAAATGATATTATTGGAGTTACATAAATATATTAAAAATATTATAAATATGTATTCTGGCGGGTAAATATTGATTATTTTGGATTTACAACTTTCATTTGAGATTAAGAATAATATTAACCAATGAATAAAAAAGTTAAAAATTGTGTCAGGAAATATTTACACAAACCCGATGTATCTGTTTTTCCTGACAAATTGTTTGCTAATTAGATTTATATTCAATAGTTTAGAAAATGAATTAGAACAATGAAGGGGCGTAGAAGATGGAAACGGATAGAACTGAAGACAAAGCAATGGGCAGGAGGGACGCATTGAAACTGGGTTTGCTCACTGTTGCCTGCCTGTCCTGTAACAGGTATGAGGCGAAATCCGGCAGCACTCCGGCCTCTGTGGATAAATACACAAAGGAAGCTCTGTTTTACTCTGTCGAAAATGGCAGGCTGTTCTGCGATCTGTGTCCTGCCGGCTGCATCGTCGGCGAGGGAAAAACCGGCGATTGCCGTACAAGGAAGAACATCGACGGTAAGCTGTACACTGTTGCATACGGCAACCCATGCTCTGTCAGTGTCGATCCGATAGAAAAAAAACCGCTGTACCATTTTCTCCCGGCAAGCACTGCCTTCTCATTCTCGACTGCCGGCTGCAATTTCCAATGCCTCAACTGCCAAAACTGGGAAATCTCACAGGCAAAACCTTCCGATGTCCGCTATTATGACATGATGCCGGAGAAAGCAATTGAATTATGCGGGAAATACAATAGCAAATCGATAGCATATACCTATACCGAACCAACCGTGTTCTATGAGTATATGTACGACACGGCGGTTCTGGCCAGGGATAGGAGTATTAAGAACCTGATGATTACTAACGGTTACATAAGCCGGAAGCCACTGAAGCAGTTAACGGGCGTCCTCGACGCTGCCAATGTTGACCTGAAGAGTTTCGACGACGCAATATACCAAAAGTTGAATAAGGGCAATCTCCAGCCGATATTAGACACGCTGAAAACGATGCAGGAAAACGGGGTCTGGCTCGAGATTACTAACCTTGTGATTCCCGAGTGGACCGACGACATGAAGATGATTGAAAAGATGTGCAAATGGCTTGTAGCCAATAATTTTGACAGCCAGCCTCTCCATTTCTCACGTTTTTTCCCTGCTTACAAACTTGACAAGACGCCTGCAACGCCGAAACAGGCGCTGGTGAATGCGCAGAAAATCGCTCTCGACACCGGCATGAAATATGTTTACATCGGCAATCTTAATGAAACCGAAGGTGAAAAGACTGTTTGCCCAAAGTGTAAAACTGTGCTGATTGACAGGACCGGTTTCGGCGTCAACTCAAACAGGATAAAGAAAAGCGTCTGTCCAGACTGTGGTGAGAAGATCGACGGAGTGTGGGAATAGCGAATATCCTTTTTTCTGAAATTATTACCCCGGCTATTCCTTTGCCGTAGGGCTGTGCAACCCGATGAGGGGGCGTCCGTCAGGCGGCATTCCCGGCTCGCAGCGTAAAAATCGCCGCAGGACAAGATTGATTCAATAAAATTCTTGCATGAAATAAATTTCATTATTAACTTACAATCTTTATTTGCTCATTTAACGTTGGTGATTGATGCTGAGAAAAATACTTTCAACCGCTCTGATACTCATCTTTTCATGCTGCTTTGCCCGTCCTGCGGAAAAATCCGACACTTACGCCGATCTGCTTAAGACATATAATATTGACGACGTGAGAAGCGACTTCATAATAATGATCGACCAGTCTGCCTCCATGAGCCGGTACTGGCCCGGAGTCAGGGATGCGCTCCTGGAATTCATCATGTCGCTTCCCGACGGGGACTATGTCTCGATCTGGGGATTCGATTCAGCGCCGCGCCAGCTCACAATACCACGTTTCATTAATAATAATACCCGAAAGAATCTTGCTTCAGAGCTGGCTGCCGTTCCCAATCCTTCTGGCAGCAATACCGACCTTTTCAGGGCAGTGGACCGTGCTCTCGAAGAACTCAACAGGCGTTCAAAGAACGACCTGAAATTCGTATTCTTCTTTACGGATTTTGTCAACTCTCCACCTTCGGGTTCTGACTGGCAGGAAAGCGTTGCCCACCTGAACTCGAAATACAAAGCCCTTTTTGTCGATGCAGGGAAAGTACTCTCTGTTCATGCCATTCAACTTCCTCTCTCTCCGAAAGCAGGCCGGGACTTCAACGCCTTTGCAGGTGTCTTCGAGAAGAATGTCATTCGCTTCATGTTTGACGTCAATTCGCTCAGCGACTGGTTCATGGACAAGAAAGACGACATGGAGCGCGTCAAACTGACACTGGCGCTGAACGAAAACTTCGACAACGCTTTCAAAGTCGAAAATATATCGATAGAAGATGAGGCTTTTGTACTGAAATTGTCGAACAGCCTGAAGCTGCCGGCAAAAGTGCTTTCTGCCTCTGTACGTGTAATTGACTATGGGAACAGTATGGTTGAGCCTGACGGTAAGATGGTGAAACCCGGAGAGTCATTTGAGTTGTCGATCCCTTTCAATGATTATATAAAAGACTATTTGAAATCCTTTTTCAGTTCCAGGCAAAGTATTTTCGTAAAGAATGTAACGATAGGGTTTATTCCTGATTACAGTGAGCAGTTGAAGCTTCTCGACATTGCAATTCCAGTGAGCTGCGAGGTAAAATATACCGGGGAACTTACATTTACAACAGGGGTCTCCCCGTATTACCTGTTAATCCCCGTGATTATCATTGCCATCATCGCGTTCCTCTATATCCGTAAGAAGAGGCAGCCCGTGCCTGTACCTGAGCCAGAGCCCGAGCCGGAGCGTTTTACTTCAAAGAAGTACAGGGTTACAGTCAAACTGAATAACGAGATACAAAGCTTAAAGAAAGACATATTTGAATTGGATGAGAAAGTGTTCATCGGCAGGGAGTCGCTCAGGGACGACAACCCGAAAATGACGGACTTTGCCCTGTATATCAATCCTGCTTCAGGAGCTTCTTCCGAAAAGCAGGGAAACGGCCTGTACATCAGCTACGAAGCCCATCCTTCATTTACAGCGACATACAGCAGGAACGGCGAACCGGTAAAAGAGCCGATGATCAGGGGTAAAAACATTCTCGCGGAAGAGGTCTTCTTTGACAGCGAGTACAAAATGGCTGCAACTTACATGAACAAATTCCGGAACGACAACAACCTGGAGATTACAATCGGGCTGATGGAGTAAAAAGCAGGCCTTAAGAGGCCCGGAAGCCGGAGGTACACCCCGGCAAAGAATGAATTGGGAGAATCTGTAGTAATAAATATTGTTTTGGGGAATACTATGAAAGCGACAGTAATAATTGTTACAATCCTTATTAGTGTAGGATCTGCATTTTGTCAGAATTCTTTAGCCAGGACGGACCCTCCTGATGAGAAGGCCGGGGCGAAAATCGGCAATGAACTGAAGAAGGCTGAAAGCTTCCTGCAAAAAGCCGTTGATTACTGTTCGGTTAATGATTTTCATAGCGCCATTAAGGCATTGGATACGGCCGTTCAAATTAATCCGTCCTTTTCCGAAGCCTGGTTCCTGCAAGGTACAGTCTATATGCAAACAGAGGAATACGAGAAGTCAGTCAACTGTTTTAACAAAACCTTGGAATTGAAACCCAAGCACGTAGAGGCCTTGTGTGCAAAAGGCTACTCGCTTAACTGCATGGATAAATACGATGAAGCAATTCAATCCCTCAAATCTGCACTGGAGATTAATCCGCAGTATTCTGAAGCATGGTATTATCAGGGTGATGCATACAGGTATTTGAAAAAATATGATGATGCTCTCAAAAGCTATAATAAAGCTCTGGCTATCAATCCTGAATATGCTGATGCATGGGAAAGGCAGGGTAATGTCTATGTTGACCTGGGAAAATACGAAAATGCTTTGGAATGTTTTGAAAAAGCAGTCCGGTACAAGCCCGAAGACGCAAAGAAATGGTATAACAAAGGACTGGCATACTATCAACTGAACCGTTATGGCCAATCCCTTGAATGTAACGAAAAAGCCATTCAGATTAATCCTTCCTATACATTGGCACATTTTAATAAGGGAGCAGCGTTGATGGGCCTGAAACGCTACGACGAAGCGCTGCAGAGCTTCGACAAAACACTTGAACTCGATCCCGGCCACTATAATGCATGGTATAATAAAGGTATGGCTTACAGAAAATTGGGTCAACTGGAAAAAGCTGTAGATTGCTGCGAAAAGGCGCTTGCAATTAATCCGGCTTTTGATCTTGCCTGGTATAACAAAGCATGCTATCAATCATTGTTGAAAAACAAAGCCGGTATGCTGCAATCAATTCAAAAGGCTATCGAACTGAATAATAAAAATAAAGCCGATATTAAAAACGACAATGATTTTGAAGCTTACTGGGACGACCCGGACTTCAGGAAACTGGTAGAGTAAAGGCAACCTGTCCAAAATGCTACATTTCGTCCCAGCTCTTGATTGCTATGTCCTCGACGGCGAACTTGCAGAACGCCGTGATGAAGGCGCTGGCAAGCCGTGCATTTGTAATCAGCGGAATATTGTAATCGACGGCGTAGCGGCGGATGAGGTAATCGTCGTCTAATTCGTGCTTTGACAGCCCGCGGGGTATGTTCACAATCAGGTCGAAGTCCCTGTGCCTGATCATGTCCAGTGCCGACGGCTGCCTGTCTTCTTTCTCCCTGTAAGCAGGCAGGGTGGTAATGCCCGTGTTCTTAAGGAATTGATGGGTTCCCGATGTCGTGTACACTTCTATTCCTTTGTCGATGAGCAGCCTGATGCTGTTAACGAGTTCCACCTTGGACCTGACCGGGCCGGTGCTTAAGAGTACACGTTTTTCCGGTATCTTATAGCCAACCGAGAGCATAGCCGATAATATTGCTTCGTAATAGGAGTCGCCGAGGCAGCCGACTTCGCCTGTCGAGGTCATTTCCACACCCAGTACCGGGTCGGCATGGTGAAGCCTGGAGAAAGAAAACTGCGGGGCTTTAACTCCGATGTAATCGAGGTCGAATATCGACTTGTCGGGTTTCTGTACATTGTGTCCCAGTATTATCTTTGTTGCCAGTTCGATGAAGTTCGTTTTAAGCACTTTGGACACGAACGGAAAACTGCGGGAAGCCCTCAGGTTACACTCGATTACCTTAATGTCGTTATCCCTTGCAAGGAACTGGATGTTGAAAGGGCCGGAGATGTTCAGTTCCCGTGCAATCTTTCCGGTTATCTTCTTTATCCTCCTCGCCGTCTCGACGTATATCTTCTGGGGAGGGAACAGGATGGTTGCGTCGCCGGAGTGAACGCCGGCGAATTCCACATGCTCAGAGACGGCATAGGCTACGATCTCGCCGTTGCGGGCCACTGCGTCCATCTCGATTTCCTTGTTGTCCTCGAAGAATTTCGTAACAACGACAGGGTACTGTTTGGAGACATTCGCGGCTATTTCCAGGTACCTGACAAGCTCCGATTCGTTGGAGACGACGTTCATTGCCGAGCCGGAGAGTACGTATGAAGGCCTGATGAGTACCGGATAGCCCACCTGGGCTGCAAAATCCACTACTTCGGATATATATATCAGTTCTTTCCACTCGGGCTGGTCGACGCCTAAACCGTCGAGCATGTCTGAGAACTTGTGCCTGTCCTCAGCCATGTCGATGGATACGGGTGAAGTGCCGAGTATATTGACATCCTGCCTGTAAAGGCGCATTGCCAGGTTGTTGGGTATCTGTCCACCCATCGAGACAATTACCCCACGGGGCGCTTCCAGTTCGATGATGTCCATGACGCGCTCGAATGTAAGTTCGTCAAAGTAAAGCCTGTCGCAGATGTCATAATCTGTGCTGACGGTCTCGGGATTGTAATTGATCATTATCGAACGCAAATTCTCCCGGCGTATGGTGTTCACGGCGTTGACGCTGCACCAGTCAAACTCGACGCTGCTGCCGATGCGGTAGGCGCCGGAACCCAGAACAACGACGGATTGGTCGTCGCGGGCAAATTCCACGTCATGCTCCGTTCCACTGTAGGTCATATACAGGTAATTGGTCTTTGCCGGAAACTCCGCAGCAAGTGTATCTATCTGCTTGACAACTGGGTTAATAGCCAGTTTCTTGCGGTAATTCCTGACTGTCAGCAGGTTGTCTTCAATGTAGTCTGTGTCTTTATATATTAAGCGGGCTAACTGGAAATCTGAAAACCCAAGTTTTTTTGCTTTTAAGAGAGTGTCGTGGTCAAGCTCCCCGACGTCATTTTTTCCTGAAATGAGCCTGCTGAGGTCCACTATGTTCCTTAGCTTCTCTAAGAACCAGCGGTCTATCTTCGTCAGTTGGTATATCTGCCCGGTGGACATGCCGTTTTCCATTGCTTCGGCAATTATAAATATCCTCATGTCGGTAGGTTCCGAAAGCTCTTTTTCATAGTTACCGACGGTAATCTCTTTGTTGCCCACCAATCCATGCATACCCTGGCCGATCATGCGGAGCCCCTTCTGGATTGCTTCCTCGAAAGTCCTGCCGATTGCCATTACCTCGCCGACGCTCTTCATGCTGCTGCCTATCTGCTTCGAAACGCCCTGGAACTTGTTAAGGTCCCACCTTGGTATCTTGCAGACGACGTAGTCGAGTGCCGGTTCGAAGAAAGCCGGTGTTGTCCTGGTAATGGAGTTTTTCAGTTCATGGAGGCCATAGCCGAGAGCCAGCTTGGCTGCAACAAAAGCCAGGGGATAGCCGGTGGCTTTGGATGCAAGCGCGCTCGAGCGGGAGAGCCTGGCGTTAACCTCGATGACACGGTATTCTTCTGATGAAGGATCAAGGGCGAACTGGACATTACATTCGCCGATGATGCCGAGGTGCCTGACAATGCTGATCGAAAGGTTGCGCAGTTTGTGGTATTCCCTGTTCGTAAGTGTCTGGGAAGGGGCTACTACAATGCTTTCACCTGTGTGTATGCCCAGTGGATCGAAGTTCTCCATATTGCAGACGGTAATACAGTTGTCGTACCTGTCCCTTACCACTTCGTACTCAATCTCCTTCCAGCCCTTAAGCGACTCTTCCACCAGGACCTGGCCCGAATAGGCAAAAGCCTTTTCAATATTCTTTCTCAATTCATCGAGGTTGGAGCAGAAACCCGATCCGAGGCCCCCGAGAGCATAGGCTGCCCTGATTATCAGCGGGAAACCAAGCGTTTCGGCAGCTTTCACGGCATCTTCCTTATTGCTGACGGCAATGCTTTCCGG
Source organism: uncultured Hyphomicrobiales bacterium (assembly GCA_964634885.1). Lineage (GTDB taxonomy): Bacteria > Bacteroidota > Ignavibacteria > Kapaibacteriales > UBA2268 > DAINRZ01. Next base: position 3,489 of record CAZWLN010000049.1, on the reverse strand, counting down.
TGTTCTTATACCAATTTCCGACAGCGCCCTGACAAAGAGGTCCCTGTCTTCGGTCTGCTCGATTGCTTTGACAGGTGTACCCAGTATCCTGAAATTGTACTTTTCAGGCAGTCCCATCCTGTTCAATTCCAGGCCGCAGTTCAGGGCTGTCTGCCCACCGAAGGACAGGAGTATGCCGTCAGGTTTTTCCTTCCTGATGATTTGCTCCACGAAATATGGGGTAATAGGCAGGAAATATATCTTGTCGGCAATATTCTCCGAAGTCTGTACCGTGGCTATGTTCGGGTTGACCAATACTGTGGCAATACCTTCTTCCCGGATAGCTTTTAGGGCCTGGGAACCGGAGTAATCGAATTCGCCCGCCTCGCCGATTTTCAGCGCCCCCGATCCAAGTATTAGTACTTTCTTGATTTTGCTTTCCATGATTCAATCTTTTCTATGAATTGTGAGAATAAAAAACCGGTATCTGTAGGCCCGCCGGCTGCTTCGGGGTGGAATTGAACCGAGAAGAACGGTTTTGACTTGTGGCAGATGCCTTCATTCGTATCATCGTTAAGGTTCTTGAAAAAAGCCTTCCATTCGTCGCCGAGAGTCGCCTCGTTTACCGCGAAGCCGTGGTTCTGGGAAGTGATGAAAGCTCTGTCGGTTCCGACAGACAGTACAGGCTGGTTGTGGCTGCGGTGCCCGTATTTCAGTTTGTAAGTGTCAGCGCCTGCTGCAAGCGCCATTAGCTGATTGCCGAGGCAGATGCCGAATATGGGGCTGTCCCGTTCAAAAGTTTTTTTCAGGTTTGAGACAGTAGCGGCGCACATTTTGGGATCGCCCGGGCCGTTGGAAATAAACAGGCCGTCGTAGTCTTCTTTGTTGAAATCGTAATCCCAGGGTACACGGACAATCGTAGTGTCAAAAGTCAGAAGATACCTGATGATATTGTACTTCACACCGCAGTCCACAAGAACAATCCTGTGCCTGCCGCTGCCGTACCTGACAATGTCTTTGGTGCTGACACTGTCAACCAGGTTAACCTTGTTCGGATCGTAAAAATCGATGTCGCTTCCGAATACCAACTTACAGAGCATTGTGCCTTTCTCCCTTAGTTTTTTCGTCAGGGCACGGGTGTCGATGGCGTAAACGGCAGGGATTCCTTCTTCTTTGAGCCAGTCCCCGAGGCTCTTTTCGGCATTCCAGTGATTGAAGCGCTCAGAGTAATCGGATACGACCAAAGCGCTTATCCGGATTTTTTCCGATTCAAGGTAATCGGGCATATCGTTGAAGTACTTCAGCTTCGGCGCCCCGTAATTGCCTATCAGGGGATAGGTCAGGGCCAGTGCCTGTCCTTTGTACGAGGGGTCGGTCAGGCTTTCGGGATAGCCTGTCATGGCAGTGTTGAAGACCAGTTCGCCGGCAGCGGGAATTTCGCTGCCGAAAGAGACGCCTTCATAGCTGCTGCCGTCTTCTAATATCAGTGTAGCTTTCATAGGTTTAAGTCCACTTTTGGTTCAGGGCAAAAAAAAAGCGTCCTGAGAACGCTTTTTTTCGTTTTTAGAACGCTTTTTCTTATATATGCAATCATATTTTGCTGCCCATCAAAAAAATATTTTTCAAACTTAAATCAAATCAATGATAATAACAAATAATCATGTAGGGTATAAAAAAAAATAATTATCGGCGTTCTGTTGAAGGCTCTTACTGCTTAAAAACTATAACCAAATAATTTTTTTAAAGCTATTTAAAACTTGTATTCCGAATCTTTGCATCATTTTACATTTTCATGTGTTTATTCCTCAGAGTGTATGTCGAATGTCAGTATAAATGTTGTGTCAATATTTATTTGAGGGTTTATGAAATTATCTGATACTCTTTTCCTGGCTCTATTAATGTTCCTTGCTGCTGACTTCTGTACGGCGGCCGACTGGACGGTTTACAATACCACCAACTCCGGTATTCCCTTCGACAAGCCCTATGCCTTGGCAATCGACACACTCGGCAGGGTTTGGTGCGGCAACGACAACAGCGGCAGTTTTGACCATCTGAGCTGCTATGACGGGACAAACTGGTACGGTTTTGTTAGCGATGCCTGGGTCAACAGCATCTGTGTAGGGCCGGACAACGCTGTCTGGGTGGAAACAAGCAACCGTAAGATACAGTATTTTGACGGTGTTTTTCTGAAGGTTTTTTCGTGCCCGGACCTGAAAAACCCATGGTCCTTCCCTCTCTATGTGGACAAACAGAAGAGGGTATGGCTTTTCAGCAATAAGGCGCTGCTCCATCACAACGGCAGCTCCTGGGTAAAGTTCGATTCGGTAAATTCACCTGTTAAGAATTGCACAATCACGGAAATTGTCGAGAACGGTGAAGGCGTGTGGTTCTCAACCTGGGGACAGGGTTTGCTCATTTACGGGCCTGAAGGCTGGAACTCGGTCAATAAAAGTACTTCCGGCTTACCAAACGACACAATTACCGGAATGGTGGCTAAGGACGGCAATTTATGGGTTTCCACAAAGGGGAAATACCTTTGTTCCCGTGAGTCGGCCCAATGGCAGTCAGAAACAGTCGAGACCGAAGCCGCCAGCATTTCACTCTGCGACATCGACGCTTACGGCAGCTTCTGGTTTCTTACTAATGCCGGTGCTCTTGAATACGACGGTACAAAAACGACAATATATAATACGTCAAATTCGCCACTCGCAACGAACCAACTATTGACACTGAAAGCCGACAAATCGGGCAATGTATGGATTGGAAGCTGGGGTTCGGGTTTGTATAAATACAGCAGGCAAAGCAATGGTGTCCGTGAATTGACTGAGCTTTCCAAACCGCGCTGCGTTGTGGAACCCAATCCGGTGAACGGGTCATCGTTGTTGCAATTTGTTTTGAAAACTCAGGGCAGCTTCACTATTACGCTTTACGACGTGAACGGGTGCCCTGCTGCATCATACGACGGAGTGTCTTCTTCGGCGGGAATGCAGGAATACAGGATAAATACTTCGGGCCTGGCCTCCGGGATATATATGATTGACATCCGCTCAGGCCGTGAATCATGCACCGGAAAATTAGTTATCGAGGATTAGAAAAGCAAGATAGGAAACTGAGTATTATGGTTCTACGCTATTCATTACAGATTGAATTATTATTTTAGTCATGATGGTGGTAAAGAAGCAGTATTATTGCATTATTTCATTGAGACGCAAGGCCTTGCGTCTCTACTGGTGCGGCTTTCCGGTGTTTCGGATGAGAAACTTAACCTCCCGGTGCGGCTTTCCCCCGCCTTGGATAAGGAGGGGGCAGGGGGTGGTTGGATTCTTTTAGTTTATCAAGTTCATCAAGTTTATAAAGTTTGTAAAGAAAGAAGAAAGAATCCCGCTGCCTCTTACTCCTTCCCCCTGGGGAAGGCCGGGATGGGGTGGGCAAGTTTATCAAGTTTATCAAGTTTGTAAAGTTTGTAAAGAAAGAAGAAAGAATCCCGCTGCCTCTTACTCCTTCCCCCTG
>CAZWLN010000048.1:32651-36235 GCA_964634885.1 uncultured Hyphomicrobiales bacterium | reverse complement strand
CCACTCACAAATCACTAGTAACCAGCCCCCAGCAACTAATCACCAGCCACCAGCCCCCAGCCACTAATCACCAGCCACCAGCAACCAGCCCCCAGCAACTAATCACCAGCCACCAGCCACTAATCACCAGCCACCAGCAACCAGCCACTAATCACAAGCAACCAGCAACTAATCACCAGCCCCCAGCAACCAGCCCCCAGCCACCAGCAACTAATCACCAGCCACCAGCAACCAGCCACCAGCCACCAGCAACCAGCCACCAGCAACCATTCTTAAACGTCTTCTTCTTCCTCTATTCGTTCGACGCCTCTGAGGCCTTTGATCTTCAGCAGCCTTGCCAGCAGGTTACTCAGGTGTTCCATATCCGTAAGCTTAACGGAAAAAACACCTTCGAACATGGAATTGTGTGTGTCCATAGTAACCCTGAGGATATTATTCCTGTCGATGGCGTTTGTCAGTTCATTGAGCATTCCGGGCTTGTCATCGCCGCGGATTCTTAATTTCACGATGATGGTCGGAGCATGTACCAGCGGCAAATCAACGCCGGCTTTGTGGGATTTAAAGAATTCATAGAGGCTGACCGTCGCCCTGAGAGTAACGACGAAATCCTGCCATTCGGCCAGTGGTTTGCTGTTCGGAGACCAGATAATTTCGATTTTATCATTATTCTTTACTTCGTAATTAAGTGTTTGTATCTCACCGTTTACTTTGGCAGAAATACACTTCTGGCCGACATCTTCGGAGATAGCAAAGGCAACATCGACGAGGGAGGCTCCCTTGGGCAGCCTGATGGAATCCCCATTAACGATGTGGACAATGACTTCCTCTTCGTAGAGGTTCATCCTGATGGAACCCCACACTTTCTGGATGGCGTCCTGGTCGCCCTCTTCGATGATGTCCTTCATCCATTTGATCCAGGCCTCGATGGTTTCTTTGTCAAATTTCAAAGCCCGACGGCCTTCCTTGATGGAAAAGAGCGCCGAAATGCCGCCGTCGGCAATTTTATCCATATCGTCGGTACGGATGATGACTTCGACGAGTTTCCTGCCGGGGCCGAAATGGACTGAATGGAGGGCACGGTAAAAGTTAATCTTGGGACGGGCGATATAGTCGTCTAAGGAGCTGACGGGTCCGAAGATGTTGGCGATGATGCCGTAAGCACGGTAACATTCTGCGAAATCATTCGTCAGGATGGTGATTACCATCGAGTAGAAATTGTCGATGGATTCGAGCTTCTGGCCCTGCTCCATCATTTTATATATCTGGTAAATGTGCTTGTGTTCCACTGTCAGGATGTGAGGTATGTTTCTCTCGTTGAGTTTCTGTTTGACCTGGTTGTGGAAATTCTCGAAGAACTCGAGGAAATCCTGCCTTTTCTCTTTCAGTTTTGTCCTGATGGCTTCATATGTAACCCTGTCGATGAAAAAGAGGGAGAGGTCCTCGAGGTTGCGTTTGATGCCCGTCAGACCCAGCCTGTGGGCAATCGGCGTATAGAAGTTAAGGGTTTCCTGGCCGATGACGATCTGCTTCTTCGGCTTCAGGTGCTGCAGTGTCCTCAGGTTGTCGAGCCTGTCGGCAAGTTTGATCAGCATCACCCTTTTGTCGTAAACCAGCGCCATGAAAAGCTTGGAGTATGTCTCCGCCACGTCCATGTTACGCGTCAGGGTACCTTTGATCTTGGTTACTCCGTCAACGATGTATGCTATCTCTTCGCCGAATTCCTTTGTGATCTTCTCAAGCGTGATCGTTTCCACGTCCTCGACCGTGTCGTGAAGCAGTGCGGCTACAATCGAAGCATTGTCGGCGTAAAGTATCTCGTTCATCAGCGAGAGAGCCACTTTGAAAGGATGGGTGTAATAGGGGTCGCCCGATGAACGGTACACACCTTTGTGAGCTTCGACACAGAACCAATAGGCTTTGGTTATGAGTGGTTCATCAAAATCCTCGATGTTCTGCCTGCATACGTCCAACAGTATCTGAAAATCGGCTTCAGGATTGCTTCCATAGGAACAGGCTTCTTCTAACTCTATTTCATATAACTTTTCCATTTTTCACCATACGACGCCCATTGTAAAGACGTAACTCCAATAATAAAACGAACAAATTTTGTTGTTATTTGTAAATTAACTATTTTAAGCTTAAAAAACAACATGGAACAATTAATATAGTATGATGAACAGAAGAAATTTTTGCAGCAGTATGGCTGCCGTTACACTTCTGCCGGCAGTTGCGAAGACAGTACCGTTGCCAGGCGGAAAGGCTGCCGTCACAGCCACAATAAGGCCCAAAGCCCTGAAAAAAGGAGACTGCGTCGGTGTGGTTGCCCCGGGGACAGCAGTGTCCAACCCAGACGATATTGCTCTTGTTGCCGAGCTGGCCGATTACCTTGGACTGAAGCTGAAATTCGGTTCCTACGTAAGGAAAGGCAGCGGCTACAAATCGAGAACATCAGAAGAGAGAGTGGAAGACATTCACCGGATGTTTTCAGACACTGAAGTCAAAGCTGTGTTCTGCATCCGTGGCGGTTACGGTTCCCCCCAGCTTCTGGACCGCCTGGACTATGATCTCATCAGGAGCAATCCTAAGATTTTTCTCGGGTACAGTGACATTACTGCCCTGCACCTGGCCATTAACAAATTTTCAGGGCTTGTTACTTTCCACGGCCCGGTAATGCTTTCCTCTTTCTCGAAATATACCTTTGACCATTTCTACAAGGCTCTGTTCGATACAACTCCCGTCGGAACCATCAGGAACAGCGATGCAAAGAACTTCCTCAGGGAAGCCTTTCCTGTCCGTACAATCCGTCCGGGCAAAGCAAAAGGCAGGCTTACCGGCGGTAACCTCTCACTGATTTCTGCCCTGATGGGTACACCGTACGAGATTGAGACTGCCGGAAGGATTGTATGCATCGAAGACGTGGACGAGGAGCCGTTCCGCATCGACCGTATGCTGACACAGCTAAGCCTGGCAGGTAAGCTGTCAGCAGCTGCCGGCATTGCTTTCGGCCGCTGTTCAGGCTGCGAGGTTAAGGATTCATCGCAGACATGGGACTATTCCCTGGGAGAGGTACTGGACAATATACTCGGCAAGCTCGACATCCCGGTGTTTTACGGCCTCAATTTCGGGCATACATCCGAACAGGCAACCCTGCCTTTCGGCGTGGAAGCAGAAATTGACGCCGACGAAGGGGTAATCACTGTTACGGAAGCAGGAGTGGTGTAGGGGTTAGATGAATTACGAATTACGAATGAAGAATTACGAATGACGAATAACGAATGTGGAGTTAGGAGTGCGGAGTTGGATGAATTACGAATTACGAATGATGAATTACGAATTACGAATTACGAATTACGAATTACGAATTACGAATGATGAATTACGAATTACGAATTACGAATTACGAATGATAAATTACGAATTACGGATGACGAATTACGGATGATAAATTACGAATTACGAGCGAGAAGTAGAGACGCAAGGCCTTGCGTCTCAATATGTTAGGAGTGTGGGGTTAGATGAATTACGAATTATGAATTACGAATTACGAATTACGAATTACGAATTACGAATTACGAATTACGAAT
>CAZWLN010000048.1:0-32551 GCA_964634885.1 uncultured Hyphomicrobiales bacterium | reverse complement strand
TGATAAATTACGAATTACGGATGACGAATTACGGATGATAAATTACGAATTACGAGCGAGAAGTAGAGACGCAAGGCCTTGCGTCTCAATATGTTAGGAGTGTGGGGTTAGATGAATTACGAATTACGAATTACGAATTACGAATTACGAATTACGAATTACGAATGATGAATTACGAATTACGAATGACGAAGGAGTAGTGACAGAGGGTGTGCGGCTCAAGAATAGAAGGAACCAATCCAACTGAGAATAGAAGCATGGTGTACCGCCTAAAAAATAAAAAAAGCGCATGGATGATTGTATATACCCATACGCTTTTGTATTTATCAGTTTTTAATAAATCAATCAGCAGGCTGTTTGAAATAATTGATGTTCAGTTTTCTTGCTGCGAGTGCATCGTCAATCCTGCGGACAGGCGTTTTGTAGGGCGCATCCTTTACGAATTCGGGATTGGTCTTTGCTTCCAGTGAAATTGCTTTCATGGTATCGGCAAATTCGTCGAGGCTTTCCATCGATTCTGTCTCTGTCGGCTCGACAAGCATAGCTTCGTGGACAATGAGCGGGAAGTAAATCGTCGGGGCATGGTAGCCGTAGTCCAGCAGCCTCTTGGCAATATCTTTGGTTGTAACGCCGTACTCTTTCTGTTTGTCGCCGCTGATGACAAACTCATGAAGGCCGCGTTCCTTGTACGGCAGCAGGAATTCGTCGTCGAGCCGGCTCAGGAGGTAATTGGCGTTGATGATGGCGTTTTCGCTTACCCGCCTGAGGCCTTTTGCCCCGCACATCCTCATGTAGGTATAAGCCCTGACCATGATGCCGAAGTTACCGAAGAAAGTGTGAATGCTGCCGACGGATTTCTCTGTGTTCTCTTCTAATTGGAACCTGTTGCCGTTCTTTACGATCCTCGGTTCGGGAAGATAGGGCGCCAGGCTTTTGCCAACGCAAACCGGTCCTGAACCCGGACCGCCGCCGCCGTGAGGCGTTGAAAATGTTTTGTGAAGGTTGATGTGGACACAGTCGAATCCCATGTCGCCGGGCCTGACAATGCCAAGAAGGGCATTGAGGTTGGCGCCGTCCATATACATCAGGCCGCCGCAGCCGTGTACCAGTTTTTCAATGACGGTAATATCCTTTTCGAAAAGGCCGAGAGTGTTGGGATTGGTTAGCATGAAACCTGCCACGTCGTCGCCGACTTTGCTCTCGAGGTCGTCGAGGTCAACCCTGCCGGCTTCGTTAGACTTAACCGAAACGATCTCAAACCCTGCAATGTATGCGGATGCGGGATTGGTACCGTGTGCAGAGTCGGGTATTAGTATCTTTGTCCTCTTCGTATCGCCTCTGTCGAGGTGGTAGGCCCTGAACATCAGGATGCCCGTAAATTCACCGTTTGAACCGGCAGAAGGCTGTAGCGTAACACCGTCCATGCCGACAACTTCTTTAAGCATCTCGCCCAGTTCATACATGAGCTGAAGCGCTCCCTGTGCGCTGTCGGGGCTGATGCATGGATGAAGCATGGAGAAGCCGGGCATGGCTGCTGTCTTCTCATTTATCTTTGGATTATATTTCATGGTACATGAACCCAGAGGATAGACTCCGTCTTCAATATTGTAGTTGAGATGTGACAACCTGACGAAATGTCTCGCAACGTCGCTCTCGCTGACTTCGGGCAGGTTCAGTTCCGTTTTGCGGAGCATATTTTCGGGAATATCACTTTTGAATGACTGTTCAACGTCGTTCCTGGGCAGAGTGTAACCTTTCCGTCCGGCCTTGCTTTTCTCAAATATTATCTTTTCCATTTCAATACTCTGATTAATCAAAAATATTTACATATATAAAATACTAAATTAAGAAACAATGAAAGATTAACAAAATAGTATGTATAAAGTACCGGTTTTACATGCCTCCTTTTGCAGAAAACCCCTACACACGTTTAAGGCCGACTGTTTATCAGAGTAGAAGTATAAATGCCGAATTCTCAATTCTTTTTTTCTGTTTATCCATTGCCGCCATTTTCCTGTAAGATATGCCCGATTTAAGAACTGCAGCCATAAATCCATGATTTGGAAAACAAATTGTTTCCTGACGACACTGACAGTGCTGGTTCAGCTAATTATTACTTTACCCGCTTTCCTTAGAAATATTGTACCAGAGCGAAATTTTTTATTTCATTTCTTAGATAAATAAGTTATATTAACGTAAAATTGAATACAGAGGTTACACTATACTGTATAGGGATGGGTATTGATACCGGAGAAATATTAAACTGGAAATTGGACGGAATGGATGTCAACAGCAACTCCGATTTATTTGACATGCTGATCCGGACAATTCCCGGAGCATTTTGTTTCTTCGACGGCGGCAACGTTGTACGTGAATGCAACGATTATTTCGCCGGAACGATAATGGGCGCTGATAGGGAACAAATCATCGGCAAACATATTTCCTCACTGCCCGTATCTTTACCGCTACTTCCGCCACCTGATTCTTCTTTACCGGGTAATAACCCGATGCACGGGACAGATGTCCGTTCCTATGATGAAATCATTATTTGTGCCGACGGAAAACACAGGCTGTACAATATACGCTGTTCCAGGATGCACAACAGGAAAACCGGGACAACAGGCATCATCTGCGTCATGCAGGACAACACAGAGAACAGCATGCTTGAACTCAGGCTTTCGGAAAGCGAACAGAAGTTCTTCAGCGTCCTCGAACAGTCTAATGACGCCATCATCCTGACAGACAACAACGGCAGGATCGTCGAATGGAATCCGGCGGCAGAAACAATTCTTCAACTGAAGAGGGAATATGCGCTCAATCATCACATCTGGGACATACTTTACCTGCTGGCGACCGAAGACAAGAAGAACCAGGAATACTACAACCTGACAAAAGAGACTTTCCTCGAATTCTACCGTAACCGCTACGCCAACTGGGTTAACAAACCGGACGACAGGCTCGTCCAGTTAAGCGACGGGTCGATACGGTCAATCAGGTCGGTCATGTTCCCCATCGTTACAGGAAACAGGTTCATTGCCTGTGCCGTCGTCAGCGACATGACGCCATCCGGGCAGTCCCAAAAACTGGCCGGCAGCATCAGCGAACTGGAAGCCATAATAAACAAAAGCCCCGCCGTTGCCGTCCTCTGGGCAAACAAACCCGGACTGCCGGTGGAATATGTATCGAGCAACATCAGGCAATACGGTTTCGAACCGGAGGAATTCTACTCCGGCAGTCTCCTGTTCTCACAAGTCGTACACAAAGATGACCTGGACAGGGTCTTTTCTGAAGTCAGAAGCTACAGCAACAACGACAGGATTGAATTCTTCCAGAGTTACCGCATCGTTACGAAGATCGGCAGTGTCAGGTATGTCGATGTCAACACATGGATACGCAGGAATAGTTCAGGGGAAATATCTCATTTCGAAGGCATCATGATCGACGTTACCGAAAGAAAGAACGCCGAGAACGAACTGGAACGACTCAACCGCCTGCTCAGGCTGATGAGCACCTGCAACCTCGAACTCATACGCTCGACCGACAAGACTGACCTCATGATGAGGATATGCCAGATCATGGTGGAAGTCGGCGGCTTCAATTCCATCTGGATCGGGCTGACGGACGAAAAAGAAAACCTCGTGTCGTTTGCCCAGTGGGGACTGGACGATGCGATGCTTATGGAACTGCAGATCAGGCCCGGAGACAGGGACTACAAAACGTCGCCTGCCGGCAGGGCACTGTCCAACGGCTCTACTTACATCATCCAGGACCTTAAGAATTCATCCGATGAATTCAACTGGAAAAAGGCTGCCGTCGGCAAAGGCATCAGGTCTGTTGCTGCCATCCCCTTCTACCTCGGCAGCAACTCCACCGGTGTAATGGTGATTAATTCCATTGAATTCAACAGCTTCCGGCAGGAGGAAACCAATTTCCTCAACGACCTGGCAGAAAATATTACATACGGCGTTTCCTACATCGACATCTTCTACGACATGAAAAACGTCGAACAGCAGTTGAGAGTCAGCGACAAAAAATTCAGGAGTGTGGTCCAGGAACTGATCGACGGCATTACCATCTCCGATGAAGAGGGTAAGATCATCGTCTGGAACAATGCAATGGAAAATATTCTCGGGATGGCAGAGAAGGAAATGCTGAACAGGTATATATGGGATTTCCAGTACGAGATCAGCCCCAACGAATTGAAATCAGAGGAACACTACAACAAGATCAAGTCCAAAACAATAGATTACCTCAAACAGGGAATACCAAACACCAAATCGTACTACGAAAGGAAGTACCAGTGTAAAGGTGGCGAACAGAAAACGATTGAGGGGTCGCTTTTCAGCGTCAGGACCGCCAACGGTTTCATGCTTGTAAACATCATCAGGGACATTACAAGGAGCAAGAAAGCTGAAGACGAGATTAAGAAGTTGAACTCCGAAATGGAAGTAAGGGTCATCGAAAGGACAATGCAGTTGGAAGAAGCTCTCAGGGACCTGAAAATGGAAGTAAACATCAGGCAGAGGATGACCGACGAACTGCGAAAAGCTCAGGATGAAACCTCCAAAGCCCTCATTAAAGAAAAGGAACTCGTTGAACTGAAAAACAGGTTCATCTCCATGATATCGCACGAATACAGGACACCACTTACAATAATTCTGTCGTCCACAAACCTCGTCGAAAGGTTCAACAACAGAAAACAACCGGAAAAATCGCAGAAATACATTACAAAGATCAAGAAATCAGTCAGGGACCTTACCTTGCTGCTCGAGGACGTTTTGATGATCAGCAGGTCCGACGCCGGCGTAATCAGGGCAAACATGATTCCGACTGACATAGAGAACCTATGCCGCGAATCGATTGACGATGTCTTATCGATCTACGATTATATCCATGAAATACAATTGACAAAGGAAGGCAATTTCAGCTCTGTCCGCACTGACGCCATTGTACTAAAGAATATACTTATTAACCTCCTGACCAATGCAATCAAATTCTCCGGCGAAACCCCCGATGTGAAAATGAAACTGAAGGAAACAGAAGATTTTTATGAATTATATGTCATTGACAACGGCATCGGCATTTCAGAAGAGGACAAAGGCGTCCTGTTCGACCAGTTCATCAGGGGCAGCAATGCCGTGTCAATACCTGGAACAGGCCTGGGCCTGTCGATTGTAAAACGATGCATCGACCTGCTTGGCGGCAGGGTCGAAGTAGAAAGTTCTTTGGGAAAAGGTTCTACTTTCGTAATTTTCCTGCCGAAATTATAGATTTTGGCATTATTAATGTAATGAATGAACTTATTCAAAAAATTAGGGTAAGTGTAAGTATATGAAAAAAATACTAATTATTGAAGATGATGTTCAGATTCTCGAAGCTCTTGAAGACATACTCAGCCTCGAAGACTATGAAGTTCACACTGCAAAGAACGGAAGAATCGGTGTGGAGCAAGCAATGAAACACATTCCCGACCTGATCATCAGCGACATCATGATGCCCGAACTCGACGGTTACGGCGTACTGAAAGCCCTGAGGCAGAACCCGGTTACTTTTGCCATTCCGTTCCTGTTCTTAACGGCCAAGGCAGAAAAGTCTACACAGAGATTCGGCATGGAAATCGGCGCCGACGATTATATTACCAAACCCTTTGAAAATGAAGAAATCATCAGGGCCGTCAGGTCCAGGCTCGATAAATTCTCTACCATCGAAAAACACTTTAACAAGAAACTGAGAGAACTGCAGTCTTACATTTCTGCTTCACTGCCCCATGAACTCAGGTCGCCGCTTAATGTCATCCTCGGCTTTTCGCAGATCATCGACAGCAGTGAACCGGAAGAACTGAACTTCGACGAAATAAAAATGATGAATAAAAATATACTCGACGCCGGAAAGCGTTTACTCCGCATTGTTGTCAACTACTCCTATTACACCAAACTCTACCAGACCGACAATATCAAACAGCTCTATTCAGGCCATACGACTACAATACATCTCTGCGACAATCCGAAGATGGTAATCAGGGACTTCGCTTCCGAAGTGGCCAAAAGATACCACAAGGATAACGAGCTGGTGCTTATGCTCGACAATGTCCCGTTGGCAATACCCGAAGAATACCTGATAAAAATTGTCGAAGAAATCAGCGACAACGCATTCAAATTCTCTGATCCCGGAACTACCGTCAAAATTCTCAGCATGATCGAAGGCGACATGTACTGCATCGCCTTTACCAATTCCGGCAGGGGCATGAGCCAGGACCAGATCAGGAATATCGGCGCTTTCATCCAGTTTGAGCGCAATGAATTTGAACAACAGGGATCGGGGCTGGGACTGGCAATTGTCAGGAAAATACTCGAACTCTACAGCGGTACATTCCAGATCGACAGCGCCCCGGGCGACTTTACTACAGTCAAGGTATCAATCCCAATAAAGAAAGCAGAAAGTTAATACTATGAGCCAATCCGATTTCTACATCTACGGCCGCAATGCCGTAGTCGAAGCCCTGTCTTCAGGCACCGGACTCCAGAAGATCTATATAATGTTCGGAACCCAGGGAGAAGCAATCAAGAAAATATTTTCTAATGCCAAAAAGCAAAAAGTCCCCTGCATATATTTCGATAAAAAGAAATTCACCGAACTGGAGAAAACTGTTTGCAGTAGCGGTAACAGGTCGCAGGGAGTAATTGCCCTCATAGAGCCTTTTACCATCGTCGATGTACCCCAGGCCATCAGGAAAGCCTACGAACAATCCGACAAGCCCATTCTCGTAATGCTCGACAGCATCAATGATCCCCACAACCTTGGCGCCATTGCACGTTCTTGTGAATGTGCCGGAGTAGCCGGACTGATACTCTCCGGAAGGAACTCGGCCCCGATTACCCCTGCCTCCGTAAAAGTCTCAGCCGGAGCCATGGAGCACCTCACAATTGCGTCTGCCGGCAACCTGATCCAGTCTCTCGACATCCTTAAGTCGAACGGATTCTGGATTGTTGGAACAGACGACAACGCAGACAGGCTCTACACAGAGAATATATATGACAGCCCCGTCGTAATCATCGTCGGCAGTGAAGGAAAAGGCATGGGCCCAAGCCTGAAAAAACACTGCGACTTTCTCGTGAAGATACCGCTGGCTGGTAAAGTCTCTTCACTCAACGCTTCAGTTGCCACCGGGGTAATATTATTCGAAATTCTAAGGCAAAGAACGAAACCATAAAAAAATTGTTTATTTTTGAATAGAATTTGTAAATTCAAGTGTAAATATATTGAATTTACATATTCATTTTTGAAATAATCAATTTAATGGGTGGTTATATGAAGCGGACAATTCTGTTAATCTCAATCGGAGTAATACTCACTGGCACTGCCTTGCCGAAAAGCAACCCCCAGGATTGTAAAGACGCCCTGCCGATCTGCACAACCATCGACTCCACTAATATTGCATACCTCGGAGCCGGCAACATCGAGGATGAAATCAACAAGAATTTCTCCTGTCTCGACGCCGGCGAAAAAAACAGTGTGTGGTATGTCATCAATGTCCAGTCCGACGGCTATCTTGGTTTCCTGATTACACCTGTTTCTCCCAAAGACGACTATGACTGGGCTGTCTTTAACCTTACCAATTCGCGTTGTTCGGATATAAGGAATAATCCGGACCTCGAAGTAAGCTGCAATTATTCGCAAATATTGAATTATAAGATGTTTAATGGGAAAACCGGGCCTACAGGCGACAGTACTGGATCGCGCAGGGGTATGAATGAGGGGCCTTTCAACGACCTGATACCAGCAAAGAAAGGTGAAGTGTTTGTGATATTGGTAAGTAACTATGAATATATGAATCAATCGGGCTACAAAATAGATTTCGGCTATTCGTCCGCACAGATATTCGACAATTACCCACCTACAATGACCGAAGCCTATTCTCACTACTGCAACGACACAATTGTAACGGTTACTTTCAGTGAAAACGTGGACTGCAGTACAGTCGAGCCTACGGACTTCGTACTGACCGGCCCCGGCGGGCCGTACCAGGTAACCTCCGCTTACAGCGAGAGCTGCCTTACCGGAAGTGTTTACGACAGGGAATTCAAATTGGTGGTTACACCGCCGATGCCCTTCCCCTCAGAGTACGAACTGAACCTTACAGGTGAGGTCTCCGATGTTTGCGGCAATTACACCGACCTTGACCAAATAAGGAAATTCACTCCTTCGGACCTTAATGTCCGGATTGCAGGCTCGTCCGACACTGCCTGTTACAATACGCCGTTTCAACTTACTGCCGGTTTAAATGGTACAGCGCCGATCACCTATCAGTGGTCACCTGCTACGGTACTGAGCTGCACCGACTGCAGCAACCCCAAGGCAACAATTACACAGAATACGACTGTCCATGTGGTTGTAACCGACGCCAACAACTGCACAGGCGAAGACAGCATCAGGCTGTACGTCAGGCCTTTACCGGAAGTAACCGTTGCTAAGTCCGACTATTCCATCTGCGAGAACAGTTCGGTGCAATTCACCGCTTCTACCAATTCACGCAACGCCGCTTTCCAGTGGACACCGGTAAAAGGCCTGGACAACGCAACCATACCAAACCCCGTTGCAACACCTGCGACAACGACAACTTACACCGTTACGGTTACCGACACTGTTACAGGCTGTGCCAACACTGCCGATGTCCATGTCGAAGTTTACCGTGGCATCATCCCCGAAATTACAATGAACGGAACCGGGGACAGCATCACAATCTGCTCTAACGAAGCAGGAACGATCGACGCAGGCGAAAAGGACCCTTCCTCGAGTGAGCCTTATGTGAAATATAAATGGTACCTTGGCGACAGCCTGCTGGCTGAAACCGGAAGGTATCTGAAGGTTGGCGCTTCCGGTTCCTATGTAGCAGAAGTATTCAACAGCATCGGCTGTTTAGGAAGGGATACGCTCCGTGTAACATTAATGCAAAGCCCCGAATATACACTTCACTACGACGATACGACCTGCGTAGGACAGTTGCTGACTCTGTCTGCCGATGTTACAAAATCCCTCGGCGGCGTTGAATTCAAATGGTTTGACAACGGCAAGGACATTCCCAATTCCAATTCGTCGAAGCTGGACGTTACACCCGACAAAACCGGCGCCTATCTATACACCGTCGAAGTAAAAGACAGCGTCAACGGATGCATTACTTCAAGTGTTGCGCAAGGCCTTGTACTGGAAAAAATGGACTTTGAGCTCGACACTGTACGTCAGCTCTGCTACGGCAACACACTAAGGCTTACAATCGGGCCTTACGGCGGTAAGCCCGGCTATTCATACTCCTGGTCGCCGACGGAAGGCATTTCCTTCCCCAATCCCCAGGACAGGTCCGAAGTTTTGATTGCACCGGACAAGACTACCGAATATGAACTCGAAGTTGAAGACCAGACAGGGTGCATTGCTGCCCACAGGATCAGGATTGATTTCGTAACTCCCGGCTGCCTGCTGAAACCGTCCGACGTATCGTACGCTTCCTATGACAGGAATGTGGAGATAGCCGTCAAATTCAGCTCTGAACAGGGCATCTATGCCTGCGCTCCCGAATATGCAAAGGTATATATGAGTGTCGATATGCCGATTTTCAATCCACAATATGTGATGGCTGCCGGAAAGAAAATCGATATAGTAAAAACAGCCGACGAACAAAACAGGAAATGGAGAATAGGCTTCGAGCTCCCCGGCAGTTCAATTGTCAGCGGCCAGCCTTCATTCTTCGGCCTCTGGGGCGACATGATCCTTGGCAACATTGAACAAGGCACCGTAACTATTGACTCCGTAAACTGGGGGCCATTGAGTGTAGAACATAAATTCAGCCCCGGCACAATCAGTTTCAGTAACCTATGTAACGACGGCACCAAAAGGCTTCTGACCTACAACGGCCTGTTCTCGGTAGTCTCGATTGCCCCCAACCCGGCAGACAAAGACGTAACCCTGACCCTGGACGGCCCCTCAGACGGAACAGAACGCCAGGTCATCATTACGGATATGCTCGGAAGGACAGTTTATTCGGAGAAATGGAAAGGCAGCGCTGCCGGTGCTGAATACACCGAAAGGAAAGTACTGACAATCGGCCTGTCGGCAATCGGGAGCGGCATGTACAGGATTTGTTGCTGCTCCGGTGCAGGCTGCGAATCGGATGAGCTCATAATTATTCACTAACATGGTGTTACATTTACCAATATTGACATTAGTAACGGATGGCAGGAATAATTAAATATTGTTTAAAATCATTTATCGCAGCAGCGTTTGTCGTCCTGTGGCCGGCGACGCCCGCATCATGCCTGCCCAAGGACTGTACCGATGCACTGAAAGTCTGCAGGCAGACATACCGTTTCGACGAAATATACTTCGGCGAAGGCAGCAACAGGAACGAGATCAACAGCAGCTTCTCCTGCCTGAAACGCGGAGAGAACAACAGCCTCTGGTTCATCATTAATGTCCGTTCCGCCGGGGAGCTTGGATTCCTCATCACTCCCGACAGTTCCGCCGACCTGGATTGGGCAGTTTACAACATAACCAATGCGTCCTGCGACAGGATAAGCACAGACAACAGTCTCGAAGTAAGCTGCAATTTCTCCGAAATATCTGCCTATCCCCAGGAACACGGGAAAACCGGGCCCATCGGCGCCGGCTCCACAATAACCCATGGAGATATGAATTCCAGGCCCTATAATAAAAAAATTCCGGTGCTTGCCGGCGAGACATATGTAGTAGCCATCGTCTCCTGGTGGACTTTCTCAATGGGCGGCTTTACAGTTGACTTCAGCCTGTCTTCGGCAGACATCTACGACACCGGCACACCGCAAATTACTTCCGTAGGCGATGCGACCTGCGGCAGTGATGAGATTGAAATTGAATTCTCCGATCATATTGACTGCTCTACACTGGACAACAGCGATTTCTCCATTACCGGCCCCTCCGGGAACACCATTCCTGTTACCGGCATTTACAGTGAGAACTGCAGCACTACTACATTTCACTATGATAACCATGCGACGTTGAAAATTGCTCCGTTGAAGTTTGCTCAGGGAGCACACAAGCTGCAGGTTGTCGGGCAATTCAGTAATGCCTGCAATAATGTCAATGTCTATCCATCGGAACTATCTTTCAATGTTGCTGAAATGCCTGTAACAATCGTGGCAGACAGGCTTGAGGCCTGCGTCGGCAGCACAGTACACCTCCAGGCCGAAGTAAAACAAAGCAGTGGAATGGCTTTCGACTGGCAGCCTGCCGGCGGTCTTTCATGCCCCGATTGCAGCAATACGGATGCAACAATCGATTCGACAACCGAATTTACATTGACTGTAACGGGCAGTTCCGGCTGTGTTACAGTCAGGAAAATTACAATCGGTGCAAAGCCCTCACCTAAGGTCAATGTCCTTAAAGGCGACACGGCTTTGTGCGAATCGGGCTCTGCCCAGCTACTGATAGAAATCCCCGGTGTCGCCGACCCGTCTGTCGAATGGTCCCCTGCCGAAGGACTGGACCGGGTGGACGTGCCCAACCCCGTTGCCACACCAACGGAAACGACCGAATACACGGCAACAGTGACCGACAGGCAAACAGGCTGCAGCTCAAAAGTACCGGTTACCGTAAGGATCGGCAAACCTATCAATCCGGTAATCACTTCCGAAGGTATGTCCTCTCCCGTCGAACTGTGTGAGGGAAGCGTTGCCCTGCTCGACGCCGGAGAAAAGGACCCCGGCAACGGCGAGGAATACTTAAAATACACCTGGTACAAAGATTCGCAGTTACTTACTGACTCGGTACGCAGGTACCTTACCGTGACAGAGGCAGGCGCCTGGTCTGTCGAAGTACTGTCTGCCGGCGGCTGTAAAGGCACTGCCTCGATGGATGTTACTTTAATTCCCTTCCCGCACCACAGTGTCGATCATCCCGTCAGCGCCTGCACAGGCAGAAGTTTCAGGTTCAAAGCCGTCATAGAGTCATCGCAGGGCGGCTATTTAATGAAATGGCTCAACACTGCCGGTTTTACAGGTTCGGACACGAGCGCAGAACCGGAGATCGTTCTTAACGAAGAAGGCAGCTACAGCTATATCCTTGAAATTACCGATACCATTACCCTGTGTAAAGCCTATGATACAGTTTCGGTCGAAGTCCATCCCGGATTCACACTGGACCTTGGCAGTACAATCAACGCCTGTCCGGGCGAGCAGATCGGCATAGAAGCCTCGTTGGAAGGCGATGCCGCCGATTACGATTACTACTGGCAGTCCAAAGGCAGCCTTACATACCCCGATCAAACAGACTCTTCAAGGGTAAATCTTACCGTTTACAACAACGATACTGTAACCCTGACCGCCAGGAACAAGAACGGGTGCCTGGCAACCGACTCCGTTTCCGTCAATATACCTGTCCCTGCCGCAAGCCTGAGCCTTCCGTCCCTCGAATTAAGCCCCAGGGAGAAGAGCTATGCCATTCCCCTGACCCTTGCCGGTGAGTCGGACCTGTTGCGTTGCAATCCCGAATCGGTAATCATCAAGCTGGAGTGGGATTTCAGCATATTCAATCCGCTCAGGGCAACAGCCCGTGGTACGGATGTGGACTTCAAACGGGAATTCAAGCTTGACAGGCGCACATGGGAAACTACCGTCGTCATCCCAAAACATCTGTTCAGCCCTGCCGGCGAAGTATTTGCCGAGATCACCGGCGATGTGATGCTGGGTGAATCCGACACGGCCACACTTTATATCAAGTCGGCACAGTGGGACCAATTCAATGTAAACAATAATTACACGAATGGATTCATCAGGCTGAAGGATATTTGCCGTGAAGGCGGCCCCCGCCTGCTGGATTACACGCAGACGTTCACGATGAGCCGTATCTGGCCGAACCCTGCCGCCGATCTGATAAACATCGAACTGCAGTCCAATGTAGCTCAGAAATACTACGACATTAGACTCTATAATATATTCGGCGATGTAATCAGTGAGGATCTCGTAGTAACCCCGGGAACAAAAGAGGCAAGGAGCCTCTGCACCGCAGGCCTCAGCCCCGGAGTGTACAGGCTGGTTGTTACCAATGGAGTCTTCACTGAACATACGGATGTTTTAATAATCAGGTAAATATTATATATTTGATAAATGAAATAATGATAAATGAGTAAAGATATGATCAATTTACTACGAAAGTTAACTGTTACAATTTTTGCATTAGCCCTGCCGGTTCTTCAACTGTCAGCAAAAAACGAACTTGACGTTCAATACGGTTTCTACGCCGGAGGTATGCTCCTGAGCCAGGACGCCGACTTCACCAAACTGCCGGGAGTGCAAAGCTGCTGCTACAGCTTCGACAGCGGCGCCGGAACCGGGTTTGAACTGGGGGCCCTGTACTACAGCCCGATTTCTACCTCGCTGGCCTGGCAGGCAAAACTTGGGTTCAGTTACTATATGTCCGATTTCAACAAAACAGAAGTAATCGGCAATGCATACGATTATAATTACAACACGATCGATGCTCTGTCTGAATTCCAGTTAGACGTCAGTATGCTGATCCTGAAACTCAACCCTTCACTGGTTTTCAGGCCGTTCACCAACCCGTTCTATGTGAATGCCGGACTCGAAGCCGGTTTCATACTGACTTCAGGATACGAACACACTGAGACACTACTTTCACCCTCAATCGCGAAGTTCATCGACGGAAGCCGCACCCGTAGTTCCGAAGGCAGCGTGGAAGACATGATGTTCCCGTTCTTAGCCGTGAAGGCAGGCCTGGGCTATGATTTACCACTCAGTTCCTCTTTGCTGATGTCTCCCGAAGCCGGCATCGGTTTCAACCTGAATAATATCGTAAAAAACTACAGTTGGAGAATTCACGCTCTACCCTACCTGTCGGTTTCCTTCAGGTTTGTCGAGCCGGAGCCGGAATCTGCTCCTCCGCAAACGCCGCCGCCACCAGTTGAACCGCCGCCGCCACTGCCCCCGGAATTGCCCGGGCTCGACGCCGAAGTAAAAGCATATTACCTTACCAAAGACATGAAAGAAAGCGACCTGGAACTGGTGCAGATACAGGAATTCCTGACAAGGAAGATACATCCTCTTCTTAACAATATCTTTTTCAGCGAGAATTCTTCAGATATTGCTACGCGCTACAACAGGATTGCCAAGTCCGAAACAGTTGAATTCTCCGATGAAAAATTCTTTAACAGGAACACCCTGGATGTCTATCATGACATCTTGAACATCATCGGCCACAGGCTCAGGAAGAACCCGAAAGCAGACATCACCATCGTCGGCTGCAACTCCGATGAGAACCTGGAGAAAGGCAACACGGCACTTTCAGCGAGGAGGGCTGAAACCGTTAAAAAATACTTAGTTGACGTCTGGGATATAAATCCCAAAAGGATAAAGACAGAAACGCGGAACCTTCCGAAACAGCCTTCAAACATGGAAGACAAGGACGGCGTCGAAGAAAACCGGAGAGTAGAACTGTACTCCAATTCCAATGACGTGTTCGAGCCCATGACAATCAGGGATACGACCGTTGAAACCACCCCGCCTGTCCTGAAATTCAAGATTACAAGCAATACGAAAGCTGCCATCAGAGAATGGACCGTAAGGACCTATCAGCAGGACAAAGAACTGAAATCATTCACCGGTAAAGGCGCCTTTCCATCTGTTCTCGATTGGGACATGGCAAAAGAAAAAGAATATCTTCCGCTCTTTAACCAGGCGATATATTACAAGATTTCCATCCTCGACGAATACAGCCGCACCTGGGAATCGACCCCCAAAAAGCTCGAGGTGGAAGCCCTGACCGCAAAGAATAAATACCTTGCAATTGAAAAGGGCCTCAATTACAAAGATAAGGAAGTCGATGTGTTCAGCCTTATGTCGTTTGCATTCAATTCTGCCGACCTCAACAGGGAACACAGGGCCATCCTTACGCTTGCTAAGGAAAAAATTACAGACAGTTCCAGGATACAGATAAAAGGCTATACGGACAGGGTCGGCGATGAACTGCACAACAGGCAGCTGTCGATGGACAGGGCCATGTCAACGGCCGCCGCCCTTAACATCGACCAGAAATACGTAAGCGGCCTCGGTGAGAGTGAACCCCTGTTCGACAACAACCTGCCTGAGGGAAGGTTCTATAACCGTACGGTCTATATTACAATCGAAAACCCGGTTAAGAAGTAACCCGGGAAAAGGACCTGATACGTATGACTGCCTGTTCGCCAATTATCAGAATTGGTAAGGGACATTGCATTGTTACGGGTGTACGGGAAAAGTCTTTTCTGATTAACAGTCCATCGATTGGTACTTAGATACCCGGGAAGATATTTTACTTACAGATGAATGAAATCTCATCAAGAATTCCTGACATGAATTTTCATGCGATAATCGGAAAAATAAAATTGAAAAATGCAGAAATATTTCTTATTTCCACTTTTTTGTCAAATTAAGCTATTTACAAATAGCTTATTTCAACATTTTTATTAGAATAAGATAGTTTCAGAGAGCTTATTTCAATTCCGGCATGAATTGCCGCTGCTGGTCAACATTTCAAGGAATCGCGCTAAATTACAATTATTGGTATATTTGTCCGGAAGCCAATCAATCCCAAACGAAAAGCCACTTGAAGCCTTCGTACAAACCGACAAAAAGCCATCCCAGAGGCCCGGGTGTGGATTCTTCCTCAATCCTGACCTCAACGAGGGAATATTCTACCTGACTGCTGTATCTCTTTATCTGGCCTTCGAGCAACTCGATTTTTTCCGTAACCCTCTGCAGTTCAGCCTCGACTCTCAGCATCTCATCGACAGTCGTAGCTTTCTCCATGAGCCTCTGGTAGTTCTCACGCGCTTTGTAAGCGTTTTCGAGCCTGATTTTCGTATCCTGGTATATGTCTGTAATATCATTGCCGGCGATTTTCTTTCTGGATATCTTTCCAATTGTCCCGACGTCTTCAATCAGTTTATTCATCTGGGTATTCCTCACACGGAACCTGATTGAATTGTTTGTGGAATTGACAATGAATCCTTCATATCCCTTCAGCATCGTCTTCAGCTTTTCAACAGATGCCTCGACGTCTTCTACTTCGACGGTAAGGTATGCTTCGTAATAGACCATCCTGTCCATGCCGGATTCCTGCGTAACACTCGTATTCTCAGGAATGCGGGTGCCAGCATTACCGGAACTCCGCCCGGAAGAAGATTTTGCAGACAAAGGAGAATTTGAATAGCTGCCGGGATTCATGGGGGATGCTCCGTCGGAATAGCTGCCATTGTCCGAATACTCCGTGTGCGACGAACCGCAGGAACAAAGCGCCACCGTTAAGGCAAGAATAATCCATATTCCGGCAGAATGCTTTAAAAGACGTACAGGAACCATAAACCCTCCATTATAACATTTATATTTCACCTAAACCAATCTGCATTTTTATCCAGGGGATGATTTCGTCGAGGGCACCGCTGAGATCTGTCCTCGATTCGAAGCCGAGTATCCTTTTCGCCTTTGAAATATCCGGGACCCTTTTCTGGACATCGTACGGGAAGGGGTCGTCACATTCATACCTGAAGGGCTTTCCGGGATTGATCTTGTTCCAGATGAGTTCAGCCAGTTCGATGACGGTGGTCGATATGTCCGTTGACAGATTGAAGTCCTGGTTTATTGCTGCGGGATTCTCGATTGACAGCCTGATGCCTGTGGCCAGATCGCCGCCGTAGGTGTAATGCCTGATCTGGTTACCGCTGCCGAGAATATGCAGTGGATCCTGTCCCTTCAGGGTTTTCTGGATCAGGTCGGGCACAACATGGCTCATCGCAAGCAGGATATTGCCGGACTTGATGTGCCTGTCGGCAAGCGCCCGTTTTTCACCCGTGCCGATGCAGTTGAAAGGCCGGACAATCGTATAAGGCAAACCATACTGTTCGTAGGCACCCTTGGCGTAATACTCCGTTGCAAGCTTCTGGAAGCCGTACGTCGATTTGGGCGGCGGGCATTCCAGTTGGTTGCCTTCGGGTGTCGGGAAGACACTTGTACTTTCGAAAACCATGGATGAAGACATTACAGTGATTTTCTGAAGCTTCTTGCTCTTATATGCCCAGATGGCCGAGTCGAAGGAAGCTGCGGTGATACGGTCGTTCTCCGCCAGCAGGTCGTAGGCCAACTCGTGGAAATAGGAAATCCCTCCGATCATTGCCGCTCCTGCAACGAAATGGTCACAGTCCGAGAGCAGTTCCCGCAACAGCTTCATGTTCTTGGCGTCGCCTTCGATGAATATATAATTCGGATGTGTGTCGTAGCTCTTTTCCACGAAACCGTATTTGGACAGGTTGTCCAGTCCTATGACGGACCATCCGTTATTGAGCAGTTCTTCTATCAGATAGCCGGCAATAAAGCCTTTGGCTCCGGTGACAAGCACTTTCATTGTTTACCTCTTAATTACTGTTTCAACAAAATCCCAAACATCGACGACAGGCTTATCCTTGTAATCCATCAGCCTGTAACGTTGATGGGGGACACCGATGATGATGATGTCGCTGCTTTCGACAGCAACAGCGGCGTCTGTAAATTCGGGGCCTGCTATGTATTCATCGCTGCAAAGCACCCTGTATGACTCAATCTCCAGTATCTTCCTCAGTTTGTAAGACAGCGATTCCCTGCTGTCGTCGCTCTCAGCTTTGAACGCCATTCCGAGAATGGCAACGGTCATCTTCGACAGGTCATAGTCTTTCCTGAGCCTGCCGACGATGAAATTGGGCAGCCCTTCATTAATAAGCATGGCAGCATGGCCAAGGAAGAACCTGTTGTTTGCAAAAGCCGAGATCTGCATCGTATCCTTGAACAGGCAAGGACCGGCAGCAAATCCGGGCCGGGGGAAATTCTTCGTTCGCGGATAGTTGTATGTCATTGCATTGTATATCTCGTAGAAATCGGCTCCGTACTCTTCGGCAATCATGTAAAACTGGTTTGCCGTAGCAAACTGGATATAGCGCCAGGAATTGGAAAACAGCTTGCACAGCTCAGCTTCCAGCGGATTGGTGATGATGACGTCCTTTGTCAGCAGCCCGAACAGTTCCACTACTCTTTTTACGGCTGCCGGTTCGAAGCCGGACACAATCTGCGGCAGGGTGTACAGTTCAGTCATCGCTTTCCCCTCTGCAATCCTTTCGGGGCAGAAACAGACTTCAACGCCGGGACAGCGCTCTTTGATATATGTATTAATCTTCTTTGTCGTACCGGGATAGAGGGTACTGCGAAGTATCACAGTCTGGCCTTTTCGCATGTGCGGCATTATGCCGTCGAAAAATT
Organism: uncultured Hyphomicrobiales bacterium; assembly: GCA_964634885.1. Classification (GTDB taxonomy): domain Bacteria; phylum Bacteroidota; class Ignavibacteria; order Kapaibacteriales; family UBA2268; genus DAINRZ01. The sequence continues at coordinate 14,249 of CAZWLN010000048.1, read as the reverse complement.
TCTTCATCACCCTGAAATTCGGGTTCAGGTGTTCATCAACCGGAGTACCGATGATGACGACTAAGAAACGCGATTGTGAGATACATTCAGGATTCGTTGTCGTATGCAGAAGTTTTCCGGTTACCTTTGCCAGCTTTTCTTCGGCGCCTTCATCCCTGAACGGCATCCTGCCGGTATCGATCAGGCTGATTGCTTCTTTGTCAATATCGAATATCATCACATCTTTGCCCTTGTCGGCAAATGCTATGGAGAGAGGCAGGCCTACATGGCCGGCTCCGCCTGCGACACAAATATCATATTTAAAATCTTCTGCCATAATATAATGTATCTTTCATTATCGTATATCAATCGGCCTAAGCATCCTCCGAATCACTCTGAAAGGAAAAGAACCCATCAGATGGATACTCTGCTTTAATAATTGTTTTTTACCTGTCAAATTACTTTTCCATAGTAACATCATTTTTTTATAAATACTGTTCCAAAACGACTGTCTTCTATTACCGGAACCGAATCGAGACCAAACAAAGCAATCCTGCGCCTAATAAAATCCGTATTTTCCAAATATTCATTCTTTACAATCATCGCTTTAATGCTATTTCGGTTATCTCCGTAAATTATTTTGGAAGCATTGACCGTTCCGGGGTCATAGTCATATATATCCATCACGGCTTTCCTCCCGCAGTAATATGGTATCAGCGGCTTCCAGTCGTGACCGTAAATGAGAAGGACATCGTTCTCATTTGTCTGTTCCCTGATTTTTGCGGAAAACTCCAGTATTTCAGTGTGATTATTCCTCTGTGCCGGATAATAGATTACGAGATAGACACCGACAAACACCATGAAAACAGCAATGTACAGCGAACGTCCCACAAACCTCACTCCTGCCCTGCTATTTCCGGACATCGAAAGCGCCGTAAGGAACAGGGCTGCTACCAGAAAAACAAAATTTGCGAAATAATAATAGTCATGCCTGAGGTACAGATTGCTGAAAATGAGCGGCCCCGCGGCAAAACAACCGAAGGAGGCTATTATCAGTTTCCTGTATCTGCTTTTTTTATTTATTAATAATAAGATGCAGAATAGCGCCGTTAAAATAAAAAATACTAATAATTTCTGATTGAAGTTTCCGAAGTTCCATTCCACCATACTGTCACGCGAGAAGAGGCGGGCAGCGAGAGGATTGAGTTCCCGTACGCCTTCAGCCCAGACGGTCCAGGCAATGCTTAAAGCGTAGGGTACGACAAATGCAAATATCAATAGTAAACGGAAGTCCGGGCCGGCCTTTGGCCTACCCTCACTTTTCAGTACGTCATAGATTGCGAGTACCGCCGGTACGGTCATCACAACAAATGTTGTCAGTTTCACTGTTCCGCACAAACTGAAAGCAACAGTCACAGGCAGCAAAAGTAAGTATTTCCGTGACCGGGCGTACTCCATTAGCAGCCATATCCCGGTCAAACCGGAGAAAAGCGCTGTGGACTCGATCATGAATGCCCTCGACCAGAAAATATAGGTCGGGGAAACAAGCACTAACGACAGGAAGAGCAGGGTGTTGCTTTTGTCTTTCAAGTAGTAATTCATTATGTGCCAGAGCGGAAACAGGCACAACCAGAAGAAAACCATGCTCACAAGCCTTCCGGACTCGTCGAGGCTTAAACCCGTCCCCAGGCTGTGGACTGTAGCAACTATGGCCTGGTAGGCAGGAAACTCCAACGGAACAGGCCAGGGAACGCCCAGTACAGGAGTTTCATAGTCGGGCGAGAAACCGTTCCGTTCGAGGTAGTAGGCTGTGATTGCTGTCTGGGACTGCCTGAATGAGTGGTACTCGTCCAGTGTGTTACCAAAACCTGTCCACATGAACCAGCAGTTGAGAGCCAGCGCCATGAAGAACACCAGCCGGCTTATCCTTGTCACATCAGGCATATACCCTGTCATTGTTTTCATCATCTTACAAAAATATGAAAAATTGTCAACTATGAACAAAATTCAATCTTGAAAATATTACAACGGCAATCGTAAATCCTGTTGTAACAGTAATTAACCCGGAAGGGGACAACAATGAAGGGGTTTGGCTATGGAAGACAAGAAACCGGAAAAAGACAAAGAGAAAAAAAGCAGGGCCTTGGTTTTCATAATTTTTTTCGTAATATGCCTTTTTAATTATTGTTCGTCGGAGAGTAGGGAATTGCAAACGGAAGGAAAAGCGAATAAAGCCGACAGGGACAGAGTCATTGGTGTACGGGACTGCAAGGCCGGGGAAGTTACCGTCTGCAGCCTCTTACCTGAGATAGAAGGCGGGAATGATTATAAAATAATCATCGAAAAAAGCAGGCGAATTCTCAGGCTTTACAGGCAGGAACGGGGAATCTGGGATTACGTCCGTTCGTTCGACATCGCACTCGGCGCCAAAGGAGACACTGCTGCCAAACAGCGTGAGGGAGACGGCAGGACCCCTACCGGTCAATACTATATATGCCGCGTTCACCCTGAAAGCTCATACGGTGAAGACCCCGACACAGGAGGGCCTCTCCCCTCTTTCCTGATCAGCTATCCAAACAGGGAGGATGCCCGGAAGGCGCTCGGTAAAGGCCTGATTGACACAAAGACTTTTGAAAGGATCTGCGACTCCATCGACGCAGGGAAAGTACCTCCGCAGGATACGCCTCTCGGCAGCTACATAATGATACACGGCGGGGGCAGTGAGGAAGACTGGACCCTGGGTTGCATTGCACTGGACAACGAGGACATGAAGGTACTGCTGGATTACATCACAGTCGGTGTTACCGTTGAAATCAGGTAAAGAAGAAAGAGACTCAGCTATTTGTAGTGGGTATATTAATAATTGAAAGATAAATTCTCATACACTGAAGCCACCCCATCCCGGCCTACCGCCCTGGAGGAACTGTGTGGAGGCCACCCCGCAGGAAATAATTCCGGATACTTTTTCAATCGATTCGCCGGCATAAATACAATCATCGTTGTTCTTGAAAAATTTTTGTTCTTCGCCATTCAGTATGGTTTTATAGAGTATCTATAATTACGATAATGGGTATTAGCAGCGATAGGTAATTGGTCAATAATACTGGAATAAAGCGCCATTACACACTCCCCGAGCACCTCTTGCCAGAGGGGGAACGTTGTTTCAGGTTTAAACCCCTCTAATAAGAGGGATGGCTGCGGCAGCAGCCGGGGTGTGTCTATTAAAATTGAAAAATTCATATTTGTTTTATTTATTTACTCACTGCAAATAACGAAGTACCAAATTTTATCCATACATAGTAGTGAAGAGCCTGAAAAAATCGATCAATATTTCATTGATTATTGTAAAATTTTCATATTATTTGTAACAAAAACCGGTTTCACGTGTTAATATATATATATTATAATTAAAGATATTTTTTATTTGCACGGGTATTAAAATGAAAAAATATTTCAAACACATTATTACACCTGTTATTTTTATCTTTATGTCGTTAACCGTAAGCAGTAGTTTGTACGGTTACGACCTGGAGAAAATCAAGGCCAACCTGCCAAAAATGCTTGGAGCAAGCAATGTTGGCAGCGAATTCTGGCTTACTGTACCGCCGTGTTTTGAGAACCCCGGCACTTCCGACCAAAATTCTGTCATTATTTATGTATCTTCGCTGAACAAAGCGTCAGTAACAGTGGAAGTACCTGGGAAAACCTACAAAGAAACAAAAGAAACAATACCGAACGATGTCATCTACTTTACTCTCAGTCCGGAACAAGCGCTGCCATGGACAAAAAACGAAGCCGAGTCCTCGCCCGAAGAAGCAATCCTTGAGGGAAACGGCATTCACATCTATTCCGACGATTTGATCGTGGTTTATGTCCACATTGCCTTCGGGGCCAGGACGGACTGTTTCATGGCTTTACCAGTGTCTTCCCTCGGAACGAACTATATGGTTTCATCATATACGACAAGCAGCAACAGCGGCGGTACATCAATGCTTCCGAGCCTTACGGGCTGTGTCGCTGCCTACGACAACACCACAGTCCACTTTACTGTCGGGGGAACCACGGGCACTACCACAATGAAAGGCTACAAGACAGGTGAAACCCAAACGGTTACACTTAACAAAGGAGATGTCTTCATGGTTGCTGCCGACGCCCTCGGCCATGACCTGACAGGAAGCAAATGGGTAGCAGGTAAGCCTGTAGCAGTTGTGTCAGGCAATTACTGCGCACTGGTGCCGTCCGGTAACACCAGTTGCGATTACCTTGCCGAGATGGACCTGCCCACATTTACATGGGGTAAAAATTACCATGTGGCAAAAATCCAGAACAGGACCTATGCTCCGGTCATCCGCGTCTTTGCGAAGGAAGCCGGCACACAGATATACAGGGACAGCGTCGCAGTCGCTTCTTTAACCGACGCCGGCGGTTTAATCAACAAAGGATGGCTCGACATGAGGCTCAGTTCGATGAGCTCAACTCCGGCTTCCGCCCTGATTACCGGCAGCAACCCCATTGCCGTTACCCTGTACAACACCGGCAACCAGGAAGACGGCTCTGCCAATCAATCTACCAATCCGTTTGAAAGCGTATGCATCAGCCAGGAACAGTACCAGAACGAATGTTCTTTCATCGTCCCCGGTATCATCGGTTCGACAAGCCTGACAAACCACACACTGAACTTAGTCTATGAAACGGATTCCGTAGGCAATGTACCGGAAAGCCTGGAACTGGGCCGGGTAATCTCGGGGAATTTGGCCTGGGAGCAGGTATCCAAAGCGTACATGAGTACCGACGAGAAATATCCGGTGAACTTGAAAGGCAAGACCTACGCTGTGAAAAATATTGCCCTGCAAAACAAAGGGCTTGTAAAGGTCAAGGGCGACAAACTATTCTCAGCATATGTTAACGGTTCCGGCAGCGGCTCTGCCTACGGACAGCCCGGAGCCATGGGCCTGAAAGACCTGACAAAGAACGATACGCTGCCGCCGGTACCGGTGTGGACCTTCAAATTCGACCGCACTACAAGCGCAAGCGTTACCGATAAACCTTCTGATGTCAATAGCAGGTCCAACCTCTCGATGATCTATTTCCATCCCGATTCGAGCTACAATTTCAGTTTCACCTGTGGCGACATTGTACCGGGCACCACTTCACAGGCAAACTGGTCATTGCAGGTAAAAGACATCGGCCAGGACGCCCTCGCTGTCATTACTTTCTGCGACAGGTCCGGCAATGACACTACAATTGCCGTCGAATATGAAGCGCTTAATTACTCCGCCGATGTAGCAAACCTCGATTTCGGCTACCTGAAAAAAGGTGTCGATTCGGTAAAGACCTTTACAATCAAAAATACAAAAACCAAGGGAAAGATAGATTTCACCAGGGCCGGCTTCAAACAGTCGAGCCCCGGGCTGAGTTTTTCCAGCCTGGAATTTCCGTTTACCCTTCTGGCCGGCGAAGAGAGAGCTGTCAGCGTCAAATTCTCCCCTGTTAAAACCGGCGAAGTAATAGATTCGGCAGGCTTGGGCGACATAAACAGGATACTGTACAAAGTAAGGATTCTCGCTACGGTGAAAGAACCGTCCATCTCGGCATTAGATGTCAATTTTGGAAGCATAAAGGCAGGCACTACTTCCACCAAGGATTGCATCATTAAAAACAGCGGCCTGGTCGATCTTGTGATTTCATCTGTGCAGAACCCTTCCAATCCCGCTTTTACCCACAACCTGACTTCTCTTCCGCTGACGCTGAAAGCAGGTGCGTCCATTACCGTGCAGGTCGGTTTTTCGCCTGCTTCCGAAGGAACATACAAAGACTCCATCGTCCTGGTCAGCGATTCGGATTCGCTTTCCGACAATGTGGTTGTCCTCGAAGGCAAAGGTATGCTTGCAGGTTTGGAAGCAAACAGCTATGACTGGGGAAGAGTAAGGATCGACAGGGAAAAATTTCCCAGGGGCCCATACGGCAACGACTGGGTTCCGGGGCAGGAGAAAGCTGTCCTGATGAAGAATACCGGTACACAAAGTGTTACAATTACCGGAATCGATATATCCACAATCAAGGGGGACAAAGCTGCATTCATTATACCCGGTACGGCTTTTTCCAGGACAATTAACCCAGGTGAATCTTTCCTTGTCGATGTACAGTTCCAGCCAAAAACCGTCGGCGAACATGAAATCCGGATCACATTCACCAGCAACACCGAAAGCCCTGTGTCAACCCTCAGGGGTATCGGCGTACTGCCGAGAGTACACATGGACAGCGTCGATTTCGGAGCCTCTACTGTTAACGAGCCTTCGACAAAACAGACCAGGAAGGTAAAAGTTTACAATGAATACTACGACTGGGCCGATACGCTTTTCATTACGGGCTTCACCTGCGACCCCTTGGGGTCCATTGCAGAGACACCCGGTGTTTACGGGACAGAGGGTTTCAACTTTGACAAAGCAGGAATTTTCTCCGGGGCTTCACAGATAATAATACCCATCAATGCTTCTGTCGAACTGGACGCCGAATACCTTGCACAGCACAAAGGCGTGAACAGAGCAACCATCAAAACAGTAAGCGACGCGGAAGCAGATGTATATTCACTTTGGACCGGCAACATTGCCGACCCGGTGGAAGATGACACACCTTTAAGCAACGGTTTATTGGTCATACCCAATCCGGCAGCCAACGGCAGCGTTTCACTGCGAATAGCGGCAGTTACAGATTGCCAGGCTACCATCCGTGTATTCAACTCGCTGGGTTTTGAGGCCTGCAGTCCCTTCTCAGGTTCATTGCAGCAGGGTGTTAACAGCTTAAGCCTCGCAATGGGCAGCCTGCCGTCAGGTGTCTATTACATTGCTGTCAACACAGGTAATAAGGTCGATAGAGTGAAATTTACGTACATCAGGTAACGAACGGCGTTTTGTTGTTTAATACTTAATAAAATCGGGGTGGCCGGCCAGGCTGCCCCTTTTTTTACCTGTAGAAATAATAAGTAAAACCGGTAAGAGAGTAATTACTGCCGGTATGCCTGTTAATTTGAAATATATGACAACACTCAGGCTTTGTTCACCTGTAACAAACAGTCCGGGGAACTTCGGGTTCTCACCGGTATTCTACAGAGTATTCCTCCCTTGGTAATACTTCTGATCCGAAACATTATCATCCTGTTTTTTGTCAAAAGTATTATCAAATTTTCCGAGGAACAGGTAAACCGTACTGTTAATGTATGCTTTACATGTATTTGCTATGGACTATTTTTTGATTATATTAAAGAATAACCCATATATAATTATATTTGTACACTGTGAAGTCAAATTTTTCTTTGAAAGATGAAACAAAACTGGTTTTCATGTGTTATTATTATTGGGTAATATTATTATTGAACGAAAAAGTATGAATGAATAGAAAATACAAATTTATTTATAAATTACTCAATATTGCTTTGACGGCCTTTGTTTCTGTCACCGCAGTTTACTGCAGCGAAACGGGCAAGGCTATGTCAGGACTTCCTCAATCGATTGGCGCCACCAATGTCGGGAAAGAATTCTGGTTTACCATACCCCCATTTACCGGCAGCGACGATAACATTGAAAATTCGGTAATAGTATATGTCTCTTCCTCTGCCAAAACAGCGGTAACCGTTGAAGTGACCGGCAAAGCATTCTCATCGACCAAATATACGATTCCCAATGATGTCGTATCATTTACAATTGACCCCGCCAATGCCTGTCCCTGGACAAAAGCTCCCGGGAACAATTCACCCAAAACCACGATTTACAGGCAGTCCGGTATCCACGTAATTTCAGATGATCTGATTGTCGTATTCGTTTACGTTCAAACCCGTGGCTCGGGTGAATACTTCATGGCGCTGCCTGTTTCGTCACTCGGTACAAGTTATATTTCGACAGCATATACTGCCGGTTCGGTTGACAACAGCCTTTACCCAAGCCTGACCGGCTGCGTCGCCCCCTATGACGACACAAAAATACGTTTCATCGTCGGCGGCAACGACTCTACCATTACTCCCGGAGGCCTGGCAGCGGGAGACACATCTTACCTGACGCTGGACAGGGGCGATGTCTGCATGTTTGCATCTGACAGCAGCGGATTCGACCTGTCGGGCAGCAAATGGCTTTCCGACAAGCCCATTGCCGTTGTTTCCGGCAACTACTGCGCCGGCATTCCCACCGGCAATCGTGAGTACAATTATATTGCAGAAATGGACCTTCCGGTTTTCACCTGGGGCACGGCGTACCAGGCAGCAAGGATAGAGGGCAGGAAATATGCTCCGCTCATAAGGGTATTTGCCGGCGAAAGCAAAACAAAGGTTTACAGGGACAGCAGCGTGATAATTGCCTCCCTGACGACATCGGGCGGATTGTACGGTAAAGGCTGGAAAGAAGCAAGGCTCTTTTCACAGCAGTCAACCGCAAACCAAGCCCTGATTACGGGCACAAAGCCCATCTCCGCAGCCTTGTACAATACGGGCAGCATGGAAGACAGCAACTCCGTCGAAACAGGGCCTTTCGAAACAACACTGATAAGCCCTGAACAATACCAGAAAGAATGCTCGTTCATCGTGCCGTGTAACGACAGCAAATCTTCTTTCATCAAGCATTTTCTAAGTATCATATTCGAAGCGGACTCCGCCGGCAATGTTCCTGAAAGCCTCGAACTGGGGCGCCTGAGATCCGGTGTTTTCGAATGGGAAAAGCTTGCTGTTACCAATCCCGGTACCGGCGAAGTTTTTTCTCCAGGCTACAAAGGGAAAACCTACGCCTTCAAGAATATCGAGCTGGACAGCGGTGGACTCTACAAACTCAGGAGCGATGCGTCGTTTGCAGCCTACCTTTACGGCTCCGACACTAATTCCGCCTACGGCGTTCCTGCTGCCATGGGCCTGAAAGACCTGACACGGGACGACACGCTCCCTCCTGTCCCCACCTGGGAATACATCACATATAAGTCCGTTATCGGTACTGTGACTGACGCACCGTCAGACGAGGCCGGCAGGTCTAATCTTTCAATTATATACTTTAACCCCGATTCAAGCTACAATACAAAATTCGGCTACACCGATTTTCTCCCCGGCCTGACTTCCACTACAGGCTGGTACCTGAATATCGCCGACACCACCCAGGATGCATGCGCCGTAATTACTTTCGCCGACAGGTCGGGAAACGACACGACGATTGCAATTGAATACAGCGCTTTCAATATTTCTGTTGACAAACAGGTGCTCGACCTGGGCTACGTAAAGATGGGAACCGTCTCTGAAGGCGGCATCGTACTCAGGAACCCCAAGAACAAAGGCCCCATCGACATAACCCGTGCCGGTTTCAAATACCACGGCGGACAGCTTAGTTACGAAGGCCTTGAACTGCCGTTTACACTGCAGGCAGGTGAGGCGAGAACCATCACTGTTAAATACAGCCCTGCTTCTCTCGGAGAATTTGCCGATTCTGCCGGGTTCGGCAACAACGTCAAATACCAGAATAAGTTCCGGATCACAGCGAAAGTTGTTGAGCCGTCCATTGCAGTTGAGGACATAGACTTCGGTGAAGTACAGGAAAATGAGACTTCGACAAAGGATTGTATGATTAAAAACAATGGCAAGGTCGATCTTGTCATAGCAGGAATTAAAGTTAACCCGAACCCGGCTTTTTCCAACACCCTCAATACGATTGACCAGAACAACCCCATCATCATCAAAGCCGGCCAGTCCTTCTCTTTCTCGGTAAGTTTCAGGCCGCCCACGGCAGGCCTTTACCGAGACTCCATTGTATTTATCAGCGATTCCGACACACTGGGCGATTACACTGCCCTGTTGAAGGGTACAGGTACCGAACTGTCATTTCTTACCAGCAGCTATGACTGGGGCAGGGTGCGGATTGACAGGCCCTCGGACCGCAGGGGGCCCTACCCGAACAACTGGGTGCCGGGACAGAAACAGGCAATATGGTTCCTGAATAATTGTTCCGATACGATTGTCATCAGTTCCATTCACGTAAACACCACAAAAGGCGACATCAATTCCTTCATCATCAGGTATGGCGATTTTCCCCAGACACTGAACGCCGGAGACTCAACTCTTGTTGACGTCAAGTTCCAACCGACAACCGTAGGAGTCCATGAGATAAAAATTACATACAAAGGCAATGTAATTCCAAGCCCGGTAACAACGCTCAGGGGAACCGGCGTACTGCCCAGGATACGTATGGACAGTAAAGATTTCGGTTACTCTGATGTTCACGACCCTTCGACGAGACAAACAAAAAGAATAAAAATTTATAATGATTACTATGACTGGGCCGACACTCTGTTCATCACCGGTTTCACATACGATCCCGAAGGGGCGGTGTCGGAAACTGCCGGTGAATACGGAACGGAAGGTTTCAGCTTCGACAAAGAAGGCCTTTTTTCCGGCGCCGGCCGTTTGGTAGTACCCATTGGGGACTCTGTCGAATTTGACGCAGTATTCCTGGCCCAGCACAGCAATACCCACAGGGCAACACTGACGACTGTGAGCGACGCTGATACAGAGGCTGTCTCAGTGTGGACAGGAAACCTGGCCACCACTGCCGGGGATGGGAACCAACAGAATCCTGGATTAGTCGTAATACCCAACCCTGCCCCTGGCGGCAAGGCTGCTTTAAGGATTGCCTCTGCTGAAGACTGCACGGCAACAATAAAGCTTTATAATTCCCTGGGTAATGAAATTAGCACCATCTACAATGGAACATTGCAGCAAGGTATTAATATTTTTAATATAGATGTGAGTTTTCTTCCTTCAGGAGTCTATTTCCTGTGTGTCAACAGAGGAGACAGGGCCGAAAGGTTGCAATTCACTAATATAAGGTAATTCGGCAGAATTGAATTTTCGGCCTGAAGAAAATAGAACATAAATGGTTTCTTATCAGAACTATGTCTGACGTTTTTTTTTATGATTTTTTGAAAATATTGTAAAATCTTCAAAATTTGTGAAACCATTTTCATTTAAATTTGTTATTAGAATAGTTTAAATATCGAAATTCGAATATATACAGGAAGAAAAATGAAAAGTATCATTTCCCGCTGCGCCCAATTGTTTATTCTATTACTCTTTTCTATTGCCGTCGGAAACAAGTCCTATGGCTACGAACTGGAAAAGATCAGGGCCAACCTTCCGAAGATGCTCGGAGCAAGCAATGTCGGTAACGATTTCTGGATTACAATTCCGCCGATATTCGAAGAAGAATCGGCAGGTGACAAAAACATGGTCATCATCTATGTCGCCTCATATTCAAAAGCCAGTGTTACTGTTGAAATACCCGGTTCAGGCTACCTATCGACCAAGCAATCGTACCCTGAAGACATCATCAGCTTTACTCTTAACATCACCCAGGCCTGCCCCTGGTCCAAAAATGCAAAGGACCCGTCCCCGGAAGAAAAGAATTTTGGGAATAAGGGCATTCACATTTATTCGGACGGCCTTATTGTCGTCTATGTCCATGTATCTTTTGTCAGCAGTAACGGCAGTTTCCTTGCCTTGCCCGTATCATCCCTCGGTACTGATTACGTTGTGTCCCCCTACAACTATACCCTTAACAGCAGTTCTGCCGTCATGCCCACCCTGACAGGCTGTGTTGCGGCCTATGACAATACTGTCGTCAATTTCACTGTCGGAGGCAATGCCCTGACGAAAACACCGGGAGGATACAAGACAGGAGAAACCGAAACCGTTAGTTTGGATAAGGGGGAAGTATTCATGGTTGCCAGCGATGTCCTCGGCAGCGACTTCGCCGGCAGCAGGTTTTCTTCCAATAAACCCATCGGCGTCGTATCAGGCAACTATTGCACACGAATACCCTCGGACAACAACTATTGCGATTATATCGTTGAAATGGAACTGCCGACCTACACCTGGGGTAAGAATTACCAGGTTTCGAAAGTACAGGGCAGGACCTATCCCCCGATTGTAAGGGTGTTTGCCGGAGAACCCGGGACCAATATTTACAGGGACAGCGTAGTTGTTGGCACACTCAGTTCCAAGGGTGGAACGGCGAATAAAGGGTGGTTGGAGATGAGGATCAGCCCGATGAGCGGCAATCCTTCTTCTGCTCTGATAACCGGAGACAAGCCGATTGGTGTTACTCTCTATAATACCGGCAGCAATGAAGATGCCGGCAATCATATGACAGATCCGTTCTCAAGTGTACAGATTTCAAATGAACAATACCTGAATGAGTGTACTTTCATCGTGCCGGGCAAGGTCGGATCGACAATTTTTTCCAACAGGACTCTCAACCTGATCTACAAAACCGACTCTGCGGGAAACATTCCCGACGATCTGGAATTCGGGCAGATCGTTTTCGGATCAATACAATGGGTAAAAGTGTTAAACGCTTTTGTTAGCACAGATGAGAAATTTGTAAAAAGTAACAACGGCAGTTACTATGCCGTGAAGAATATACCACTTCAAAAAGAAGGCTTGTACAAAATAAGAGCCAGGGATCCGTTCTCTGCTTACCTCTATTGCCACGGCAGCAGCACCGGATGCGGCAATCCGGCTTATGCCGGCCTTAAGGACCTGACGAAAAACGACCTTTTGCCCCCTGCGCCCGTTTGGGAATTTTGCTATGACTGTACCGTTAATGCAAGCGTTACAGATATGCCTTCGGGTACGGACAGCAGGTCCAACCTGGCTTTGATATACTATCATGCTGATTCAAGCTATAATTTCAAATTTTCATCGGGCGATATTATTCCCGGGGCAACTTCCAAGGCCAACTGGTCCCTGCAGGTAATTGATACACGTAAAGACGCACTTGGGATCATCACGTTCGCCGACAGGTCGGGCAACGATACAACAATTGCTGTGGAATATGAAGCATTCGACATCTCTGCCAATATCCCCTACCTCGATTTCGGCTATATGAAAAAAGGAACCGATTCGGTAATGACATTCATCTTAAAGAATGCAAAAGAAAAAGGAAAGATAAAGTTTACAAGGGCTCAATTCAAGAACTCCACTCCTGGCCTGAGTTTTGTCGGCCTGTCGCTGCCGTTCACACTTCAGGCAGGTGAAGAGAGGGCCATCAGCGTTAAGTTCAGCCCCCAGGCTGTGGGAGAAGTCATCGATTCGATCGGGTTCGGAGACACGAACACCGTACTTTACAAAGTCAGGGTACTTTCCACTGTTTCTGAGCCTGTCATCTATGTGAATGACCTGAACTTCGCCAGCGTGGAAGTCTCAGAAACCGCCTCCAAGGATTTCTGCATTGAAAACCACGGCACAACAGACCTGAAAGTATATTCTTTTTCCAGGCCCAACGCTCCCTTCTTCTACGACGCCAATCTGTCGAAGGACATTACCCCGGCCAATCCTCTCATCATCGCTCCGGGTAGCAAATCGAAGAACTATACAATTAATTTCAAGCCGGCAGAAATCGGTAATTTCTCAGACCGGATTATCTTCTCCAGCGACGCAGGCACCATCGACAGCATCCTGGAACTCAACGGCAAAGCAATCAAACCCGGCTTCTCAGCCAACGGCTACGACTGGGGCAGGGTTCGCATCGACAGGCCATCTCACCCAAGAGGCCCTTACGGTAACGACTGGGTTCCCGGCCAGGCGAAGGCTGTTATGCTGAAAAACAACACTACACAAACTGTTACAATCACCAGCATTAATATTACCACAATAAAGGGAGACAAATCAGCATTCATTTTTTCCGGCAGCGAAGCGGATTTTTACAGGACAATTGCCCCCGGCGAATCTTTCATTGTCGATGTCAGGTTCCAGCCCAAAACCGTCGGTGAACATGAGATACAGATCAGCTATGTAAGTAACATGGAAAGCCCGGTTACAGTCCTTAGAGGCATCGGCGTACTGCCAAGGGTAAAAATGGACAGTGTAGATTTCGGCGCTTCCACAGTGAACGACCCTTCGACAAAGCAAACCAGGAAAGTAAAAATTTACAATCAATATTATGACTGGGCAGACACTCTGTTCGTCACCGGCTTTACATACGAACCCGAAGGGTCGGTATCGGAAATAATCGGAGAATACGGCTCGGAAGGTTTCAGCTACGACAAAGCGGGAATTTTTTCAGGGGAACCTGCGATTACGGTTCTGGTCAACGACTTTGTGGAACTCGATGCCGAATACCTTGCACAGCACAAAGGCGTCAACAGAGCAACGATTAAGACCATCAGCGACGCGGAAGCAGATGTATATTCACTTTGGACCGGCAACATTGCCGACCCGGTGGAAGAGGAAAGCCCTACAAATTCCGGCC
>CAZWLN010000047.1:0-36921 GCA_964634885.1 uncultured Hyphomicrobiales bacterium | reverse complement strand
GAAGAGCAAAATATCTGATTAATCAATAATGTTGAAATTATTGTTTTCCAATGGCTTCCTGTAATTAACATTCAAATATTTAATATCGGAACCATTCCGGACATATTCTTTAAAATTGTAAGAATTAGAATTCTCTAACATATAATCGGTAATTAGTACATTATATGATTTGTTATTAAGCAATGGTATAGTTGATATATTCGAATTATCATATAGTTTTTTATTAGACCTGAATTTCAAAGTAGAAGGATCGGCCATATTTTTGAAACAGTTTTTAATCTGGTCACCGGTCATGGTAACCATTACAATATTATTATCAAATGGGAATATATACCTGAGCATCAAGCTGTTAACACTTCCTTTGGGAATGTCATCTCTAATCGATCCATTATTAATCATCGCCATATCAGCAAAGACAAATTCATCAAGCCAGGAATCCAAAAGCAAGTGAAACATCTTCGGATCATTTTTGCCAATAGGAATGTCTGTATCAAAAATGATGTCATTAATAAGGTCCGGATAAAACCTTTTATTTACAATTTCCTTAATAGTTCTATCAGGAAAAGCGTCTTTGTTCTCTTTGATTATCGGTGTAATGTTTTCAATCTTATTTAATCTTTTGTCATAGGTAATATCAATTCTGGCATAGCGTTCAAAGTTTGACCCGGGATTGACAACAGGCAAGCCATTCTTTTCTTCCTTAGTATTTTTGTGATCATGTCCTGTTAGAACCAGATCGACACCTGCAGATTTCAGATCATCAATCATATTGCTTATATTATTAATACCATCATGAACAATAAGTACCGTAATATCAGCTTTAGTTGATAAATTGGCAATTGTATAATCATCAAATGTTTCAGAATAGCTTTTCAGTGAATAGCCTCCTGATAGTTTTGGATCTTTATCCTTAATTAACTCTTTAGTCTTAATATTGCTTAAACCAAGGACAAGAATCTCAATACCATTTTTGTTGAAAATTTTAGACTCAAATATATTATATTGGCTAAGAGTATTATTCTCAATATTAGCGGCGAGATATGGCGGGTATTGTTTACTATTGCGGGTAAGCAGGATAAAATCATTGAAATTATAATCCAGTTCGTGATTACCAATAGTAATGGCATCATAATTCATGGCTTTGAACACACTACAAACAGCCTCGCCTCTTAAATTGCCTGTTACTTTGAAATCTTCCCAACCATCACCACCACTGAGAACGAGAAATTTTTCTCTGTCGTACTGCTCGTCATTCTTCCAGTGAGTGTACATCTCTGCCGCTCTGTATCTACCCTTTAGATCATAAACATAGCCATGCTCATCAGTCGTATAAAGAATTGAGATAGTTTTTCGATCTTCTTCATTTCCCTGAGGAATATCTACCTCAACGTCACTATTATTCTTTTGATCATCAATGAAATATTCGTTGAGAACAATATCTCTGCCATCAAGTGAAAGCCATTTCAAGCTCCTGTTTTCTTCGAAATATTCACAGGCAAATCCACGACTGTAATCAATTACATCTCTATTGATCCTGACAAAGTCCCGGTCTCCTTGCTTATATATGATGTAATAGCCAAAATCGTCATCCACGTCCATGTAATAAATTTCATCGCAATTAAGATCCACGACATCAGTACCATTAATATTTACAAACCATTGACCATTGTTCTGATAGGTAAAATAATATTTCTTTGTATTCTCCATTTGGAAAAAATGATATTCATCAAAGCTTCGGATGGTTTGGTTATTTATTTTTAAATATTTTTTGTTATTTGATGTATAGATAGCCCAATAATCACCATTCTCCATCATCTCGAAATTTTGAATATCCGTATAGGGTGAACTTATATTATTATTAATATTCGCATACCATCGATTATTGTATTTAAATGTAAATCCAAAGCTGCCGTTATCACAAATATAAAGTGAAGAACCTAAATCATCCATTCCATTATAGGGCTGTATTTGTTTACCGTTAATATTACAATACCATTTATCATTGATTTTGTAAAAATATCCATATCTTTTCCCGTTTTCTGATTGAAAGATTTTAGCATCGTCATATGCTGGACTAGTTTTACCATCGATTTTTACATATCTTTCTTTATTGGAATAAATCAAATCTATATGATCTTCTTTTGTATCTATCATATTATTTTTAACATTAATATCATACTGAGTTGTTTCAATGCCAGACTTTTTGTTTAGTTCATCAATATATGAATCCCAATCATCACTATTACTAAATGGGCCTAAGTTTTTTCCGTTATAATTCAGGTAGTACAATCCATTTCCTTCATAGTATAAATAATATTCTCCATTTGGTAATTCTTTAAAAAAACCATTTTCATAATGCTTTGGGAATTTGTATATTTTTCCATCCACATGTAAATCTCCTTCTTCAAAATTTTCAAAACCGACATAGAATATTCTTCCGTTCAAATATGAACTAAATTCTACTACTTTATCATCAAAAGGCCCATATTTCTTATCATTAACCAGAAGATAATAATCAAGACTAAATGGCCTGGTTGCTCCCAGTAAAACTAAAAAACCAACCTTGTTCTTGTAAATTGACAGATGATTTTCAAAGTGTGGAACTACCATTTCTCCGTTTTTCAATGTGTAAATTACTTTTTTTTGATAATTGCCACCGGCATATAAACCGGAAGAAATAATTACGGCAACAAAGAGAATCAGGACGATTCTATTTCTCATAATACTTACCCATTAGTTGATTATAAATACAAATTGAGGCTGATGAATAGCTATATCTTAAATATGCTCCAGCTCCCGGGAACCCCTTCCAATTCATAAAATTTTTAATTTGCCTGTAACTGGATTCCAATCCACAATTATACGCTGTTGACAGGAATATCAACTTCTCCTGACAATTCAGTTTCCTGATGTATTTCTTATATTTATACTCCGAGACAATGCAGAAAAGACAAAGATAATTAATAACCCATTCGGGTGATTTGATCCTTTTGACCCTCTCTTTTCGAACAGCCAGCTCATCTTTGGAGTCATACCGAATCAATTCTTTGTATTTTTTAAAGTACTTATGTTTTTTAATGTAGTTCTCAATGTATTCGACAAACTTTGCTTTCATCTGGAAATTTCCTATTGATAGATTTGCGTAGTCTTTACCAAGCTGAATATAGAATATTTCGACAATTCTGGTCTCAGCTTCGTCCATTGTTTTCAAATAGAAACCTACTTCAGGAGCTACGATTGAATAAGCAAATTCACTGTTTAATTTGAATCTTCCTTCTATTATCGAATTGAGCAATTTGTAATTATCCTTGTAATATCTTATGGAATTATGGACCTCCTGATGATAGGTTTCACAAAAATCCGACCCATTGCTGACATCGAAAGTAATTAAGATAAAAGTAATTTGTATTAACCATTTCCTTTTCCTACATAAGATCGAGCCTTCTTTTCTTTGTCGAAACAAATAAGGCGATCTGATTATAAGATGAACGAAATAATTGATGGTAATCATAGAATTTCAAAATTATGACATATTAAAAGTAGTAATTTAAAATCCCGTCATTCTGATCACTCTCCCTTTACTGTCAGCTTACATCGATTCCGAAATAATACCTCTTGGCATAGTCAATTAATTTCTGGAAATTATCATCATCCATCAGCGGACAGCTCACTCTGCCGGCACTCTTAATCTCTTCCAGGTTGCTTGTAACATAATTTAAAGGAGGATCGAGAATATAGGGAGTAAATATCTTCCCGACGCTCCGGTAATACTTCTCCTCGAGCAGGTTCTTGTCGGGAGGCTCCTCATCGACAATACTGTAATTATATATATTCATCGTCCGGCAGATGATCTTGACTACAGTCCTTGTCGGGATGTCAACGTCGTTGACGACATGGAAGGACACATCTTTGCTGTCGGAAGTGGCAATCAGGTATATCATCCTGGCGGCATAGTCCACAGGGCAAATATTCAAAGTTGAGTCAGGATGCATTGCAATTCTTAAGTCAATTGCCATTGGCTTCGTGTAAATATTCTCGATGGCCTTCAAGCCGTATAGTTTTTGTTTCAACAGGAATGCCGCCCATTGGTAAAAAACATCGAATTTACATGTGGAACCTGTCTCTTTCTCAATAAGCCTCCCTCCCAGCGTCGATGTCCTAATTATCTTATAGTCGATGTTTTCCTTTTGGGCAAATTCCATGATGTACAACTCGGCGTCTAACTTTGATTTCTCATAGGGATTCCTGAATACACCGGTCTGGTTGATAAATCCGGGTTCAAATGTCCACCGGCCCGCACCCGAACTGTAAACAGTGCTGATGAACACGAATCGTCCGACCTTCAACTGTTTTACAAGGTTCATTATTCTCTTTGTGCCCTCGTAATTAACCAGCTTTAACATTTCTTCAACCAGGGCAGTGTTTGTGTAGTTGTTAAGAGCCGCAACGTGAAAGAATATGTCAATATTCAGATTTGATAAATATGAAATGCTCTCGGGGGACATCCCCAGATCGTTCAGCCTCAGGTCACAATCAATTAATGTGATCCTGGACATCATCAGATTGTAAATCAGGTGATCGCCCTCGAACTCCAAACCAAAGTAATCAATCCCGTAGGACTGGAAAATCCTGGACATACGCTTGTTGATTGGATCATACTCCTTGCTTTTACCAAGAATGACGATCTCAAGTTCGTCAAGACAACCGATGTTTTGTTTCAGTATTTCAAACAGCAGGTTACTACCAAGTAAACCCGTTGTGCCGTTCAATAAAATTACCATAATGATCCCCGATTATTTAATTACCACGTTCACTTTCAATTTCATAGAATTGCCTGATTTCGGTTTGTTTGCTTAGTATGATCAACGCCAGGGAATAACATAAGATAATACAAAATTAAAGAAGAATGATGATGTAACAATGTTATCCATCTTCCCTCTCAAAATTGGATAGAATTGATAGCCTGCTTCAACGCCGATCCCTAACCTGTCAAATCCCATTAAGCAATAAACTGTCGATTCCAACCCTAATCCCCTATAAAAATATGTTTCATTCGTTGAAGATTTGGTAATCTGCATCTCAGTATAATTACCGATTACAGTAAAACCAGGATAGAGAAAATTCCACAAATCCATAGAAATATTTAAACCGCTGCCACCCTGATAGAAGAAAAATTTCTCATCTTTGTATATGTCATAGCTTAAGGTCGAAAACCTGCTTTTTAATGTAATAAACCCCAGTATTCGCCATTCCAATCCGAAAATATACGGTGTATGCTTCTGTTTATTAAAATACTTTTTTAATACATCATCATGAAAGAAGAAATTGCCAACTGTTGCATAAACATAAGGACTGTAAATCCTGCGATTGTAATTATTCCACCTGTCAATTTCTTCCTGTTTGAGTTTTTCTTTCACATCATCAATATCTGCCCTTAAATCTGTTATTTCCTCCTCGATTTCTTCCCTTCTGTCATAGTCGGAAGGCCGGACAACCAAGTAACTCATGTAATTAAACTCACTGAATTCTTCACCATATTGATTAAGGTCAACATCACAATAGGAACTTGAGGTATTAACATCATATATTTCGAGTTCACCTGCTTTGGTTCTACCAGGCAGTTGTACAAGTTCGAATTCATCACCCGATTCTGCCGCTCTGTCAGAGCCGTAATTGATAGCAACGATGTCGTCTCCGTAATAGCCAACAATCCTGTAATAGGCCGGTACTGTACATTTAATGTATTCTGCAATAAGTTCCATTGCTTCGTCAAACTGTTCTTCTTCAAGGTATTTTACAGAAAGCGGAACAATCTGGTTAGTCTCGATATTAAGAATATAAAAATTAAAATCATAGACATTTGGTATTTCTTTAAAAGACTTGGAAATTTCGCAGTTTATCAGGTAAATGGCCGGTTCAAAGTCGGGATATACCTTTTTCTTATAGTATTCGCCATGCAAATTCTTAGCGATTTGGCCTTCTGCCTGTGAAAGGTCATTCTCAAGTATATAATAGCACTTTGACAATTTCTGTATCAGGCCTGTTTTGAATGAGACCAGCTTTGATTGATACAGATTCCCGTCCGAATTGAACCGTCCGATGACAATTTGAGCTTTTAAACTGACATTAAACCCTGATATTATCAATAGTATAACAAATATTTTTCTCATTTTATTTCTTTTAGTATTTTAACACAACACCCAGGACTATGCCGGAAATACCAAGAAAGTCTTTAGTTGATAGGTTCAAACCTTCCGCTTCCGCATACAGCCCGAAGTTCTTTGTAAAGTAATATCTTGTATCCCAATTGATACCATATACAACACGGGTGCCCGACTTAACCGCCAATCCCAATACAAGCTTCGGTAAAGACTCCATATTTTTATTGTGATTGATCCTGTAACCAAGCCTGGCTGTGGCTACCGGTATCCCGGCACTAAATAAATACCTGAAATTGCCGCTAATTTCCAGATAATCGGACAACCTGTGTGCGGCTGTTGCCCCTAAAGCAAGAGACGGCTTCTGGTCTGTATGGTATGTCCCGTTGCCAACCAATCCCATGAAAATATAACTCCCATACTTCACCAGGTCTTTCGGAGGTGGGGGTAGAATGGGTTTAATGGTGTCTCCCGGATCAATTATTGGACCGGTACCACCCCTATATCCAGATCCAGCGTTAAGGTTATCAACACTTCGTTTCAAAAGTATATCAAGTTTTTGTTGAATCGACTTCAACTCTTCCCAAAGTTGATATTGCATATCTCGAACATCGGCAATTTCGTTTAGGGCGGAGTCCATCCCTGTATCTGATCTGGTGATGTAACTACTGCTTTTATTCCTTCTCGAAGGTATTTTTAAATAATAATCGTCTTCGTCCAAAGGAGGCGGTTTATATTCTTCGTCATCAAAAGATATTCCGGGTTCTTCGTAGTCTCCGCCAAGTGGAGGTTCGAAATCCTGAGACAAATCGTCTTCATCTTCACTTACACCGGCCACAGCTTCATCACCATCAAACAAAAAATCCGCAGAATACTTTTCATCGCCCAGCAGATTACCGTAATCGTTCAGATACTTCTCTGCAAGTTGCAAACTTGTTTGTGACTTCATGTCGAGAAGGAGGCCGATACCTTCGCCGATGCAGTAACTCGCCGACCGGTAATTCTTCTTTCTCAGGTAATTGTAGCCGCTTTTAAGATACTGCTTCGCCATTTCAAGCTTCTTCTTCTCCATCTGCACATATTCGTACTTCTTCTGCGCTTCGCTGCAGGTAGCGAAAAAGGTAAACATTAAAACAATGAGAATCAACGACCTGGCCATATATTACTCCATTATTGTTTACTACTAATCAACTTCATCATAGACATCAGCGAGACCGGCGGCTTCCAACAACTGCCTCAGCTGCTCGCTCATTACATAGGGACTGCCGTCGTCCTGGGTAACTACCTTCGCATAGAGCACCATGGCTTTCCTGGCACACAGCAAAGACCGCTTTGTTTGTTCCAGGTCCCTGTAAAAATATGCGAAGTATTCATAGGCAACGGCGGTCCAGTATGTGTCCTTTTTCTTACTGACAATCAGGTAACCTTTTCTGAGGTACTTGTAGGCATTGTCGTAATCCTTAATCTCCCTGTAGGAATTGCCAAGCTTAAGGTATCTCTTGCCCATCTCGGCAGATTTCACTTTCTTGGCTTTTGTGGGTGTTTTGAGTTCATAGAACTCAGAGTATTGGGCATTGGCAGAGGCAAACCCAAATAATAACAGCAATAATACTATGCGCTTCATGACTGACTCCAAAATTTATAAATTCAAATAAATCTATACCTTATATAAACACATTCGTATTATCAGGTTTCACCGTCAATTAAATTAATTTATTTTAATCCTTTCCCTCCAGCCGTCCGAATCCACATTTACTGAGGCATAGATGTATTCCACATCCCTTGTACTGACGCCAAAGACCCTCACCAGGTCGTCAACCAGGGCCTGGAAATCGGTCTCGGCAGGAAGGCAGAGCCTGTAAGCGTCAGGGTAGCCGTTCATATACGCCTCCCGGTAAGTAATCGTTACCCTCTCGAAAACGTAATTGTCTTTGCGTTGGGCAACAACAATGCAGGGAAATATCGTCAGCCTCGCCGAACCGTTCTTTCGATAGGTCAGGTAGCTGAACAGCTTAAGGTAGTAATCATAGTATATGTTCCTGTGCAATGAGGTCCCATAATACCTGTCGTTAGTAACATAGTACCCACCGCCATAGTCTTTGTGGCTCATAATAAATTTGTGTTGGCCGTAAAGATATTCGATATAATATATCGAAGTCATCTTAGACATGTTTTCCCATTCGAAGAATACCTTCCTCGGATAGCGGTTACCCCCACAAGAGCCGATCGACAACACCAGAATAAGAAATGACAGCAATCCGGTAATTTTACCCATTAAACAACAATCTTTCAGTTTTGTAACAATTCACAATGCTATCTATCCGGATTACCGCATCCGGGTTTCATCCGAAAAAATATTTGGAATTGTAAAAATTATTATAATTACTTGTACTCAAATGTTTTATTTGATATTATTATTTTGTAAATTTGACTAATTATTCAAAATGAATAGAAATAATTACAATGAAAAAGTGTTTAATTCTTTTGGTTTTTCTTTTCTTTTTCCAAA
The DNA here is from genome assembly GCA_964634885.1 of uncultured Hyphomicrobiales bacterium. Classification (GTDB taxonomy): domain Bacteria; phylum Bacteroidota; class Ignavibacteria; order Kapaibacteriales; family UBA2268; genus DAINRZ01. The sequence continues at coordinate 28,254 of CAZWLN010000047.1, read as the reverse complement.
GAGCAGGCGCCCAGGAATACAGATTGTTAATATCTAATTCGGATTCATTGCTTTTTAATTTCAATAAATATGCTGAAGCCATGGAATCTTCGGAAAAGATCATTCGTACGTTCAGGTATGAATTACCCTCGATCGATACAATGTCAGTATATCAGGATATGGCCGATCTGTACTATTTTTTCCACGAACGGGGCAACAACAGGCATTTTATCAGTTTTCTGAAATCCGAACTGGATTCGATAATAAAAAACGGATATGAAGGAAACTATTACTACTTTGCCGTTCTGATGGTTCTTTCCAGATGCTACATGGATATAAACAACTACAAAGAAGCCGGGAAGTATTTTTTTATGCTTAGAGAATTTACAAGAAGCTGCAATAATATATCTCCGGGACATATCGGAATGTTTTACGGATGGATAGGTATTTATTACCAGGAGACCGGAAATATGCAAGTGGCAAAAGAATATTTCATTAAATCCTACAACCACAGGAAACAATTATATTCACAGAATTTAATAATGATCAGCGATTATTGGGATTGTATTTATGACCTGACTTATTTTTATTTTTTAAACAAGGATTACGGTAATGCAATTATTACCGGATACAACGCCTTGGATCTTACAAGGATAGAATTTTTGCAAATCCACTTTATGACTTTGGAATTAGTAGGCAGAATCCATTTTAAAATGAATAATACGGACTCAGCATATTCAAAACTAAAATTGTCCAATGATTACTATCAGTTATACAGATTGACCTACCACTACCGCTTCGGCTTCAACTGCCTTTACCTTGCCGAAGTCCTGATAAAAATGGAACGGTACGAAGAAGCCTATAGATACATTGAACAGGGCCTCGATGTCATCAGGAAACACAGGCATTTCAACCAGCTCCATCTGACACAGGCCCTTGTACTGTCTGCCGAACTCTACATGCAGTCCCAACAGTTCGATTCTGCCGCCTCCTGCTTCCTCGAAGCCATCGACAAGTTCAGGCAATTTGTTGCTAACCCCATTAATACGATGACTTACGACGAAAGAAAAAGCTATATTAAAATGAATATTGCAATGGTCAATAAGTTCTACAATTTTGTCCTGTTAAAGCATTCTGAATACCCCCATCTGGTAAACACCTGCTATGACCTGAGACTGATGACAAAAGACCTGGGACCGGAAGACTCTGAAAAATTAGCTAACGCTGTCTCCCACAGCGATTCTGCAACAACAGCCCTATATGAACATTGGCGGGACTTAAGGGACCGAATCGTCAAGCTCTACTCATGGACAAAACTCCATTCCGACTCAGCAGACAATGCCCTCGACTCCCTCGCGAAAGAAGCTGACAACATCGAAAAGTCCCTCAGATACAAAATCTCAGGCAGCCTGATCACCCAAAACAAAGTTACAACCTGGGATGACATAAGGACAAGCCTTAATGAAAAAGAAGCAGCAGTTGAAATTCTAAGAATTGAAAACAACGGCTTTCCGGGTTTCGACTCCACCGTCTATGCTGCTCTGATCATTACAAAAAACTCTGCCGGTCCGGAGTTTGTTATTGTCGGCAACGGAAAAGAAATGGAAACCAAATGCCTTAATGAATATAAAAGAACCGTGTCGCCCGGAAAAAGCCAAATCAAGTCCTACTCGGATTTCAGGAATTACAGGAACACTTTGGTTAACAAACTGAAACAGGCTTACGGCTGCTACTGGGAACCTATCGGCGGACGAATAGGGAAACGGGAAAGAGTTTATTTTTCCTCTGACGGAGTCTATCACCTGATTAACCTTAACTGCCTGGTCAACAAAACTGGGCGGTTTCTTCTCGAAGAAAAAGAGCTGGTCTATCTCAACAGCACTAAAGACTTGTTACACACCGACTGCACCATCGGCGCTGCGGACAGCAATTTTGCACTCTTCGGCAATCCGAATTACAATATGGACATGAATAGTAATGAATCGGAAATTTCTCAATGCCAGGATATTAACGACAGTAAAGAAGTCTATGAAAGCATTTACAGGTCTTCAGCCAATAAGGAATGGCAGATACTTAAGAATACGGGGCCGGAAGTACACGCCATAGCAAAAATACTCCGGGACTGCAGTATTCATGCACGGGTTTACACTTCTGACAGCGCTTCGGAGGCAAACCTCAGAGTTCAGCACAAACCCTCGATAATGCACATCGCTACACACGGCTATTTCGACAGCGTTAAAACAGACATTTACGACAATCCTATGCTTCGTTCAGGTTTGGTAATGGCAGGAGTTAACCGCACAATCAGATTGATCAGGAACGGCGAATTTGAAACACTGATGAAACTTCCCGACGACGGCATTCTAACTGCATTCGAGGCTCTTAACCTGGACCTGGCTTCAACAAAACTGGTCGTCCTTTCGGCCTGCCAAACCGGTTTGGGCGATATAATGATTGGCGACGGAGTTTACGGCTTGCAAAAAGCCTTTAAAAATGCCGGGGCAAAAAACCTGATAATGAGCCTCTGGTATGTGGATGATCAATCTACCCGGTCTCTAATGCAGGAGTTTTACAAACTGCTTTTCAAAACTAAAGATGTCAGAGTCGCTTTCAGAGAGGCACAACTCAGACTGATCCGTACAGGAAGGTTTTCTCTTCCCGGTCAATGGGCGCCTTTTGTACTCATATCCAATTAACCAGTATATTCTATAAAACCGAATTCATCTGCCGGATTTCGGTAAGAACCCTACCATGAACAGATTTGTATTTTTGCATTGCTCTGCCCGACAAACCCTGTTTCCTTACAATTAAAACGCCGTCGATCCTGCTGTATCTCCTGTTCAATGAATAGATGAACCTGACTTCAACGGAATCGCTTCCATCTGCCCCAATCCATTGTGTAATAACCTCGTCTTCAGATACTTTCTCTATTGCAATTCTGTTCTCTTCCAATATCTGTTTAATAACTTCCATCCAGTTTGTTTTGCTGCCGGCACTGTCTGTTTCGCCCCTGAACCCTGAAGACACATCTATTGATGCTAATGCTATCATTTCCTGACTGTCCCCGCCATCCTGGCTGCCGCTTGTGCGATTCGCCGGCGGCAGGAAGCTGTTGTTCCCATTGCCTGCAACTGCCGGTCCTTCGGGTTTATTGACGATCAGCTCTTCCTGACTGTCTGTCAATACCATGAAGGTAACAATCAGCGCCCCAATACCGATACACATAATAGAAGCCGCTGCCAGAAACCTTTTATTATAGAAGAGCAGAGATTTCACCGTAGCCATATATCTGTGCGAAGTCTTATTTTCAGTATTGTCGTAGCTAAGAACATTGCCGATGACCTTTCTGTCATCTATCTTTGACCGGTCAAATTCCGGCAGATTCGTGAGATAGCTATCCAGTCTTGTTTTGTCAGGCTTTTCCTTTATTTTTTCATCATCCATCATTTCCTCCTCAGCTTGATTATTTCAATTGTTTTTCTAATTTCTTCCTGGCCCTGAAAAGCCACGTTTTAATCGTCCCCTCGGGCTTCCCAAGTATCTGTGCAATTTCTTTTACTTCGACATTGCCAAAATAATGCAGAACAATAATATCCTGATATGATTGATTCAAAGTCTTCACAGCTTTCATCAATATTTCCGCATCGAGAATACCTTCATATACTTTTTCATCTTCACTGCCTGCTTCCTGAATCGGATAGCCATAAGCCGAAGGTTCATCCCTTTTGAACCGTTTACTTTGATTGTACCATCTGTTGATCTCATTCTTTGCAATGGAATAAATAAAACTATTGAACTTACCTCTCTTAGGATTGAACATATATTTGTTTCTGCATACTGTTTTCCATATTTCCTGCAATATATCCTCGACACTGTCTGCACGGCACTGCTGCCTGTATATCAGATTAACCAGCCAGGGCTTCACTCTGTAATACAGCTTTTCGAAACTATCTCTGTCCCCGCTAATTACGAAGTTCATAAATAGTTCTTCTTCCCCAATTATATCTAATTTTTTATCTATATACATACAAAGTAACAAACAGGTTTCATAACATTGTGAAATATATGAAATTGAATGTATTTAAACAAGTCTTTATTCACTTTTTTTCATTTTACCAATCTGCTTACCGGTTTCAAATCCTGTATTTATCAAGTTTATCTTTAAAGTATATAACAATCTCGTTGCCAATTTTTTTGTCTCTAACCCTGGTGTCTTTACGAATGGCCCAGTTCGCATCCCTTCCCGGTCAATTTCACTCCGCTTTAACACCGTTCAGTGTATTACTGACTTTGAATACGCCGATTTTTTATTATATTTACATAATTGAAGCATGTAATAATTTTTTTGAGGTATTTATGCCCTCGATTACAATACAAAGCCTCGAGCTTACGACAAAACAGAAGGAAATCGTTGCCGAAAAGTTCGGAACCATCTTTTCCGAAGTTTCTAATGTACCAAAAGACAGGATTTTCATCTTCTTTGACGGCTACACCCTTGACAATGCAGCCGTGAACGGAACCCTCTTCTCCAAGGCCCCCCCGAAGGCTGCCAGGGGCAAATTCAACGAGAGTGAATGGGGGGAAGAATAATGGATGTCAATACAGCTATCGTGAAAGCGCTGGAACAAGCCGGTGTGGACACGGTATTCGGCGGTTCAGGCCAGGTTAACGGCAGCATGATGCTCGCCTTAAGAGACTCTGACATAATTAAAACCATTGCCGTAAGGAACGAACAGGCAGCCTCTTTCATGGCCTGCGGCTATGCCATGTTCTCTGACAAGCTCGGAGTCTGCTTTTCAACAGGCGGCCCCGGCGAATTTAACCTTTTTTCAGGCCTTGCCGTCGCTTACTCCGATTCACTGCCGGTTCTCGCCATCTCCGGCTACGTTTCCGAATCCGTCGAAGGCATGGGCGCCCTGAACGAATCGTCGGGCAAGAACAGGACTCCCGACTCCAGGGCCATGTTCAGCGCCACCACAAAGAAATCGTTCATTATTTCCAAAGCCGATGAAGCCTGCGACATTCTCGAAGAAGCCATCAACCTGGCTTTCGAGGGCAGGCCCGGCCCCGTTCATATACACGTCCCAAAAGACATTACCACGGCTGAAGTCCGTAATTACAGGAAAATTCATGTCCGTGTCAAGCCGGTTCTGCCAGACCCCCTCGTTGTCAGCCAGGCCGCAGACTCCATTAAGAACGCTCTCAAAAGGCAGGAAAAAATACTGTTGCTCGTTGGTTACGGTGTCTTCAGGAGCGGCGCCGGCCGGTCAGTGCTCGAATTCGCCGAGAAATACCAGGTACCCTTCATTACGACGATGGACGGAAAAGGCATCATGCCGGAGAACCACCCCCTTTCCCTCGGTGTTTACGGCACATCGGGCGACCCGGGCGCTCTCGACTATTTTGAAAAAGCTGAGATGGTGATTGCCCTTGGCAACTCCTTTGCCCAAAACGCAACCTTCAACTACAAAAATGTTTACACAGACAAAACACTCATCCATATTAACATCGACAAGAACGAACTCGGCAAGGTTTACAAACCCGATTACCCTGTCCACAGCGACATTAAACCGGCCGTTAAAGTGCTGATGGAAATGCTCTCTTCGGAGGAAATCTCTGTGAAGCCGGCAGCAATCAGCAGAGACAAATACTACGACAGGGAACTGGAATACACCGGCGACAAAATCCATCCCGGCATCCTGGCACAGATCATTTCCAGGAACCTCCCTCCCGACACCATCCTGTTGGGGGACGCCGGTTCAGGTATGCTCTGGCTCAACTGCTACACTGAGTTATCCCGGAACCAGCATTTCCAGAATCCCGGCAGCTTCGGGCCTATGGCAAGCCATGTTAACGGGGCCATCGGCGTCAAATGCGCCAATCCCGACCGGCCTGTGGTGTGCGTTCCCGGCGACGGCGCTTACATGATGGGCGGATTCGAACTAATCACCTGTGTCGATAACAATATTCCTTTGGTTTGGGTAATACTTAACAACGGAGAATTCAACATCATTAAGAAATTCCTACTCAATATGTTCGGCGATTATGCCTTCATGAAATTCTCCAACCCGGACTGGGTCCAATTTGCCGAGGCATGTGGCGCTGTCGGTTACAGGGCTGCAACGGCAGAGGAATTTGAAAAGCAATTCGTTGAAGCCCTGAAACAGAAAAGGCCCGTGTTGATCGATGCAGTCATCGACCCTGACCTGTACCCGCCTTTCAATCTGGGAAAGGTTTAATTGCTGAAATGATTATGAACAATGAAATAGCTGACAATCTATGAACCTGAATATCATTCTTTTAACGGTATTAATGTCCTTAGTAACCGTCGGGGCACAACTGCTCCTCAAGAAGGGCCTGAGCGGCCTCGACCCGGCGATAGGGAATTTTTCCCAGTTAATGCATTATATATGGTCTGCCCTGGGAAACATCCATATCCTCCTGTCCCTCGCATTGCAGGCAGCCGGCTTCGGACTATGGATATACCTTGTTTCCAACGCTAAGCTGGCATTGGTATCGACGGTATCCAGCGCCTTGTTCTATATCATACTGTCCATTGCCTCCTATTTCCTGTTTGGCGAAAGCCTCAACTGGAGGCAGTGGGTAGGCATAACTTTAGTGGCAGTCGGTGTTTATCTGATTATATCAAAAATCTGAATGACATTGATTAACAAAATTTAATTCCGGATTTACGTATTTCTACCGAGTAAAATACTGATAAATCGGTATTTCCTATTAATTCAAAAATTTATATCTTTGTTTAAGTCTTTCTGTTTAGGCGCCAGCCTAAATTCTACCCGCCTGACTTTACGAGGGGAGCAGCCACCCGGCCCTCCCCTTTTTGTTTATTTTTTATGTATTGACTCTGTCCAGCCAACACATTATCACGTATTTACACATAACAAAAACATAGGCATCGGTATTGTGCTTTTTTCCAAAAATTCAGCACGAATCCGCCGGTCGTGCTGTGCCCGTACGATGTGAGACAGGTCTGAGACCTGTCTCTACATTCTGTTTTATAGTATTGAGACGCAAGCTTTGCGTCTCTCCACATTCGTAATTCGTCATTTATAACTCAGCATTCAGAATTCTCAACTCGTCATTCGTCATTAGTAATTCGTAATTAACTATCCCTCACTCCTTCACAAACTTCAAAGTCCTGGCGCCGTGCCTGATGATATAAACTCCGGGTGACAAAGCAGCGACACAGATCGGTCCATCCGATTTCACTTCGATAAAGAGTTCTCCTGTAAGGCTGTAGATACGGGTCTTGGTATTGTCAGTATAACCAATATTTTTAATGGTAATGTAATCCGACGCGGGATTAGGTAAAATATAGTGATTATACTGCGTTAATTCATCATCATAGTCATCGGCTTTTGTTTCAAGGACAGTTTTTAACAGTTTTGAGTCGCCAAATGTTGCTATTATATCACCTTTATTATTCATGTCGAATTCCTGTACAACATCGTTTTCGCCGGCTTTGGGTACAGTAATATCTAACCAGGTATTGCCGAGATCGGGCGAGTAGAGAAGTGTATCAAAATTCACAATACAAAACATATGGCTGTCTTTCATATATCTCAGGTTGATGCCGCTAAGAGTGTCTTTAACGATCGACCAAAGGGAATCATATGGTGAATATTTTTTTATTTTACTTTTATTACCTTCAAGACCACTTGTGTAAAGTGAGCCATTTTTATAGAAATTAAGGGTGCTATATTTCTTTTTTGGAAGTATGTTTTTGTCGGGCAGGGCTGTCCAATCCTTACCCCTGTTGCTTGTATAATTCACTTCGTACTGGTCTGTTATATAAACATAGCCGTTAAGGGGATCCTCTGCGAAGGTTCTTTTCATCCAGTAACCGAATCCAAAACTGAGCGATTTGTTGAACGTAGAGCCGCCATCGGTAGAAACAAAAATGTCCTGACCGTTGACAGAGGTATATATGTCCCCGTTTTTTGAAACGAAAGCCGAACAGTAATTTGGAGTTTTCACTATAAACTGAAACAACAGTTCCCAGGTATGTCCTTTGTCGGTGGACTTGAACAAGCCATCAATCCTGATAGTTGTGTCTCCGTTTTTCTGATAGGTTTGAACTGGGGTGCAATAGATGATTCCATCCCTCGTAAAGACATCCGAGTCTCCCCAAGGCTGCCAGGTAGTATCAGAAACCTCCCAGATTTCGCCAAGGTTTGAACTTACGAAAAGGGTATAAATACTTTGAAAACTTTGACAAGCAATAACGTGGTAGTCGTCAATGAATTTTGCCCAGGTAATTTTCCCACCGTCACTAACAGGAATTTTCATTTCGGTGAAAACAAGAGGGCCTGCATAGAGCGCATATTGTAAGGCTATGGTAATTAAGAAGAAAACCAGTATTTTTTGTTTCATCATTGACTCCTTAGAATAATTATCAATTTCGAATTATTAATATATTCAAACCTTCCGATGTTCTATGCCATCGGAAGGTTGAACGGATTATCTGTAAACAACGATTGGGTAAACTGCCGACAAACCGTTAACCGGGCAGTAAACCCTGATGAAATAGGCTCCGGGTGGTTGATTGTGAGATAACTCATATTTGATTGCCAAAGTGTTACCGTCGCCGGTAAACTTAAAGACCTCGTCAACTTCAAGCCCTGTCTCATTGTAAATGGACAATGAATAGCAAAGGCCTGCCGTCGTTGGTATTTTTACATTTATAGGGCTGCCTGCTACCACTGGGTTAGGATAAGCAGAAAAACCAGGCGCTGTTTCAATTTCCGCTTCGACGGAGACTTCGGGTTCTGTTTCTGTGTAGAGGATTATTTCTCCCCCTCCGTGGCCGGTTACCCCAAGGAATTTCCGGGGGCTGCCGAGAAAATGTACAGCCTTGAAATCATGCAAGACATTCTTATTTGTATAGCTGGTGTCGAAAACCCAGTGTTTTCCACCGTCCCTTGTCATCCACAAATGGAACATCCAGGCGCTGATTGCAACGCCGTTGTTTTCGTCGAAGAAATCTGCCCTCCAGAGGCCAAGCCTGGCGTAAGCCAGAGTGTCCAACTGTACTTCATAAGTCTTCCATCCATCCCTTGTTTTATGAATTACATCGTAATACCTCGAAGAATTGATGGCAACCGGCCTTTTTCCTACTGCATACCCGACGCTGTCATTGACCATGTAAAGTTGAGAAGCGCTTTGAGGTAAATAGCACAGAAATTTCCATGATTTACTGGAATCATCGGACACAATGATATAATCTGATAAATCAGAATTGTAACAGAGCATATAAGTCCTGCCGTTGATAATATCGACGTCGGAATAGAGCCAGGGCCGGAACTGGTCTTCGATATTGACATGAATCGAGTCCCAGGAACGTCCTCCGTCGTAGGTTACAAAAGAGTTGTACCAACTCACGGCAATGCCGTATTCCCTGTCTTCGAAGTCGGCGTTCAATAATTCGTATTCAATACCCAGGCTTCCGGTTTCCCATGTTCGGAGGTTGTCCCTGGAGACCATGTAACGGCCTTCCTGCATGAAAACCATGCAAAAGGTTGTGTCGATATATACTAATACCTTGCCCTGAAGCCCCAACGGGTTTTTCTTGCTGCTAATGGTATCGGTATAGAATGATTCCCAAGTCTGCCCGCCGTCATGAGTAACTCTAATCAACGGATAAGTATAATTCTGGTTAGCAAGGGCATAGCAATTGAGAGAATCCGTACATTCAATGTCCTCATAATTGACAGGATTCTTTCCAATGCTATTAGGTGTCAGATATATATATAACGTATCCGAAATGCTCCATTTGCCGCAGTACAATGAAGACACAGAAACGATGAATATGAATAGATATGAAGTCAGCTTTTTCATAAATAATAAATTACTTTGTTATAGATACTTTTGATTTATATACTAATGTATTATTAATCCTTACATTTACAAAATATGTACCGCTTCTATAATTCTTTGTGTTAATTAATGCTTCAAAATTATTGATACTTTTGTTGTATGTAAGTTTTTCTATAACCGCTCCATATATGTCAATTATCTCAATGATTACCGGACCTGTATTATCATCGTTAAACTGAATTTTAATTTCATCTTTTGGTGGGTTAGGAGTCATTTCTAACTTATTATTCAATTCTTGATTTGTTGTATTTGATTTCATTTTTTGAACTTCATCAGCTCTTTTCTGAATTATAGATTCTAACTGATTATTACAGGTCCATGTACAGGAATATGTCTGGAAATTGCATGCTCCCAATAAAACAGGAACATTAACCGGAGTGATTACGTTACCCGGTTGACAAACCTGATAGATTCCCCAGCAACACCCGGGCTCAGCAGGGCATTGAACAAATTCTCCGGTGTAGCTATCCCAATACATACAAGAATACTTGGATATTCTAATGTAATCCGAGCAGCCGGTTTTTGGTATTGGGTGTCCACCATTAAGTATCAGCCATTCTTCTATTAGACCGAGAATTTGCACACCGCCTAAATTACAATTCTCGCATCCCGAACCTTTTTGGAAACTCAGTATGCTATAATCATAAATAGGATATTCACATCCAGGCCCATTCGCATACCTTGATTCATAAGTCACAGTAATCTGACAACCTTCGCATCCGGATTCGGATATTTCGATTGTTGCATTATTAGTTTCCCAATCGCCATAATCGCAGCCGAAATCATTGCAATTCACCGGTACTGATCTGAAAGGTATTGCTGTATTATTACAATTTACAGCACATGGTGAAGTACAATCCGGATAAACTTCAGGCGGCATAGTTTCCCAATTATAACTAATTGGTAATCCGGTTTGTAGATTTCTTAAAATATAAATTTTTTTATAACAACATGTACTGCTACATTTCTCACCATTTCTTTTACATTCTCCTGGCACTGCTAATACTTCCGTATCATTTGTTCCTATACGTCTCCTGAATCCGGCATTAGTTTCTAATGCTGAAAAATGTAGTTCATAAAATTTCCTTAATATCGTCTCTTTTGCTTCTTGTTTATAATCTGAACCAAAAATAGCTTCTAAACAGTTTTCACATCCTTCTCCTTCAAAAAAGATACCTACGGCTGATATTTGATAATCCTGATTAATTTCTGAACTAGCCATAATGGCATTATAATTATCATAATAAATCACTTTGTAACAACAATTATCACAGTTTGAGAGAGGGCCGCTACTTACATCGGACCCACAAAATGTGTATACTTTTGGACCTTCCCATACAATGCTATTAAGAGTAGCCTGACATGGGTCTGGAGTATAATTAACCCAATTCTGCGCCTGAGCATTATAACTCATTACTGCCATTAAAGCTACAACTAAAATATAAGAATAATTTTTCATTATCATTCCTTTAATATAAATTGCCAAAAATTACTTATTTTGGCGCCGAGGCTTACGGAGGAAGTCTACTAAACTTAATAAACCTCCGCAAGTTCGCGAGCGCCCGTAGCGGTATAGCCGTTACGGGTTTTTAATGCCCTTTTCCGACATTCCCTTCCCGCCCCCGCTACCCAGGCTTAACACAGGGGAACCGACAAGCTCCTGCGCTTCGGGTGCAGGCCCCCTTTCATCTTTCCGGTTTAACCAATCACCAGCCACTAACCACCAGCCACCAGCAACTGACCACCAGCCACCAGTCACTGACCACTGACCACCAGCCACTGACCACCGGCCACCAGCCACTAACCTACAATCATAAGCGACGCTCCTTTCTACAATAAAAAACAAATCAAAAACATACTCCCTTTACCGGAGCCGTCATTTCAATCGCTCCGGAAAACCCATGTTCAGATTCGCCCTTTACCCGCCAAGAGGGTTTACCTGCTAATATTAGATTTCTAATTAAGCCTTCTCGATGTCTTGCGAAATAGTACTAATTAATGTAACGAGGCTTAATTAAGTCTTAAATTTGATCGCCCGATTATTACTGATATTTTCTTAACCGGACTTATTTGTTAACATAAACATAATACAATTTTTTATTAAAGTCAAGCGATATTTTTTATTCGCATTGCAGAGCAATGCGGGGGGGGTAACTACTTGATTTACATTGGGTTACGGCAATTGTAAAAGATTTGTAAAAAATTTTAAGGATTATTCAATTCCAGTCTTATGCTTTTCAATATCAGGCTGGTTGATAGAGCCATCAAAAGCAGTCAGCGCCTCGTTATTAGAATATGGCGCTTAACATTACAAATATACCTTCACCTTTATCAGCGTCCAATCTTCCTGCAGGCCGGGACAGCGGCGGAACTGGAAACCGTCCTCTCCATTATTTGCATACAAAAAAGGGGCATTTCGCCCCTTTCTTTAAAAATATTTCGTTATTGGATTATACGTCGAGGTTCTTGACATACTCGGCGTTCGTTTCGATGAATTCCCTGCGGGGCTCGACCTTGTCGCCCATCAGCATCTGGAATATCCTCGCTGCTTCCTTGGCGTCCTCGATGGTAACCTGCAACAGTGTTCTTGTTTCGGGATTCATTGTCGTTTCCCAGAGCTGTTCGGGGTTCATCTCGCCCAAACCCTTGAACCGGGAGATGGTAATGCCGTCTTTGGCCGATTCGTCGCCGATAGGCACGTCCTCGATGCGGATGCCCTTCTTCTCGGCAATCTCTTTCCTGATACGGCTGATAATGTCGTTCCTCTCGTCGTCGTTATAGGCGTAATGCTCTGCTTTGCCTTTTTTTACCTTGTACAGGGGCGGTTGGGCAATGAAGAGCTTCCCTTGGTATATCAGCTCTTTCATATAGATGAAAAACAGCGTTAGCAGCAGCGTCCTGATGTGGGCGCCATCCACGTCGGCGTCAGCCATCAGGATGATCTTGCCGTAGCGCAGTTTCTCGAAGTTAAAATCGTTGCCGAATCCGGCGCCTAAGGCAGTAATGATGATCCTGATCTCTTCACTTTCGAGAATCTTTGTTTCCCTTGCCTTCTGGACATTAAGTATCTTGCCTCTCAAAGGAAGTATGGCCTGGAAGCGCCTGTCTCTCCCCTGTTTGGCGGAGCCACCCGCCGAATCGCCCTCGACGATGAACACTTCGGTCTCATCAGGATTGCGCGAGGAGCAGTCAGCCAGTTTTCCGGGCAGTGTCGAGTTTTCCAGAACACTTTTCCTGCGTACCAGTTCCCTGGACTTCTTTGCGGCAATACGGGCTTCTGCGGCGAGTACGGCCTTCTCGAGAATCTTCTTTGCCACGTTCGGGTTCTGGTCTAAGAATATATTCAGCTTGTCGTTAACGATGGTTCTGACAATGCCTTCGACTTCGCCGTTGCCGAGCTTCGTTTTGGTCTGGCCTTCGAACTGGGGTTCGGGAACCATTACGGAGATGATGGCAGTAAGGCCTTCACGGAAGTCGTCGCCGGAAAGCTGAACTTTCATATTTTTAATATTGGCGGCGTAAGCGTTGAGAGTTCTGGTCAGGGCCGACCTGAAACCTGAGACGTGAGTTCCGCCCTCTATGGTGTTAATATTATTGACATACGACAGGACATTCTCATTGTAACCGTTGTTGTACTGGAAGCAGATGAAGACCTGTGTTTCGACGTCCGACCCGTTTTTGTTGCTGCCGGTAATGTAAATCGGTTCGACCACTGTGGTTACAGCGTCATCGACATATTTTACGAAATCGACAAGGCCGCCTTCGTAGTGAAAAGTCTCTTTCCTGCCGTCTCTTTCGTCGGCCAGGTGAATGGTAACGTAAGAGTTGAGGAAAGCCAGTTCACGGAGCCTTTCGGCAACTTTTGAGAAGCGGAAGCGTGGAACCTGAAAAATGGTCTGGTCAGGATAGAATTTAATCGTTGTACCTGTCCTGTCGGTCTCACCGATGGTCTCGACACCTGTAACCGGGATGCCTTCCTGGTATTTCTGGTAATAGATGCTCCCATCCCTGTAAACAGTAGCTTCAGCTACTGAGGACAGGGCGTTGACGCAGGAAACGCCGACGCCGTGCAAACCACCGGAAACTTTGTAAGAGCCTTTGTCGAATTTACCGCCGGCGTGAAGGGTACACATTACCACTTCAAGGGTAGAAATCTGCTTGACGGGATGTAAACCGGTAGGAATGCCGCGTCCGTCGTCCACTACCGAACAGGCGCCGTCATTGTGGAGAGTAACATAGATGTTCTTACAAACACCGGCAAGAGCTTCGTCGATGGAGTTGTCCACGACTTCCTGAATCAGGTGGTGGAGGCCGCGCTCACCGACATCGCCGATGTACATAGCAGGGCGTAACCTTACTGCTTCGAGGCCTTCGAGCACCCTGATGCTGTCTTCTGTGTAACCGTTACCGTTCCCGTTGCCGTTACCGTTACCGTTACCGTTGCCGTTTCCGTTATTATTTAATAAATCTTCGTTCTGTTCTAATTCTTCCATAATCTTTTCAATTATTAAAAATAATCATTATACAAACTTACAAAGTTACGAAATTTTCGTGATTTTTCTGAGTATTCTGAGATAAATAATTCACCTGAAAATATAGTGTTGATAAATACATAGACGCATTTTTCCCGGGGCATTTTTTACCTGATTATCAACTCCCTTACCACCGGCCTTCCGTACTTTTCATTAATCTGCTGAGTAATTGCTTCTTTCCTGGCCAACAGTTCGGAGCGCCAGGTCGATGAACCGGTGGCAATGACGAGCCGTCCACGCTCGAAGGACTGTACCTTCGAAACGGCAGCTGCATTCTCGCCTACTGTCTCTAACCACAGATCCTGCAGTTCCACTTCGAGTACGCTGTCTTCCAGCCCTGTCTCCCTCATGATCCTGCCGATGATGTTACCGAGGAATTCCGGTTCTGTTCTTCTCAAATCGCTCATAATACCAGAAAATTTATCAAAAATATTTTCAATTTAATATAGACGAATTTAAGGAAATCATGGTATATATTGCTAATTATTAAATTCGCTATTTGTAGAGGGTAAATTGTAATTGAAAGATAAATACTTATACATTGAAGCAACCCCATCCCGGCCTTCCCGACTCCATCCCGGCCTTCCCCAAGGGGAAGGAGAAAGAATGTCGGTTCTTCAAGTCCTCCCCAATGGGGAGGATTTAGGTGGGGTCTAACGCTTCAACCTTCCGAAGGTTCCAAACCTTCGGAAGGTTCGCGACGGGTAAGACGGGCTTCGCCTCGCAGGTGCATGGGATGTGTGTGAACAAGGGGCAGCTGCCCCTTATTCAATTGCCGGGACTTTCATTCTTTCTTGACGAACTTGACAAACTTAGAATCCAACCACCCCCTGCCCCCTCCTTATCCAAGGAGGGGGAAGCCGCTCCAGCAGCACTTCTTCTTACTTTATAAACTTGATGAACTTTACGAACTTGATAAACTTGACCGCCCCACACCGGCCTTCGCTCTTTTAGGATATAACTACGATTATATATTGAATAATACTACCAATTATTAACGGTAATTATTTATTTACAGGCAAGGTAATCTTAAAGACAGAACCGGCGCCAGGCGAACTTTTGCATATGATCGAACCGCCGTGTGACATAACGATATGTTTCACTATCGACAGCCCCAGCCCAGTCCCCGACAGGGACCTGGAACGGGACCGGTCAACAGTGTAGAACCTTTCGAAAATTCTTTCCGTCTGGTTTTCGGGAATACCAATGCCGCTGTCGCTGAATTCCAATATAATATTATCATTGAGCCTGAAAGTACGGAAACCGATGAAACCCTCTTCTGTGTAATTGACTGCATTCTCCAGCAAATTAAGAAACACCTGTTCCATCATATATTCGTCGGCTTTGATTACAGCCGCATCGCCTGCAATGTTAATATTTACTTCGAGGTTCTTTGCTTCGATCTTCGGAGAAAGGATTTTCAGCGCCACCATCAGGACGTCATTCAAATCGACATCAGACACAAGCAGTTCCCTGTCCGTATGTTCCACCTGCGCCAACAGTACGATGTCCTGGACGATGTTGATGAGCCTGTCGGCTTGTCTTTTCATGATGCACAAGTAATGCCTGTTTGACGGGTCAGCTTCGAGTTCCATTGTCTCGATGAACCCCTTGATGGATGTCAGTGGAGTTTTCAATTCATGGGATACATTGGCAATGAATTCCTTTTTAATTACCTCAATCCTCTTCATCTCATCGATATTTCTGAGCATCACTACCACTTCCCTGTCGCCATTAGTAATGCTGCCGCTTGCAGTGTAATTGCCTTTATTGATGACTACATCCTTAGACAAAGGCCGGCCTGTGTTTTGTATTTTCCTAACCAGCTTCGAGAACTGCGGATCGGGAATGATTTCCCAGTAATACTTTTTATAGTCCGGGTCAGCCCTGACTATCGTTTGAAGTTGTTCGTTGGTGAAAACAATCCGGTCTTTATTGTCTATCACAATTATTCCGTCCTTAATGGAACTGAATATCGACTTCAGCTTCTCCGACTGCCTGAAATTTTCATCGAAAAGGCGGCTTAATTTCATAGCCATGGAATTCAGACTGTTGGCGAGGCTTGCCAGTTCATCGCGGCGGTTAAGATAGACACGGGCTTTGAAATCACCCTGCGCAACCTGGTTGGCGTGGAAGGCCAGGGTTTTAATCGGATAGGTTAAAGAGCGTACAAAGAAGAAGATGATAATTGTGGCAACGATGATGCCAACGATAGCCAGGATGACGACCTGCCACGTCAGTCCGGACACCATCTCATCCACACTGCTCACCGGAACACTGAGCCTGGAGTAGGCGATGATCTCACCACGGCTATCCCTGACGGCAACAGCGTCATAGAGCAGGCCGGTCCTGATGGAATAGCTGTACCTGACAGTGTCGCCCGTGCCTTTACGCCCGGCGCTGATGATCTCCGGCCTGTCTCCGTGATTCTCCATTGTCTTAGGGTCTTTTTCCGTGTCGTGAAGCACAACACCGTCAGGTGCAATAATCGTGATCCTTATGTTGTTAATTCTTGCCAGGTCTTTAATTGCCCTTTCTAAGGAATCTTGTTTATTCCCTGACAAAAGTGGTTCGACTTCATATATTATCGTCCTGTTCAGCTTTTGAATATCGGCAATCTGTGCGTCGGTGTAATAGTCCCTGATGACTCCCGCCGAAAAGATAATCACTACTGACATGAACAGAATTATTGAAACAACAAACCCGAGAAATACTTTTGAAAAAATACTTTTCATAGATATATCATTCTTAATAATTTATCAATAAACCCAAAAACCATTATTCTGCTTTAATGCCTTCGATGTCATTTTCACCTGCCACATCTCCGGAATCGGCACTCCCGCCGTCTGCCAGGGCACTGTGCTTGATGTTTCTTGCTTCCGCCAGGAAAACAATCTCTTGTGCTGCATTGACAGACAAGTCCGCAACCATTTTCAGGTTCCTGTTGATGTCCTGGAGCATGAGACAGGTTACTGCATAGCCTGGTTCTTCCTTTACCAGTCCGGCCAGTATATCCATGTTCTGTTTCCGAAGATTCTTAACCTGGGGTATCAGTACAAAGCATTCTTTTGCCAATTCATGATTAGCAAAGATGTATGCATCGACAGCCCTGTTTAACATATTGCCTACTACTTCACCCATCCGGAGTATCTGTGTTTTCCTGATCAGGAACGGATTGTCCTGAATGTCGCCGATGCACCTGGCAATATCCACTAATGTATCGCCGATGAGTTCAATCAGGTCATTGAGGGAGAGAGTAGTGAGTACCAACCTCAGATCCGATGCTAAAGGCTGATGGACTGCGAATATTTCCATGCACTGTTTGTCGATTTTAATATCGACTTTGTCGATTTTGTCGTCATTGGCAATAATTAGCTCCGACAACTGCTTGTCGCTTTCGGCAAGGGCTTTCATCACGAAATCCATCTGCTGCTGGACGAGCGTACACATCTTAATGAGTCGCGAACGAAGCTTGTCGAGGTCATTGTCGAATCTTTGGATTGTATGTACATTCATTTTCTTTACCCTTTTTTACTTTGATTTTAATTTATTATTCTTATCAGGATTATCCGAACCTTCCGGTGATGTAATCTTCAGTCTGTTTTTTTTCGGGATTGGTAAACAGCGCACCTGTTTTGTTGTATTCTATCAACTCACCCAGGTAGAAGAAAGCTGTGTAATCGCTTACTCTTGCAGCCTGCTGCATATTATGAGTAACGATTACGATTGTGTAATTCTTTCTCAGCTCCAGTATTAATTCCTCAATCTTGGCCGTGGAGATCGGATCGAGAGCGCTTGCCGGTTCGTCCATCAGGATGATGTCAGGGTTTACCGCAAGGGCACGGGCAATGCATATACGCTGTTGCTGGCCGCCGGAAAAGCTTAGAGCCGAATCGCGCAGCCTGTCTTTGGCTTCGTCCCAGATTGCTGCCTTACGGAGGCTTTCTTCGACGATCTCGTCGAGTTTCATTTTTTCCCTGATGCCGTTGATCCTCGGACCGTAGGCTATATTATCATATATGGATTTGGGAAACGGGTTGGACTTCTGGAATACCATGCCAATCCTCTTCCGGAGCTGTACAACGTCGATGTCCGGATTGTAAATGTCCAGTCCGTCGATGACTACGGAACCTTCGACTTTAATGTTGTCAATCAGGTCGTTCATCCTGTTGAGGGTTCGCAGGAATGTCGATTTACCGCAACCGGAAGGGCCTATGAAAGCTGTGACCTGGTTCGAATACATTTCAAGCGAGATGTCTTTCAGTGCCGCGTTTTTACCGTAATAGAAGTTCAGGTTACTAACATTGATTTTTGTTTCTTTCATGGTTATCAATTCTCTCCTGTTCTGTAATTAATTCAATTTTGCCAATTTATTCCTTATCCTGGACCTGAGGAAGATTGCCGAGAAGTTTAGTGCAAACGTCAAAAACAGCAGTACGAAAGTCGTTGCGTATTGCAGGGGCAGCGTCTGGTCCACATTAGTCGATTGGGTTGTCAGGATGTAAATATGGTACCCCAGTTCCATGAATTGTGAGTTCAGCGCCGTTGGCAGATGAGGCAGGTAATAGGCTGCTCCCGTAAAAAGGATGGGAGCCACCTCCCCGGCGCCGCGGCTGACGGCAAGGATGCCTCCTGTCATTATTCCCGTAATCGAACCGGGCAGCACCACTTTAAGTATTGTCCTGAACTTCGTCGCTCCCAGGGCAAGGCTGGCTTCCCTTAAATCCTTGGGAACTGTCCTGATGGCCTCTTCCACTGATACAATCACAACCGGCAGAGTCAACAATGCCATCGTCAAAGCCGACCAGATAAGCGCCGGCTGTCCCCACTTTGGCCTGAAGGATTCCTTAATTAAAGCGGAAAGTTCCTGTTTGCTCATGGGCCTATCCCAATTCTCCTGAAGATTGTTCAACGCTTCAATCTGCTCTTCCCAGTCTCCGCCGTCCTGCATGAGTGTCTGAACGAGGTTTTGTACACTGACAGTCTCCCCCGGATAGTCTTTCGAATGCAAAATTGTTTCAACCCTGTCCATTTTACTGCCGACTGCGATGTTGTCAATCTGCTGTCCGACGGTTCCGATGAAAAACCCGAGGCCGAACAAACCAAATACGATGGCGGGAACACCGGCAAGGGTATTGATTGCAAACCTGATCCCCCGGGCAATTTTCGACGATTCTTTTGCATACTCGGTAAGATAAATTGCCGTAATTGTACCCAGGGGCACACTTACAAGCGACATTATTATTACCAATAGGGCTGTCCCGACAATTGCAGGGAAGATGCCTCCCTCGGTCAGGCCTTCCCTGGGCGCCGAAAACAGGAAGTCCCAGGTCAGGCGGCCAGCGGCTCCCGAATAGATATGAATTAGCAGATAGGCAACAAAAGCAACAAGCGTCAGCGCCGAAACACCTGATATGACAATGAACACATTCTCCGACAGATTGCGTTTTGTGTTGTGGTCCAGCCTCCTGAATATGAGTATTCCTGCAATTGCCAGCACTAAAAGTACTGCCATTGAGGTATAGAGGTTGGCAATCAGGTTGACAGTCAGTAATAGTGAAATTATGGTAAGTACAATTCCACCGATTTCGATTATTTTTCTGGATTTATTCTTCATAGCTTATTTACCGCTGAATCGTTTGATCAATCGTTTTCTGACATAGAATTCCGCCACGGCGTTGAGTGTAAATGTAATCACGAACAGAAGGGAACCGATTAGAAAGAGGATGCCGTAATGGACCCCCTGGTACTCGACTTCAGCCATCTCGGCGCCGACAGTAGCCGACATTGTCCTGATGGGTTCGAATATATTCCCCGATATTAACGCAGCATTGCCGGTAGCCATCAATGCAATCATCGTTTCGCCGAAAGCCCTTCCGAATCCGAGTAAGATGGCCGCGAACACTCCAGGTACCGCCGCGGGCAGAATTACCCTGAAAGCTGTCTGCCACATTGACGCTCCCATCGCAAGGCTTGCTTCTTTAAGATGCTTGGGTACCGCCGCCAGCGAATCTTCCGTAATTGTATAAATTATCGGGATCACTGCCAGCGAGATGCCCACTCCTCCCACGAACGCATTGAGCCGGAAATCCGAATTGGTGAATTCCTGAATAACACTTGCAAGGGTAATCAGGCAGAAGAACCCGATCACCACCGAAGGAAAACCCGCCAGTATCTCGATTGCAGGTTTAATAATCTCCTTCAAGCGCTTCGAAGCAAACATGGAAGTAAATATTGCAGCAAGGATAGCAATCGGAGCTGCGATTAGGATACCAATCAATGTCAGTTTCAGTGAACCGACAAACAGCGGAACGATGCTGAATTTGGGTTTGCTGCTGATGGGCTGCCAGACATATTCGCTTTTCCCTTCGATCGTATCATTGGGAACAAGGAAATCAAAGAAGGAATAGGATGCTTTCTTTGCTGAGTCAAAGTCTTCTACCGGCAACGGTTCCGGCACTGCCGCTTCACCGATACCGTTTCCGGCTGCCTCTGAAGCCGGTTCAGCCTTGCCGTTACTTTCATCATTATCCGGAGAGTATGATTCGGGTTTGTATTCTTCAGGTTTTACTTCCGCCACGCTGCTTTCATTCGGGTTGTACTGTTCAGGCTTATATTGCTCAGGTTGAAGCTCACCGGAACTTTTTTCGTTGGGGTCATACTGTTCAGGTTTATACTGCTCAGGCTTTTCTTCCTTAACCGATGCTGTGGTGTTCTCCTGTTCGCCGGGATTGTAACTTTCCGGTTTGTACTCTCCTGCTGCGGCTGTTTCAGAAGAGCTGCCGTCAGTTGCCGGCGGTTCCTCAGCTACTGTTTCCGTTTCTAATGTGTATTCATCGAAAGCATACTTTGCTTCCGTAAAAACAAAGTAGAAAATGGCAATTATTATGGCAATTGACAGAAATGCAAAGAACTTGATGGATTTTTCGGCCAGGAACTCGCTCAGGTAGAATTTCTTACCATTGCTTAAAGGCTGATGAACAATGTATTCCTTAATTTTACTATTATCTGTTTTACTATTATCTTCCACTCATTTTCCCTTTACTTAATGAGGAAACATTCATCGTTCAACCCTGCGTAATTCCCCACAGGGTTGAAGATGAACGGGTACATTATATCATTAACTATTATCATTCTGCTGATTGCTGTTACTTTTAGCCGTTAACCGGGAAATAGCCTACTTTTTTCACGATGGCCTGACCTTCGGAACCCAGCACCCAGTCGATGAACTGTTTGATAGCTCCGGTAGGCCTTGACTTGAGGTACATGAAGAGATTTCTTGCCAGAGGATATTTGCCCGATTTGACATTTGCTTCCGTTGGTTCAACACTATTGATTGTAGGATGCTTGATGCCTTTTGCATAGGCAGCGCCGCCGTAACCGATGCCGTTCTTGTCTTTTGACACGGCGTTAACGACAGCGGAAGTACCCGGCAGGTTCTGGCATGAAGGCGAATAGTCGGCGTTGCTGAGGACTTTTTCCTTGAAGAACACGTAAGTACCGGAGTTGTTTTCACGGCTGTAAAGTATTATCCTGGCATCATTGCCGCCGACCTGGTTCCAGTTGGTAATCTTACCTGTGTAGATGTCCTTCAACTGCTGCATCGTCAGATTCTTTACCGGGTTCGACTGGTTGAGGTATATGGTGATGCCGTCTTTGGCACAGGGTATTTCAACGCCCAGAGTACCGTAACGTTCTTTTACTTTTTTCACTTCCGACGACTTCATCGGACGGGAGGAGTTGCAGATGTCGGTAGTTCCGTTGATGAGTGCAGAGATACCCGTACCGGATCCGCCGCCTGTTACCTGGATCGATACACCGCCGTTTTTGCTCATGAAAGCTTCTGCCCACCTCTGGGCAAGGATGACCATTGTGTCGGAACCTTTGATGGTAATTTTGTCGCCTGCATTGAGGGACATGAGAGCAGCCGATGTTAATATTGCGATGCTTAATAATATTATTTTCTTTATCATTTTCATATCCTATTATATGGTTTTACAAAATTTTTCAAATCAGAACTTATACTGGAACCGGAGAGTGAGCAGGTTGTCGCTGGGATCGTCAGCCAGCAGGGCTTTGCCTTTAACAAGATTGTCGCTTGTCTGGGTTGTAATCATGTCGTACCAGAGCGAGATTCTTACATTTGCAAACGAATAGTTATGCAGGCCCAGTCCAAGTGTGGATTTCGTCAGGTCTGACGTGGAAGTAATACTCTTGTCATCGATGGCAGTGTTCGGGTCGTAAGAGTCGTATTTGACTGCGACCTGGAAGTCATCTGTAATTGTCTTAACAAGCATTACATAGTAACCCAGGAAATCTCTTTTACGGATTGCAGGAGCGTTGGCAGACTTGGCGACTAATGCGGGGTCGTCAGTTGTGCTGCCGGTAATAACTTCGGTCATAAGTTTCATGCCGCCGAGGATGTCCCAGTAAAGCTGAAGTTCGCCACCGAACCATGTACGCGCAATATTGTCGCCTTTTTTAATTGTATTGGCAGAATCGACGGCATTCCGGTCCGATTCGATCACATATATGGAGTTTGATTGGATGTTACCTATTCTGGCATGGGCGCCGATGTCGATTCCGATGCCTTCATCTGTAAGCGAGAAACTCTTTGTCAGCCTTGCCATGAAGTACAGGGGCTCTTCCCTGAAATTCGGCAGCAGTTGCTTGATTGGGCCAGTTGCCGTATTATTGAAAGCCGCAAGCTGAAGATTGAACAATTCGTCGGGATTGACGGTAATCATCGCGCCGAGGTCCCTTTCGTTGGGATAGAGCGTTTTCACTACTGTCGAACGCTCCATCGATTCGCGCTGGCTCGAAGAATACTCAACTTCGTAGTTTGGCCTGTTGAACAAACCGGCTCTTAATGTGAAGTATTTCGTCCATGGATCTGTAATGTCCATATAAAGGTCTTTCAGAGCAAAGCCGGAGTTGATGAAATCGCCCTGGACAACAAACTGTGTCAGGCCGCCGTCGTATGCCAGTTTAACCCTTCCCCTGCGAAGCCTGAACTGGGAGAGTATCGTACTTGCGGTAGAATCATAGGCTTCTAAACCCAAACCTTTTTTTCCGTCTTCAGTTTTCAGCCACTCAAACTGGAAGTAGCCCGAGAACTTGAATTTCTTCAGTCCGGCAACGTCCGTCTGCAATACCGACATGTTTTCATCGATGCCGTCGAACTTGTCTTTCACATTATCCATCGTCATACCTTCGGCCTGAGTGCTTTCTTCCTGGGAAAAGGCAGGTGCAAACGCCATCAGGGCAATCATCATGAGTAATAAGGATTTTGTAATTCTACGCATAAACAACCTTCAAAAAAATTAACAAATCAACCGTTACAAAATTCCCATAATAGTGTGAACAGCTAATAAAGAATGAATTAATTTCAGGTTAAGCCGGCAATTCCATTCGAAATATCCAATAAACGGCTGTAAAACGTGATAATTAAGCATATACAAATGCCCGGTAAACACCGCTAATGTTAATAATCAGTTAATATTAATAAGCGGAACTTCATAAGGAACAGGCAGTATCATTTCTGCCCGTTACTTTTGTAAAAATTATTATTGACACAATCGTGAATCATTTTCCTTACTGAAGTGTAATTCTTCATTGTTAGAGAGGACACAAAATCTGGAAATAACAGATGGCAGCCGGGAAAAATCTTATGAAACAGAGAAACTGTATGTCGAATAATAAATTAGTAAGCTTATGAAAAACTTTGTACTTATTCTGATTGCACTCCTGTGTTCAACCGCCGTTACGAGTGCCCAATGGGTGAAGTGCCCGGCCGTGGGCTTTGAAGGCAACGTTAATAATATTGCCTCTAATGACAAGTACGTTTTTACAACCGATTCCAAGTCACTTTACAGGTCAACAGACAAAGGCGAGACATGGGAAAAACATTCCCGGGAATTCTATGGTATTACCAATATTTATTTGAAGAATGATTTGCTTATTATTACAAGAACCAATGATGTTCACGCTTCATACGATTGCGGTGTTACATGGACAGATTCCGAAATTGAAGGAATTTATATAATTTCTGATATTGCTTCCACTGATAATGCCGTTTTTTGTAATTCATCATACGAGCTCTTCCGCTCAACCGACAGTTGCAGGACCTGGGAAGAAATTGCCAGGGAACAGTCTTTTGTATATAATTATTCATTGATAAATATTGGTAACAGGCTTGTCATGAGCATCAAAAATAATCTGATCCAATCAGATGATGACGGCAACACCTGGAATACGATAATTACAGACTCCAACGCATACTTTTACAAACTATTCTACAATAATGGAAAACTTTATTGTTCTTCACAGAATAATAATGTTCTACTCATAGATATAGATAAAAAATCGTTCGAAAAAGTCTCAGAAAAATTTGATTTGTCTTATAGTGTTTACAAAATAAGTAATATTATCTCTGTTGGTGAAAAAGTATTTATAACTAATACATCATATTGTTTAGCCATGCTCGATTCAAATAATAAAAAAATCAAGTATTCTATAATACCTACATTCAACATAAGAGCGTGCAATCTGACTATGTTAAACAGTGGCAGATTGATTCTTTCGTCCAATTGCGGAATACTAATATCCAACGATAGCGGCAGAACCTGGCGGAATGTTGTAATTCCGATTAATGAAGAATATATTACAAATATTTTTGCAACTTCCTTCGGCCTGTTTGGCACCACAGGCTCAAAAGCACTCTATCGTTCCTGC
Source organism: uncultured Hyphomicrobiales bacterium (assembly GCA_964634885.1). Classification (GTDB taxonomy): domain Bacteria; phylum Bacteroidota; class Ignavibacteria; order Kapaibacteriales; family UBA2268; genus DAINRZ01. The sequence continues at coordinate 3,112 of CAZWLN010000047.1, read as the reverse complement.
GACAACGGTATGAGCTGGCAAAGACTGTTGAATGATTTAAGTGAAAAGAACATTGACAGGATTTTTCAGCGGGATTCGGTACTCTATGCGAGTGTTAAAGACTCTGTTATTCTTACCTCCGTTGACAGCGGTAACACATGGACTAATTTCAAACCGATCAGCGGAGTGAAAAGGATAAACGATGTATTTTATTATAAAGATCTAATGTTGGTAGCAACAGATGTCGATCTGTTTCAGTCGGCTTATCCATATAGCAGTTGGGTTCCAAATTCTCTGGAAAATGGAATCCTTAGAATTGATGAAAAAGACGGCATATTCATCGCCCTGTCATATAAGAATCTTTTCTGTTCTGTGTCGGAATCAGAATATTGGGCGGTATCAGAATTTGAAAATGAGTATTTGAATGATTTTGGATATTTAAATAATTCAGTATTGGCAATGAGTTCTCGCAAGCTGTACCTATCAACAGATTCCTGCCATTACTGGACAATTATCGACACTGTAAAAAATGGAGATGAATATGAATGTTATTATAGAATGGTTACATTCGGAGATATTCTTATAATCTGTAAAAACAATGAAATAAAAGCAACGAACAGCCTTGGGAAATACTGGACAGAATGTATGTCAGGATTCGACAGTACTGTAGATAAATACTACAGCCTTGTTAAACACGGCAACAACCTTTTCGCTGTCACCAACGACGGATTGTATAAATTGAGCCTCTCGGACCTGGTACTATCTGCCGAAGAAACCCGGGAGAATGTGTCCGTCAGGGCCTTTCCCAATCCCTGCTCAGACCGCTTGTCAATCAGCTCGGAACAGGAGATCGGGCGCATTACCGTGTTCGATGTTTTCGGGAGGGAATACCCTGTAAGCACGAGGCAATCGGGCTGCGAAACGGTTTTGAACACGTCCGGACTGCCTGTTGGGACATTATTCCTGAAAATTGAAACACATGAAAGACTTGAGGTAATTAAAATAAATATAACCAGGTAAAACTACTGTCGCCCAGGCAAAACAATCCGTACCGACTGTGAGACACAGGGTTACTTAAGATATGTCATTATGACCCAGTTCGTAATTTGATAGTAAGTATAATTTATGTCAAATTTTTCTTTTACTGAATCATTTTCATTCTTTATGTGTCTTTCTATTTGTGGCAGTTGACGAAAAGCCGGGTAGAAAGCAGCCTGTATGAATGTATTTGAAAATTATGAAAAATTAGTATGTCAGATAAATTATAATACTTTTATGAAGAAAACTATTCTCCTTACCGTAATTTTGCTGATGGCAGCAGTCGCAGCATCAGCCCAATGGGTGAAGTGCCCCGCCGTGGGCTATGAAGGCAGCCTGACTAATATTGCCTCTAATGACAAGTACGTTTTTACTACCGATTCCAAGTCACTTTATATGTCCTCAGACAATGGGGAATCTTGGAATAGAAACAGCAGTGTATTTGAGAATATCTCAGATATTTACGTCAAAGACAGTGTTATTATTCTACACCATGGAAATGGGGTATATTTTTCAGATAATAATGGAAATACCTGGACCCAGTCGGATATTACGGATTATGGAATGTCGTCCGAATCGATTGCAGTTACGGACAGCGCCATATTTTATATGGGTCACAATGATCTGTACAAGTCGATTGACAGGTGTCAATCGTGGGAAAAAGTGGAACTGGACACTGCAATACAGTATTATTATTCATTGGTAAGTATTGGAAACAAGCTTTTTCTCAGTTCGGTTTATGATATTCTTGTATCTGAAGACTATGGCAAGACATGGAACAGCTTCATCACCGACTCTAATGCATATTTCTACAGACTGTTCTATAATCAGGGTAAATTATTTTGTTCTTCACAGAATAATAACATTTTACTCATAGATATGACTAATAAATCGTTTGGTACAATCTCAGATATTTTTGATTTTTCTTATAGATATTATAATATAGAAGATATAACATATATTAATGGAAAAACTTTCATTACAAACAGGACAAAGGGCTTAGTAAGGCTGGATTCGAATGACAAACGAATCCATAACCATGTTATTCCTGCATTTTACCTCAAAACCTGCAATATTACTGTCCTGAAGAATGGAAGATTGATTCTTTCGTCCAATTGCGGAATACTAATATCCAACGATAGCGGCAGAACCTGGAGGAATGTTGTTGTTCCGATAGATGAAGTACGTTTTACGGATATTTTTACAACTTCCTTCGGCCTGTTTGGCACAACAGGCTCAAAGGCGCTCTATCGTTCCGGCGACAACGGTACGAGCTGGCAAAGACTGTTGAATGATTTAAGTGGAAGGAACATTGACAGGATTTTTCAGCGGAATTCGGTACTCTACGCGAGTGTTAACGACTCCGTTGTTCTTAGCTCTGTTGACAGCGGTTACACCTGGACTATTTACAAACCAATCAGCGGAGTAAATAGGATAAATGATGTTTTTTATTATAAAAATATGATGTTGTTAGCAACAGATGAAGATTTGTTTCAGTCGGTATATCCATATAGCAGTTGGGTTTCCAAGTCTCTGAAGAAAGGAATTTACAGAATTGATGAAAAAGACGGCATATTCCTCGCACTTGCAGATAAAAATCTTTTTTGTTCTGTGTCGGAATCACAGGATTGGGCGGCTTCACAATTTGAAAATGAGTATTTGAAAGATATCGGATATTTAAATAATTCAGTATTGGCTATGAGTTCTCACAAGCTGTACCTATCAACCGACTCATGCAGGCATTGGATTGTACTGGACACAACGAAAAATCAAAGCGTCTATTACAGAAACGCCATTGCTTCAGGCGATACGCTTCTTGTTTGTAAAGGCGATGAAATCAAAGCAACTAAGAATAACGGAATTGACTGGGTCTATTTCATGTCAGGATTCGACAGTACAGTTGAAGAATACTACAACCTTGTTAAACACGGCAACAACCTTTTCGCCGCTACTAACGACGGATTGTACAAAATGAGCCTCTCGGACATTGTCCTGTCTGCCGAAGAGACCCGGGAGGACGCCGGTGTCAGCGTCTATCCCAATCCCTGTTCGGACGGCCTGACAATCTCCTGTGGACAGGAAATTACAGCCGTAG
>CAZWLN010000046.1:35185-37882 GCA_964634885.1 uncultured Hyphomicrobiales bacterium | reverse complement strand
TGCCCGTCGGTACCTATTACGTAAAAGTGTCGGCAAACGACAGTCAGGTGTTCACTAAGATCTGTGTCGCCAGGTAAAACGAGGCCTAATCCTTAACACACCGAACGGACAAACCGCTGCTGTTGAGGTAACGGCCTTTGCTGAGGTATGTTCCCCCGAAGCTGACGGACCATCCCCAGCAATAGTTCTCATCGACACTTGAAGACGACCACCAATAAGCGCCTTTTCCCAGCATTTCAAAATAGCTGTTAGCCCAGACTGAACGCATTCCACCGGGTATGGCAGAAAACCCGCAGGCATTGGTGCCGCCTGTGTTGGGGCTTTTCCACAGCCCGTCGCCACCCTCGACAGTACCTGTTGCTTTCATCATGCCGCCGGCTTTGTACAAGCCTCCCAAATAACTTCCTAAAGCCGACCATTCTTCATTATCCGGTATGTGCCAGCCCTCGGGAGCCAGTCTCCTGCCGTCGATTACGGCATTAATGTTATACAGCTTCCCGTACACTTTGCCGTTCGTAAAACTGTTCTCGTAATTGCACCATGAACCGTTCATGTTCAATTTGCTGTTGATCCAGTCGGCAGAATCGGCTATCTGTGTAATTGTGTCTCCATTGCAATAGCGGGTTACTCTCAGGTTTTCGGCCATCCATACCTGATTGCCGATTTTTACGGTTTTGTAAACATTGCCGTCGATGTCCTTAACAGTACCGTAGGTCATACCTTCCAGGCTGTAATCCACTTCGTTGCTCCGGAGGCCGTTCGAATACACAAATACTTTCCCGTCGGTTGCACCCACAGGTATCCTGACTTTAATTTCCTTATCACTCCAACTGATATAATCCGTTGCTTTGACGCCGTTGAAAGAGACATAGCCACTATCCTGTGTAGTTCCAAAATCCGAACCGACAATCCTAACAACCTCGTCAACCTTAGCTGAAATCGGTGCGATTACCGAGATGGTCGGCTTCAATTCGTCAGGGTCGGTACTGTCGTCTTTTGGACAACCAGTCATCATCATCATTGAAATTGCAAGAAAAAAAACAGCGGCAGATGCTTTCATCGTATCCCTCAAAAAATGTATAATCCGATTTTTCAATTATTGATTCCCATATACAACAAGCTGATGCAATATACAAATTCATAATAAAAGCGGCAACAATTATTCGGTGTGTACAGATTAATCCTTGATGCAGCGCACTGAGAAACCGTCACTTTTCCTGAAAACGGCAGATTTGGCACTTGAACTGTCGTACATCAGGTAAATTCCGAATGAGAACAATTCGTCATATCCTGTGGAGACCCACCAGGCAGCAGAAGACCCCAGGAGAGTGTACGCTCCGTCATAATTGCGTATGCCACCGGGTAAGGCTGTGAACCCACTGCTGTTGTCGGCGCCGGTATTGGGCTCCTTCCAGTGTGTTGTACCCGGCTCTTTCATCTTACCGCCGGCAAGGCTGTCGCCCCCAAGAAAGACCCCCAAAAAAGCCCACTCTGTTGAGTTTGGGATATGCCAGCCCTCAGGGGCTAATCCACGAGAGTCATTGACAGCGTACCAGTTGTAGAGTTTCCCGTACACAGCCCCGTTGGCGACGCTGCTGTCGTAGTAGCACCATGCACCGGTCGTAAGTTTTTCCCATTCGGCCGGATCATTGACACATGGTATTGGGTCTCCGTTGCGGTAAGTGGTAACATCGAGGTTCCTGCCCATCCATACCTGGCTGCCGATTGTCACGGTACCTGCACCTGGCGGTTTGCTTTCGACAAAGGAAGCGCTGTCAACCCGGTCTATGTCTTCGTAGATGGTAGTGTCTTCAAAAACGAATGCCATACGTGTACTGTCGGCAAAGAGTATTTTCAGGATCTTGGTCACATCGATGGTGTCGATGCCGCCGGAGATGGAATTGTGGAAGAGCCATTTCAGGGAATCGCCCCCGGCCTTTACAGTAAGGCTGTCGATGTCCGGGACAGTGTATTCCATGACAGTACTGTCCTTCATGATGAACTGTACTTTCTGCTGCTGAGATGATAACAATAATGGAGACAGAAAGATAGTTAAAGTTAACAGTATAATTCTCATAATTATCTCTTTTTAATGTTAAATTATCAATATTTACTAGCCACGAGCTTTAGCTCGTGGGCTATTATAAAAACTTCAACGGCTTTAGCCAAAAGCGTTTTCAATTTTCATAATTGACTCGCACTCTTCTGTAAAAGTTTTTACTCTGTGATGCTCTGCCTGATTTTTTATATATTTTCTCACTTTACCGGTAATAGAATCGCTTACTGATAAAGCAATATATTCTTCCTGCCATTCAAATCTGTATTTGGAAAGTTGCTGCTTATTTACCCAAAATGAAGATTCTCCTTTTAATAATTGAACAACTTTCGATACGCTATGGTCATTATTCATTGATACCAGAATATGAATATGATCAAATACACAATTAATGGAATCAATAAATATATTCTTTTCTTTAGCATTTGTTATTATATGCCCGATGAGTAATGGTTTCAGTTCTTCAGTAATCAAAGGTGATCTGTTCTTTGTAGAAAAGATCAAATGTATCCAGATTTTTGTAAATGGCATTATTTTTACCCTTTTTATTATTCTTTTTTCCACGAGTTGAAACTCGTGGCTATTCAATTTTCTCCACGAGTTAAAACTCGTGGCTATTCAAATTTTCTCCACGAGTTAAA
>CAZWLN010000046.1:0-35085 GCA_964634885.1 uncultured Hyphomicrobiales bacterium | reverse complement strand
AATTTTCTCCACGAGTTAAAACTCGTGGCTATTCAAATTTTCTCCACGAGTTAAATCTCGTGGCTATTCAATTTTCTCCACGAGTTGAAACTCGTGGATAATATATTTCATTTACTTCAGCAGGATCATCTTCCGCGCCTGTGTCTCCGTGCCGAAGCGCAGCTCGTAGTAATAGCTGCCGGTGGGTACGGAACGCCCGTCCTCATCCAAGCAGTCCCACAGAACTCTGTTTTTGCCGGCCGGGCACCCAAAGCAGGCCAGTTCCCTTATCTGTTTCCCGTCGTTGTCGTAAATAATCACGGTAACATCTCCGGGTAAGGCTAATTCAAACTCGATGATAGTCCACACCGTGAAAGGATTCGGGTAGTTGCCGCCTGTTTTCAGCTTTCCCCCCTGTTCAGGTACGGAATTCGCATTGAGGAATCTCACTTTTTGAATGTCTGAGATGGCCAATTTCTCAATTTTACCGTCTTTCAGATGGACGAGTAAAGTGTCGTTTTGTGCCTGAAGCAGATTCAACAGTGAAAAAAAGCAAATGATCGAAACAGAAACAAATTTCATTTTCCATGCCTCCAATAATGTGATTTTCGAATATATGAAAAATACAAATAATAAATGGCAGGAAAAATCCGCGAATAGGAAAATGTACTGAAATTTAATTGGAAAACAGATAACAGAAATGGCAACACTTACATAACTATATTATTTTTCAATTATATGCTGCATTTCCATAAATTCTGCTTTAAAACCGCCAACGTTCTCTCACTCTAATTAGCTTGCATTTCAATAGCTTAGTGCGTTCATATCAAATTAAAGCCGATTCTACTGGAACCGGCTTTAATCCTGATATTTTTCAATCAATTATACTCAGTTAAAACAATCTTCAATATTTTTATATGGCATGAAAAACAGCCCGATCATTCGTGCCCTTAGCCGCTACTGCCTGTCAAGGTCGTCGATGACGTCGGCAGCTCTTTTCCCGCCGGACAGATCGACGATGATGTCGTCGTAATAGTCGGCAATGACGGCAACGGAATTGAGCGTAGTGATCAATTCATTGGCGTCGAGGTTCGTACCGGCAATCGAATGGGAAAAAGTAATAGTGTCGTCGAACAACAGCCCGAAGGAACCGAAATGAAGCTCGGCGTTTTTGCGGAGTAAAAACCTCATCAACTCGGGCGTAACCTCAGTTTCCGTAACTACATTTGCCATGCATTCAACACAGGTTTCATCCACGGTAAAGGGCCTGACGACAATCATTACCTGGGTGGAACCGCGGGAAATGGTAAAGGAACCGTTTCCAAAGCTCAGATGCTCGGGAAAGTTCTCTTTCAGTATATCGTTGACTTTAGCAATGGTCTGTTCGATCAACTCCTGAGGAGTTTCGATGAAGGATACTTCTTCATCCGGCCTTATATATTTGTCATCTATCATATATTATACTCCCAATATATAATTTTCAACTCATTTGTAAATGAAAAACCAATCAAGAATTCGATTCCGGCAGCATACCCATCTTTGCTTTCAGCTTCAGCAATTCTTCATCGGTATTCGTCGAAGTTTCCAGTTTCTTGAATTCCTGGTCCAAACCCGTATTCTCGTCTGCAAGTACACCGAAAGCTTCGGCTTCGGCTTCAGTCTGTTCAATTTTTGCTTCATACTTGTCGAACTTGCTGAAAGCGTCGGAGCCGACACCACTGAAAGACTGTGCAATCTGCTTCTGGGCTTTGGCAGCCTGAGAACGGGCAACGAGAGTGCTTTGCCTGCTGCGTGCCTCTTCGAGTTTACCCTTGAGCGAGTTGAGCTGGTCCCTCATCTTGTTCGATGTATCCTTAGCCTGAACATATATAGGTTCGAGAGTTTTCACGTTTTTCTCTGAGATTGCCTTCTTTTCAAGGGCAGCCTTGGCAAGGTCCTCCCTGCCGGCCTGAAGGGCCTGCATCGCTTTCTTCTCCCATTCCTGGGTCTCGGCAAGAGCCTTTTCTTTTTTTCTTTCGAGAGACTTTTCATTGGCAATGGCGTTTGCAACAGCAAGAGTAGCCTTATTGACCGATTCTTCCATCTCAATTACCATCTGTTTCAGCATTTTCTCCGGTTCTTCTGCCTTGTCTAAGGCGTCATTGACATTAGCCTTGAAAATGTCTGTTATTCGCGAAAAAATTCCCATAATAACCTCTAATAATTATGACAGTTCAAAATTAATTTACCAAAATTATATCCAACATTTCAAAATATGATTCAAAATACGAAATTTTATTAATTTTTTAAATGCTAATATTTATAATTTTGCTTAATTAGATTAATATAAGTTTAAAATAAATGGAGCAGCAATGAAGTTTAATATGCAGAGCATCATGGAACAGGCTCAGAAAATGCAGCAGGAAATGGAACGCGTCAAGGACGAAGTCAACAAAAAGGTAGTTACGGCAGAGTCGGGCGGCGGCATGGTGAAAATCACCCTTACCGGCAACAACCAGGTTCTCGAAGTCAGGATTGCAAAAGAGATCGTTGACCCGAACGACATCGAAATGCTTGAAGACCTCGTGCTGGCCGCTATGAACAAAGCACTGGCAGAATCTGCCGAGATGGTTAAAAGTGAAATGAGCAAAGTAACAGGCATGCTGCCGAACATACCCGGTTTCGATGCTAATTTCTAACCATTACCGCAGACAATCATGATATATACATCCGAATCAATCGAGAAGGCCATTGAACTATTCGCTACTTTACCGACGATCGGCAGGAAAACTGCCCAGAGGCTGTGCTTTCACCTCCTGAGACAACCGGAACAGTTCATCGAAGAGTTTTCGAAAGCGCTGGTTAACCTGAAGAAGAACGTGAAGTTTTGCTCGGGATGTTTCAATTACACCGAAACGGACCCCTGCCCTGTCTGCCAGTCGAAAAAAAGAGACAACAGCGTCATCTGTGTCGTGGAAGAACCCAACGACGTTACAGCCATTGAAAAAACCGGGGAATACTTCGGGATGTACCATGTACTGCACGGGGTACTCAGCCCTCTCGACGGCGTAGGGCCCGAAGACCTGAAAATCAAGGAACTCATCGCCAGGCTCAACGGCGTCGAAGAGGTCATTCTTGCCCTCAATCCCAGCGTCGAAGGCGAGGTAACGACACAATACCTGGCAAAACTGATTAAGCCCCTGGACATTAAAACTACGAGGATTGCACGGGGACTGCCTGTCGGCTCAGACCTGGAGTTTGCAGACGATGCGACCATCACCCGCGCCATTGAAGGAAGAATTGAAGTATAACTAATTTCGAAGCATATTCGTCAGTTGTGTAATGGATAAGAAGCTGATTTATATATTGTTTATCGCAGCGACGCTCGTTACGGCCTGCGACATGTTCTCCACCCGCAATCCTGAAGCCCCGGACACGGACAGGTCTTCGTACAAGCCTCCTACGGATGCGTCTATTGTAATTTCAAACTTCAAAAACGCAATCAGCGAAAAGAATATTGAAAACTATATGCGGTGTTTTTTGAACAATTCGTCCGACAGCTCTGATGAATACTCTTTCACTCCCTCGGCTGACGGCTATTCCATGTACCCGGGCATCTTCGACCACTGGGGCGCGGAAGAAGAACGAGCCTTCTTCAAATCCCTCAATTTACAGCTTCCAACAGGAATAACCCCTCTGCTCGAACTGACGAATGAACAAACAAACAATCCACAGCCGAATTCGTGGATATATACATATAATTATAAACTCGTACTCGACACGACAAACAGCAACCTGAGCAAAAAATACTCAGGCACGATGCAGTTGACTCTCGTACTGCTTAAAAGCGGTTACTGGTACATTGCCAACTGGTCGGATTTCAAGTCAAAAGACGATACGACATGGAGCATTTTGAAAGGACAGTATAGTAATTAATATGCAGAAACTGAAGCCACAAATATTGCTGTTATTTTTTGCCTTCGTTACTGCGACAGTTGTTTACTCCTGTACCAATCCCTTTGCCCCGGCACTGACGGCAATCGACGACGGCCATTCTCTTTACAGCGACCAGACCACAATCGAAGGCGTCTTCGACAATTTCAGGCTCGCCTACCAGTACAAAGACACAACCGAATACGGTAAGCTCCTGAATTACGATTTCCTGTTCCTCTACCACAACTACGACAAAGGCGTGGACAACAAATGGGGCCGGGCAGAAGACATGCTGACGACATACAACCTGTTCAACAGCGCACAAAGCCTCGACCTGATATGGAACAGCGTACTGGTTTCCGCCGGCGATTCCACCCTGCAGGAAATATCGAGGGGATTTACCCTGACTATTGTTTTCCAGCCGGAAGACATTGTAACGATTCAGGGCAGGGCAATACTTACAATGAAACGGGACTCCACCGGCGAACCGTGGAAGATATCAATGTGGAAAGACGAATCAAACTATTAGAATTATGAAGATTGCAGTATTACTATCGGGCGGCGTGGACAGTTCCCTGGCTTTGTACAAACTCAAAGAACAAGGCTTTGACGTTACGGCTTTCTACCTTAAGATATGGCTGGAAGACGACCTGGCGTTCCTTGGCGATTGCCCCTGGGAAGAAGACCTCGGCTATGCCCGCTCTTCGTGCGAAAAAATCGGCGTTCCGCTGCAGATTGTCAACATGCAGCAGGAGTACCTCGACACAGTCGTGGATTACACCCTGAGCGAACTGAAAGAAGGCAGGACTCCAAGCCCGGACATCATGTGCAACCTGATGATCAAATTCGGGATGTTCCTGAAGAAGATACCTGACGGTTTCGACAAAGTTGCTTCAGGCCATTACGCACAAATAGAAGATAAAGACGGAAAGTTCTACCTTAAGCAGTCCCCGGACCCTGTTAAGGACCAGACCTATTTCCTTACTTACCTGAAACAGGAGCAGCTTGCAAGGATTGTGTTCCCAATCGGCAGCCTGACAAAGAAAGAAGTCAGGGCCTACGCCTCCGGCTATGACCTGCCCGCAAAGAACAGGAAAGACAGCCAGGGCATCTGCTTCCTGGGTAAGATCAAGTATAATGACTTCATCAGGTTCCACTTAGGTGAACAGCCCGGAGACATTGTCGAATATGAAACCGGCAGGAAGTTGGGAACACACAAAGGATTCTGGTTCCATACCATCGGCCAGAGGCAGGGATTGGGCCTCAGCGGCGGCCCCTGGTACGTCGTTAAGAAAGACACAGTAAACAACATCATATACATTTCCAACAACTACGAACTGACGGTTGTCCCGAGAGACAGGATGGCTGTCGGCAACATCAACTGGATACCTGAAGCTCCCGTCAAAGACCAGTTGAAAGTCAAGCTCAGGCACGGGCCTCATAAATACGGCTGCGTCGTCGAATCCATCGAAGGCAACGAAGCGGTAATAACAATCGACAGGAAAGACCAGGGCATTGCACCCGGCCAGTTCGCCATCTTCTACGACGGGGATTACTGCCTTGGCGGTGGCGTGATTGGGCTAATCTGAAACAGCCGGAGCATGCCAGGGCAATTCTACTGCAAACGTTGTACCTTTGCCGGGGGAAGAATCCTTTACATAGATCTTACCGTCGTGGTATTCTTCCACTATTCTCTTTGACAGGCTCAACCCCAGGCCCCAGCCCCTCTTCTTTGTAGTAAAGCCGGGATGGAACACCTGGCGCCTCTGTTTGGCGCCCATGCCCTTGCCGTTGTCTTTAACGGTAATTACAGTCTTCCTGCCCGGTTGAGCTGCAATGGTAACCACAATCAGCCCGTCTTTTGTTTCGATGGCCTCGGCTGCGTTTTTCAGCAGGTTTTCTATTACCCATGCGAAGAGTTCGGGGCTGATCATGCCGATAGCATCATTTTCTATTTTCAGTTCTATCTGTGTCCTCTTGCCGATGTGAGGCAGCCGTTTTTCGAAGTATTTGACAATGTCAACTAAGTTGCTGCCGATGTTCTCCAGCGACAGGTCAGGCTTTGAACCAATCTTTGAGAACCTTGTGGCAATGATGTTCAACCTGTTGATGTCGTTGCTCATCTCACTTATGGTTTCATCGATGAAAGCCGGATCGCTTCGTGCATTTTTCAGTATTTCCAGCCATGCGAGCAGGCTCGACAACGGGGTACCAAGCTGGTGTGCCGCTTCTTTTGCCATTCCGACCCATACCTTCGATTCCTGGTTTCGCCTTATGTTACTGAAAGCCAGGTAGCCGATGATAATAAAAATACTGATGACTATCAACCCGAAGATCGGGAACAACTGAAGCCTGTCGATCAGTTCCGAATGGGTGTAATAGAACTTGAAAAGAACGGTACTGTCCTTGTCGCGTTTCGTGATTGGCGGATAAGAACCGGCCATCTTCTCCACATAATCAGTCATATATTCCTGTTGTTCCTTGATGGGCTTAGACGTGTCCACAGCCACATTAAGGCTCCACTGGTCGTACGGCTCCAATGGCTGGTTGTTCTCATCGGTAATGATAATGGGGAATGAGATTGTTGGAGTGATGTTATTTACAACAAGAACCAGCATATCAATGTTTTCCAGGTCAGGATCGGATACTTTCGAATAAATATCCGCATAGAGCTGAATTTTGTTTCTTTCAATCTCTACAAGTTCATTGACAATCGACCTGGTGTAAAGGATTGAAACGACAACGATGGCAAGGCCGCCGAAAATTAGTATGAGCTTGATCTGCCACTTTGATAGACTCGGTAATATACGGGTATAATCAAAACTCAAACTTACCGGCCTCGTCTATTGGACAATTAAATTCTTCTCCTGTCGCCATCTTCTTGATCTTGATGAAATTGTTGGTGTATTCCTCTTCACCGATAATAATCGTATAGGCTGCCTTCAGGCGGTTCGATTCCCTGAACTGGGACTTGAGTGAACGCCTGAGAAGGTCTGACTGTACCGACAGCCCCTTTTCCCTGAGCTTCTCTGCCAGTGTGAACACTAAGGGCAGATAGTCCCTGTTTGTCGAAACCATGAAAATGTCCGGAGCATTGGCTTCCGGAGGCAGCGATTTCGTGTTTTCAAGTATCAGCAGCATCCTTTCGACACCCATTGCAAATCCAACGGCAGGAGTAGGCTTGCCTTCGAGCTGTTCGAAAAGCCCGTCGTAACGCCCGCCGCCGCCAAAGGAATCGTAAGTGCCCAGGTCGGGGCTTTGGAATTCGAAAACGGTATGGGAATAGTAATCCAGGCCGCGAACCAAGCGTGGCTGCAGTGTGTAATCTATATTCATGCTCCTTAGTATGGTCAGTACAGATTCGAAGTGCTCTCTGCTCTGTTCGTCGAGATGGTCGGTGATGAGGGGCGCTTTCTCTATATATTCCTGGTCCTGCCTGTCTTTCGAATCGAGTATCCGCAGGGGGTTCTTGTCCAGCCTGAGTTTGCTGTCTTCCGACAGGAATTCCCTGTAAGCCGAAAAATAGTCTTTTACAATGTCGCGGTACTTCTTTCTGGACTCGGGATTGCCCAAAGTGTTGATCAATAAATTGAAGTTATTGATGCCGCAGCCTTTTGCAATCGCCACAGCAAGCATAATTACTTCGGCGTCGCTTTCAGGCCAGGGAGAACCAATGCACTCGGCGCCATACTGGTGGAATTGCCTGAGCCTGCCCTGTGTCGGCCTTTCGTACCTGAAGAAAGGCCCGAAATACCACAGTCTAAGGTTGGGTGAAGCCTGGAGGAGGTTATTCTGGAGGACAGCCCTTACGAGCGCGGCTGTTTGCTCCGGCCTGAGGGTAATCGACCTGTCCCCTTTGTCCGTGAAAGTGTACATCTCTTTATTAACGATGTCCGTGCTGTCGCCGATGCTCCGTGAGAACACTTCCGTAGCTTCGAAAACCGGTGTCCTGAGTTCCGAATAATTGTATCTTGAAGAAACTTCCCTGAAGACTTTTTCAATGAACTGCCAGTTGCCTGATTCCGCGGGAAGTAAATCTTTAGTACCCCTGATTGCCTGTATCATAAAACACAAATCTTTCTTATAGAATTTACAAAAACCAAATTTATATAAAAAGAATTCAAAGGCAAAATATTTTATGCTCTCAGAGAATTAGTGAGTAATTCCAAATATTTCAGGACGGCAGGGCTATTTACACAGCTCAATCAGGACAGTCTTCTGATGGTACATAGTCGTTATCCTGAGCAAGTAAACACCGCTGGAATACTGGCTCATGTCGATATACTCGGTCCTGGTGTTTTCGGCAGTAACCGACTCAACAGTGTTTATTGATGAATATATCTGCCTGCCGAACAGATTGAAAAGCTCCATGGTAAATGGTTTCTTCTCGGTTGTTTCCATGTTCACAACGGCAACACTGCTCACCGGCAGCGGCGTTACACGGACGACAGGCGCTTTGTCCATTATTACAATCCTGTTCATTTGTTGGCAGGCACCAATGGCTTCAAGGGATCCGTCCCTGATGAGCACATTGATCCAATTAATGGTGTCGGCGGTAGCTACATCGGTAAAAACCACATTAGAGACTTCTACCGGTGAAAGGTATTCCTTGGGATAGAGAAGGCTGCCGGCAATCCGGGCAACTAATTTGTAGGAACCGTCCAATTCCAGGCTGTCCCCTTCGAGTTCCATCACATTCTTTGTACCTACAATTTCGTTACGCACCAGTAAGGCCCTGTCGCTACGGGCCGGCTTGAACAGGTCCGCATTGACAGACACCGTGAAACTGTAATTCAGCTTCATGTTGTTCAGACCCTGTAACCTGATTGCGTCGAGATTGCGCGCTCGTATCCCCAGCCTTGTCGTGTCGGTAAAGAAAGTATCCTTGACGTCCAGCACCCACAATTCGACGTCCAATATTGATTTACCCCTGATTACGATGATGTAATCGCGGCATTCGTCTTTCCCTTTCTTCGAATCGCCGATAATATGAATCGTATCGACAAAACTGTTAATCGTCGTCGGCTGGAAGAATATCGTCAGCCAGACAGTTTCAGTGTCTTTCAACACCCAGGGAAAATTACCATAACTGTTGGTACCTTCAGGAGAGCTTAACAAAAAAGGTTTGCCCTGGATTCCTGCCAGATATATGGTGTCGATGCGGGAAAAATCCTTAAACCATTTACGAATGAAGGGCTGAGTGAGTATCTTCTGGAAACCGAAATCGTAAGAAAAGCCGTCAGGATTATTGTAACAGGGTTGTGAAAAAACAGGAATAGGGTCAGAAACAACAATTGTTATTAAATATAATAATACAATATTTATAATATTTCTAAATATTTTCATCAACACTCAAATTTGCCCCAACTTCTTTGTTTAAACAATTCAAACCGGATTTTGTTTCACATAGTTACATTTATTAATCATATTTTAATTTATAATTCATTTTACTGTTTTATCAGCATCATTTCCTTTGTCACAACCATTGAACCGGTCCTGATTGTATAATAATAAACGCCGGAACCTAAGCCTGAACCGTCGAAACTACAGTAGTGGAGGCCGGCCGGAAGCCATCCGTCAACCAACACAGCAGCCTCGTTACCGAGCATATCCGTAATTGTCAGGGTTGTTCGGCTGTTCTCGATAGTAACAAAATCAATCCTGGTAATTTCGGTAAAGGGATTGGGAACATTCTGCTGCAACAGGAATACGTCCGAATCCTCGAAGAGCCTGCCGCCACCGTCCCGGCATACATCGCTCAGGCGGAAGACCCCGTCGTTAGCGACGGCGTGCACTTTTGCAGGGCGAACAGGACGTACATTCCCGACAGCAAGCACTGTAACGCTGTCGTTGCCCAATCCGGTCCTGAAAGCAGGCAGAAGCGTATCGCTGCTGCCTTCAAACCATGGTACCGTAACAACCATGGTACATTTGCCGTCCCGGTATGTAACCGAACTTTTGTCGAGCGGCTCCAGCAGTGTCTCATTGAACGACAGTCCGAACTGAAGGCCGGCAGAACGGCTGAAGGCACCTTTGTCGGTCAGCCTGGTGACAACGACCGGCACATGGATGATCCTGTCCGCTTTCTCAGATACATTGCCGACAGTTACCGACAGAGTGTCGATCTTCGGTGGGACAGAACCTGCAAAAAGAACGACCTTCTCTGTGAACGGCTTGGTGTCAAATGTTAAATTGAGCAATCCTGCCTGCCGGCCGGGGACGTCGGAGAAATAGCGCAGGCCCAGGTCATAGGGCATACCAGGGTCAATGACGGCAATGCTGTCGCCCGATACTTTGAAACTGGTGTTGTCCGGCACAAGCCTGACAGATGAAGCTTTTGGCGATATGTTGTTAATGAAACTACCGATCAGGCTGTCTTTGAAATCGCCGAGGTCCACTTCCCCGAAATCGATTGCATTCTTATTTATTGAAAATGCAGGTGTATAGGCGTTGCCGTTGAACTTCAGGCTTACCGTCTTACCGGGTATCTTCACATTGAGAAGGGCTTCGTTCACACCGTCATTCTTTGGCTGGTAGCGGACATAGAGAGGCAGGGAACTCACCCTGCCAATGGTTTTATTCATAAGAGGTGAGATCAGGGTAAATGAATTTGCTGAACTGCCTGTCAACCCGGTAATCTCCACTTCGAAATTGTAGCCGCTGATCTTCTCGATGCCGTTGATGATGAGGGTATCTTTAATTGCATTGACGGGAATCTCCCCGAAGTCAATCTCATAGCGGGCAATTTCTGCTTTGGCCAACGATGCGTGACAGTCTGATTCGTCTGTCTGTACGCTCACCCTGAACATGGTATTAATTACAGCCGTACTGTCCCAACTCGCCGTAACGATACGGCTTCCGTCGAAGTTAGCCGACGCCGTGGAAACATTGCTGCTGTGGCTGCGGGACCAGCCGGCAGGTTTGCCGTCGGCAGCGTTCCACAGGGCAGCCTTGTCCAACCCTGCCGTCATCAGCAATTCCTTCCCGGTGGAATCCCTGAGGAACTCTGCATAATTGATGGCTATGGCCCCGGAAGTGTCTTTCATGTGGGTTACGGTGTAAAGCGTATCACTTATGGTATAGGACGATTTTCCCTGTGTTACAGGCCAGACGAAAGCCTTGCCGTACCAGCTTGCAGCAACGAATTTTTTCTGGTCTTTCGAGAACCTGCCGAACATACATACTGTTGAGCCGGCATCGAAATCGGCGGCAGGAGCCAATCCCGGCCAGGCCCATGTCTTTATCTTATCAGAACTGCCGGAACTGATAAGCAGATTGCCGTCCGGGCTGAAGGAGGCGTTAAACAGTTTGGACTGGCCTGCGTCGATGGAGTTCGAAACAGTAAGATCGGGCAATTCCAGCACAACCAGTTCGCCGGAGGAACAGGAAGCAGCAATATGCAGGCCGTCAGGACTGTAAGCAACAGAAGTCACCGAACCGCTGCACAAGGCTTCACTCTGTTTGACGTAACCGCTTTTAGGATTGCAGACAAGGACATGGGAGCCGGAAGTGAAAACAACTTCACTACCGTCAGCGCTGAATTCTGCCCACAGGCACTTCCCTGCTCCGGTATTGAATTCCCACAGCTTGTTCCCGCTGTACGAATCCCATATATGTACTGTGGAATCGCCTGAAACCGTTACCAGCTCATTGCCTAAGCGGTTGAAGAAGGCCGATAGTACCTGTGCTTTGTGCCGAAGGGCCATCGGTCCGGACGACGACGGCGGCCAGTTCTGTACCACCCTGAAGACAACACTGTCTGCGTCCAGGGCTGGTATTAACCATTTATAGTTTAATCCTTTGTAATCGTTTAACAGGTTAACCCAGACGCCGCTGTTGTCCAGGGAATAGTCAACACTCACAGGTTCGGATTCGATTGTTCCTTCCCATGAGATCGGGCATGTGTCGTTGACAAAGAGGGTATCGGAACAACCGGGATTTGTTAACTTCAGGCTTTTGGCGGCGCACTTGTTCGGATAGCCGCCGACAACAGGGACCACAACCGCGGGACAGTTTCCCGCCCTTACTGTAAGACAGGCAAAGTGGCGCAGGGAGTCGGTTATCAGGAAGCGGACGCCGAAGCTGTGACTTTCCCCTGAAGCCAAAGCCAGGCCTTCGGAAGGTATCATGCCTGATACGACGCTGAATTCGGGCGAATCGAAAGACACGGCGGTAATTGTTACATCTTTGAATGCAGTAATGGTAACTGTTTCGTCAGAATAGCCCCCGGGCAGGGGAATGCCAAAATTTACAGATGCCGGTTCAGCTTTGACAGATCCGGCAACGGTACTGCTGCGGACAAAAGAAAAGCGGGCCGACGCTTCTTTTTCCAGTTTTCCGTCATCTTTATAATATTCAATGACAACGTCTTTCAGGTCGGTACATTCGGAAACGGACTGCCAGTTGACCGTTGCAGGCCGGATGTTGTGAGCAACAGCGCCGATCAATGCCGATACATTGCCGACGGCGCTTTCATCTGTCAGCGCTTCGAAGAAGAGCCCTCCAGTCGCAGTGCACAATTCTTTAAACGACTGGTCCGGTTCGGAGAAAATGGTAATATAGACTACTCTGATGCCGTCATCGAGGCATTTTTGCCTGATGGCGGAGACTGACTCCGGAACAGGCGAATCACCGATAATGACTAATGTTTTATTATAGGCGGCGGCTTTGAAAACGGCGAAGATGCCGGTTGGTTCGAACATGAATGCATTGTTCAGGTCGGAACCGGGAGAATTTTCTAAGCTGCCTGTCCTGTCGAGCAGCAGTTGCCTGTCGTTAGTGAAATCGGCGTTCATATAGGCAAGGTGGTCGAAGCCGACAATCGCCAGTTCGTCCTTTTCGTCGTTGACAGCGCGGACAATGGAGGCGGCAATCTTCCGGGACAGTTCCAGGCCTTTGTTCTGCGGGTGGCTCTTACCGGCGAGATCAACTGCAATCAGGATCGATGCATTTTGATAGTGCGAAGCTCCCCCCGGTTCTACACTTAAGATTGCTGCTTCGGCCTGGTTATCCGTAACCCTCATCCTGGCTTTCGACGGGTTCGTTTCCACTCCCAGGCTGTCGTAGAGGTAAACCGCGGTTTTTACTAAGGGGTAAGCCGAGTAGTCGTTGGAAACCACCTTCAGTTCCTTGGAACAGACGCCGGAGGCTGCTGTGAGTAAAAGTATTATATATATAATAAGCCGATTCATTTCAATCAATTATTTACAAGTATTTTAGCTTAAAAATACGACTATTTCCTGTTTTTTCCTATAGGAATGAGAGTGCGCGAAGACAAATAATGTTCGAGAAAGAAAAAAGAGTCCGGCTAAAGAATAACTATACTCCATATAGGATATTTTAATAAAAATTTTTCTATGAAAACTTTTTCCCCTGTTTTCCGAAACTGATAATAAAATACAATAAACTGATAATTATAGTAAATAAATTTTCGTACTTTTCCTCAAACAGTGGCTGCTTCCGGAAAATATTTTTCTTGCATAAGTTTTTTTTTTTTGTAAGTTAACAATGTATTTATGAAATACTAAATACAAAATATTGTCAAAAGGAATTATTACAAATGCAAAAACTTCGGTTTTTCAGAATTATAAGGATGGAGAATTAATCGTCAGAAAAACGTAAGCCTCAATATGAAATTAATAGTTAAAGAATATAAATGCTGGAAAGCGGGATTTCAGCTGATATAATAGTATTTATTAACAATTTCAAGGAGGTCTCCCATGAGACGAGTTTTATTTTTGTTTGCTTTTTTGGTTATTGGTTTTACCAGCGTTGCTCAGGCAATCGAATGCGAGGAAGGTTATTCTGCCGCTTCGATTACCACAAATTACAATGGTTGTGATGTTATTATTGAGTTTTGCTACAAATGCAATTTCTTAACAGCATATGCCGTTAATGTAAAAAATACCCAGTTTACTTTTTTATCTGCTTGTAGTGTTGATGAGTATTTCTTTAATGAAGAAGTACCAAGACTTATGGCAGACTATCTTGCGGCTAATGGATGCAACATTCCATGTGACGGCAGTGGGAATGGAATAACAATGACCGTGGATTTATCTTATTGTTGGAAATGGGTACACAAAGCTGTTGTTCCGCCGGCTGTTGACGATCCTTCAAACTATGTTTATACTTCTTGTGGAGGTGAAGGCCAGTGTAGGACTTACTGGAAATACTGCATAGACTATGTGATAGGAAAATTAATAAAAGAAAAAATCGGAACAGAGTTTTATAGTACCCCTTCATGCGATCTTGCAGAACCAATTGAATTGACGATTGAAAATGATATCGTAACGTCTCCTGCGCCTCCAAATGGCTCTACCAGGGATGAAGCCTGGGAATCGCGGTGTTTTATGAGCGTAAAATGCGAACAGGACTAATTAATTAAAAAAGGCTGTGGAAAGTAATTTAATAAAGGACCGCAAGTAATTTATTAATTACTTTTCCACAGCTCCGCTATATATAAAAATATATGAATGCAATATAACTCAATGAAACTTTTTTTTCAAATAATTGTTTATACATAATTGAAATAATACATAATGAATTTGTTTTCAAATGGGATGGGAGAAATAATGAAAAATGCCGCCATTGTAACGCTGTTACTGCTTTTCACAGCAACTGCCCTTAACTGCAGCGAGCGCTTCAACGTCGAGAGAATGGGCGTCAATTTCAACGGCGTGTGCCACAGCGGTAAGTCGGTCGTTGCTTACGGCGACGGCGGGATAATACTCTTTTCCTACGACAAGGGCCGTAACTGGACGCAAAAAAAGATATTTGCCGACAGCGTTATTATTAAAAAAATGGTTTCCGACGGCAGCCTCTACTTCGGCTATTGTACAAACGGCCTACTGTTCAGCCTCGACGAGGAAGGCAAAGTACTCAAATCCCAGCCTGCCGATTCAATCAGCGATATTGCAGTCGGCAAGAATAATGTTTTTTTACTTATGAAAAAGAAAGACATCATTGTCTATGACAGGGAACTGAACGCTGTATTTTCCGTTGATTATGACTTCTCGCTCAACGGTCAAAAAATTATCTTTTTCAGGGATAAGCTCTTTCTCTCTACCGGTTCGGCACAGATCATCTCCTTCGACTGCAAGAACTCTTACAAACAGCATGCCGCGGATATCAGCTCTTACGGTAGCTATGCCGCAAGCTTAACCGCCGACACCGGCTATATCTATGCAAAAATAAGTGATACAATTTATAGATCGTCCGACGGAGTTTCATTCAGTCCTGCCTCACAGCGGGCCGGAGTTTTCAATGTAAGCAACGGCGAAGTTTTTACCCTGTCAATTCGTCAGAATTCAAAATGGAAAGCGTCGTGGCTCGAGTGTTACAAAACAGGTTTTGACATGACATCGACAAAATTGACCAACGACTCCATTAGGCGCTATGCCAACCCAAAAGTAACATCCTTCGAATTCATCGACAACAGTACAATCGTTGCGGTAGGCCCCTGCAAGACGATATACCTTTCCTCAGACAGGGGCAGCAATTGGGAATTGATTTCAAATGTGGTTTTCGAATCATTTAGTTTTGGCAGGGTATTTTGGACAGACAAACAGGTCGGCTATTATACATATAAAGCTCAGATATTCTGGACAACGAACGCCGGAACTACCTGGCTCCCACAGTTGTTTACAGATACCCTGTACAGAAACTTCACATCAGCTTCCGGCCTTTACTTTGACGAAGCCGGAAAAGGCTTTGTCTATCATGGCTGGAGCGATACCTATTCCGACACTCTGAAGAACAGGAACATTCTCTGTTCTTACGACGGCGGCGATAGTTACTCTCTCTCATATATTGATGTTCTGAGTATCAACAACACCGAACCTAACCTTCCTATCCGTAAAACCAAATCCGGCTATCAGATCGTTATCAGCCCGAGATCATATTCATTGACGAAAAACAGATACACGTGGTTCGTCAACCTCGACAGCAATTTCAAATACATCGACACTTACCAGTTGGATTCCATTAAAGCGTATGGCTTACATTACGACGACGGCATAATGGCCGCTATTGCCGCTGAGAACAGGTATTATATCGACAGTGCAAAGAAGTACGACAGTACAAAGGTTTGGCTCATACGGTCCTCAGATGAAGGGAAAACCTGGCAAAATGATTTCCAGGTAGATATTAACCCCGAAGAATCAATCAATTTCGAGATTTGGAACGGACAGAATATTTTTTACTATCAGTCTAAAGTTTTTTACGACAGTGTAAATAATAAATATACAGTCAGATATAAATTTCATTATTTGAATTCAAAAGAAAAAACAAATATAACATACCTGTCTGACAGTATTTATGGGAATAATACAGTGTTTTACTTCAATAATAAGATCTATATCAAACACAGGCTCATGGGATATCTTTGCAGCAGTTCGCTCCTTGACGGCTCCCCGTCGTGGGACAACGTTTACTTTCCCGAAACCCGCGGTTTCTCTTTGCCCAATCACAACAGTTTCTGGTCGGATGATTCAGTCATCTACGCCCGGGCTCAATATACCGACGACTCGACAAACATCGTCAAGCTGACGCCGATGGAAACGAACGAGGTAAAGGAGGATGAAACCGAAGGAGATAATATTTACCTCTATGCCGGCAGGCCCTATCCCCAACCTGCTAATGAGCGCGTTCACCTGGTAATCTATGAGTTGAGCAATGAAGACATTTCAACTGCTAACATAAACGTTTTTGATTGTCTTGGAAATAAAATCAACAACAACAGCGATATTGAAAGAATCCTCTATTCTTCATATAACGGAGAAATTATCTGGAATTGCAATTCAGTTCCTACCGGTATTTATATTATTCGGGTTGCCTTCGGCAGCTCTTCCATAGGTGTTCCTGTGGTCGTTGTGAAATGACCAATATGAATATTTAAATCTTTTAGGACAGAAGACATTTGTTCATAAACCGGAGTCTCTAAATACTGTTTATCTTCTTCAGCTTAAAGCGTCCGGAGGCGTTGGTTTCGAAGACGTAAACCTGTTTCAGGTTCTTGTACTTCCACTCTTCAACAGTCTTGTCGGTTTCGAGTTTTCTTTCGGTGTCCGTAGGAGGGCCTTTCAGTATATATATCTTACCCCTGTCGGTTTTGGCTCCGTCTTTCTCGTTGATGGTCTGGAAATTGAAGAAGGCATAGTCCACACGCTTGTAATACTCCGCCATGGCTTCGTTATAGACAGTGTACTTCGTAGGGTCGTTCTTTAACCAGTACTTCCATATCTTCTTCAGTACTTCCGTCTTGTCGCCGTCGCTAATTTCCTCGTACTCGGCGTCGGTGAGTGTGTAGTACATCATCTCGGCAGCATAATCGGGATTCCTCAGCGAAACCGGCATGTCCACCCATTCGACTTTGAAGTTCTGCGCCAGGGTGTCGCCGGCACGGTCCGAAGGATATATCTTAATCCGGTAATTGCCCGGATACATGAAGGCTGCCGGAAGCGGAATGTCTATGTAACCGTTGACAAGTCCGGTGTTGCTCTCAACGGGGCCTTTTTCATTCCTGAATGAGAAATAGAGGTCTTCCTTCGAAGGGCTCCTGAATACCGAAGCGATGGAGCCTCTTTCGGCATGTACCTGCCCGCTCTGCGGAGCAACATTGTCCCATATTTTCTCTGCCGGGTCCGGAAGATATTCAATCTGGTAGTTGTAAGAGTCGTAATTGTTCCTGTATGTTACAAGTGAGATTATCCTGGCGTTCTTCGCACGGAAATCGACATTGCCTCCGAGAAGGAAAGGCGAAAATGCTTCCATTACGGAACCCGAAAGTACGGGCGATGTGGAATTGTCTGACGCGTCCCTGCCGCCCGCAAGTATCAGCCTGCTGATCGACGGCTTCCCGTCATCGCGTATGTCTTCCAGTTCGAGCTTTTCCTTCTTCAGGGCCATACCCTGGTCATTGCGGAATTCAACGTTTACGCTGACATTGCCCTTTGGTAAAACCACTTTCAGGTACCCCGAACAGTATTTCGTCTTCGATTTTGTAGAATCGTAATGAGTAACGATGACGGTATCTGTCCATTCGGCCCTTTTCCTGATGATCCCTTCGCCGTAGCGGAAGTCGATATATACCTTCGGCCACGCCACAAACTGCTCCTTATGAGTCTTAGGGTCCACATTCTTCGAAAATGTCATCAGGTTGTCCACTATCCTGAACATTATCAGAGCCTCGGTCGAATCGCCGTTAACGCTGCCGGTCCTGTGAATCTCCGCATAGAACTGCTTACCGTAGTCATAGTAGAAACTCTTGTCTTTCTCGGTTGCGTGAATATCACTAAGAGTAGATACAGCCAGGTTTGCTGCCAGGAATAATGTGAATACCAATTTTCTCTTAATCATTCGATCTCCTTTAAAAAATCGCGGAGAATCAATGCAGCGGCAATCATGTCGTGCATCCCTTTCTCCGACCTTTTCCGTTTCTTCTTTCCAATTTCAATCAGAGTATTTACAGCTCTTTTCGTAGTAAACGATTCATCATAAGGAATAATTTCCAGGCCGGAAATATTTTTTAATTCCTCGATGAAAGAATTAATTTCGGCAATGACTTCTGTTTCGACGTTGTCGAGCCTGTACGGCACCCCGACAATTACTGCCCGTACCCTCTCCGCTTCGATGAGAGCCATGAGCTGCTGCATAAATGACGGGCTTGTAGTGTCTAAGGCCTTACGGGGTGAAGTAGTAATGTGGAACTCGTCGCAGACAGCAAAACCGGTTCTTTTCCTGCCGTAATCGACAGCGCCGAGCCTCTTACCCTTGAGATGAGCATATTGGTTATCCATGGCGCCTGCTATTTCCTTTTGTTCAGGTAATTGGGAAAACTGAAAACAATCTCCGTACCTTTGCCTTTTTCCGACAGTACGTCGATTTTTCCACCGTGCAGCTCGGCAACATGCTGCATAATCATGGTACCCATGCCCATGCCTCCGTACTTTTTGGAAGTAGTGAAATAGGGCTTCAGCATCTTCTTTGCCGTCTGTTCATCCATGCCGGCGCCTGTGTCCCTGATGCTGAAGTATGCAAAGCGCGGGTCAGTCCAGTTCGAAATCGTAACCTGCCCGGGGTTGCCTTCGAGGGAACGAACAGCGTTCTCTACGGCGTTCCTCAGAGCGCGGGTAAGTTTTGCCCTGTCGCATGAAACCATGGCGTTCTGCGGATTGGCAATGATTTCGACATTGGGGAACATGGTGTCGTCAAACTCGGACCTTACTTCCTGGCATATCTCTGCCCCGTTTACCAACTGCCTGTCAACACCGTCGCTTCTTCCGACGGTCACCACGTCGCGAACCCTGTGCATCAGGATATTCACCTGGTGAAGAATACGTTTCTTCCTGTCGTTGTCGTCCTCAGCAGACCCGACACCCCACTGTTCGGCATTGAGCTTGATTGTGGACAGGTTAGTCTGCATGTCGTGGGCAAGCTGGGCCCAGTTACTCAGGCGTTTTCTCTCAAGTTCCTCGGTAATATCTATTCCCGTAAACAGCAGCCCCGTAAAGAATCCGGTAACAGTCCTCAGCGGTACAATCATGCAATACCACTCCCTGAGGTCGCCGCCGGTAACGATGTTCAGTTTTTGTGAAACGGAGTTCTTCATCTCCATTGCCTTCTCGAGCAGTTCTTTCATCGGTTTGATGTGTTCTTTGGTAAAATAATACTGCATGTGCTTGCCCATCGGCAGGTTACCGCTGATGCCGATGAGGTTTTTGCCGGAAGCGTTTGCCCTTTCCAGCCGCCCGTTCTTGTCGAGCACCACTACGGCGCCCGCAGAAGGCAGGTTCAGTACAGCCCTGAGAAGCCTTTTCTGCCCGCGGTAAAACTGGAGGACGATTACCAGGCCGACGAAAAATATCAGTGGAATGACAACTTTACCGCTTTCTTTCATGAACCTGAAGAACCACCAGAAATCGTTATTCTTCTCCGACAACACCAAGGACGCAGATTCGGTGAAGATAATAATATGATTGTCGAGGGCAATAATCGAAGGGTCCGATTTAATATATTCACCAACCGGAAGGAAATCCATTGCAACGATTTCACCTTCCTGATCGAAAATGCTGAGATTGTTCCTGAAGACTGCATACACCTTGCCGTCAATAATCTCAACCAGCAGAGGCTCTACGAGTTCGCGGGAAAGCTCGGACTGGAGCGATCCGTTTTTTACCTTGCCCTTGTATTTATCTATTACCAGATAGTAGCTGGAACCGGAGTGGATGATATAATAAATCCTGAAGAGGTCCTGGTTACCGGCAATCCGGAGAGTCTGCCCGTTGGTTTCGAGCCAGATGCTCTGGATTATACCCTTGTCCGGGTCGATGATGTTAACAAGAGAGTTTTTATAATTGGCAGACGATGACACAATGCCGATGAAGTTACCCAGATCGTAGAAATAATGCCTTTCGGAAAGCGCCATCCTGGCAACTGCCTTCTTTTCATTTCCACTGAGGGATACATACACTGTGCCGATGCCTTCATTGGCTTCAAGCCAGGCAATGGTTCCGTCTGCCCTTACGACAGCACATAGGGCACTGGTGGAAATCAGTTTGTTGGCAAGGCTGTGTGCCGTATCGACAGCAACACTGTACAGGAAATTGTTGATCCGCAGAATGAAAACAGAGTCACTGAATGTTCCAACTAATGTGGCATTATATTGCTCCACCTCGTTAAAATTGCCGAAGAGTTCACCGGCAGAGATCATGACGGCATTGGAATCGGCAAGGATGGCAAACAGTTTCGAGCCGTCGCGCCTGATCATCAGCAGGTTCTCTTTCACCGGGAAAACGGACAGCAGGTGCGAGGCCCCCATCGAGATGCCCCTGGCGTCTTTTCTTTCGATGCCTTTCCATGAATAGAGTACTTCGGACTCTTCGTTCCACCTGGGTTTAATCAGGTAAGACCTGATCGCCCCGTCGAAGGACGACACTACCAGCTTTCCTCCCTGTATATTTCCCGACACTTCATAGGAAACGGGATATTCTTCGTTTGCCTGCGCCTTAGCAGCAATCAAAGACAAGATTATTACTGCCGTGATAAAAGTGTTCTTAGCTGACATAGCCGGCTTTCTCTTTCAATTCGACGACGCACCAGGCTTCAATTGCTTCGAGGTTGCCGCAGGGCCCGACTTTTTCACTGGTTTTTGCCTTGACGTTCACCCTTTCGGCAGGCAGCCCGGTCAGTTGCTGTAGGTTTTTACGAATCGATTCTTTGTAATCCTTAAGTTTGGGTTCCTGTAGAACGACAACGCAATCGACATTCACCGGGACCAGGTTCTTTAGGGCAATCATCTGCATGGCGCCCTTTACGAAAAAGCTGCTGTCCATTCCTTTGAAGGCCGGGTCGCTGTCGGGGAAATGTTCACCTATGTCTCCAAGGGCGGCTGCACCCAACAGGGCATCTGTAAGGGCGTGGAGCAGGACGTCGCCGTCGCTGTGCGCAACTGTGCCGTAATCTGAGACAACGCTGACTCCACCGATGATGAGCTTTCCGCCTCTTTCCAATCTGTGTAAGTCCCAACCGATTCCTGTCATAGTGTTCTTTACCTTTTTTTATTATTTACTCATTTTAATAAATTCAAATATAAATCTATTTTTTTCAAATAATACCGGGATTCTGGCCAATGAAACAGTCTATCAGCAACGTTTTTTGTTCCGGTACCATGAAATTTTCAATATTAAACATGCATTCTTCTTTCTTAATATGCCGTATCATTACTATACACCAACATCCTTTCAGTGACACATACAGTAAAATAATTAAATTTAATTAATTTCTAAGGATTTCCATAAAAAAGTTTTTAATTTATGAAATTATAAATGTTGGATTATATTATCCTTTGGAAAATGTATAAGAAATATATCATAATAACAGGTATATTAATTGTTTTCTATGTATTATTCGTCAACGCCTGGGTTTGCGACGATGCATACATTACTTTCAGGACCGTGGACAATTTCGTCAAAGGGTACGGACTGACCTGGAATGTGACGGAAAGGGTACAGGCTTACACTCACCCCGCATGGATGTTCCTCGTCTCGGCGTTCTACTTCATCACGCGAGAGCCTTTCCTGACGTCCATCGGCATTTCCATTGCCCTGACACTGTTCTCACTCTGGCTCATCCTGAAATACTTCGCGCAGGATAAATATATATCCATAGTTGTAATCGCCCTGGTTCTTGTCTCCAAGTCGTTCATCGACTATTCCGTGTCGGGCCTGGAAAATCCTTTGTCCCACTGCCTCCTGGTACTTTTTTTCACGGCCTTTTTTTTCAGCCGGTCAGGTAAGAAGCTGCTGCTGTTGAGCCTGATCTTCTCCACAGCCATGCTGAACAGGTATGACCTGGCTCTTGTGTTCGGCCCTCCCCTGCTTTACGCAGTCATTACCGATAAAAACCGGAAACTGATGCACCTTGTTTTGGGATTGCTGCCGGTTTTACTCTGGGCAGTATTTTCACTCCTCTATTACGGGTCCATCTTCCCGAACACAGCTTACGCAAAGCTGAACACCGGCATTCCCCGGGGGGACTATATCATACAGGGATTGTATTACTTTCAAAATCTCTTCTACAGCGACCCTGTAACTTTGTTGACCATTGCAGCGGCTCTGGCGCTTACTGTTTATCGCTTCCTAAAGGACAAGGACTACATCTATATGTCTGTCTTCCTGTCGGTTATTTTCTATCTTATATATATCATTTACATCGGCGGTGATTTCATGAGCGGCAGGTTCTTCACTGTACCGTTCACCCTGTCGCTTCTGGTAATAGCAATGCAGAAGGCCGACTCCGGCAGCCCCCGTACTGTTGCCCTTAAACTGGCGCCGGCAGCTGTCCTGGTAGTACTCGGGCTGTTGCAGCCCAATGTCCCCTTGTTCTGCGGCGCAGGTTACGGTTCCAATCCCGAAGTAACAGGGACAAGGCTTAAAATTCCTTTCACCGACGAGCACCTGATTACCGACGAACGCGCCTACTATTTCCAGGCAAACGGGCTCTGCCCGATGCTCCTGAAAGGCAGATGCGAGCCTGACAATGAATGGGGCAAACTCGGTAAGAAGTCAGCAGCCAATGCTCCTCTGGTCATCTGTACCTCTTCCGTGGGAATGTTCGGCTACTATTCCGGCCAGGACAATTATATCGTCGATGAGATTGCCCTGCCCGACGCTTTCCTGTCAAAACTGCCACAGGAATATATGGCGCACTGGAGAATCGGGCATATCCAGAGAACACTCCCGGACGGATATATCGAATCCCTCAATGAGAAGAAGAACCTGCTGAGGGACGACAACCTGAGAAAATACTATGATGCCGTCAGGCTCATCATCAGCGGGAATATATTCGACATTGACAGGCTGGAAACAATCGTCGATATGAATCTCGGCAGATATGACCATCTCCTGAAAACAGGTTACCAGCCCAATGAATACCCGGTACTTACTTCGGGCGACAGCACTACACTGTCCTATTATTACAACGACCTGTCTCTCTATTACTTCTATTCGATGAACGACGTACAGGCAGCTTTGCAGTATTCGCTACGTTCGGGCCGCTTCAATCCCTATTTCGATTATACGTATTACAACGCAGGCATATACTACTGGAAGGGCCTCAATAAACACAAAGAGGCAATTGCGCTCATCAGGAAATCGCTGACGCTTAATCCGGCATTCCCGGAAGCATACCAGGCTTTGGGCGAGATATACTGTGAGCTGCAGAACAAAGACTCAGCCGATTACTATACAGGAATATTTAATAAAATGGGAAAAAACAGCAATAATGGAAAATGATAATATATTATCTGTAACCGGGCTTACAACACGCATCAGCAGCGTACTTACCGAAGGCATCGGCTTCGTCCGTGTCCGGGGCGAGATATCCAATTACCTCTCTCACTCTTCAGGCCATCGGTATTTTACACTCAAAGACCCTAAAGCCCAGATATCTTGTGTATTCTGGAAAACACGCCAGTTGACATTCACTCCCGAGGACGGGATGGAAGTCATCGTCGAAGGCAGCCTTACTGTCTATCCCCCAAGAGGCAATTACCAGATCGACTGCGTAAGGATCATCAGGGAAGGCAGGGGTGGCTTGTATCTTGCCTTCGAAGAACTGAAAGCAAAACTGGAGGGAGAAGGCCTCTTTGACCCCTTGCGAAAAAAGAGCCTGCCCGTTTTTCCTATGAAAATCGGGGTGTCAACCTCGCCTACCGGCGCTGCCGTAAGGGATATTCTGGAGACAATCAACGGCAGGTTCCCGCTCAGCACAGTCTATTTCAGGCCTACATTAGTACAGGGAGAAGGTTCTGCTGAAGACATCGCCCGGGCTGTCAAAGAGCTGGACGAGTCTCCCGCCGAAGTAATAATCATCGGACGGGGCGGCGGCTCAATCGAAGACCTCTGGTCCTATAACACAGAAACAGTTGCCAGGGCCGTCTTCAATGCTAATAAACCTGTCATCTCCGCCGTAGGCCATGAAACGGACTTCACAATTGCCGATTTCACTGCCGACGCCCGTGCGGCTACACCTACAGCCGCTGCTGTAATGGTCACGCCCAACACCCTCGACGACATCCTCGGCTACACCGACAAGCTGGAAAATGACCTCGGGGAGGCGATGGACGAATACATCGAAGAACTGCAGTTGAGGCTCGATGCAATCGAGAACTCATACCTGTTTCGTGTCGTGCCCGACAGGCTGAAGACATACAGCCAGCTGAACGACAGCCTCGAACTGGCTTTGACGGACAAAATAAAAACAAAACTCAGTTTCCTTAAACAAAAGACCGGCCACCTCGAAATGATGTGCTCTTCACTTCAGCCCCTGCAGCCTCTGAAAAAGGGGTTTTCATTGTTGTACGACGGCAGTAAGCTGCTTGGTAACGAACAATCTCTGACAGATTACAGCAATGTAACTGTAAAAAGGCTGAACGAGGTTGCGGAAGTAAGCGTAAAAAGCGTAGAAAAAATTAGCATTATAAAATAAATCCAAAAGGTAAAACAATGGCAAAGAAAACCACTTTCGAAGACAAACTGAAAAGGCTCGAGCAGATAGTCGAATTGTTGGACAAAGGCGACATCTCCCTGGAAGAAATGCTCAGCAATTATGAAGAAGGCATGAAACTCACGACAGAACTCAGAAGCTATCTCAATGAAGCCGAACTGAGGATTATTAACGTAACCCGTAAATCCGAAGACAGTGAAGAATGATAGCTCTGAAAGCTATCTTGCTGTTCAGATAATATGAATATGATAATATATCGAATTACGTTTTGTATAGTTAATAAAGTTGGACACTATGAATAAGACATTTATCAATATTATAACATTAGTCTTTGCATTTACTATGATACACGCAATAGAATTATTCGGAGGATACGACTCCGCATATGTGAACATAGATTACGACAAAGAATACAGAAAACCCATCTCCCCATATTTAACCGGAGGATTCATCGAGTATTATTTTAGTTTTGCAAATGGGCCCCTTGGATTGTACGCTCAGGAATTTGTAAACCGTGGGTTTGATATTCATAATAACGAAATGGGTATTTCTGCAGGATGGTTCTCGTGGTACGACAATGCTAATACCAAAGTAGTGTTGAAAACACCCGAAGGAGGGTTTAATACTAACGGATTGCATTATCAAAGAATCACCAAAGAAAACAATACGGGCAATGCAGGTATCTACCAGAGAATATTTGTCACTCCGGACAAGGGCTTTGATTTCTATATATACATGAAAGGCGATTCATCTGTCGGTGACGTAAAACTCAGGATAATGAACAAATCGTTTAGCCGTGTTTTGTATGAAACCAGTTTAGGTAAACCAGGTAAAGAATGGAAAAAAGTTACTGCCGTTACACCAAAGTTTAATGAAGAAAAAATGGTTAATGTCATCATCTGTTTTTCATCGTCCGGCACTCTCGACCTGGATGAAGCCTCATTAATGCCCTCAGGCAACATTAACGGCATCAGGGAAGAATATGACCAATTCTATAATGAATGGAAGCCACCCATTCTAAGGTATCCTGGAGGATGGTTCGTAGAATATTCGGGCTATCGCTGGGATATGGGTATTGGTGACATTGACCGGAGAAAAATATTTGAGGACAAAGAAAATGTAAGGATGGATTTTGGTTTAGACGAGTTTTTAAGATTTTGTGAGCACTACAAGATCGAACCACATATTACTATAAATTTTCTTACAGGCAATCCTGATGAAGCTGCTTCAATTGTCGAATACTGTAACGGAGCAACCGGTACCCCCTATGGCTCAATGAGAGCTGCCAACGGCCATCCGGAACCATACAATGTAAAGTATTGGGAAATCGGCAATGAGATATGGACTTATCCTGTTAATTATGCAACAGGCTTTGTAAAGTTCTACGACAGCATGAAAGAGGCCGATCCTTCAATTTCCTGCCTGATCAGCGCCGATATATGGCAATGGCGGCCTTTCTTCGACACCCTGATGACCATCGTCGGGCCTAAGTGTGAAATATACGGCTGGCACTGGACTCAACCCATTACACCCAAAAACTGCAAAGCTTCGGATGAAGAGATATACCTTTCTGCCGTCGGAGGCTCACAACAAATTGAAAGCCATATTGATTCGGTTGATGCATGGATTGCTGAAAAAGGCCGCCAGGGCGTCCTATCTCAGGGAATTACTGAAATCTGGTCCACCTATAATACAGAAGTTTGTGAGTGGACATTAGACACAGTACCCAGGTCGGCAAGCTTAGAAAGCGGACTCTGGATGGCTTCACAATTAATCTCAATCATGAAGAAGTCTCCAAGTGTTAGTATTGTCGAAAAGACAAACGCTGTCTCTACCTATCAAACAGTAATTGACTATGATAAAGGAACGAGGGAATTTTACGAAACTCCCTCATATTACGCATTCAAGATGATTGCTAACCACCCTGCTACCGAATTGTTAAAGACCAATGTCGTTTGCCGTACATATACCCAAAAGAATATCGACGGACTGTTTGACATCACAGATGCTCCGTGGTTACATACAATTGCTGCTTCCACCCGGGATTCTGTTTTTATCTATACCGTTAACAGGCACCCATACGATACAATTGTCGCAAACTTCAATATTAGATTTCTCCATGGAAAAGCCACGGCAAATGTATATGAGTTAAATTCTGAGAACTATCTTGACGCTAATTGTTTGAAAGATCCAAAAAAAATTGTGGTAAGAGAGAAAAATTGCGAATTCATCAACTCTTACAATTATCCGCCCCATTCTTTTACAATCATTGCTCTGCCCTGGGACCAGATTGACAGTGTAGAAGGGCCCGATAACTATTACCAGTACATAGTCTTTCCCAATCCATTCGGAAACAGTTTCAGAGTTAAATTGCCGGTAGATATCGAAACGCCAATTGTAAATCTATATAATATAATGGGCAGGAGAATACCTGATATTGAATACGAGAACATCAATAATGTTCTGTTGTTCAGGACTGAATGCCTCAGTCAGGGGATGTATTACCTGGAAATCATTACAAATAATTATAAAAAAGTGATCCCTGTTTTGAAACAGTACAGTAACTGATGCCAACTCATAATAATTCCGGGTTCGACTCTGCCGGGCCCGGATCATTTTCCTTATCCGAGCAGAGTGGCAGCGGCAGCAATTATTTCGTCAACAACTTCGTCGAATTTTTTCCCGGTAACCCTTGCACCGGCAGCATGGAAGTGCCCACCGCCGCCGAACTGCATAGCCAGTTCCCGTACATTGTAATTTTCTTTTGACCGGAAAGAAACCCTGACTTCACTCCGTTCCGCTACCTCCGTAAAAAGCATTCCTATGCATACACCCTGAACAGAGAGAGTTTTCTCGACGAAGTTCTCCACATCATCCTCAACAGCACCGATCTTTGCGAACAGTCCGGCATTTATCCTCATTACACAGAGCTTACCGTTGTAATACAGTTCCATCGACGAGAAGGCTTCTCCAAGAAGTTTCATCGTCCTGAACGGATTGTTGTTGTAAACATTCTCATAAATGGCGACAGGGTCTGCGCCGGCGTCAAGCAACCGGGCAACGATCCTGTGGACATCGCCGTCGGTACCGGGGAACCTGAAGCTGCCCGTATCGGTCATAATCGCAAGATAGAGACAGGAAGCTATCTCCGGGGTAAGTTTAAAGCCCCGGTCTTTGCTCATCATGTTCCAGACTAACTCGCCGGTGGACGTTGTTTCCGTATCGACAATGGTTGCGTCGGCAATTACCCGTGTGTCGATGTGGTGGTCTATCAATATCTTAGGTGCTTTCGACGCTTCAATCGGCCCGGAGAGGCTTCTAAGCCTGCGGCAGTCGTTCAGGTCTGCAATAATCACCAGGTCGGCTGACTCAATCAGATCGTCGTCCCCGTGTGTTTCATAGTTTTTAATATTCTCGATGCCTTTTACAAAAGACATATTGAAAGGTATTGCACCGTTAATGTAAACAACAGGTTCCTTCCCTTTGTCTTTAAGGTAAAACCAAAGGGCCAGGGCCGAGCCGACCGCATCCCCGTCGGGATTGATATGAGTTACGATTACAATGCTGCGGGCTCCGTCGATGAGGCTGAGCGCTCTGTCGATGGCGTTCATTCCGGTTGTTTTTTCTTTTTTAATACTATGCATTCTTTCTTCTCAAAAATAATATATCATTATATAGACGCATAAGTTTAAAAAAGCATTTTATATTTAACTGCCGGCGTTAAGAATAATTGGCAAATCATTAATGCAGTATATATGTAATTCAATATGCAGGGTGAAAAATTCTATTTCGATGCAAACTTATCCTCAGGGTTCCTGAAGATGAAATTGAAAGAAGTAAGCGAACCGTAGCATTTGGTGATATATGACTGGAACTTCAGCTTCTCGCCTTCGCTCAGGTTCTCGCTCGAGTTGATCTGCTGCTCCAGTACCCTGAGATTATCCCTGATCATTACAATCTTGTGCATCAGCCTGTCGAGAGGCATCTCCTGATCCTTTGTCTGCGCATTGCCCGGTATGAAAAAGACAGAACCGCCCTCCCACTTGTCAGCATATTCCGCGGAGTGCATCGAGTGCATCTCTTCGACAAGAGCTGCGGCTAATTCCCTGACTTCATGTTTTTCCATTTATTACCCCAATGAATGATTGACACACTTTGTCATATTGATAAATAACGACAGCCTACTCAATATTATTGAAATAGAAGAATTGGGAGAGTATCTTCCCAATCTTGTTTTCGGCTTTTTTGTAATAGCCGACACTACTTCCGTTGAAAAGCAACGCAAATGCCAGTTTTTCACCGTCCAAAGTATAGACATAGCCTGCTAAACCGCTGACGTTCCTGAGGGTGCCCGTCTTAGCTTTCAGATTGTTTTCGGCAAGCGTCTTGTCAAACCTGCTTTTCAGTGTACCGTCCACTCCTGCTACCGACAACAGCGACTCGAACTTACTGCTGGCTTTCAGGCCGGTGGCAGCCTGCAGCAGTTTAATGATCGCCCCCGCAGTTACGACATTGCGGCGGGAAAGGCCTGAGCCGTCGTTCAGTTTGCATTCGTTCACGGGTATGCCCATGCTGTCGAGCACGAACGCAATGCGCTCACGGGCAGAACGGGCAGTGTTTGAATATTTACCGTAATTGGCGCCGATGATCTTGAAAACGGTCTCCGCATAATAATTATCACTCTCCTTGTTCATGACCGAGAGTATGTCCGACAGAGGCCTTTTACACTCGCCCAAAGCGGCGGTTTTGGAAAAAGCAGCGGGCAGCTTCCTGACGCCGGTTGCGCCTTCGGCCTTCACACCCTGCTGTGTCAGGTAGTACCTTAAACAACCGGCAATCACCAGTTCCGGATTCTCGATGTCGAAAGTCTTTTTATAGGTCTCCCCGACCCTGATGTTACCGGAAACGCTAATCTTTCTGGCATTGTCTTTCAGCGCTTCGACATTCACACTCAGAGACTGCTTTCCGTCCTGGTCATTCTGTGCCAGTACGGGATAGTCGCCGTACCTGTAAAGCCATTCGCTGTCCCGGTTTACGGGTGGCTGCACATAAGACGAGCCTTTGCTCTTCCTTTGCGGTACACCTCCGGTCCTGGCCCTTACCTCTTTGATATAGAAGTCCGACTCGGGAATCAGTTTCACGTCCACAGGGAAATTGTCCCTTGCACCTGGATTGACAAGCACGGTCAGGGTATTCTTTTCAATGGAAAGCGCTGTAATCGGAGGCACCGGTTCGACAACATCCTGGTCCCCGCTGTATTTATACCTGCTTGTTTCGTCGTCGAAGAAAGAACCGTCGGCGTATATGCTGCCTTTGACCTCTTTGACGCCGGCAGAAGCTATCTGGCGGGCAATCTGCTCAATATCCGCGGCTGCCAGCATACAGTCCCCTGTTCCGACAATATAAAGATTGCCTTCCACAACGCCGTTCTTAACCGTCGAATCGGTGTAAACGCCGGTACGTACGTAGAAATCGGGCCCCAGGCTGACAACTGCGGCAAAACTCGTAAACAGTTTCGTGAGAGAAGCAGGCGTCAACTGCTTGTTTTCATTCCGTGCAAAAAGTATTTTGCGATTGTCGAGAGAATAGACAACGACGCCAAAGTCGGCCTTCTTCAGGTCGCCGTCGCCGAGTGTTTTCTTTATGTCATTGCTCAAAGCCCTTAGGGAACGGAGTGTGTCTTCACTTGTAATCACCGGTTTGCCGCCGTTGTACTGTGAATACACGGGCAGGCCCGTGGCTGTTAACATTCCGGCAACAGTAAGGACAAATACACACAATACTTTATATTTCAGTTTTTCAATCATGCTAAATAATAAAGTTAATATTAAATATTATAAACTTTAAAAATAAAAAAATTAAGGGATAATTAAAAATCTTATGTGAATCACTCACAGTTTTCAAGGCTCGGGATGACAGCCGACGCACATTCGGCAGGGGTTCCGCTCAGCCATCGCACTCCTTCGGTTTTTCGGAACCATGTCATCTGCCTTTTGGCATAGTTCCGCGTACTTTGTTTCATTTTGTCTATGGCCTGCTGTTCCGTCATTTCCTTCATCAGGTAAGCAATACATTCCTTGTAACCGACAGTGTTGAGTGAGTTCAGGTCGCGGGAATAGCCTGAAGCGAGGACAGCCTTCGTTTCTTCGATCAGCCCTGTCTTCCACATCAGTTCAGACCTTGCGTTGATCCTCCGGTAAAGCTCCTGCCGCTCTAAGTCGATGCCGAAATACATTACCCTGAAATCCCGCTCTGTCTTCCTCATCTTATGCGCCCGGGAGAAAGGCTCGTTGTAATTATAAAAATACTCCAAAGCTCTTACAATTCTTCGGGGATTGCGGTCGGAATATGTTTTGGCCGAATCGGGGTCAACTTTTTCCAATTCACTGTACAAAACACCGATACCCTGTGCCTGGAGTTTCTTCTCAAGCTTCTGTCTTGTGTCTTCCCTGTCCTGCGGGCTGTCTTCCTCTTCAAAAAACCCTTCGCACAAAGACCTGATGTACAGCCCGGAACCACCCACAACAACGGGTATCTTCCCCCTGTTCAAAATGTCATTTGCGACTTCCGAGGCTTCGTCGCCGAACCTGCCGGCGCTGTAATACTCGTCCGGATCGACGATGTCGATGAAATGATGCTTTACCGCAGCCAGTTCTTCCGGCACAGGCTTTGCAGTCCCAATGTTCAGGTACCTGAACACCTGGCGGGAATCTGCTGAAATTATCTCCGACGGCAACAGTTTCGAGAGTTCGAGCGCTGTCGCTGTCTTTCCCGACGCCGTGGGGCCAAGGATGACAATCATTGTCCGTCTGCCGGCCAGGCATTTAGTATCCACTAATACTGCCATCCTTCCTTGCCGATCAGCGGAACAAACCTGAAGTCATCCGTTGAGAACCTGGTTACATCCCCGGTTGTCGATTTTTCAAACACACACATTGACTGATAGTCTTCCTTACCGATGGGAATGACCATCCGGCCGCCTTTTGCCAGTTGGGCAACCAGCGAGGGCGGCTCTTTGGGAGCGGCGGCAGTAACGATGATCCTGTCCCAGGGGGCGAACTCCCTCAGGCCCAGTGTCCCGTCACCATGGAAGCAGAACACATGGAAGCCAAGTTCGAGCAGCAGGTCTTTGGTCCGGTCGTACAATTCCTCGATTCTCTCGATTGTATAGACCTCGGCGCCCATCTCGCTGAGGATTGCTGCCTGGTAGCCGCTGCCTGTCCCAATCTCCAGCACCTTGCAGCCGTCTGCTACATTGAGCAGCATCGTCATGCAGGCAACGGTATAGGGTTGTGAAATGGTCTGGCGGCAGTCGATGGGCAGGGCATTGTCTTCATAGGCCCGGTCCCAAAGCGACCGTGCAATAAATTTTTCCCTCGGTACACGGCCCATGGCTTCGAGAACGGCTTCGTCCTTTATTCCTTTTTGCCGGAGCTTACTGATCAGGTCAGCTCTCTGTGCATTATATTCTTTCTCCATGTAATCCGGGCCAGTTACTTGATTTTCTTTGTTTTCGCCAATCTCAGGCTGAGTATCTCACCTACCTGCTCCCTTGGAATGTCAAGTGTCAGGTATCCGCTTTCTGCCAGGGAAATGCTGCCGGTTTCCTCAGAAACGATGAGTACCAGGGCATCTACCTGTTCGGACAAGCCAAGGCCAGCCCTGTGCCTGGTCCCAAGGTTCCTCCCACCGAATTTTGTAACGGAGGAAAGCGGAAGGACACAGCGGGCAGCAACCATCAGTTCATTCCTGATGATGACAGCGCCGTCGTGAAGGGGTGAACGGGTGTTGAACACCGACAGGAGCAATTCTTTCGAGACAAGCGCCTGAAGAGGTATTCCCGTGTCCACAGTCATTGAAACGTTCTGCGACTGGATGAACACAATCAGGGCTCCGACATGCTTCTCAGACATGGCAAGGACAGCTTCAAGCACCTCGTCTATGGCCTGAGATATCTTCGACCGGATGAAGAGCTTGAACAGCGGCGTCTGCGTAATCATCAACAGCAGGCGCCGGAGTTCCGGCTGGAAGAGTATCACGAACGCAAGCAGCCAGATGTCCTGGATTGCCTGCATGATCCAGTTCAGTGACCTCAATTTGAGAATATCGGTAATGAAAGATAGGGCAATTATGATGAACAGGCCGAAGAATATCTGTAATGCAATCGTATCGCGCAGGGCACGGTATATCCAAAAGAACACAATTGCGACAATCACGATGTCGATAATATCGATCAGGGTAACACTTACAATCCCAAGTTTAAACAGTTCAATCATGATTTTATTTCATTTTCCTCAGCATTTTTTTCATAGGCATTGATGATCTCCGCAACAAGCCTGTGGCGGATGACATCTTTATTATCGAAATAGACGAAATCAATTCCTTCAATGTTCCTCAGCACCTTCCTGGCGTCCACTAAGCCCGATTGCTTCTTGTTCTGAAGATCAATCTGCGTAATGTCGCCGGTAACGATTGCCTTGGAGTTCTCTCCCAGCCTCGTCAGGAACATTTTCATCTGCGTGATGGTAGAGTTCTGCGCCTCGTCGAGGATAATGAACGAATTGCTGAGGGTACGCCCTCTCATGTATGCCAGTGGGATAATCTCAATAATATTCTTCTCCATCATGTTCTTCAGTTTGTCGGCGCTCAGCATTATGAACAGCGCGTCCAGCAGGGGCCTGAGATAGGGATCGAGTTTTTCCCTGAGGTCTCCCGGAAGGAACCCGAGCGATTCGCCTGCTTCGACAGCCGGCCTCGAAAGGATAATCTTCGAGACCCTGTTGTTCTTCAGGGCAGCCAGCGCCATTGCAACGGCAAGAAAAGTCTTGCCTGTACCGGCCGGGCCGATCGTCAGGATCAGGTCGTTACTGTTAACTTTGCGCAGGTATTCCACCTGTTTGGGATTCCGGGCACGTATTACCGACTTGTTGCCTACGTAAATCACCGTGTCTTTGTCGATGTTTGCCGTTAACCCGTTGCCAGGCCCCGAGATGAGGTCCAGCACGGTTGACACGTCGTTTTCTTCGAGGGCGCCGTTACGTTTGACCATGTAACTCAGCTCTTTGAAAATCTTTTCTATGTCCTTCAGTTCTTCGGCTTCGCCTTTGATGATTACTTCGCTGCCGCGGACGGTAATTGTTGACTGGAACTTATTCTCGATCATCCTCAGGTAGGAATCGTTATATCCAAGTATTAACACCAGGTCTGCATCTTCAATTTTTATTCTTTTTTCTTTAATATCCATAAATAATAACACATTATTGAAAAACCGAGATGTAAATATAAGAAAATATGGGCAGTATTGATAACAAAAAAGGCTGTCTTTTTGGGACAGCCTCAATTTTTTCAATGATTAGAGCCGTTTCCGGTCTTAGTTAGTACCTTTTTCGGTTGAACCGGCTTCTTTCTTCATCCTGTTTTTGTTTCTCCAGTATTTACGTTCGGCTTTGAGTTCCTCGTCGGATTTGGGGCCGGAAACCGGGATTGTCAGTTCATCGCCGGGATGGATCAAACCGGGGTTACGGATGATGTCTGTGTTTGCCTGCCAGATTCTGGGCCAGAGCAGAGGATCGCCGTAGATCTCGGGTTTCTTCGAAATATTCCACAAGCAGTCATGATAGACAGCCCATGTTTTTACGATATACTTCTTGTTAACGATGGCGGATTCGGCTCTGCGGCGTAGTTCGCGGATGTCGCCGGCAGCGTTGACGATCTTGTCGTAGAATTCGGACATACAGGCGATCTTAATGCCTTTAAGCTTGTTAAGGTCAGCTTCGAGCTGGTCGATGTCGGCTTTGCCTGCATTGAGCTGTTCGTTCGATTTGCCGCTCATTTCCCTGATTTTGTTGATGATGACACCAAGGCTCTGGCGGAAGTTCTTAATATCGTCTTCAGTAGCGCCGAGCATATCGAGGATTGCCTGGCGGCAGGCCAGTTTGTCCTGTTTTGCTTTTTCGATGTCCTGTTTAAGTTTTGCTATGTCTGCGTCGAGGCCTTTCAAAGTCTCGTTCAAAGCGTTGACTTTGTTCTCAAACTCTTTGATCCTCATCTCCGCCTGCTCTTTGGTTAATTGCTCATCAGGCAGGTTGCTGAAATCTTCTTTCTGGGCATACGCTGTGTTGACAAATGCCATTGCACCCAAAATAAAGAACAGTGTGATATATTTTTTCATATTATCTGACTCCGATTTTT
>CAZWLN010000045.1:0-38742 GCA_964634885.1 uncultured Hyphomicrobiales bacterium | reverse complement strand
CCTCCTTATCCAAGGAGGGGAAAGCCGCTTTGGTTCGGCTTTTTCTTACATTCAGAATTCAGAATTCAGCATTCTTTGTGAACTTGACGAACTGAAGAAGTCCAACCACCCCCTGCCCCCTCCTTATCCAAGGAGGGGAAAGCCGCTTTGGTTCGGCTTTTTCTTACATTCAGCATTGGCTGCGCCGGTCTCGCTGCGCTCGGCTCAGAATTCAGAATTCAGAATTCTAAACAGGCTCTCCTTACCGGCAACAGTCCAATAATATTCCCGAGTTCAAAACAGATTATTGTTTTACTATCTTCACGAAGGAAGTATTTCCACCTGCGGACAGCACCGCAATGTAATTGCCGGCGGGGGCTTCGTACCCGTCGCTGCTCCTGCCGTCCCATGAGTACTTTGTTGTACCTGCTGCCATTTCGCCGGCAAACAGAGTATTGACGACACGGCCTTCCAGGTCGAATATCCTGATTACGGCGTTGACAGCCCTGTCTGTTCCTGCTGCAATGCTGACGATGCCGTCGAAAGGAACAGGGGAGGCGCCGATTGTCAAGCCGGGAACGATATCTGCCTTCCCATCATTAACACCGAGTTTCAACTCATCAATACGGAAATCCCAGATACCCCTGCCGTAGGTGCCAAAACGTGCCGAATTCTTTGAAGGTACAAACTCCACACTCCAGTATGTCTGGTCCGGGGCAGAATAGCCGGACAGGTCATGCCAGACCGAATCCTCTACTATATATACATAGGGGCCGACTTCAGTGGCGGCGAAGAGGAGCTTCTCATCGCTGCTCTGAGCCAGGCCGTAAACCAGGGTTTTGGGCAGCCCGCTGTCAGCAGGCATAAATGTTATGCCGTTGTCGTTGGAGACATAGACAGGATGGGAGTCGGAATTGTAGCCGCTGCCGGCAACAAATAGCCTGCCTGCCTGCTTTGCAGACGGCAGTATCGCCGATCCGTAGAAATAATGGTTGCCCGGCCCGGTAAAGTTTTCGCTCATCTTCCAGTTAATACCGGAGTCCGTAGAACTGAAGAATTTTCCATTTGTTGTGATTGCATAGAAAACTTTGGTATTGATGGTTGAGATGCCGATGGTTGCAAGCTTACCGCCGTTGGAAGCCTTAATGAAATCGAAATCATATTTTTTATGTGTAATGTTATTAGAATTAAGTGTCAGTTCCCATAGGTTCGACTCCTGGCTTGTGGCGCCGCCGGCAGCAATGTAAGCTGTCTTCGAACTGCCGGGCCCGGCAATGATGTGAGGCATCCACAACCATCCTTCTCCCGCGAAATCCCATGAATACCTTGTCTCCTGGCCTGTTGCGTTCGTATAGACATGGGCAAATCCGGGATAGACAGACCATAGCGTATAGCCTCCGTCGCCGCTTGTCAGGTGCCCGTAATCGCCGGAGATGATCTGGGAGAATCCGAGAGTGGAGCCGCTGTCTCTGAGGCAGCGCTGAAATCCCTGGTCCTGGGCGCCGGCGAAAACGACATCGGGTTTGATTTCGCTTGTCAGTACATCGTAATACTGTGATACGTTAAGGCCTTCGAGCGAGAGATTGCTTACTTTAGCGAAGTTTTCATCGGTGATGTAAAGGCCGCCGTCGGTAGAGACGAGGGCAATCTCGACGCTGTCGGGTGTCCTGAAAATGTCGATGGAAGGAATATCAGCGTGTAGTTTATTTTTTACATCGCTGTAGTACTCTCCCCATTTATTCATTACCTTCCAGGAACTGCCTTTGCTCGAGGTAACACTGAGTTCGACATTGCCGAAAAACATTGTGCCTTCGTCCACCGATGATACGCGGAAGCTGTTCCTCGTAAACGGGCTCTCGTCGAGAGTACCTGTTTTCGACCAGGATGCGCCTTTGTCCATCGAGATGTAGAAATTGGCCTTTGGGGAACTGTTGGCGATCATTGCCAGGTTCAGGGATGTCCTACCGTCGTATGAACTTCCCTGCAGCATGAAGGACTGGACACCGGAAAGGCTGCCACCTGATGCCTGCCAGTTGCACAATGTGAATTCCTGGCTGATGCCGTCGGCGTCGAGTGTAAACAGTGTGTCCCTGCTGAGATAGTATGCTATGTCCGAATCATACCGCGGGGCCCACATGTCGAGCAGATTCTCCGATTTGCCGTATATCTTGATCTTTGTGAAACTCTCTCCTTTGTCGGTCGATTGGTAAATAGCAGAGATGGCGCGCCAGTTTTGGTAATCCCATTCATTGGAGATCAGGTACATCGTACTGACGTTGTTGTTAAGGACGATCATGCGCTTGATGCTGCCCCATTTTTTTATGTTATCCGTACCTTTGGTTTCAATCCAGGTGGCGCCCTCGTCATCTGTGTAAAAGACACTGTTGTTGTCGGCGATGATTACCCTTTTCACGGCCTTGCCCGTATTGATGAGCCTGATGAATGAGCCGTCGAACTGCTGAAGGTTGTTGAGGCAGGCCCAGTTCTTACCTTCAAGGGTTCCCCTCCAGATGTTTCCACCCTGTGAGATGAGGTAGATGAGGTTTCTGTCGAAGTCGATGTCGGCAGTCATTACCCTTCCTGCCTGGTTGTTGCTGCCTTTTTCTATCCATGTGCCTTTAATTTTTCCGTTGGCAATCACTTCCGTGTTACCGGCAGTCCTGTTTTTCCTGCCTTTGTCGGGCAGATCGGCGAGGCTGCCGATTTTCATTGCCTGCCTGGAAGCTCTTGTCTGTCCGTCGATGAGTTTCCAGTTTACACCGGGTTCGCAATTGTGCATTGCGTCGATCCATTCCTGCCTTTTCTTTTTCAACTCTTTGTCGCCTTCTTTGACGCGGGGGTCGAAAGCGCCTGCGTGAAGGCCGGTTGTAATTATCGTCAGGCTGATTGCCGCTGCTGTTATTATCCTTGCCAAAGCCATAGTATCTTTTCTCTATTTGTTCATATTCATTTATACAAAATTATTGAATTATCAGGAAATTACATAAGTAGTAATTGATAATAGGCTGATTAACCCGGATTGTGTATTAGATAACCCAAAACACGGAATATCCAACCACCCCTGGCCCCTCCTTATCCAAGGAGTGGAAAACTGTAAATAGTTATATAACAATTATATATGTGATATTTACAACTTCTAACGCATTATCCGGGATTAATAAAAAGGACGCAAATTGCCTCCTGTAATAAATAATACAAAAACGCCGGGACAGATTGTATCACCTGCCCCGGCTTTGTCCGGTTGTCTATTCTATGTTAACCCAATTAATTATCTTCTGCGGCCTTGAATTTATCTAAGGAGAATTTCTCTTCTTTCTTACCCCAGGATGCAATTTTTTCTTTTATCCCGTCCATGATGGTGTACATTACGGGTACCAGCACCAGAGTCAGCAGCGTCGAGCTGAGAAGAGCGCCGATTACCACAACGGCA
This sequence comes from uncultured Hyphomicrobiales bacterium, assembly GCA_964634885.1. Taxonomy (GTDB): domain Bacteria; phylum Bacteroidota; class Ignavibacteria; order Kapaibacteriales; family UBA2268; genus DAINRZ01. Next base: position 35,333 of record CAZWLN010000045.1, on the reverse strand, counting down.
AGCCCGCTTCTCATTTCGCCACCGGAACCCATAGCCATTGCCAGCGGGAGCATACCGAATATCATCGTAGCCGTCGTCATGACGATTGGCCTGAGCCTTACAGGGCCTGCCGTGAGCAGGGCGTCTTTAACGGACAATCCCTCCTTGCGGAGCGTATTGGTATAATCCACCAGGAGGATGGCGTTCTTTGTAACAAGGCCAATCGACATCATTACACCAATCATGGAAAACATATTCATATTGAGGCCTGTAAGCATCAGCCCGGTAAAAGCGCCGAACAAGGCCACCGGCAGTGAGAACATGATCACGAAGGGATAGATGTATGATTCGAAGAGGCTCACCATGATCATATACACGAAGAGTACTGCAAACATTATCGCCATTAACATGTCGATGAACATTGTTGCCATGTCCTCTGCCGTTCCGGCGTAGAACACCTGTGCGTCGCCCGGCAGTTCGAGCTTATCTGTCTGGGCGCGGATTTCGTCGAGGACCTCACCCATAGGCCTGCTGTCGTCGAGGTTTGCCGTTACGGTTATTACCCTGGTCCTGTCCTTACGTGTAATCTGCGAAGGGCCCTTGCCGTAGTAAACCTGTGCTACCTCGCTGAGTTTGATCTGCTGTCCCAGCCTGTTCTGTATAATGATGCTGCCGACGTCTTCCGGATTGTTCCTGTTGTTTTTCGACAGGATGACACGCATATCATATTCTACGTCATTTTCCTTGTATTTCGTCGAAAGGTCTCCTTCGAGGGCGTTACGCAGCGTCAAAGCCACTTCTCCCAGTGTAAGGGCGTTGTTGGCGCACTTTGTCCTGTCAACGATAACTTTTACTTCCGGCTGCCCTTCCTCCCATGAAGACTCGGCGTCGCGGGCTCCCCTGGTTTTTTTGACTATTGCCAGAACCTTGTCGGCTGCAACAATCAGCGAGTCGAGGTTGGAACCTTTCACTTCGATATATATCGGTGATTCGTCGGCGCCGCCAAACAAGCCAATCAGCGCTGCCTTTGCCTCGATACCCGGCACTTTCTTAACCTTAGCCAGGACTTCGGTAATTACTTCCTGTGTTGGCCTTCTCTCATTTTTAGGTTTCAGTTTAACCTGTATCTGGCCGTAATAGGACTTGTCAATCGAGCCGAAAGAGTTTTCCTGCATGCCTACGTTTGTGTAATACTTCTCGACTTCAGGAGTATTCTTTATGATTTCTTCGACCTGGCTGACAGCTTCATTTGTCTTGTCGATGTTTGTTCCGAGGGGCATATCCAGATTGAGGGAGAATTCGCCTTTGTCAACACCGGGCATGAACTCGGTACCGATCAAACCGAGAGGCAGATAGGCAATGCTTAGGACAAGTAAGCCTGCACAAGTAAATATGATGGTCTTCCTGTGGCCCAAAGACCAGTCCAGGATGTTCCTGTATCCGACTTCAAGCCTCTTGAACATTGCTTCGAACCATTTGATGAACTTAGACAGGAGCGTATCCTTAGTGAAATGGACTACTTTTGACCAGCGGGATGCCAGCATAGGCGTCAAAGTGAATGAGACGAACAGCGAGAACAGGGTTGATACTACAATTGTAATACCGAATTCCCTGAATATCATTCCGACGATGCCGCTGACCATGGCAACCGGCAGGAATACCACCACGTCCACAAGGGTAATGGCAATGGCTGCAAGCCCAATCTCGCTTCTACCTTTGATTGCCGCCGTCACCTGGTCCTCGCCACGCTCCAGGTGCCTGTGTATGTTCTCGAGAACCACAATGGAGTCGTCCACAAGGATGCCGATGACCAGGGCCAGAGCCATGAGAGTAATAAGGTTAATGGTGAAACCGAAGATATTCATAAAAATAAACGTAGAAATCAGCGATGTAGGAATTGACAGCATGATTATCAGTGAGTTCCGTACATTGTGCAGGAACAGGAACAGGATGATGGCTACCATTAGAATTGCCAGTCCCAAGTCGCGCATGACGTCGCTAACCGACTCCTTGGTAAACTCCGTAAGGTCCTGGGCTATGTTGAATTTGACATTATTCCCTGCAAATTCTTTTTCCAGGTTGTCAAACTTTGCCTGAACTTCTTCGGAAGTCTTAACCGAATTGGCGTCGGACGCCTTCGTAATAATCAGCCCGATGCTGGTTTGGCCGGCGAGTCTGCTGATGGAATAGTCTTCTTTATAGGTATCTATGACATCGGCGACGTCCGACAGCCTGATGGTGCCCGTCGGCAGCGAAGCGATGATGATGTTCCTGATCTGGTCCAGGTTGTCGAACTTACCTGCAACCCTGACAATGTAATTTTTCTCTTTCTCGTCAACTTGTCCCGTGGGGAAGTCCAGGTTTTCGGCAGCGAGTACCTGTGTAACCTGTGTAATGGAAAGGTTATAGGACTTGAGCTTGTCGTTATCGACTTCAATCCTGATTTCTCTCTGGTTGCCGCCGACAATGGTAATTGAGGCGACGCCTTCAACCTGCTCTAAGGTCGGTTTGATCTTGTCTTTAATCAACTGGTAGAAAGCCTGCGGGTCCATGTTCGAAGTAATCGAAATCCTGAGAATCGGCAAAGCGTTGAGGTCAGCCTTTGAAACCTGCGGCTGTTTAATGTCGTCGGGCAGGTTAATCCTGATTTCGTTGATCTTTCGCTCCACGTCGTTCAGTGCGACATCCGCATCGACGCTCATGTTGAATTCAACCATTGTAAACGAAGCGTTTTCACTCGAGTATGTCCTTACACTTTTCAATCCGTTGAGAGAAGACAGAGCTTCTTCGATTGGTTTGGAGACCTGTGTTTCGACTTCCTTAGGGCCTGCGCCGGGATAGACCGTTACGACGAAGGCCATTGGCCAGTCCATCTTAGGCAGCAGATCGACGCCCATAATCGAATAGCTGAAGATGCCGAGGACTGCAAGCAATGAGAAGATCATTGTCATGAAGGCAGGCCTTTTAATTGCTATTTCTGTTAATTTCATATTATTATCCTTTTTGTCCTGATTGATTATTTGGCTTTTACTTCCACGCCGTTCTGCAATCTTTCCTTGCCTGTTACGGCTACTTGTTCTCCTGGGGCGATGCCTGAAAGAACTTCATATTTTCCATTGGACTTGATGCCTACTTTAATTTTCTTTTCAACTGCTTTGCTGTTTTGGATGGCGAAAACGGTGAATGTTCCGTCGTTGTTGTTTATGACTGCATTCTCGGGTACGGTAACAGCATTGGAAACAGACTCGGCTGCAATATTGCAGCGGGCAAACATACCCGACTTGACGTCTTTGTTCGGGTTTCTCCTGACAGTCACTTCAACCTGGTATGAACGGCCTGCCATGCCGGTAACCATTCCTATGGCAGTAATTTCACCTTCAAATTCCTGGCCGGCAAGTGCGTCGATTGTAATCCTTACTTTCTTGCCGATTTTAATACGGGGAATGTCATTCTCTGCAACATATATCTTTACTTTGAAACCGGAAATGTCCACGACATAGGCAATTCTGGCTCCGGGGCCTACCAGCGCGCCTCTTTCGACGTCGCGAGAAGCAATGTACCCGCTGATGGGTGACTTGATATATGTGTCGGAATACTGTTTTTCTGCTACTTTAAGAGCAGCTTCGGCTCCTTTGAGCTGCGATTCGGCGGCACGGACATTGAGGTTGGACAATTCGACCTTATCCTGCGATATGGCTTCTTCGCCCTTGAGCCTCTGAATTCTCTCATGGTCTTTGCCTGCCTTTTCCAGGTTAACCTGTGCTGTCAGCATTGTAGCTTTTGCCTGGTCCACACCGGCAGACTGCAGATTGTTCTCAACAACGGCAAGGACACTGCCGGCTCCACATCTGTTGCCGACTTTAGCGTTAACGCTGACAACGATGCCGGATGTCTGGGAAAGGACGGCAGCTTCGTTGATGCCTTCGACTGTGCCGGTGTAATTAAGGGCACCGTCGATCTGCCCGATTTCAGCAACGGCAGTCGTGACAGCGATTTTACTGTCGGCAATTTCCTGGTTCTCCTGCTGTTCCTTACCCATAATTTTCATCATTATTACTGCAATCAGGATGATGAAAGTTCCTGATATTATGAAAAATGGTTTCTTACTCTTCATAGATCACCTGTTTTTTAAATAATTAATTATCATTTGTTTTTGTCATTATCGATCTGATCAGCGAATCCCACAACCTGTACAACATGCCGACATAGTCGATGGTGATGAAAGTGTCGATGAAATCCCTGCATTCTTCAGGATTGCCGAAGCACTCAACCTGTTGTTTGTGAGAATTCATCATGTGGTCCATCTGCATGATCACCCCGTTGCTCGCAGACCACAGCATTACTGAAAACTCATTCGAATTGGCGTCGTTCCTGAAAAACCCGTTGCTTTTGCCTTCTTCGATTATCTCAACAATAATTCTCCACAATTCCCTGTTCTTGTCCATCAGTTTTTGGAGCTTTTCACGGGGCACTACGTCTTCGCCACCGTTAGTGTCGTGGAAGTTCATCAGGAAGAAGCTGTTCCTCTTTTTTCTGTACAGTTCCAGGTAGCTGTCTCCCACCGCTTTCAGCATGTCTTCGATGGTTTCGGCTGTCTTCAGCTTCTCATGAATATCCGAAATGAAGATGTCCAGGCTTCGAATGAGCAGCTCGACGAAAAGCTCGTATTTGTTCCTGAAATACAGATAAATCGTCCCGCGGGCAATTTCGCAGTGCGCTGCAATCTGGTCCATGGTTGTGTTGCGGAAACCGTTCCTTGTAAACATTTCCTCGCCTGCATCCATGATCTGCTGCTTTCGCTGCTCTTTCTCTCTTTCTTTTCTTTCTAAAACACCCAAACTGACACTCTGTCATTAATTAAACAATTGTTGAATTACTGCACAAGTGTAAAACGATATTTTCAGGAAAATGTTTCAGGAAAAGTGTATTTCAAAGTAATATATAAACGAATACCGATGGGAAAAGTTACATCGCAGCCTGGCAGATGATAAATATTCCAGGATGGACGGCGTTTTGCAGGTGGAACCCGCCTATCCCACACCTTCCAATGGTTTGGAACCATCGGAAGGTTAATTACGGATTATTTCTATTTCAGCAGATCATCGATAATCCCGATGATGTCTTTTTTCATGCCGTCGCCGTAACCAGACAGGGTTTTACGGAGGATGCCGTCCCTGTCGATGAAAAAGAAGGTCGGATAGCCGCCGACAAAGTAGCTTTTGGCAACGTCTGACGCATTGTAGAGTATATCATATTTATAATTCTTTTTCTCCGACAATTTTTGCAGGGCTTCTTTGCTGTCCTTAGGATAGACAGCATAGACGTTGATGTCTTTGTACCCGGTTGCAATCTCGTTGAGGCAGGGTATGGCAGCCATGCACGGCAGGCAGCCGATTTCCGAGAATATCAGCAGCAGCGGTTTGCCTTTCAGGCTTTTGAGGCTTACAGTCCTGTCTTTGATTGTTTTCAGTTCCCATTCAGGGACTGCAGAGCCGACGGCCAACACCTTTTTCGTCAGAGGTTTCGGGTCAGACTTGAATTTGAAATTCTTCGGGAAAGATTTGCGGGAGAATAATACGGCGCTGTCGGCGTTGTTGAGGGAATAGTCCGAATAGGAGGCTTCCATTACCTGGTTGAAAGGAATGCCCTCGGAGTCTTCTCCCTGAACGCTTCTGATGTAATGAACAGGCAGGAAGCCGGATTTGTTAAGGGACAAGGTCTCCCATTTGCTTATCTTCAATCTATAGCAGTCGGCGCCGTTGATTGTTGTGTCCTTCAGCAGAGTGCAAGCGGCGACAACGGAGTCATTTTCAAAGTAACGCATGAAATGGAGCAGCAAGACATGATAGAGTGGATGGTGGTAAAGGACTCCATAGTAGTATCCTTTGATGCCGCCCATCTCTATTTCCTGTACGGTAAAATCCATTGTCTGTTTCTTTTTATTAGAGACTTTGACAATTCCTTCACCGTAGTAATCGGGACTGTAATCGTAGTAATCCATCCCTGTATAAATAACCCGGTCGTCATCGGACCGGAGGTTATAATAGCCCCGGGCGGAAGTGTCGGAAGGGACATACTTCTCGGCACATTCTGATTTGGTGTCTGATACCACCCTGGAATCATCCTTCCAGGTGAAGTGCATCTTGTATTTTACGACAGCACCCTGTTTCACGGCCTTCCCGAAATTTTCAATTACGGTACTTTTGTCCTGGGCAGCAAGCAATTGAACCATAGCGAGAAAAGCAAAGACATATACTCTCATATAATTGTCCCCTATTGATAAAACAGAAATAGTAATATAATGTTAATTGCTTTCAAATGCAAGATGATATTTTTTTAAGTCAACGATAAATCATAAGGTAACTGATGTCTCACAAACGGATGGAAAGCTGAGTTCGTATTTTTTATGTTTTATTTGCATTATTGAAATATTATTTGTATTATTGTATTATTGTATTATTGTATCAAATACTCTCTTAATCGATATTTACAATATACTTACATAATGACGGAATGAATTTTTATATTGTCCTCCGGGGACAGCAAGATTAAGGTTTGAAATATTACTTTATTATTTTTTATTTTAAATTAAAGGAGAGATATTTCAGAACAAAAACACAGCGCAATTATATTCTTTTTAAATCCTGACGGTTTTAAAAGAACGGACCACCCTTTCGGGCAGTCCGCAAGCTACTTCTTGTGTGTACCATAAGAATGCAAAGCCACGCACAAGATGCACTGCAAAAGTACGAGATAAACGTAATGTAAACAATTGATATTATTCTAAAATATTAATTAATTATGAAGGTATGAATATGAAACATAGTATTATTTTATTTTTCATTGTTTTACTGCTGTCCTTGGCTAAGATCCAGGCGCAATGCCCACCGTCCTATGGGGATGACACCTGGCCTGATGTACCAATTACTGCTTACATGGCAGTAAACGATTTTGACATTTTATTTACTTTAGGTTGGGTCGATTATAAATCAAAAGGATCTCTAACCGGAAACAGCTATGACATTGTTGTCGATTGGTCAACATGGTACAAGGCATGGGATGGGAAAGTATCTGAAGAGGAATACAAAAGCTGGATGCGTCTTGCAGTAATTAGAAGTATACTGTTAACATCTTTCAGTGATAATAATAGCTGCAACTTTATAGGTACAAAGCAATTCACTTTCTATGAAGAAGTAAGCTGTCAAGCCAAGTCTGTATGTTACTTCAGATTGAAGCAATCAAGTTGGATATATTGCAGGGATGATGGCTTCCCAGGCCCGGATCCTACTTTAATCGATGATGGCGTTTGGAGATATTTTGGCCGTTTAACGGGATTTATTGATTGCGGAACAAAAAGCTGCTGTCAAATTGTATATACGATGGAATGTGTTAATGGTACTCTTTCAATTGTCGGCGGAGCGCCTGTCAAAAGCATGCTTCCAGGTTCGGAATGCCCCCAGGGCACCAATGTTAACTGTTTTGGAACACCCGAGCCTTGTACATCAACCTGTAACTAACTGAAAGGAAAAAGAATATGAGAAAATATTTTGTGTTAATCGGCATCCTGCTCCTCGGTGGTATATATGGAGGTAATGCGCTCGAAACAAAATTTATAGATTACAATTTTAATACGAATGGTTTCAAGTGTTTTGATATTTTGGATGATAAAATTGCTATTTTATCTGTCAACTATGATTATCCCGGCTTTTTCTTTAAGCCGGATATAATTGTCATGGAAAACGGCGAATGGCAAAGGCTTCCCAATTATGAAGGCAGCGACACTTCCAATATTTTATTACCGTCAACCAATTCACAAATTCATTACGACTCTACAGGAAATATATGGATATGCGGCGCCAAACTATATAAATATGACGGCAGCCAATGGACAGGATACACGATTGAGGGGGACAGCAACAACGACAAAAGGCGTTTCGAGCAGCTCTGTGTTGATAAGTATAATAATATTTGGGTTACTGCTGCCTTGAGGTTTTCTTCCTCCGAAGAATACAATGAATTCTACAAATTTGACGGCGAAAATTTTTCAACCGTAATGAATAATGAACCGGCTCTAAGGTTTACCGGCTACAATGTTAGTTTCAGAAGCTATATACTATCGGCAATGCCTGACGGCCGGGTTGCTCTTCATGGAATAATAATGGCAAATGATGAAGAATATGAAAATGGGCAGTTCAAAGATGTCTATATTTTTAATCAGGACAAAACCTGCCAAAGGCTGAAATTGCCTACCGCATCCGGTTCAGATTTTGACGCATCAGTAAAAGCAGTATCCTCAATTGTCCCGGAACAGGACGGAAAAATGTGGTTCGCTTTAGGTGTTTACAACGGGGAATTAAGCATTAATAAAAACAAATGCTGCTCCGGTTTAACACTATATAATGACGGCGAATGGACGGTTTTCAATGGAGATAATGGGCTGGATACACTATCAAAAGGCCTTTATGACCCCATATACAGGATTGTGAAACTCAGCGGGTCAGGGTACTTTTTGATTGGCCTTAATATGTATTATATCATGGATTCGGATTTTAAATTGAAAAAATATTATTGGGAAGATTTTTTCAACAAATCGGAATTCATTATTTGTAATTCAACTTTTAACGGTGAAAAAGGGTATGAATTCCTGGGTAATTTTCTGTATCATCCGCCAATTCCTGCATCATTTATCAAGATTTCATCTGTTTTTATAAAAAACAATAAAATATATATCGGAATGGAGAAAGGAATAATGGTTGCTCAGGAATCAAATATACTCTCAGCGCCGGATTATGAAGCTCCAGCCACTGTAACAACGATACATCCCAATCCTGCGGGCGATCATATATTCATCAGAACAAACAGAGACTATACTACATACCGGATAACAAACAGCCTGGGACAGATTGTATTAAGCGGCAATTATACCTATGGCACAATACCTGTATCAGGGTTGGCCGCGGGGGTATATTTTATCAAACTTTACGGACAGAACCAGGATTTCAATTATTCAAGATTTATTAAAGATTAACAAAATTGATGGAGAATAAAATGAGGTTAATTCATATTAATATATTAATTTTAATATTTGCTTCTATTATTATGAGCAATAAGCTCTACGCCCAAAGTAATTGCCTTCCGGCAGGAGGCGAGTTTACAAGTGGTACGGCAACTCTGGAATTTGATTACTGGGGAGAACAGGGAACCGTAGAGTATCAATACAGGCAAAATAGCGGCACTACATTCGATTTTAGCATCGATTGGTCTACTTTGAATAATACGTCTACATTCATGTCTGATGAAGCTATGAGAGATTTCATGATAAGGGAGGCTGCAAAAGAAATAATCCTAAGTCTTCATGATGATAATTGGATTGGATACATATCATATTATTATCAAACAGAATGTAAGGTCAATCGGAATCTGATATATGAAATGGAAACAGAGAATGATTTTGAGTGTTGTGACCCTGGAAGTCTTACTTCGGATTGGTATAAATGGTTAAGCGATGGAGAAGGTGTCGATCACAAAGTAATAACTGTAACAAAACAAATTACGTGCGGATATAAATGCTGTAAGAAAGTATATCATTATCGGGCATTTGAACATATTGCCCCAGATGTTGAATTAAGAGATATTGAGTTGCTTGAAGATCCTGTTGTCTATTCACTGGGAGATTGTGTTTGCAATGAGACCTATTATGATTGTGCTGCTGAAAAGCAGGGTATAACAAGGGAAGTTCCCTGCACAGGTAACTGTGAATAATTTTCTTTAACCTTTTAATACAATCGCCTGCATCGGAAAGATACAGGCGATTGTTCAAATTATATTTTTCTTCTATATATCAGGCATATTAAGAAACAGTTTTATGCCTGTTTTTTTTTCTCAATCACGAGGCAAAGCATTCATTACTGACTTTCACAATAATATCTGAAAGAAATAGCATTACTTATTTACTTTTAGAACCCGCTGTTGTAATCGATATTTATCGATTCCCTCTGGGGCTGTTCCATCTGGTTGTAATTGTTAATACGGTAGCTGAGGCTCAGTACGAACGAAGGAGTTTCGGGGTAAAACACTCCGTAAGACTTGTAGTTGCCGGTCTGGTTAACAAATTCATACTTCGCAGTGTTGAAGATGTCCTGGCCTGAAAGCACCACCGAGAAAGCCCTGTCGAAGAAATCCTGCTTGACGGAAAGCCCGAACGTATAGACCGGTTTCTGTTCGCCGTCCATCTGCAACTGTTTTCCGGAGTAATAGCCGGTTAACTGTATGAAAGTAGTCTGCGAGGGAAATATCTGCAATGCGCCATAGCAGGTAAAGGTGTTGGCGTTTTTCTTGTATTTCTGGTTGTTGTACTCTGTTTCAATGTTGTAGTTGTAAAGGTTGGCGTTAGCGTTGAGCCTGAGCCACTGTGTAAAGGCAATGTTCCCGTTCAGTTCCAGTCCGTAGGAGTAGTCGCGGTCGAGGTTAATGATGGTAATCCAAAGCTTGTTGTCGCTCTTCAGTTCGTTGATTCTCGAGAAGGAATTGTATGTTTCGCGATAGTACGACTCCAGCGAGACGAAGGAGTTGTCGAAGCTTTTCCTGTAACTCAGTTCGTAAGAGTGGGTGTATTCGGACTCGAGGTTCGGGTTGCCCGTACTGACATGATAGTCGTCGGTGTAGTCCGGGAAGGGATTGAGCAAGCGCTCATCGGGCCTGTTCACTCTTTTGCTGTAGCTCATCTGCAACTGGTGGCCGCCGTCGAACTGCCTGCTGAGATGTACTGTCGGGAACAGAGAGAACTGCTCGTTTTTGTAATCTGTCTGCAATGTGACCTGACGGATGTCCCTGTAGTAATACTCTGCCCTCAGGCCGACCTGGAACTGGATGGTAAGGAATTCCTCCGAGAAAGTGGTGTACAGAGCCTGGAGATTGTAATCGAACTTGAGGCTGTTTGTTAAGTCCTTGTTCAAACCCCAGATACTCGTCAGGGTGTCGTAATCCCAGAAATCATAGCTTGCGTCGCCCCAGCCGCCCTCGGAATTGAAGCCTGCTTCGAGCTTGCTTTTCTCGCTGAATTCTTTCGTATAGTCAGCCTTGGCTTTGAAATAGGTTTTCACCTGGTCTTCCTTGTTCTTTTTCATCATCGGTGTACCGGTGCTGTTGTAAAGCGCATCAGTGATATATTTATTCATCGATTCCGTCCTGCCGCCGTCCCAGCCGGAAAACAGCAGGCTGGTGTTGAGTTCGTTGCCGGTTTCTTCGAATTTCAGGTTGTAGATGAGGTTCGTAGAGAAGTATTTGCCGTCCATCAGGAAGTCGTCTGTGTTAAGGTAATACTTGTCAACAGTACCGGGATTGGTCCATTCGTGGTATTTCGAAGGAAAAATCCTGTCGAAGGAGAAGGATCCCCAGTCCCCTGACAGTGAAAGAGAGTGTGTCTCGTTTATTTTGTAATCGACGCCTGCCTTGAGGCCGTAGCCGTAGGGGTTCATCAGCCTGTCCATAAGAGGCTTTACGTATTGTGTCGTGTCGTTGTAATAGACTTCTCTTGTGAAATCGCTGTTGGGACGGTATTTGCGGTCGTTGTAATGGCCGCCGATGAAGAAATTGTTGCCGTTTGTCCTGTAGTTGGTCAGGAAGTCGGCGCTGTACTTGTCTTTCGTGCCGACGGAGCCGTTGACGATGCCGTTAAAGCCGCCGGTCTCCTGCTTCTTCAGAATCAGGTTGATGATGCCTGTAGTGCCGTCCGGATCATATTTTGCCGAGGGATTGGTAATTATCTCGATATTCTCTATCGCTGCCGCCGGTATCTGTTTCAGGGCGTCCTGGCCGCTGAGCGATGTGGGCCTGCCGTCGATGAGGACTGTGAAGTTCCCGCTGCCTCTCAGCGAAACATTGTTTTCCATATCGACAGATACGGAAGGAGCATTGCGCAGAGCTTCGGCGGCGCTGCCTCCCTGTGCCTCGGGCATCTGGCTGACATTAACGACTTTCTTGTCGAGCTTGTATGAGACAACGTCTTTTTGAGCGCTGACGCTTACCTCCTGGCTGGTAACGCCGGAGGGGTAAAGGCTGACGGTGCCGAGGCTGATTATTTTATTGTCGGAGGTAATTTTTACTTTATTTACTATTGTATTCAGATAGCCGATGAAGCTTGTTTTAACGAAGTATTCACCGAGTGGGAGCCCCTTGACGGAGAAGCTGCCTTTGTCGTCAGTAATTGCCCCGGTAACAATCGATGAATCCTTTGGATTCTGCACGGTGATTGTTGCGTAAATCACCGGCGCTTTGCTTAACGAATCAATCACTGAGCCGGTGATTGTGCCCGGGCCGGCTTTCATTCCCGGTTGGCTGTTGGCAGGATTAACAAACAGGCAGCATAGCACTGCAACGCTCAAGATCATCATTACTTTTCTCATAGTCCATATCTTTCATATTATCAAATTCTACAGAACTATCTACGAGAAATGATGGCAATATGTTTCACGTATTGAATGGAAATGAGAAATTATGAATATTCGTAGGTAAGTAGTCATTATACTCATAGATTGAGACACCATCCCGGCCTTCCCCAAGGGGAATTATTCCCCAAGGGGAAGGAGAAAGAAAAGGTGCTGTCCGGCTTCTTTCTATTAATATGTCGCCCCGCTGGGGCTTTCCATTCGGGGCTATTTGTATAATCACTAACTTTGCGGGCTTTGCGCCTTTGCGTGAGATATTTCTTACTTTCTTTACAAACTTGATGAACTTGATAAACTTTATAAACTTGACGAACTAAACCACCCCATCCCGGCCTTCCCCAAGGGGAAGGGGCAGGAAGAACCCGCTTTTTCCGCTTCTTTACAAACTTGATGAACTATTAATATGTCGCCCCGCTGGGGCTTGTATTAGGCTATCCCCGGGCAATTTCTTTTCATTGGCTCAGAACATTGTCCTTTTGTCTTCCTTCAGCATTTCAATTACCTTGTCTAAGCGTCGCAGGCGTGTTTCCTCTTTCTTTGCTTCGAGGATATAGCCGGTGTACTGCCTCTTGTGCGACTTGGACATTTTCAGGTAGTTCTGAAAGGAGACAGGGTGTTCCTGCAGTATTTTCATATACTCTTCAGGCAGGTCAGGCACCGGCCTTTTGCGGGAAGAACCGCCTTTACGGGCTGCTTCTTCCAGGTCAAAGGTAATTGCCTTCATTCCTGCTTCTGTCATTTTCCCGTCGGCTATCAACTCCAGCACCCTCGATTTGTTAAGGTCGGACCATACGCTCCGGGGGTTCCTTGGAGAGAATTTCAGCATATAGGTTTCGTCGTCGAGACTGTTTAACACGGAGTCTATCCATCCGAAGCAGAGCGCTTCCCTGATGGCGTCTTCGTACACAATGCACTCTGTTTTGGTATGCTTCTTGTAAAAAACCATCCGTACTTCTTTCTCCTGGTCATGGTTGGCAGCGAGCCATTCATGCCATTCCTCCCTGTTCCTGAAATGCATCTTGTTCATAGTCAACCTGTCATTTGTTTTGCATTTTTCAAATTGATATTGCCGAAGAAGAAATAAATTTATTATTAATACTGATGTAAATTTTGGGTGATAGAGCAATAGACTTGTCGCAATTCTCCTGCCGCCGGACGCTCAATTTCCTCTTTCGGGACAGTGAAAAGCCCCTTCAGTAGAGATGCAAGACCTCGCCTCTCAATAAATTAATGAAATTATACGGCTTCTTTTCGACCATTGTTACTAATACAATTCTAACCATATTGAATAGCGAAGTACCAAATATTATGTATATTTGCTGAGTAATAAAGAAATTATTATAAATTGAATATCAGAACAATATGAAGACTCCGACAAATATCATTCTAATACTTGCCTTGGCAGCGTTATTATTTATTGCAGTCCTTCAAATGATAAAAACAGATGACAGAGACGACGTAATAGATATGCTAACGACAGAGAATGTGAATATTAACCTTGACATTGATAATTTAATAATTGCATTACGGAAAAGCAGTTATGAACAAAAGCATTTCGAACCTTACGATGAGATTGCTATTGATACATCCAATCGGAGCAACGGTTCGCCGACGGAATACCTGGTACATTTCCCGGTATTAAACATTGACGAGAACCTGAAAAACGAAGCCAATCCCCGTTATGATACAAGTAAGTTAATACAATTGAATTATGTTCCCGAAATTGAATGTAGGGTGTTTTATTGCGATTATACCGGAGAAGAACCCCTATTTTTCAGCTCAAGTATTCTATATCCTGCAGTCAGAGAGGAAGATGATTCCCGGGTATTTACACAGCGAAATGATTCAGCCGGGCATGAATGGGAATTATATCATTCTTTCAGGATGAAGCTCGATACAAATAAGTTATTATCTTCTAACAGAGGCAATCTTTTCACTTCAATCCCAGAATATAAAACATTCAATATTAAAACCACGAAACCTTGTGACAATGTATTGAAAAACCGTGAAATCGGCATGACCTATTCACACAGAGTCAACTACGGTACCGGGCAGAATTTTGCATATCAAATATTCAAACTGGCTATTTCAAAGAATGTCAGGCCCGGTTTGTATTATATCTGTTTTTTTTCAAAATACAGCAATCATCTTTTCATTACCAGGAATAAACCCGTAAAAGATGTTCTACTCAAAATCAACGGTATATCGTTCAATGTGCAAAAGCTGATAGGCTATCACAGGAAACTCTCTGATATGCTGAAATCTTACAGCATCCCGGAAATCGACTTCGGTTATCTTTCTTATAATAAATTTCTTGACAAAACGATAATCAATCAGGTTGACGAAGCCTGTAAAACAGCAAAGCAATCCGGGAACAGCTCAGATGAATACCGCTTAATGCTGTATTACGAGTTGACGGATATGATTATGAACAGGATTTACGGCAATATGGAATATCTCCCGGGTGTATTGATCAGAGTTGTGAATGAAAATGAGAATGACAAAAATGATATAGTTAATGAATATCATTCATATTTAAGAGGAAACATACACATAGGAACTAATAAGCAAAAGATCAGAAAAATCGAATATGAAGAATAAATATGATTTTTAGCGGAATTGTAAGAGTGAAAAGATGATACGTATCATAAAGACGATATAATGTGACAAATACACCCCGGCTACCAACCACATTCAGCATTCTTTACAAACTTGATAAACTCAACCACCCCATCCCAGCCTTCCCCAGGGTGAAGAAGAAAGAAGCACGGGGACGGCTTCTTCTTACTTTATGAACTTGATAAACTTTATTAACTTGACGAACTCAACAACCCCATCCCGGCCTTCTCCAAGGGGAATTATTCCCCAGGGGGAAGGAGAAAGAAGCGCCGGATCGCGACAGGCAAGATGGACTCCACCTAAGAAGTCAGGGCGTTAGGAAAGATTGACTCAACCCTAAGATTACAAGCCAAGGTGGAGTCCATCTTAACGCTCCAGGAACAGAGTAGATAGTTTCTTTCTCTATCCTGCCCACGCCATAAATGACGTGGTTATTGGGAGAGGAGGAAGTCGCTCCAGCGCAGCTTTTTCTTACATTTATAATTTTTTAATTTTTAATTCATCATTTATAATTCAGAATTCAGAATTGGCTTCGCCGTTCTCGCTACGCACGGCTCAGAATTCAGAATTCTTTAAAAACCTGATGATCTGGAGAATCCAACCACCCCCTGCCCCCTCCTTATCCAAGGCAGGGAAAACTTCTATATTTCTGCTCCCGTAATTCAGAACTCCACATTCGTAATTCGTAATTCGTAATTCGTAATTCAGCATTGCCTACACTTGGCTCAGAATTCAGAATTCTTTAAAAACCTGATGATCTGGAGAATCCAACCACCCCCTGCCCCCTCCTTATCCAAGGCAGGGAAAACTTCTATATTTCTGCTCCCGTAATTCAGAACTCCACATTCGTAATTCGTAATTCGTAATTCGTAATTCAGCATTGCCTGCGCTCGGCTCAGAATTCAGGACTTCTCTTCAGCCCTCTCTTCGTAACTTCATCGAGAACCATCGCAGGATAGTTGGTACCGATGGCCCAGACTTTGTATTTCAGGGCCTTTTCTAATGCTTCCGGCGTATCGGCATTATAGACGCCGATGAATATATTATTTGCAGCAGCGTCTTTAGATATCTTGTCATTCAATTCGTGTACCGAACAGATGAAGGCTTCGCAGCCGATGGCCGCTGCAATCTCAGAAGGCAGGGCGCCGGAGTATGGAATCCTGATGGCAGCAGTGTTCATTGCAGGGTTAATATCTTTAATTACCTTGAGGGCAAAGTGGTTAAACGAAGCAAAAACGACAAAGCCTTCGAGTCCGTATTCGCAGATTACGCGCAACAGTTTGTCGAGATTGTCCAGCAGGGCTTCGTCAACGTCGCTGGCTTTTATTTCTATATTCAGGTATGCTTTACCCTTGATCAGTTCCAGTACTTCAATCAGGAGCGGGATTCTTTCGCTTGCATACGTGGGGTCGAACCATGAACCTGCATCGATCTCCTTAATTTTTTCATAGCTCAGTTCATTGGGCCTTAGCCGCGATTTGCCTGCCTTTTTCAGTGTCTTGTCATGGTAAACGATTGCCTTGCCGTCGGCAGTGAACTGTACATCGATCTCAATCATATCGACGCCGGAGTCGAGCGCTTCCCTGAACGCTGCCATCGTATTCTCAGGTGCAATGCCGGAAGCTCCCCTGTGGGCAGCCACACATATTCCGTTACTTAAAGCGTACTCTCTTAAAGACTTCATTATTGCTTTCATCCAACCTAAAATTTCATTTTCTAAATTTAATATTTTTTTAATACTTTTTATCGGTTTTTATTATAAAATTCCTTAATTTCTGTTAAATAATGTTGATTATGGTATAACAGTATTGTCATTGTAAACATTTTCGAACAATTGAAAGGAACTGCGATGCCTGCAATTACAAAGATCGAAGAAATAATGACTAAGGGAGTCTTCGCCATTTCTCTCAGCGATACCATCAACGAAGCCGACAGGATTATGAAAGAAGAGAAAGTACGCCATGTGCCCGTTGTGGACAACGGCAAATTCATCGGCCTCATCACCGAGAGGACATTAATGGAGTTTACCCTTCGCCAGATCTATGATTTTGATGAGAACATCGAGGAAAGCGGACGCAATAAGATAGGCGATTTTCAGCAGGTAATGGCAAAGGACATACACCTTGTTTACCCCGAAGACAGCGTCAAGAAAGCAGTGGAGATTATGGTCAAAAAGAAAACCGACTGCCTGCCGGTAGTGGACTGGGACAACAATCTTACAGGCATCATTACCATCTACGATATTTTGCTGTATTTGAACAAAAAGTTGAATTAAATAAACTTATACGGTTTTTGAATGTATTCTATCGTTTATTCTGCCGCACTGTACGGCATCAATGCCTTTATTGTCGAAACAGAGACTCACATCGAGAACAAAGTCCCGAACTTCCTGATGGTCGGACTGCCCGACTCCGCCGTGAAAGAATCGCGCGAAAGGGTTACCGCCGCCATCAGCAATTCCGACATAGTTTTCCCAAGTAAAAGGATTACCGTCAACCTTGCCCCTGCCGACGTCAAGAAAGAAGGCAGCTCTTTCGACCTGCCAATTGCCCTGGGCATCCTTGCCGCACTCGAAGAAATACCCCAGGAGAGCCTCGAGAAGACGATTGTCCTCGGTGAACTTGCCCTGGACGGTGCACTGAGGCCTGTCCACGGCTCACTGTCGATTGCCATCGAAGCAAAGGCGAAAGGCTACGACAGGATGATCGTTCCGTCTGTCAATGCTTCCGAAGCGGCCCTGGTCGAATCCCTTGAAGTCATACCCGTCAGCTCCCTGGGCGAGACTGTCGCATTCCTGCGCGGCAACAACCCGATAGAACCAAGGAAAGTTGACCTCAACTCATTGTTCGAAGCCAATATCGATAACTACTCGATAGATATTAACGACGTCAAGGGCCACGAGAATATCAAACGCGCCCTCGAGGTATCTGCTGCCGGCGGCCATAACATACTGATGATTGGCCCGCCGGGTTCTGGTAAAACGATGATAGCCAAGAGGCTGCCGACCATTCTGCCGCCACTTGTGCTGGACGAAGCTCTCGAGACAACGAAGATCCATTCCATTGCCGGACTGATTGCCCCGGACCAGGCACTGGTAACACAAAGGCCATTCCGCTCACCACACCACACTATCTCCGACGCGGCGCTTGTCGGCGGCGGCATGAACAGGATCAAACCCGGGGAAATATCCCTGTCCCACCACGGGGTACTCTTCCTGGACGAACTGCCCGAGTTCCACAGGAATGTACTCGAAGTTCTGAGGCAGCCCCTCGAAGACAAGAAAATATCCATCTCCAGGACAAAGATGTCCATCGACTACCCCTGCAATTTCATGCTCGTGTGCTCGATGAATCCCTGTCCCTGCGGCAACTACGGCAACCCATACCAGAAGTGCACCTGTAACCCGGTAATGATCCAAAGGTACCTGGCACGAATTTCCGGGCCTTTGCTCGACAGGATAGACATACACGTCGAGGTGCCTACCGTCAAATACCAGGAACTCTCATCCGAAAGGACAGGGGAGTCGTCGCAGCAGATCAGGCAGAGGGTCGTCAGCGCCCGCGGGCTGCAGAAAGAGCGCTTTAACGGTACGAAAGGCGTTTTCAAGAATGCCGACATGGGCGCAAAAGACATAAGGAAGTACTGTGCCCTCGACGATTCATCGCAGAAGCTGATGAAGATGGCTGTTGAAAAGATGGGCTTTTCGGCAAGGGCATACGACAGGATATTGAAAGTATCGAGGACCATTGCCGACCTGGAAGGCTCAGCCACCATCAGCCCGGCGCATATAAGTGAAGCGATACAGTACCGCAGCCTCGACAGACAATACTGGAAATAATAAAAAATAATATTTACTTTTTAAACTTATCTGTAATAATTTTGCTTTTTTATAAGTAGTGATTAGAATATTTGTATTTATGTTTTGTATTAAGTATTTATTGTTTTCGTTCCTGTTCATAGGGTCTGCCGGTACACTGGCCCGGCCCTACCAGTTCGGCAGCGCAGGGATTGAGATGGACTTCCCCGAGAATTGGAGCGTGGACTATCGCGACGACGAACCGGACGTCATCTACGCCAGTTCACCGGACGAGGCAATAATACTAATGGTCAACGTACTGCCTTTCGAGAATCCCGACACACTTTTCAATGAACTGAAGGAGAACATACTCCAAGACTACGCTTCTTTCAGGCTCATCAAAAAGGAAGCCCGCCGGATTAACGGAATGCAGGCTCTGACCGGCAGGGCTAAGCTGGACTTCGACACGGAACAATCCGACATTCTTACGTTTGCCATTATTCGCACATCGACGAACAAGGCGCTGATCATTACTACTGTCAATGATGAACAGACGAATACTCTCATGAGCGCCGTCATCAACAGGATAATAAACAGTATCAAACCAATATAGAGTATTACGGGAGAACGAAATGAAAAGAATAATGATAGCATTAATTGTGGCATGCTCGACAGCCTTTCTGGCCGGCTGCGGAGGACAGGAAGAACAGAACCAGTCGGCAGTTCCCGTAGGCGAAGTAGAAACCCTTCAACCTAAGACTGCAGCCCACGACGACATCCTCATCAACGAGGTGGATTCCACCAAGATCGACAGCCTCAATGCATTGAAAGAAAAATCTGACGAAGCAAAAAAAGACAAGGGAAAAGATAAACCGTCGGACAACAAACCGAAAGACAAACCCAAGCCCGTTAAAGACAAAGGAAACGGGAATTAATTCTGAATTCTGAATGCTGAATGCTGAATTCTGAGCCGGGCGCAGCGAGTGAGGAGTGGTGACTGGTGGTCAGTGGCTGGTGGCTGGTGGTTAGTGGTCAGTGGCTGGTGGTTTGTGGTTGGTGGTTAGTGGTCAGTGGCTGGTGGCTGGTTATAGGAGTGTGGAGTTGGGTGAATTACGAGCCGAGCGTAGCGAGACCGGCGTAGCCAATGACGAATGCTGAATTCTGAATGTAAGAAGAATCAGTCCCGGGCCATTTTTCCTCTCTCAATAGCCACGTCATTTATGGCGTGTGTTGAATAGCTAAAGAAACAAATCTACTCCGTTCCTGGAGTGTTGAGATGAACTCCATCTTGCAGCCATCCCCATCCTGTATCTTCCGAAGGTTTGATGCGATGAAAATTCCTGAATGAGTCCTGAATTATTACTTCTTTTACCGTTCAACCCTGCTATTTAATAACATTAAATTTTATAGTGGTTTTTTGACCGTTAAGGTATAATACACAGAAGTATATGCCGCTGTTTAATGTTGTACAGTCCATAATTACGCTGTTGCTACCTTCGTTTGCAGCAACATCTGCCATTCGTAAGACGACATTTCCAAGAATGTCCCTGATCTCCACGGCGCCTTTTGTGTCCCGCGATGAATCGAAGTTCAGGACTGCGCTGTTTACGACAGGATTGGGGCTGATACGGCAAGTGCCGGAAGCAAAGCCGTCTTCCACACTGCCCGGTTCATAGTGGCTGCCGTCCATATAGACCCTGAACATTGGCACAAAAGTACCACGCTGGAAAGTACGGACGCTGTCGCTTCCACTGGAAACAGTGCCGCAATGGTCCAAATAGGAATATGCAGGATTGCCGACCATTGGTGTGAACGGTACCCATGGCCCTTCGTCGATATTGTTCTGGTATGCGAAAGTATTCCAGTTTCTTGTTCTGAACGCCTCGTTAACCATTACAGTAACTCCGTTGTCGCCGTTGCCCTTTGGGTCGTACACAGTTGTTGCCATACCCATCCTGTATTTCGATCCCCCTATGTTAAGGCCTTCATTGCCTGTCTGGCCTATTACAGCCCAGTAAACACCTGTTGGCAGTACCATCGGCTTGTCATAGACATAAGTTACGTATTCATCGTATTTTATCTCTCCGGTCAGGTCGTCCTTCGCTTTTTTACGGTATATCTCCGAACCCGGGACAATCTGGTAAGGCAGGCAATTCCCCTGCTTTCTATTGTAAGAATAATTAGCGCTTGTATCTGTATAGATACAGAATCGTACATCTTCATTTGTCCGGACATTGCCGGCAAAAAACGTCCTGAACCCATAAATTGTATCCTTTTCACCCAGTTTAAATCTCATGGCAATCTGTCCTGAACCGTTACCACCGGGAAATCCGAATGAATTGGAATAGTCATTGTTACCTGTTGAGGAAGCAAGGAGGTTAAGCCCGCTTCCCGGTACACCCGAAAATTCAGGTACATCGTTGACAATATTATCAGGATCGTCGTAGCCGATGCTATTATCAACAAAAATCCTCAATTTGCCGTATAATACATCATTATCCCGATTCAAATCTAAGGAAGAAATATCTTCTATCATGACCAAAGCCTGTATTGTATTCCAACCTGGTTTCAGGGAGTCTGCAATATCAACCGGCCTAGGAATCGGCCAATAGGATTTTTCCTTAGGTACTAAAAACGATATTTCAAAACGCGAAAAGACTGTGCTTTCTGCTGGAACTCTTCCAGCAAATTGCGCCAGATTATAAAAAAAAATGGCAGAATCTCCATAGGTTAAGAAACTTCCGCTACAAAAACCTGGAGCAAGTATCCTGTTAAGGTTCTCAAACTTAGCAACAGGCATGATCACCGTACTTTTTCTTTTTGGATAAACCGTGAACTTACTCTGGTCGGAAAAGGACGTAGTGGATAGGTCGTAAACGTATTCGTCGATAATATTCAAGAGTCTTATGTCCTTAATTAAGAAATCATCATAGTCATCTTTAATTAAATTCGAACTGCCGTCTTTAGACGCGCATACCCTGACACGGAACCGAATGTACCGACAGGAACGCTTAACCGAATCGGGTATGGCAATTCTATATCCTGTAAAATGGTTATCCCTTCCATGGTCATACGGATCGAATCTCAACCCCTTATCAAATGTTAATGCAGTGTCCTTATTATAGCCTTCGACATAGCCGCCGCCCCCGAAAATTGTTAGAAGAGGACAGGCCGGGCTGTCAGTACCGGGTAGTTTATTCCAGTCATCTTCATCAGGATTTAAAACCTTTTCCAATTCATTGGATGCCAGGAAATCAACTATTAACTTGTCGGGTTCCTGTATTGCTTTATAAATATCATCAGGATATGTAACCCTGCATTCAGGCCCTGCCAGGGTTTTGTCCTGCCATCCTCTGTCGAAACTGTTGAGTTTACCTGCTGATCTTAATAGTGAAATATCAAGTTCCGGTTGCATATAATTATCCAGGTCGATTATCTGCGAAATCATTGTGTCGCCTGAGGGCTTGCCTGACTTATATTCCATATTTTCCGGATCGACCCTATTCAGGCAATACACGTGAGCCTTCTTGGGAGTTATTGTTATTTTCTGTTTTGCAAAAACCTCGCCGTCTTCAGAGGCATTGTAGTCGTACCAAATGTTTTTGTCAACGAGATCAAAACCGACTTTGTCAAGAAACTGTGCATAATCCCAGGCATCGACGACTTCTACGCCCTTGCATATCCAATTATTCGAAACCGGATGCATGGCATTGTCCTTGCCTTGTCCGGAAGTAACGGAACGGGACATCATATCTTTCTTCAGTTTAACTACCTCGATGGTGTAAGACAAGGAGTCCCCAATAGTGCCATCATCAGGAAACTTCGAAAAAACGGCCAAACGAAGTTTACCGTCGGAAACAAAACTGCTGTCGTAAGGAAAAAATTCACTGAAAGTAACTTCTGCACTGCCGCCCGGTGGAACCTTCGTTACACCGGAGAGTTCTTTCCCGTTTTTGTCGAAAAGCTTCACACCACAATTCGAACCATTAATTTGCAGCGCTGAATCAATGTTTATTTCATGCATATATACATTGTTACCGGATGCGATGCTGATGATGGACAGGCAAGCTGTGAAATCCAGGGATTTGTTCCCGGAAGTGTTCCTGAAAACAGCTCTCGGTATCATCCTCCCATACAGGCTGTCGAACAGTAATATTTCAAAGTTGTCGACGGGTTCGGCAATTTCATTAAAAGTTCCGGGGACGCTGCTCTGCATCAGGTATTGCAGTGAGTCAACCCGGATAGAATTTCCATGAGCTGTGCTATTTACAAGAATCAGGATTACAAGCAATAGTAAATTTTTTGTCTTCATAGAGCGCCTCCGCCATAAACATATATTTGAATATCTTTCAAAATTCAATCATAATGACACATTAATGAGGAAAAGGTCTCAATATATAATCGAAAATAAATGAAAAATCTTATGAAATTCAATTTCCATGCCAAATCAAAATTTTTCCAAACGAGTTGGGGCCGGCTTTTCAGACGCTTACCTCATATTTACATACCATTATAAACCGGGATATTGCGTTATGCATTATAAATATGACATAAACAATTGATATATAGCGATATAGTGGTTTTCCCCTCCTTGCCCGTCGTGAACCTTCCGAAGGTTCCCAACTTTCGGAAGGTTTGATGCGTAAACCCTTCCTACAAGTCAACAATCAGTACTTCCTTTACGCCGTTCCTGATGATGTCCACACTGATGCGGTCTCCCCTGCTGTATTTTTTCATGCGTGCAGTGTATTCATAAAGGTCGGATACAGACTTACCGTCGATGGCAACGATGATGTCGCCTTTTTGCATGCCAGCGCTCGCAGCAGGTTTTGTCGGATTGACCGCTTCGACGCGTACACCGGCAATGCCCACAGCCGAGAAATCGGGCATGATGCCGAGAGAGGCTTTCAAACCGCCGTGTCCTGCTCCTTCAGGAGCTTTTTTAGGCCCGGACTCGCAAAATTCCAGGGGTTTATCTGTGCCGGCAATTGTTTCCACAAGCACGGCAGCAAAACGGGCAACAAGCTCCAGGCCGGGGTAGTTAATTTTGTCGGTATCGTCGAAAGGTGTGTGGTAATCGAGGTGTGCCTTGCCGAAGAAGTTAAGCACCGGAATATCTTTTATATAGAAACTTACCTGGTCGGAAGGCCCAATGCCTTCAGGCCTTAAGGCCAGAGACAGCCCTGACTTCTCTCCGCAGACGCGGACAATCGAATCGAGTCCTTTTGCTGTGCCGGTGCCGGTAATTGTCAGTATTTTCGCTTCCGGGTCGATTCTTCCGATCATGTCAAAATTAACCATGAATTTAATCTTCTTAAGATCGACAGGAGGAGAAGATACGAATTCACGCGAGCCTAAAGTCCCAAGTTCCTCTCCTGTAAATGCTGCAAAGATGATGCTGCGTTTGGGCCTGTGCCCCCAGAAATAGTCAATAAGTTCAAGCATTGTTGCCGTCCCCGAGGCGTTGTCGTCGGCTCCGTTGTGGACAGCGACAGTGTCGGGCATACGCGATCCGGCGCCGCCCATCCCCAGGTGGTCGTAGTGTGCCCCAACCACAATATACTCATCCTTCAGCTTTTTGTCTGTTCCTTCGAGCAGTCCAACTACATTATGTGTCCTGACTCCTTTTGTTTTCAGGCTGGTAGCAATGGTTGCAGTAATGCCAGTCTCAAAGGAGCAGTATTTCTGGGCACTGTCGAGCAGCGCTTCGATTTCCCTTACAGTAATGCCATTCTTACGCAGCAGCCTCTCTGCTGTTGCCCGGGTAATCTGGATTGCCGGTATTTCTTCGCCGAACCTGAAATCTTCGGCAGTAATCGGCGAGAGAACGTCTTCAGGTTCAGTTTTACTGCCCGATACAAATATTATGCCTGCGGCTTTCTTTTCTTTAGCCACCCTGGCTTTTGACCTGGTGGTGGAATACTCGTCATAATTAATATTCTTGTTTTTCGATTGCGGTGCTCCTTTCAACACCATCACCCATTTTCCTTCTACGTCGAGATTCTCGTAGTCGTTCCAGTCAATCAACTGGGTTTTTATACTGAAACCCCAGCCGGCGAAGACGACGGGAGCCTTTATTACTGCCTTGTGAGCAGAAAATGCCAGGGGCAGAAAATCCCTGGCAACTACGCCTTTGAAACCGTCAAATTCCAGCTTGTCACCTTTGCCTGGCACTACCCCCGTCTCAATCCGTAAGGACTGGTAGCCGTCCTCGAAAAGCATCTTCAGGCCCTGCTGTTTCATAATATTCCTGATATAGCCTGCTGCCGCCCTGTCGCCGGGAGTCCCGGGTTCCCTGCCTGCCAGTGAGTCTGAAGCGAGGTATTCGACATGATTCCTGAGGTTCGTACCGTCGATTGGCCCGGCAGGGTACAACTGCACGTAACCGGCAGCCAGCATTATTATTATCGCAACTCTGAACTTTGTTTTCATTTGCTTTACCAAAACAAAAATTATCAATTTTATTTAATAAACAATTGTATTAGATTTGAAAATAGTCATTTTATTGTTACGAGAGTAAATAAATGGAATTTAATTATGCTATTAACCTGAGCCTTTACAATGACAAAGACGTAAAATTCCACCAGTGTACCTCTGTCAATGAAGTCCTGGCAAAGATGGACAGGCACTACAAGATGTGGATACATTTCAACACTGTCGTCGATGTGGACAGCATCCGTGCAGTCTTCGGCGCCCTTGCCATCCCGGAGGCCCTGATTCCTGACCTGATCGACACCGCCAGGTTCGAACTCCATGAAACAATGGGCAACATCTTTTTTGTCAAATTCTTAGTTAAGCATGACAGCTCGGCAAGGTCCGACGTCAAAGACGAGCATGTAAGTTTCATCGTCGGCGAGGACTTTATTATTACCGTCGAAGAAAAGGGGCTTGGCCTGTTTCAGTCCGTTACCGACAGGATGCGCACAAGCAAGAGCAACGCCATCGGTAAAAGCGTGGGTTTCCTCTTTTACAAAATGCTGAAGGTATGTGTCATCGACAGGTACTTCGACTTCTTCGTCAAGTTCAACGAACTCCATGAGAAAGCCGAGGAAGAAGTACTCTCCCGCTATTCGAAAAGGACGCTGGCGCGCATTCTCAACCTCAGGAAACAGATACTGCCGTTCAGGGAATACCTGATAGAACTGGACAATGTCAACGACATCTTACTTGCCGAAGACACTCCCGTACTGGACCTCGAAGACCAGCAGTCCATCAAAGAGTCTGTCTTCCGAAGAGTCATCGACCTGAAGGAAACCCTGACTGACCTGAGGCGCTGGAACACGGAGCTGATGGACATATACCGGGCCAACGTCAATGAAAAAATGGAACGGGTAATGAGGACACTGACAATCTTTTCCTCCATCTTCCTGCCCCTGACATTCATCACAGGTTTCTACGGGATGAACTTCGGATATATACCATTGCTCGATTTTCAGTACGGCTATCTTGCCGTCAGCGCTATCATGCTCATAATAGCCGTAGCAATGCTGCTTTTCATGAAAAGGAAGAAGTGGTACTGAAAACCCTTGGTAGCATTAACTCCAATTTTTCACGATACAAATTTTGATTTATATTTTTAATAAATAATAGCAGGAAAACAATGAAACTCAACTCAACAGTAGTCTTTGTGAAGGATATTGCAGCTTCCACTGCTTTTTACCGCGACAACCTGGGATTAGAGATCGAACACGACTTCGGCGCCAACGTCGCCTTCAAGGGAGGCCTTGCAATCTGGGCGATATGGAAGGAACACATCATCGGCAGCAGTCTCGAGGCTTTTTCCGACTCCAACAGGTTCGAACTCTATTTCGAGGAAGACGACATTCCCGGCCTGTTCTCCCGTCTGAACAACGGCGCTGTCAGGTTCCTTCACGGCGTGCAGGAAGAGCCCTGGGGGCAGCTCACGATACGCTTCTTCGATCCTGACGGCCACCTGATTGAAGTGGGCGAACCGCTCGGAGTATTCCTGAGACGAATGCACGAGGGCGGGCTGACGCCGGAGGAGGTCTCAGAACGTTCAGGCGTGCCTGTCGGCGCTGTCCTGTCTTTCTTGAAATAAGCCCTAAATTCATGCTCCCTAATTTGAAATATCTTGCTATTTTTGCAGGTTAATGTTTGCATTTAATAATAGAGAAAGTTATGGTTAATCCGCCAATTATCGATAAATTACCGGAGTTCCGGTTTCCTGCCATCGAGACAGGCCGTTTGTCTGACAACTCCAGTGTCTATTTCGTAGAAGACAGCAGCCAGCCGGTTGTATCGGTGAAACTGATGATCAGGCTCGGAGCCTATTTCGAGCATATACCCGGCCTGTGTTCGATTACGTCGCAGCTTTTGACTAAGGGAACCCAAAAACGCTCGGCAATACAGATTGCCGACGAAGTGGAATTCCTCGGCGCTTCGCTGAGCTGTAACGGCTCCTGGGATGAGACCTCATTCATGACATACTGCCTGACGGACCATCTCGGGACTATGCTTGAGATAATGGCAGACTGTTTTTTCAATTCGGAGATGAGCGCCGATGAACTGGAACGCTCCCGTAAGAAGAACATCTCGTCTATACTCCAGGACCAGTCCGATCCCGGCTACCTTTCGGCAATAGTCTTCCTTACCACCTGGTTCAGGAAACACCCATACGGCCATCCCCTGTCCGGTACAGCGGAGAGCCTCGCTGCCATCAGCCG
The DNA here is from genome assembly GCA_964634885.1 of uncultured Hyphomicrobiales bacterium. GTDB lineage: Bacteria > Bacteroidota > Ignavibacteria > Kapaibacteriales > UBA2268 > DAINRZ01. The sequence goes on along the minus strand of CAZWLN010000045.1, from coordinate 7,809 downwards.
TGAGGACTGCCTTAACTGGTACAAGGCGCTTTGTTCATCTCCACTCGTCTTTTTCGTTGCCGGCAATTTCGACAAAGAAGCTGTTACGGAGACGCTCGAAAATCTGTTTATCAGGCCAAAAGCCGGCAATGCGCCAATCGACAGGCTCAAAGGCATTCCCATGAATACTCCTTCCGGCTCGCACCTGAACCTCGTAGCCCTGAACAAACCCGACTCCCAGCAGGCCTCCCTGAAGATCGGCATGCCGTCGATAGGACGGGAACACACGGACTACCCGCTGCTACAGGTTGTCAACACCGTTTACGGCGGCTATTTCCTCTCCCGGCTCAACGCCCTGCTAAGGGAAGAACTTGGCTACACTTACGGTGTCGGAAGCTCGGTCAATTCCCGGCTCTTAGGTTCCTATCTTTCCGTAACAACCAAAGTTAACGACTCGGCAACAAGGGACTCCATCGACAAAAGCATAGAGGAGATGCGTAAAATCAGTCTCTATCCCATCACTGCCGAGGAGCACAGCCGTGCCTTACAGTACATCCTTGGTTCGTTCATACGTAATATTGAAACACCGCAGCAGATAATGACATTCCTCTATACAATCGACCTGTTCTCGCTTCCTCCCACCTATTACGACGATTTCTACAACAGGATTGCCGCCTCGCAGCTCGACGAAATCTATGAGATCCAGAAAAAATACTTTGTGCCCGACAAGCTCACCGTAGCGCTGACCGGCAACTTCGACACGATACTAAAGGAGATCGGAGGCCTGGGAACAATCGAGACCTATTCGACAATTGAGGAATTTTTCGGGAAGAATATAAATTTGTAATAGTGTCCTGATTTATTTAAATTAAAGAATATTTTCGGAGTAGGTTTTCATTTGAAGTGAAGAAGTATCTTCTTTTAAATACTCATTAAATTGGAAAAACTATGAAAAAGTATTTTATAATTCCGTTACTGCTGGCAATAATAGCGCAAAATTCCCTCTTTTCTGAAGAACAACCGGATCAGGCTGCTATCGACAAAATCGTAAGTGAAGGTTTCCTTTTGTACAATCTGGAACGGGCAGCCTGGATTTCAACAGACACACTTGTATCGCATTATGATTACAAGAAAATTGGTTTACAAGGGTATTTTTCTTACAACATAGGAAAAGACTTTTACTGTGTATATCTAAAGTTGGACAACTCTGTGCCAAAAGCATTCGTTACATATTACTTCCTCGATACGGTACGAGAGGAAACAATGCTGACAGACCCGACCTTAAGGCCCTTGAACGAATATGAATCATTGATTTATAAGATTAGGGAACATTTATTAACTGAGGCACTTTTCGCTGACTCTATGTTTTGGCTTCCCAAAGGATCGAAATTCAATATTGATTTCATCAGGGATGCCGATACAATTAAAGTCTTCCTTTTAACCAGTATTGAGAAGCCTTATACAATACCATTCGGAAATGACTATCAGCTAAACTATGACATGAATGGTAACCTGTTCAAGAAGTATAAACTCCATCAGACTTTCTTTCCAATAGACTACTCAAAAGGAGGTGATACTACCGAGATGATAATGCATTCTCATACGCCTCTGTCTTCCGAGTATATGACATCAACAGACATTTGCAATTTTCTTCTTTATGGCCCCACAAGGTCGCCTCAAGGAAGTTGTGTCATTTCCCGAAAATGGAAGTGTATATTTAATAACAAACCCGGGATGATCGTAATAAGCCGCGAAAAAATGGATAAAACAGGCGAGAGTATATTTGACAAACCTAAGGAAATTAAATAGAACTGATTATTACTTGAGGTAACTAACCATGAATATTGATATATTACCCAATTTATGAGTATTATAATTTTTAATCGTGAAAATATTTACAATCGCCCCACTCCCCTTACGGTTTGATGCCGATTACTGTAATGTCGTCCCGTTGGAGTATGCTCTTGCGGAATGTATTCAATTCATTAATAATCCTGTATTTCTGTTCGATCATCTTCAGGCCCGACGACGACGCCAGCGCCTCGAAGAACCTCTGCCTGCCGAATTTCTTGCCGTCCTTGTCGTTCTGGTCGATGAGGCCGTCTGTCGTCAGGTAAATCGCAGTGTCCGGCAGTATCGGTATCTCCTGGTTAAAGAAGGTTTTTTTGACCGACTTCCTCATCCTTCCGCCGATTGGCCTGCGTGTACCTTTGATCTCGTGAATGCTGCCGCCCGAGTAATAGACAAGGGGCCTGTGGGCTCCTGCGAACACTACCTTTTTCGCTTCCCTGTCAATCAGGCAAATACATACCTCCATGCCGTCGTCGGTTTCGCTTCCTTCCTGGTCCTGGCGCAGGATGTCGCGAATGCCTTCATCCATACGCTCCAGTATTTCCGACGGGTCATATATATTCTTTTCTATCACAACCCTGTTCAGCAAGGTACTGCCGATCATCGACATGAAAGCGCCGGGGATGCCGTGGCCGGTACAGTCCACGACGGCAACAACCGAAAAGCCTCCGAAGTCCCTGTACCAGAAGAAATCTCCGGAGACTATGTCCTTGGGCATATACAAAATAAAACAGTCGCTTACCGATTCCTTAATCTTATCCTCATCGGGAAGAAGAGAATGCTGCAGGCTCTGGGCATAGAATATGCCGTCCATCAGTTCTTTGTCGGTCTCATGCTTCAGCCTCGACAGCTTTTCGTCGGCAGACCTCGCCTCTTTTCGGTTATTCCCGAGGAAGAAACCCAGGACGACAATAAAGATAATAGCCAAAATAATGAAAATATCACCCACTGTCAGGGAGTCAAAGAATCCCGTATCACCTGACGGGGCACACAGCAGTAGCCTGCCCTGAGGCAGGATCATGGTTACCGCAACAGTATATATCAATCTCTTACACATCATTGCGCTTTATTTACACTCCCCTTACATTAGGGCCCCAGATTACCTTGTGCAACTGTACCTGAAGGCGGACATTCAACCTGTCTTCGATTATCCATTCTGCCAGGTCTTTAAGGTATATCCTGCCGGAAACGGGCGAGAACAGTATCTCTCCGCACTTTGAGGCAAGCTCGTTTGCTTCTGTGTAAGCAACAGCGAACTCGTAGTCTTCACGGCTGCCGATGACAAACTTAACTTCATCGCGAGGCGTAAGGAAGGCAATATTTTCATGCCTGATGTATTCGGACATTTTCGAGCCGGGGCATTTGATGTCAACAATCTTAATCACTGTCGGATCGATGTGGTCTAATGCCATTGTTCCATTTGTTTCGACAGCAGTAGTATAGCCCGATTGGCAGAACCAGTCAATCAATGGCAGGCAGTCCGGCTGGGCCAGGGGTTCTCCACCGGTAAACAACACAAACCTGCAATTATATTTTTCAATTGCGGAGATGATTTCCGGGGCTGTCATCGCCACTGCTTCTGCGTCAGGGTCACGGGCATAGGCAGTGTCGCACCAGTCGCAGCACAGGTTGCATCCCTGGAGCCGGACGAAGACACAGGGCAGTCCGGCGCGGCTTCCTTCACCCTGTAAGGAGTAGAATATCTCGTTGACATTGAGCGTCAGGTTTTCTACCGTTTTTTTCCTGTCCACAATAATCCCCTATGAAATTAAATATTTAGCAATATATGAATAATACTATTCATAATCAAAATCGAGGCCGTATATTTCAGGCAGGCGGAAACCATGTCCCTGGAATGCAGAGAATAATTGGTCCGTAGTAAAGATGATTTCTGCAAAACGCTTCTGGTCGAGATTGAAAGCAAAATCTATCCTGAACAGGGCATTAGGCCCGTCGGCTTTCATGTTCTCCACCCTGAAACCAAACCCAACAGAACTGTGCCACCTGGTCTTCAAAAGGTCCACCTTCTGCGGCCAGGCCGTTCCGGTATCAAAGAACAGAACCCCGCCCAGCCTGGCAATCCACACATCAATATCGGGGAAGAACCTCATCTCAATGTTGGCAACAAACCTGTTGTCTCCCTGTAGGTCATTGACAGAGTAGCCTCTCAGGCCGGTTTCGTTGTCGAGTATCAATTGCCTGAGCCTGTTCCAGCGCCACACGGTCTGCTGCCTGACTCTTGCTGCCGCCACAATCCTGTCAGTGAGCCTGTAAAAGCCCAATCCCATGAATTCTTCATAGGTATATTTTGACAGGGAACTGCTGAAAGAGGTAGCCCCGGCCAATTGTGCAAAAAGGTACAGGTTCCCGAGCAGCCAGGACTTCTCGCCCTGGGCGCCGACATAGTACATGCTCTCGCCTTTCGAGCCGACGGCAAATGTCTTGCCCAGCACGGCAGTACCCCAGCCCCCAATGGGCATATCTTCCACAGCATAGTAATTAATACAGTTTATCTTATAGTAGTCTTCCGAAACAGAAGAGAAAGCCAGAAGTATCTTGCCTGAGTTGTCATAGGCACGTTTGTACTCCGGTTTACCCCGGTTGACGTCCTCCATTTCGATCATGGAAGTGAAGAACACCCTGTCGGACCTCTTCCAGCCTCTTGAGAACCACCCCTTGATCCTCCGCTCGTGAAAGGGCATCAGGTTCTTGTCGTCATGGGAAGCGTAAAGGAAATCATCCCCATAGTTATTGATGAAGTTAATGCCGTATGAATACTCAGTGTTCAGTGTCCGGAAAGGCTTTTGCAGGTCGAGCGATTGTTCGGTGCGGTACTTGTGGGCCAGCAATCTTGCTGCAAGGGAGTATTCGGACCGGAACAGGCGCCGCTGCTTAAGCTCGCCAATGCCCTGCCAGCCGATGCCGTTCTCAGTCCTGTACAGTCCTTCGACAGAAAGATAGGTACCGGTGCCGATGAGGTTTTCCTCTTTCATCCGCATCCCGTAATTCGTCGATCGGCCGCCGGTTCCGAAGAGTAGGTTCGGTGAAGTGGACCACTTGTCCTGGGTCACAACAAAAATATCATATTTATCATCGCCTGCCGAATCCACCTCGATGCGGACATTGGAAAACAAACCCATGGACCTCAGATTGCGTTCGGTCTCTTCGAGCAGGTCCTCGTCGATGATGTCGCCGCTCCCGAACAACAGTTCATCCTCGATGAGGTATGATTTTGTGAGGGTATGGAGCGAGTTGGCCAGACGTGCGGCAAAGAACCAGTCTTTCTGTGTCGAGTCGAAAACGTCCCGCCTGTCGATATAAATATTGCCGATGTATGACTGTGCCGGTAACTGACCGTACAAACCTGCAAGCAAGAGTAGTATTACTGATAATTGCTTCATTCTTATTCTTTGTTAAATAATGCATTTTCCTTTCAATACAAAAATAGCATATAATTATCTACTAACGCCCGATTTGTATTCTTCCCAGAGCACGAGCAGTTCTTTCAATATCATCGAGGTGGCGCCCCAAAGGGGTGTCAGGCTGTGAATACGCCAGACAGGGACATCGAGTTCCATGCCCTTGAAGTTCCATTTTTCCACGCCGTAATGTGTTCCATTGGTGAAAGTTTCAAGCGGCAGGTCGATTATTTCTTCTACTTCGTCGCGGGAGTGGATGAAACAGTGTGGTTTTTCCGGGCTGAACCCGACTACGGGCGTAATTACGAAATTTGAAGGCGGGACATACAGGTCCGAGAGATTACCCACAACCGTAACTTTGCCGCTTTCGAGCCCGATTTCCTCCCAGGCTTCACGCAGGGCGGCCTGAACGACGCCTTCGCCTTTTTCGAGATGGCCTCCGGGGAAACTGATCTGCCCGCTGTGGCTTGCCAGGTTCCTGCTTCTGAGCGTCAAAAGGATATTCAGCCCGTTGCCGTTCGGGTACAGTAAGAGCAGAACCGCAGACTTTTTAATAGTTTTCTTCAGAGGTATTGTTCTGTCCGGCATTTTTTCCAGCCCCGGCATCATCAACCTGTGAGCTTCAGCGCCCGGAAGTTTCTCCTTCAGCCTCCCGCTCAGGTACTCTATGAATTTGCTGTCTTTTTCCATTCTGTTTAAATATGATTTGTCGTTGGAGTAAATTATTTATTTTTACGAAAGTAAAATTGTTGAACATGAAATCTTGGAGAAGCCGTATGGCGAGCGAAGACTTTTTCGAAAGAGTTTATTCCATCGTTGAAAGAATACCTGCCGGGAGGGTAACGACTTACGGCCTGATTGCCAGTGCAACAGGGCTGCGTTCATCCGCCCGAATGGTAGGCTGGGCCCTGAACGCCATTGCTGCAGGGAACTACTCGCCCGGCGGAAAGCGCCTGCCGGCACACAGGGTGGTAAACCGCAACGGCGAACTGACCGGCAGGATACATTTTGCCACTCCCGATTTCATGCGGGAGATGCTCGAAGCAGAGGGTGTTACCTTCGTCGGGGACAGGGTTGACATAGTAAAACACCTGTGGGAGCCGGAGTTTAATTGGTAGTTAAAATATTTACTTCCATAGAAACTCTAAACTTTCTATTTTTGTTTTTTATTATTTAGAATAAATGAGGTTGAGAAAAATGGTACCAAGATACACCCGCGAAGAGATGGGAAAGATATGGAACGACGAGAATAAATACAAGATATGGCTGGACATAGAGGTCTTCGCCTGTGAAGCGCAGGCAGAACTCGGTGTCATTCCCCGCGACGCCGTCGAGGTGATTAAAAAGAAGGCAAAAATCGACATCGCACGCATTCTCGAGATCGAAGAGACTACGAAGCACGACGTCATTGCCTTCCTCACCAACGTCGAGGAATATGTAGGCGAACCTTCGAGATACATACACTTAGGCATGACTTCCAGCGACGTGCTCGATACCTGCCTGGCAGTACAGTGCAAGCAGGCAGGGGAACTGATCCTGAAAGGGCTTGAGAAGCTGTCCAAGACTCTCGAAAACAGGGCAAAAGAACATAAATACACTGTTTGCGTCGGCAGGAGCCACGGCATTCACGCCGAACCCACTACGTTCGGGCTGAAGATGGCCTTGTACTACGACGAATGTAGGCGGAACATCAAGAGAATGAGAGACGCAATCGACGAAATCAGCGTCGGCATGATCAGCGGCGCCGTAGGCACTTACGAACACCTTTCCCCCAGGGTGGAAGAATACGTATGCGAAAAGCTGGGACTGAAAGCTGCGCCCATCTCAACCCAGGTAATCCAGAGGGACAGGCACGCTTTCTTCCTTACTACCATTGCCATGATCGGGAGCATGTTGGAGAAAATTGCAACTGAAGTTCGCCACCTGCAGCGCACGGAAGTACTCGAAGCAGAGGAGTTTTTCTCAAAAGGCCAGAAAGGCAGTTCGGCAATGCCCCACAAACGCAATCCCATCTCCTCAGAGAACATCTGCGGACAGGCACGCCTCCTGCGTTCCAACTGCATTGCAGCCATCGAAAACAACACTCTATGGCACGAAAGAGATATATCTCACAGCAGCGTCGAGAGGGTAATCTTCCCCGACTCGACAATTTCCTGCGACTATATCCTTAACAGGGCTATCAACCTTATTGAAAAGCTTATTGTCTATCCTGACAATATGATTAAAAACCTGTCGCTTACCAACGGCCTAATCTACTCACAGAAAGTACTGCTCCTGCTTGCAGGTAAAGGCCTTAAGAGGCAGCAGGCATACGAGATCGTCCAAAAGTCGGCAATGAAAACCTGGGAGACACATATTCCCTTCATAAGGACCTGCCTCGATAACGAAGACATGATGAAGCATGTTACTAAAGAAGAACTCGAACAGCTGTTCTCGTATGATGATATTTTCAGGAACGTGGATTATATTTTTGAGAAATGCGGAATTGAGACTGGTGGTCGGTGATTAGTGGCTGGTGGTCGGTTGTTAGTGACTGGTGGTCGGTTGTTAGTGACTGGTG
>CAZWLN010000044.1:6386-39097 GCA_964634885.1 uncultured Hyphomicrobiales bacterium | reverse complement strand
AAAATAATAATTTCCAAATCTTAAGTTAACGCTTATGACCCCCTGCCCCCTCCTTATCCAATGAGGGGAAAATCGTTAAATCGCTATATATCAATTAATAATGTGATAATTGCAAGTTCCGAGCAATATCCGGGAGAATCAGATATCTATCTACGCTTCCGAAACAATCAGGTTAAGGAACTGCGACGACTTCTTGAATTCCTCTTCCAGTTCGAAAGTAAAGGTCTCCACGTCGAGGTTTACCAGGTCGGGATAGGAGGTACAGAGTACCTTCCACGACTCTTCGTTCTCGAATTCCACTTCTTTAATGCCTTCGAAGACGCCGGCGCCCCAGATCTCGCACAGAAGGTCCGCGAACCTTACCACGGAGATTATCTCGCGGTATTCGGGCGCTTCTGACGGACTTGTGTGGTATGCAATTATATGTGTAAGTTCGGCCGGCAGCTTCCACATTTTTGCGATATGCTCGCCGACTTCAACATGGTCGGAACCGAATATCTCTCTCTCCGCATCGATGTCCACCATGTTCTCTTCTTCAATCAGCCTTACCACTTCAATATACTTCGTGGAGTCGAACTGGAGCATTGCCAGTTTGCCGATGTCGTGCAGCAAGCCGCCGATGAATTCATTTTCCTTGTAGAAACGCTTGATCTTAGTTGCAATGCTTTTGGCAACAATGCCTGTACAGGACGAATGCCACCAGAATTTCTCCATGATGCCGGCTGCCTGTTTCTGCGAACTCATCAGGAAGCGCGAGAAAATGGAGACTCCGAGGACAATGTTGGTAAGCCTGTTAAGGCCAAGCGTGATGATTGCCTGCTGGATGGAGTTGATCTCCGTTCGGGTAGCGTACAGAGGAGAATTGGCAACTCTGAGAAGCTTAAGAGTCAAGGAAGCGTCTGCCTCGATGACCTTGGAGATGTCCCTGATGTCGATGTTGTCGTCCTCTAATAGCTTGAGTACCCGTGCCGCTACCGGCGGCAGCGTCGCGAATTCCTGTGTTTCTATCAATGCTGTTACTGATGGCATATTACTAATTCGTCTTCCTTAACAATTACAAAATTCTCTATTAAATATCGTTAATCTTACTAACAAACTTTAGTAATAATAATCTCTAATATAATAAAAGTTACGTTAAATTAAAAAACATTAATTTATCTTTATTCTTCAATATATGCAACCGCCTTGCCTATCTCTCCATCCATATACACACTCAGGGGCCGGTCGTCGTCAAGTTTGACGAGCTTCAGGACACCTGAATATTTACTGTAATTGGGCAGCAATTCTTCGAGGTGGTTAGGCATGGTGAGGAAAAACTGCTCGTTGAATACGTTGTCCGGGTTGTCCGGATAGAGCGGCAGGTACATGATGTTCGACTCGACTAAGTCCTGGAAGAAGTGCGTACCGAAGGACAGGTCAGGTACATAGCCGTGTTTTTCCCGCGCCACCTCGATCAGCATCGCGGTATTGTTAATGTCGCTGTAAATGACAGGGACGCCTAATTTCACGTCTCCCCTGCTGCCCCAGCGGCCAGGGCCGATCAGGATGAACTTCTTCCTCGGGAGCATACGGTTCAGGGTACTGACAATCTTCACAATTTCGTGAATGTCTTCGATTGTCGGCAGGACGTTGAATTCGTTGCCGTCAACATAGACAACATACTCGATGTTTTTGGCAATACCCGAATTGACAAATTCATTCGCCGAGAAAATGATGGATTCCCTCGGTATGCCTGAAGGAATACGGACCGCATTACGGTTTGAGAACTGGCTTTGGGGCCTGCACTGGAGCAGGAAAATCTTCTCGCCGTCAGAAGCGAATTCCACATCGACAGGGCTTTTGAAGGCAAGCTGCAACTCTGTCAGTATCTCCTTAATCTGGTTGATGAACTTAGACTTATTGACGAGATTATTGAACGTAACGACTAATTGTTCTTTGCGGAAATCTGCCATGGCGCTGACGGGATCGACAAGAGTACCGTCCCTGTACATCGACGTAATCTTCTCTATTCCCGGAAAATATCCGTTACATTCGTCGATCAGTTCAGTCAGCCTGATTGTTTCAAACCTGTTTTTCTCCATGTTGATTACATCGACGTACTGCTGTGAGTAGCGGAGAATGTCATCGACGGAGGTATTAACCTTCAGCGCGGGTTGTCCCGGAGACAACAGCGTCGGGTAATCGTTCATCGTCCTGTCCACTGCACGGGTTCCCAGTCCCGCGACGATCCTGATGACCCCGTCTTCGCGGCGCAGGCGCGGAGACCAGCGGAACTCATTGTAACTGTAGGCAACACCTGCAAAGCAGGGCAGGTAGTACTTACCGACCTGGTTGCCGACTACCTCCTGAATCAGTATTCCCATCTCCTCCCTGAAGTCCAGCAGGCCTCTCTCCCGCCTGTATTCTATCGGGTCGGGGCCGAAAGTCGATGCATACACCTCCGTTACCGCATTAACTAAGGCAGCCATCCTCTCTTCCTTCGTGCCGGTATTCGAGATGAACAGGCTCTTGTATTTTCCGCTGAAAGAGGCTTCGAAACTGTCTTCGAGGAGGCTCGAAGAACGGACGATCATTGGTTTCCCCTTCATGTCGTCGAGAATTTTATTGAAAGCATACATCGACTCAGGCGGGAACTGTGAGTTTTTAAATATATATTCCAGGAAGTTGAATTCCTTCTTGATTGCCTCAGGACTTTCGTACTTGGTAAAAACGAACTCTTCGAGAGCGTTGTAGTGTATGAATTCGAGGAGGACGTCGGAAGTGAGGAAGCGGCTTTTGGGTGTAAAGACATTTTCGAAAAGCGGGTTGATTTTCTTCCTGTCGAGGAGTACCTGGCGCGCCAGGATCATGCCCGCGCTTTTTCCGCCGAGTTTCCCGTTGCCGCTGGCAAGCCCTACAGTCCTGTCGAGTATCTTATCCATCTCACTGATCTTGATGTATTCCTTGGCAACATTAATATACAGCAGGTTGTCGGAGAGGAAGCGTGAGATCAGCCCCACTCTCAGTCCCAGGATCTCGTCGTCGAGGGCCTGGTGAGTACCGGGTTTAAAAATGCTAAGGTAGCGTTTAACGGCGTCCACGACTTCTCCCAGGGGAGCATTGCGCCTTTCTAAGAGACGGGACAGGAAACTCAGCTGTTCCTGGTGGATCCACAAGGACAGGTGCTTGGTAATCTCGTCGTCAGGAAGGTATATGTCTGCAATCCGGAAAATTTCCTGGTATATCTCTTCGGCATTGAAAGGGCTGCCTTTGGACTTAGGCCAGTTCTGGCCGTAGAACTGATCGTCGCTGCGCGTTTTGACAGTCGGGTTGAGTTTTTCCAGCAGGAAGCGGATTTCTTCCACCTGCATCCTGTCGAGCAGTGTAATCATCTTTCGGCAGACCCGGAACAGCAGGGCGCTGTCGTGGTAAACTAAGTGGTCGAGAATGATCCTCCACTCCGGCTTCAGAGGAAACGACCTTTCAATTTTCTTCAGTTTTTTCATATACTTCAGATTTTAGCTTTTCAATTCTGTCTCCGGTTATCATTAATGTTACTTTTTCCCGGAACTTTTCAAAGAAACTCATCCTTTTGCCCAGACGCCTGTTTGACTGCACACGTCAGTCTTCCGGCCAATTTAAGCCTGTTTCAGGCCGACACCGGACATCGATGCCTAATATATGAAAATAAAACGAAGAATCTCTCTTAAAATTAAAATATCAGCCATCTCCGGTTAAATTTTACATTCTCCTCAGCTAACGAAGCAATACTACTGTTTAATGAATTTCTCTACTATGTCGTTACCGTTCTGCCTCACACTAAGGAAATACACACCCCGCGGCAGGCTGCTAATGTCGATCTTCCTCATATATAGTCCGGCTTGAAGCACTCTCTCCCTGTACAGCGCAATACCCTCCAGATTGCAGATTGTGACCTCACAGTCGCTGCCGTTGCCGCTGTCAAACTTCACATTAATAAATTCCATTGCCGGATTGGGACTGACCGACAGAACCGAAGGCGCAACAGTTTCCCTGGGCTGCTCCTCGACGGAAACAGTTCCTTCGCCGGTGTATTTGAAAATACCGAAAGAATTAATGAACCAACCGTTGCTTGAGTCGGCAAATGAGAAATCAATGGCATTTCTTCCATCAACAACGAACCAGTTCTCCCCTCCGTCGGTCGATTGTATTACCGAATTTCCTGATCTTCCCCATCCGTTATTCTCATCAAAGAAATATACCTGATATATACAAGTGAAATTGTTCAGGACTCTCCATGTTTTGCCGCCGTCTGTAGTTTTTCTCAAAATGCCGTATTCATCTATTATCCAACCGGTGATTGTGTCTAAGAAAAAGACTCGGGTATAGTCAATTAGTGTGTCGATGTCCTGAGCTGACCAGGTGTTGCCGCCGTCTTCAGTTTTCAATACTTTACCTTCCTTGCCGACAGCCCAGGCAATGGAATCATTAAGAATCTGGAAATCTTCAGTCCATGAAGTAATATTTCCATGTTTCCATGTATTACCTCCGTCTGAACTTCTCGACAGCGAACCTTCAGCTAATACCCACCCGTTATTTTCATCTTTGAAATATATTTTCCCGTTAAAATCACATGAACTATTTTGTATGGATTTCCAACTCCCGCCGCCATCAGTAGTTTTTAAGAACATTCCACCACGAGTATCAGCCCAGCCAAGAGTCTCATTAAGAAAGAAAATATTAGCAAGTCCTATTGTGCTTTTTGTTTTATTCCAACTGTTGCCCCCATCGGTAGTCTTAATTCCTCCATTATCTCCTACAGCAAAAACCGTATTTTTATTAAGGCAAAACACATCGTTTAATCTATAGATATTACTGTTTTTACTATTTGACCAGTTCTTTCCTCCATTAGTGGTTACAGCAACAGTCCCTTTATAACCGACACCAATACCATTAAGTGAATCGAAGAAATTGACGGAGAAAAAGGCGCTGTCGCCTGGAGTACTATAATCCTCCCAATTATAGCCACCGTCCGACGTTTTCAATGAAGCGCCCTGACAGCCGCTAATCCATCCATTCAGGCTATCGACAAAACAAATGTCGTAGATACCATATATGTAATAATTTAAGCTCACAATTGAATCCCAGGTAATTCCACCGTCGGTAGTACGGACGAAGGAATCATCATTGCACATAGCAAAACCTCTGTAATTATCTATGAATTCAATTGTTGATATACCGTCAATATTCGGCATCCTTACTGTCCAGTTGATACCTCCATCGGTTGTGTAATACATGACACCATACATAGTAACTACCCACCCCCGCATCTCATCGATAAAATGAATATCCGACAAAAGAAGTCCTTCTCCGATATATTGCGACGTCCAGGTTAAGCCGGCATCTGTAGTTTTCATTGCCCTTCCGTCTTCATCACACATCCAGCCGGTCTGATTGTCAATGAAATCTATTCCTTTCAGATTGCCGATGTCCATCCTGAAAACAGTCCATGTATTTCCCCCGTCGCTGCTTCTTAATAATGCTCCGTCCCTGCCAATAACAAAGCCAATATTTTCATTGACAAACAAGGCTTTATTGTAACAATTGCCTGTGTAATCATCAATCAGGGACCAGGAAATGCCTTTATCGGTCGTTTTAACAATTGCTCCTTCATCGCCAACGGCTACAGCGCTGTTAGAATTAATATAAGATATGGAGTATAAATTATATCCATACGGATAAGGATACTGCCATTTGAAAATTCCATCGGAAAAAATCTTGTCTGAGGTAATAAAACTCCTGGTTTCAGACCAGTCTGTAATTTCGTTTTTATATGTATATGATACTCTCCAGAAATATTCTGTTGAACTGAAAAGATCGTACATTTTGTATCCGTTAGCGAATATGTCAATATCACAGATCAAATTACCAAAATTATCATCCTTAGCTACCTGAAGATGATAGATTGAACTGTCGGGAGCTTGACTCCAGCTTAAATTCACTTCCCTGTTCCGCACAACGGTCTTATTGACGGGCGAAGACAGAACGACAGGCAACGGTTCTGTTCCATTCTTCGGATTGTATTTGAAAACTATTCCGTATTGATTGAGAACCCAGACGTTTTCCATATCTTTTTGAATCATTCTATTCATACTTAAACCCTTTATCGGAAGGCTTTTTCCCCAGTTTTTACCTCCATTGGTTGTAATATAAATTACAGACTCTAATTTGTCATTATTTTCATTAGCCAAAATCCATCCGTTATTTTCATCACAGAAGGCAATTGAAACGGCTTTTTTACAATAGAATACTTTATCCCAGGTAATACCTCCATCTTTTGTACGGTAAGCATATCCGTATGAATCAAGAAACCAGCCGGAATTCTTATCAATGAAACCGGCAGCAACAATTCCATTCATAGCAATAGTTTTTTCCCACTGATTGCCATTATCAGTTGTTTTATAAATCCCTAATTCAGTAACAATATATCCATTATCTCTATCAAAAAATTTCACCTGATTAATGCTATTAACATTTATATTTACTTTTGTCCAGCTATTGCCGCCGTCTGTTGTTTTTAATAAGGTTTGACCGGAACCGCCAGCCCAGCCGTTGTTCTTGTCAATAAACATAACATCAAAAAGATAATTGCAAAACACTGGCTTTGATTCAACCCAGTCGTTTCCTCCATTTGTCGTCTTGATTAAAACACCAATGTCGCCTACAGCCCATCCATTTTCTCTATCAATAAAAAAAACAGACCTTAAATTATTATAGGTTGCCCTGGATAGCTCTGTCCAATGTTCTCCACCATCCGTCGATTTTTTCACAATTCCGCTGTCTCCGACACAAAAGACATAAAAATGTTTATTTATTGATGTATACTATTCCAAATTCATAAAAGTAACATAAGAGTAACAATTTTTAAGAATTTAGTAAATTGAAAGATGAAAACCAAAACTTTTTAGATAGACGATACTGAATGTTTCTTATTGTCTAATAAATATTCAACCTCATACAGTGATAAATACAGTTACAAGCAGGAAAAAGCCTCATAAATGGCTTTACAAGGCTTTTTCAGGTACAATGAGTGTTGAGCTATGCAGTTGTGCTAAAAAGCTCTTATATTCGATTGTTACCTGTAATGATCAGCTACTTGAATAATTTTCCTGTCAAGTTCCAGTATGTTCTCATTTGGTTCTGTAAGAGCAGGCTCTTTTACTAATTCTTTGATTGCATTCTTGAGCCTGTAGAACTCTCTTTCATTGAATTTAGCTTTTTCCTGATCTATCATTGAAAGAAGATTATCAAAGCCAATTTTTTCAATTCCTTGAGCTGCCAACAATTTCATTAAGTATTTGCTTGAAAGCATAGGTATTACCTCATTGTTTAATTTGATAGTTCTGTTTTTTTCTATCTTGAAATATGTTTCTTTCCATATTGTTGACAGCTCTTTAATGAAATTTTCATCAAATAGATAGCTGGCTTTCAGCTCTTTTAATCCCAATATACTTTTGGGCTGTTTCTTTAACTGATATTCATATCTTAAGATATTATGTCCATCAAGAAAAGCAGGCAGCTCTGATTTCTTTGAGGTTCTCTCCTTGCTTTTATCATAGAATTCTACTGTTCTTTTGGCATTCCTATATAGAACTGAGTATTTATCATAAACATCTTTTTTGAAGTATTGTAAAGAGCCAAAGCTGGACAGGTAACTATTAACCTGATAGTTTAAAACCAAGTTATTAGCTAAGTCAAGTCTTGAAACATTGAACTCATTGATGTTATGTGATAGTTCCTCTGAGAGTTGCTCAAGGGCTTGTTTTGTATCTGTTCTGTTCAATACCTGAATATTGTTACCATATATGTATTTAGGCAAGCTGCCGGTAATCGAGATATGTTCATTTGTTATTTTGACTCTCATATTACTCAGAGTTGCATAGATCACAAGTTCTCCTGTATTGGTATATATTTTTTCTTGAATGTTACATAGATAGTCTTGATTGACTGGACTTCCAATATTTGACCATAGTGTTACTGTATCTATCATTTGATATGCCTCTCAATAGTCATAAATTGACAAAAAGTGTCAGTAAGTTACTATTTGTTAAAAACATTTGAAATAATACAAGGGGCTGCCTGGGACAGCAACCCCTGATTTATTTTTAATTTCTCCTGAATTCCTCAATTATTTCATCGAGGTCACCGGAAACAAACATCTGTAAAATCATGTCTTTGAATTGTAACATGTCCTTGCAAACAAAAATCTCAAGACTATTGTCCATTAGATTCACTAATAGCAAGTCATGAGTATAGAGCATGTCACCATAAGCTAAATTTGGCTTTTGAATTTCAGGAAAGAACAGACCTGACAGGTATTTACTACTCCTTGAAGTTAAGGCAAAGTCTGATTTTTTCTTGATGTGCCTCATGTCATCGGTTCTTACACAATATATGAATATTTCTCCTTTTTTATTGTGTTCCTCTAATGGGCTGTAACAACCTGACTTTGCTACAAGATCGAACCTCTTGAATGTCTTAACATTCCTATCAAATTTATAGTAATAATCTATGATTTTTTTCATTAGTACTCCAGCTGATTTTGTTGAACATAATTCTGTGCAATTTCCTGAAGATCATATTCAGATACAACTTTGTTTTGTTTTAACCATGCTGACAATTCATCTCTATCAAAATAAATGAACTTTCCATTTGGTTTGTAGTGAGGTATCAGCTTGTTACATGTCAATTTATAGAGGTGTGATTTTGAACAGCCAATATATTGAGCTGCTTCTTCCGTGTTCATTGTGTCTTTTGTTGATCCTGTAAGTTGTTGTAATAAGTTCCTAATTTCATTTATTTGAGTTGCTATATTCATAGTCTAAGTCTCTTTGTGTTAAACATAAATTATTTATAAGACAATTGTCTTCTTCTATGTTTTGTATATTCCTTATGTTTGTTTAACAAAATTTCCGTACAACCATTTTATATTAAAGCCCTTCAGCTCTTACTTGGTGGGCTTTTATATCTCTTTTATTGATAATACCTCTAAATAGTGTAACAATAACAACTACAAATTGATAAATACTAATAAAAGCAAAATAATACTTGAGAAAGGAAGATTATAAACATGGTTTTCCACATTTTTTCCTTGCCAATAATCATATACTTGAAAACTTGATGAAATAAGACTGGACTGTATAAATGATTTGTCTTTAATGTGTTCTTTCACTTGTGATCATTGCTACAGTACTGATCTAATTGACTTGATGCTTTATAAATCTATTTCCGGAAGGCTGTTTACAGCTTTTTGCTTTAATTTGTCGGTGACAGAAGCATATACTTGAGTTGTAGACAGGTTTTTATGATTCAGGAGTTTACTCACTGTGTAAATATCAGTTCCATTAGTAAGGGCTTGTGTTGCAAATGTATGTCTTGATTTGTGAAAAGTAATTTTTTTCTCTATTCCTGCATCTTTTACCCATCTTCTGACAGTTCGACAAAGTGTCTCCTTGCATGGAAGTGTAAAAATGAGATCATTCGGCAGCCCATAAGAGCCAATAATCTTCTTTGTCATTAGGCTTAAAGGTAAATATGAAGCCTCTCCTGTCTTCTGTGTAATTATCTCAATCCGGTCTCCATGAATATGTTCAAATCTTAGTTGCCTAATATCACTGATTCTAAAGCCTGTATAACACGAGAACAGAAAAGCCCTTTTTACTTCAGGATATTTACATTCTGTCTGTGCTAATTTCTGGATTTCTTCAGTTGTAAGGTATATTCTCAATGGATTCTTATAATCAATGTGTTCTATATCAGTGAGTATGTCATTATTAAACATCTTTTGTTTTGCAGCCAACTTCAAACATGCTTTTAACATTATCATATATGAGATTACTGTTTTGGGCTTGACTCTGCTTAACATATAGTTCTGGAAGTCATTCAACCATTTAACATTTATTGAAGATATAAGAACATTCTTGTTTCCGATATAGTCTCTAAGATGCTTCAGACAGTTTTTTGCAATTTCCACTGATTTCTTCTTTTCTGAGAGGTACTTTTCATAAAAGTTAATAAGGCTTTCAGAGCTGTCTTTCACAATTGGAAAGCCATATAATTTATGATTGTACTCATTCTGATACTTTATCTTGATCTTTTGAGCAAGTTCAAGTTGTACCTTATCTTCTTTCCTGTCACCAGTTAAATAAAGCTTCAAGAATACATATTGTCTCTTTTTGCCTTTAGAGTAACAGTCTAAATACAGGCTTTTCTTGTTATCTTTCAATTGCTTTTGTCTTATTTTGATTTCCATGCTAATACCTGTTTGTTACTTAATGCTGATTCAAAATAATGAATAATAGAGAATTTTGCAAGAAAAAGTAACAAATATGTAACAAGAAATTAACAAGAATGAGAAAATATCTATAAAAAAAAATATGATAGAGTTCTTAAATACTACTTCTAATCAGTATCTATATTGGTTATATTTAGATTTTCTTTTCTTTTGTTTTCTAATGACACATAAGACATAATTATTATCGATTGCATAAATATCATTAATGTGATTACTATTCGTTACAGTTTGATTGGTCCATGTTATTCCTCCGTCAGTTGTGTGTTGTATCTTACCATATTCACCAACAACCCATCCTGTTTGCCGGTCTGTAAAATACACTCCGTAATTACGGTATTGGTCCAATGGTATATACTTGATTTCATTCCAGCTTTTACCACTGTCATTTGTTGTATATATAGGACCTAATAATCCTACCGCACAAGCGAAACCGGAATTACGAACACAAAGGTCAATGAAATAAGCAGAGGGAGCCGTCATAATGTTAATCCAGGCCTTGCCGCTGTCTGACGTTCTGTAGATTGAATTTCTCCCCAATGCAATACCGTATTGTTCATCAATCCATTCGATGTCGGTACAGAACAAATCATTATCCGAAGGCGTCCCCTTAAACCAGGAATCACCACCATCAGAGGAAACAATTATCCGGAAGTCATTACTTACTGCGGCAATATTGCCGGTGCTTACGGAACTTATCCCCATTATATGGCTACTTATAATCCTCCTTAAAGTTTCCCATGTTTTACCGCTATTTGTCGTCTTAAATATATAGCCGCTATCTCCCGCAATCCAGCCGGTTTTAATGTCAGAAAAAACTATTTTATTTAATTTCAGTTCCGACAGTTTAGCTGAAAGAACCCAGTGTTCACCGCCATCGGTTGTTTTCAACACTGTTCCATAGTCCCCGACTGCCCAGCCGGTTTCTTTATCAAAAAACCAGCAGCAATTCAGATGATTGCTGGTGTTACTCTCCTGGCAAAACCATGGATTGCCTCCATTCGTTGTCTTGACAATCGTTCCATAGTCTCCGACTGCCCAACCGTTGTTCGAATCGACAAAGTACACGGAACGGAGAATGTTCCCCTGGGGAGTGGGATTCTGCCACTGCCAGTCCGAACCGGCTGCGGAGAAAACAGAAATTACAAACATGATGAAAACAATAGAAATACAAGAGCGTTTTTTCATTTATCTTGCCTCTGGTAATAACCAATTACTTAATTATATCATGCAAAAATATTAAATCATAAACTAATAAAAAAGTACCTTTTACACTTAACAACTACTTTTTCCTCGCTCATATTCCAATAATTTTAAATAATTTTAAATTTTGTGGTTTGACAGTTTTGGAAAATGTTTTGGCGAATGAAATAAATAGCGATAGAATCAAGAAAAAAAAGGCCGTGTTTTTCGACAGGGACGGAGTCATCAACTTCAGGGTCTTTAAGCAGTATATTACCTGCCCTGGGGAATTTTCATTTATTGACGACTTCTTTGCCCTCTTCGACTACCTTAAGGACAAGGACTGCCTCCTGATAATCATTACAAACCAGCAGGGCATCGGCAAAGGGATAATGACAGAGGAAGAACTGACTCAACTGCACGGCTGGATGCAGAAGGAGATATACCAAAAGACCGGCAGGCAATTCGACGACATCATCTACTGCACCGACCTGGCAGCAGCAAACAGCCCCAGGCGCAAACCCGAACCGGGTATGCTGCTCGAAGCCGCCGAAAAATGGAACATCGACCTGGCGTCGTCGTGGATGATAGGCGACAGGCGCTCCGACGTCGTCGCAGGAAAAAGGGCCGGCTGTAGTACAATTCTCGTCGGCATGGGTTACCCGGAGAAAATACCCGAAGCAGACCACGATTTTAAGGACTTGTACTCAGCAGCTGAGTATTTTAAAAACAATCGCATATTTTAACTGCCTTCGACTGCAGATTGATTATTACACAATTTTTAAAGCAGAGTTATACTACTTTATAGTTTAAATTTTAAGGATTATCATTTTTCTAATCAAATTACTTCTATATTTGGAACTATTTAATTATTTTAATACAGTTGAGTTTTTTGTAATTACGGACAATAAATGAGATTCTGGAAAACTTCTGTGTTCATTTTCTTCGCCGCACTCGGCTGCGGAATGGCTCAGGTAAGCGACAGCAGTTACTTCGGCGCTTACTTTTCGTACAACTTCAACAGTCACAAATCGGATTTCAGGAAGCTGCCGGCCATCCCGAACTGCTGCCCGCGCTTTACCGAAGGCGAGGGCCGCGGTTACAGCGTTGGACTCTTCTATGAATACGCACTGCCGATGAAGCTCAGCCTCAGCCTGCGTGGCGGCTTTAACAACCTGGCCGGTGTCTTTACTGAATACGAACAAACGAAGGTAAAGATTGACAACCAGGTGGCAGACGGAGAATTTAAGCATTACATCAACACGAAGATTGCCGACATTTCGCTCGAACCGGTGCTCAATTACAGAGTGTTTGCGGGTCTGAGCCTGCACATCGGCCTTCATCTGGGTGTAATTGTCCAGAAGGACTTTGCACAGTACGAAGAAATTACACAGCCGGCGAACCGTGGTGTATTTACCGACACGGAGACACGTCGCCGGAATACCTATTCCGGGCAGATTGACAGCGTTGCGACAGTCTTCACCGGCTTCCTCGCCGGTGTCAGCTACCGGCTGCCCCTAACGTCTTCAGGATCGCTGTGGCTTGTGCCTGAAGTTTTCTACCTCTTCGGCGAATCCGACATCCTGGAGGACTACGAATGGAAAGCCAATGCCCTGAAACTCGGATTGTCACTGAAATACACCGACGTATCCGTTCCCCGTAAAGTCGAAAACAGGCAGAATTACAGGGTCGATACGGTCAGGCTGGAAACCGACAGGCCGGAGACAGCAGGTTTTCACAATGGCAGGACAAGGACGAAGGACACAACTGAAGAATTCGATGACCTAATAGTCCATATTACCAACATCACACGGACAGATACCGTTTATACACTGAAACCCGTCGTTGTGCCAAAACCAAAGCCCGTACTTAAGATAACTACCGACCGTGAAGAAATTGCCCTGAAACAGGACTATGCGACATTTTACTGCTCCATTCTGCCCAGCGTGTTCTTTGGCCTAAATTCCTCCTCCTTGCCCGCTGACTATTCAACTTTCAGGAGCTATTCCGATTACCACCCTCAATATGAACCTGATGAACCCGTTACGATACAGAAAGACATACTGAACATCATCGGCAGCAGGCTTCGGGACAACCGGGCCATGAAGGTCAGCCTGAAAGGCTACACTGACAAAACCACCGAAGGGCGCAATTTCGAACTTGCTGTCGGAAGGGCCCAAACCATTAAGAAATACCTCGTTGACACCTGGGGCATTGAACCCGACAGAATCAAAGTCATCGACAAGTCATACGACTGTAATCCGAAATTGATGACAGCCTCACAGAATGAAATGGGGTACGCCGACAACAGGCGGGTTGAGATACTGACAGAAGACATGCAGCTCTACCAGCCGGTCATCGTAATGACCCCCATCGACAGCCCCAATCCCAACGACGAAACCTTAACGGTAACACCGCAGTACAACATGCCCGACTCTGTTGACGCCTGGGAAGTATTAGTTAAAAACGGCAGCCGTACCATCTTCAGCGACAAAGGGCAACGTATGCCTTCCTCCTTCACCATCGATGTCAATAAGATCGGCATTAAAAACAAGCTGAATTTCTCGGAACCACTGGCCGTTGAGGTTTTCCTCAGGGAAAAAGACGGCAGCGCATCCTACGAATCAAAAAAGATAAAACTCAAAAACGAAAGCGCAGAGATAGAATCGAAGAGAATTGCCTACATCCTCTTTGACGTGGACAAGATGATACTCAACGAGATCAACGAAAGCACGCTGAAAACAATACTCAATAAAATAGGAAGCTTTAAGAATTTAAAGATAACGGGCTTTACCGACATACTTGGCGAATACGGCAGGAACAAGAACCTGTCGCTCTCCAGGGCACAGACCATTAACAGGGTCATATTGAGATTGAAGCCGGAAGGACTGAATATCGCAATTGAAAACGCAGCGAGCGATTATTTCCCCTTCGGCATAAAATCATATGACACGCAGATCGAAAGATTCCTTTCCAGGTCTGTTATTGTTGAATTATATTAGTAAAAGAAGATGTCTAATATGAAGAATATAGATATGAAAATATTACTTTTTGCAGGACTGTTGCTGGCTGCCCTGGCAACAATCCCGGGATATGCACAAGACGTTGAGTTCCGGTATGTAAAAGAGAACCTTGGAATAAATATCAACAGTGTTTACGACGAACTGATGCCCGTCATCTCTCCTGACGGCAAGACACTGTACTTCTGCCGCGAGGGAGACAGTTCGAACGTCGGTTACGGGAAATGGAAAGACGACCAGGACATCTGGGTCTCCACTCTCAACCCGGACGGGACATGGTCCAAGGCAGAAAACATCGGCATTCCCCTCAATAATACCTATCCCAACGCTGTCCTCTCAGTTACCCCTGACGGCAACACACTGCTGCTGCTCGGCGCTTACGACGAAAACGGCAAGGTAAGCCCCGGAGTGTCGATGACTCACAGAACAACATACGGCTGGTCGTTTCCTGAAAAACTGAACATCAGGAACCTGAAGCAAAACAGCAATTACGCTTCCTATTTTCTGTCCAACGACTCAAAGACATTGCTGCTGTCCATCGAGAAAGATGATTCATACGGCGACAGGGACATCTACGTCTGTTTCCGGCAGCCTGACGACAGTTGGTCTGAGCCGATGAACCTCGGCCCTGTCGTCAATACCAATAAAAAGGACGCTTCTCCCTTCCTTGCTGCCGACGGGAAGACACTCTATTTCGCCAGCCTGGGCCACGGCGGTTTCGGCGGTGAAGACCTCTTCGTCAGTTCCAGGCTTGACGACAGCTGGAAGAACTGGTCAAAACCGATCAATCTCGGCAATGAAATAAACACCGAGGGCAAGGATTACTACTACATCATCCCTGCCCGTGCAGACTTTTCCTACCTTGTCTCCACAGAGAACTCCACAGGCCTGAGAGACATCTTCAGGCTGAAGATCGAGACAAAGGTCAAACCGAAACCTGTTGTAATGGTTTACGGCAAAGTTCGCAACGCGAAAACAAAAGAACCAATCGAAGCAAAAGTGCTCTATGAAACCCTCCCTGACGGCGTAGAGGCCGGCCTGGCAAGCTCCAACCCACAGACAGGCGATTACAAAATCACGCTTCCGGCAGGATTGAGATACGGCTTCCGCGCAGAAGCACAGGGATTCATCTCCGTCAACGATAACCTCGACCTCTCGGAAATAACGGAATACACTGAAGTGGAACGTAACCTCGAACTGGTGCCGATTGAAAAAGGCGAAATCGTAAGGCTGAATAATATATTCTTCGACTATGACAAAGCCATACTGAAAGAAGAATCGTTTCCCGAACTTAACAGGGTTGTGAAGTTCCTTACCGAAAACCCGACCATCGAAATTGAGATATCCGGCCACACCGACGCAAGGGGCAGCGACGATTACAACCTGGAACTCTCCCACAACCGTGCCCGCGCCGTTGTCGAGTACCTCATCAAAATGGGGATTACTACCAACAGGTTAACATACCGCGGTTACGGCGAGTCTGTACCGGTTGCCACCAACGACACAGAAGAGGGCATGGAACAGAACCGACGCGTAGAGTTCAAGATATTGAAGAAGTAGGAGTATTGATATTGACGATGCCTTAATAGGTATTTTTAGTTATAGATATTCAATTGAATAATATGACATGAAATGATAAGTATTTGATTAATTTTCTTATACTTTCGTCTATGAGAAAGAATGGAAGTAATTTCCATACAGATTTGAAAAAAGGGTGAAAACAGATGAAAAAGAATAGAAAATTAAAGAATCCACAGATAAAAGAAGCTGTAATTGAGTTCCAGTTCCAGCCTCATCTTGAATTTGACAAAGATTTTCCGAATGCCTTCAGGGACCAATTGAATGAAGAGTATAAATTCAGGAATTTTCAAAAATGTAAGGCATTTTCTGTGAGCTTGTATGAAGATAATGTCCTTAACACTACTGAATCAACAGATATATTTGACGGTATAATTCTTGAGGATCAGAAGCGTGGCTATGTAGTACAATTATTAAGAGACCGCCTGTCAGTTAGCAAACTTAAACCCTATGGAAATTTTGAATCGCTATTCGAAGAGGCTTTCAAGATATATAAACTAATACAAACCTTGCTCATCAATCGTAATATCTCAAGAATTGGAGTCAGGTATGTTAATGAAATTGAGATAGAATACCCAATAAAGAATTACTTGAAAGAAGCTTCTTTCTATTTAAATAATTTGAATTACGGCACCCCTGAAAGAATATATCAACAAATCATATATTCAAATTCCGAACTCGAAGGTACTATTCTGAATTTTGTCATTGACAACAAGAAGAAATTGCTCATAATTGACATTGACGCATATACTACACAAAGTCAAAATCCAAACGACAAAGACTCAATAGAAAGAGTATTAGGTAATCTTCGGTCAAATAAGAATGACCTTTTCTTTCAAATTGTTTCTGATAAAATCGAAGAGGTAATTTAAATGAATAATTACGAAATTGATACGGTTATTATCTCTAATAGTCAAAGCCTTACTTCCAACAGGCTCAGCGGTTACAAGCCCTGTTTTTCAAATTCAATAGAAATGTTAATTAGTTTAGAGTTACAATATTATGACTATTCAAATAGTTCATATACATCTCTTATGACAAGAAACAGTAGGATTGAACAGTTCCTCTCAGATATTAACTGTGTTTTTCAAGACATAAAAAATGAAATAATTGAAATAGACAATAATGACACAGATTCAAAAAATCATTCGAATACTATAGTTCAAAATTATCATCTTTCACTTAATAACTGTGCTAAGTTCATTGAATGCATAAATAGTGATCACGTTTTAATATTTAAACCTGAGATCAGTATTGACCAGGATGGTGAAATCAGTTTGGAGTGGTATGGAAGAATAGGAGCCAGGGCTAATATTACTTTCGGCAGAAATGGAGAGTTATTCTTTATTTCATTGTATCACGGCGAATTACTCAAATCGAAATTTTTCTTCAGTGAGGATTCAATAAAAAGAATTGAAGAAGAACTTGATAAATTATACAAAGATAAAATTGCATGAGTAAATATGGTGAGCCGGAAATCTATTCAAGATTTCTGAAAAAAGAGTGGGTAAAAGAAAATAATTCCAGGATTCATTCAAATGCTTTTATTCCTGACCCTAAATCAACAACAAGACTTGAAATATCATGCTTTGAGACTCAAATGCTTTCCAACCGGGAAATCCTGCAAATTGCCATAAATAATAATATTACTCCAAATCAGAGACTACCTTTTGGCCACTGTTCAATTGCCTGGTCTGATTTCTTGTTTGACAAGCTTCAGATAGACAGGAACTATATACCAGAAAGACATATTGATATTGTCGGCTGGGAAAAATATAATGGAAAAGAAGAAATAAAATGCTTAGCTATGCAACTTGCAGAAATCAGTTCTAAAAAAATTCATATATATGAATTATAATGACTAAAACTATTTCTTCTCCGGTATAATTTATTCTCCTCAGGCTTCCCTTCTCACCTCACCCGAACAATTATGTTGCCCAGTATAGGGTCGGAAGTATTATGCGATATAATCCTGTCTATGTATTTCTGTGATAAAATGGTTCCTGCCGTAATCAGCTTCATGCCGGAATTGGTAATGACATCGCGCGACAACACCATGCCGTCTGTCAGCTCACGGAACTGCACTGCCTTTTCCTGGACGTCGGATTCGGCTTCTCCTGCAATTGCAAGGTACTGTTCCAGCAGGGTTACGGCACGGGGGTCATAGAGACGGTTCTCGTTCTTCCTCAGTTCCGAGATTATCTTCTGTGGCCGGTACTGGGTGTAGAAACGGGCTTCTTCGTAGTCCAGGACGACACGGATGATCCTCGATCCGATTGGTATCTGCCACTTCATCAGCTTGTCGGGGAATCCTGAACCGTCGAAATTCTCGAAAAGGTGATAGAGGATATTCGGCACCTGCTGCAGCCTTTTGATGCCTGAGACAATGTCCTTAGCCACTACCGGCACCTGGTACATCATGTTGTGTGAAGGCTGGCCGTCGATCATTACAGGCATTTTCAGCATATCGTCGGACAGGTACATCCTTCCGGCATAGCACAGGAGAGTGCTGATCTCGATATACTTAAGGTCTTCTTCGCCAATATCGAGTTTTTTCCCTATCCACAACGAAGCATTGGCTGCCCTTTTAAGCATCTGTGTGGCTGCCGGGATTCGGGTATGGATGAAATTGATGCACAGACTCATCATGTCGTGTATGCTTTGTTCAATCTCTTCGGAATACTGTTGTATCAGTGCATTCTCTTCCGCCAGCTTGTTCCTCAGCCCGATAAACCTCATTGCAGTAATGAGCCTGGCAACAAATTCTTCTGTTTCAAGGGGTTTAAGAAGATAGTCGTCAGCGCCCGATTCGAGTGAATTGCCAATCTTATCCTTTTCATTCCTGTCAATAAGGCAAATAAAATAAATATCTTTCAGCCCATTGTCGTCTTTGAGCCTTTCGCACAGCTCCTGTCCCGACAACCCCTGTAAAGAAATGTCGGCGATGACGACGGCCGGCTTCTTTACTTTGATGATTGACCAGGCTTCAAGGCCGCTGGAAGTTCTATCGACAATGCTATCGGGAAAAGCAGAACCAATCATACCGGATATATTTACCAGCAGAGATTCGTCTGCGTCAGCGATGAGAAATTGCATCCTGTTTTCCATATCATTCAGTGTTAATATTGTTTAAATTGATTTCTGTTTTGTTTTTTTGCTCAGCCATCAACTGCTTAGTGTCGATCTGCCGGACGAGGATGCTGACCCTCCTGTTGGAAATGTCGAAGGGATTGCCTTCGTTTCGCAGCCTCATGTCGGCATAGCCCGTCACTTTTGTAATCTGTCCGTCCCACAAATAGTTTTTCAGTATCCTTCTGGCAGCATTAGCCCTGTCCGAAGACAGTTCCCAGTTTGTGTAGCCGGCGTCTTTTCCATATTGCCGGCTGTCGGTATGGCCTTCGATCTCAACAATATTCGGCAGAGCGCTGATCTGTTCGGCAATTTTTTTCAAAATACGCTGGGCTTCCTTGTTGATTCGGGCGCTTCCCACTTCGAAGAAAAGCGCATCCTTCGACTCAATCAGGTCTATCCTCAACCCTTCGGGTGTCATTTCAATCCTGATGGACGACAGTATTTCCTTTGCATCGGGTTTGTCGGCAACCATTTGCTGAATGCCCTTGCGAATTTCTTCACTTGCTTTCTCGACATTCTTCGTATATTTTGCACTGTCAACTTTTGCTTTGTTCAGCTTTTTCATTTCCGTGGAATCGATATAGACAATCTTTTCTTTGCCTTTGTATTTCTCAAAGTCTTCCGCGCTCCCGGCCATTCCTACCCCCCATCCGATCTTCTCTTTTTCTTTGCCGCCTTCACCGGCGCCTTTGCCTTTGGCGCCTTTCAGGATCAGGTTGATCTCGTCGGATTTCATGACAGGCAGCCTTTCGCCGGAAATCATATCAAAAGCGCCGGGATCATTGAAATAATCATTAATGGCTGCTTTTGTAGCTTCGTTCGATGAGGCCAGAATCCACATTACAATGAAGAACGCCATCATGGCGGTAACAAAGTCGGCATACGCTACTTTCCAGGCTCCGCCGTGGTGGCCGTGGCCTCCTTTTTTTATCTTCTTAACTATTATCGGCTGTTCTTTATGCCCTTGATTTTGTTCTTCGTCAGCCATTATATTCTCCGTTTAACATATTACGTAAAAACATCAGCCCTTCTTCACAGCTTCTTCTGTTTCCTTGAACGAGGGCCTGAAGTCGAGGTCGATCGAACGGCGCCCGTACTCGATGGCAACAGCGGCAGGGGCTCCTTTGGCAAAGGACAACAAAGCCGCTTTTATTGCCTGCATATATTTCCCGTCTTTCATGGCATTGATTCCCACAGCTTTGGCAAGTGGCCCAACAACTCCGTATGACATCAACACACCAAAGAAAGTACCTACAAGAGCCGCGGCAACGCTTTTGCCAACAGCTTCGGCTCCTGCGCTGATTTGACTCATCGAAATAATGATGCCAAGTACTGCCGCAACGATACCCAATCCCGGGAAAGCGTCGGCAACGGTGTTAAGAGCAGCGCCCGGCGCTTCCTCCTCTTCATGCATTACATCAAGATCGATGTCCATCAGCTCTTCAAGGTCATGGGCAGGTACGCCGCCGCTAAGCACTACTTTCAGCGTATCGCACAGGAAATTGACAGCATGGTGATTTGCTAAAAATGATGGGTATTTTGAGATTATAGAACTTTGGTCCGGGTTCTCAACGTGGGCTTCGAGGGCAATCAAACCTTCACGTTTAGCAAACTGGAACAGTTCATAGAGCAGTTTCAACAGGTCAACATATGCCTGCTTGTTAACTTTTGGTCCCTTGAGTGTACCTATTATTCCGGCAATGATACCTTTGACAACCGGTAAAGGATTGGCTACAAGCATAGAACCGATGGCAGCGCCTCCGATGATGATGAACTCATTAATCTGGATTAGTACCGGAATCTGGCCTCCGTGCATTGTATAGCCAACAATCAAGCTGGCAAATACCATTACAATTCCAATAATTACAAACATTTAGTCAATCCTCTATATTATTATGTATAATTCCATCCAGCTTTTCAATAATATCCTTATTATCGGGTTCAAATTCCAATGCTTTAAGCCAAGCATCCCTTGCTTTGTCATTATCGCCCATTTTAAGGTACACTTCACCCAGGTGGTCGAAGATTTCCGAACTGCCGCCACCTCTTTCGACAGCCTTTTTCAGGTATTCCAGAGCAAACTCCATGTTGCCCATTTTGTATTGTATCCATGCATAAGTATCGAGATAGGAAGGGCTGTTCGGTTCATTTTTCAGGGCAATTTTCACCATCTCAAGCGCCCTGTCTAAGTTTTCTCCCCGAACGGACAGAGAGTACGCATAGTTATTATTTATCAACGGGCTGCCGGGTTCAATTTTCAGCGCTGCCTCATAGGCTTCACGTGCCTTTTCGAAATTGCCTGTGTTGTCGTTAATGATTCCTGCCTGAGCCCACAGATCGAAGTTAAGGCTGTCGCTTGCAAGTGCATTGTAAAGCACTTCCAGAGCTTTACCGGAATTGCCAGTTTCGTCATATACATAAGAGATATACAATTCAATCATGCTGCTGCCGGGAAATGAATGCCTGTACTTTTCAAGC
This sequence comes from uncultured Hyphomicrobiales bacterium, assembly GCA_964634885.1. Taxonomy (GTDB): domain Bacteria; phylum Bacteroidota; class Ignavibacteria; order Kapaibacteriales; family UBA2268; genus DAINRZ01. The sequence continues at coordinate 17,398 of CAZWLN010000044.1, read as the reverse complement.
AGTTCCATTGCAGGCTGGAACCATTTCTTTCCGAGATAGACGCTGCCGACCTCGAGCACCGGATTGATCAATGTGTCGGTGAGATTTAAATAGCGGTTGAAGAACCTGTACGCTTTCACCGAGTCGTCCAGCTTCACGGAAAGGTAGCCGCCCATTTTGGTAATGTCCGGGTCGAGATAGAACCGGTTGTCAAACCTGTTTAAAAGGTCGAGGATATATCTATCGGCAGTGCCCGTAGTGTCGGAATTAAGGCATATGCCGACGAACCTGTAAACCGAAACGAGGCGGTCCTCTTTGATGTCGGTTTCCAGCATATCGACCAAATCCATAATTTTATCGTATTTACGTGTTTCGGCATATTGCTCAATCAGCAGTTCCGCATACCTGTCCTTAACCGGTGCGTATTTATAGAGCTTTTCCAGTACCTGTTCATATTTATCGATCATTTTCTTCTTGTTGTACAAGGAAGCCAGCCTCATGAGAATGGTCGGCTCATCTCCGGAAGCGGCGAGCTCTTCATAGATTGCGAGGGCTTTGTCCAATTCATTGTTTACCTCATAGACGTTGGCGAGCATTGCCTTGTTTTCAAGGCTCGGTTCCAGCCTGACCAATCGCTCCCAGGTAAGCAGCGCCTCGTCGCTTTTCATTCTGACAAGGTATATCCTTCCGAGCAATTCAATTGCAGAGGTCAGGTTGGGATTGAGTTCCAGGGCTTGAAGGACATATTCCTGCGACTTCTCGAATTTATTAAGTAAATAGAAATTATATGCTATTGATGAATAAATCACAGCAGAGGTGTCATACTGAAGTGCGTCCTGGAATTCGAGGATGGCTTCGGCGTACTTACCCTGCTGCTGCAGAGTTGAACCGTTAATAAATGCATCTTTAGCCAGTTTCACCCTGTCGGTAGAGTCAGGCTCATCTCCTTCGGACTGCGCTTTTTCAATCAGAGAAAAGAACTCGGTGTCTTCATTGCTTCCGTTGTTTGTTTCCGTCCTGCTGCCCGATGCGCAGGAAAACAATAAAAGCCAGCTTAGTGACAATAATGTCCATGTTACTATGTTTCCTGTTCTTTCCATCTTCACATCAAGGCATAAATCCCTGTTAAACAACCCATAAAGCAAAATCAATTTTCACTATATTATCTATTGTTCAGCTTAAATTACATAAACTATGCCAAAATATTCACTAAAAAAGTAAAGCTGCCAATTATTTTTTAACGGCAGCTTATTCCATTGTAATACATATATTTAGTGCTTCCCGGAAACCCGCGGCGCTGCGGGCGATATACCCGCAGTTACCACAGAAAGCGACAAGCTACTTAACCAGCACAAGTTTAATTGAACGGACATCATTGCCACTGGTCAGCTTAATGATATAAATGCCGGGTGTATATCCGTCTAAAGCAACCTTCAGGCTGTGATTGCCGTTAAGCATCGTATTGTCGATGGGTTTCAGGAGTTCCTGTCCCAGAGAGTTATATATAGCAATGCTTATCATCCTTTCGCCTTTGACCGAGAAAGCAATCACTGCCTCTCCCCCGGTCGGATTAGGATTGCATGTAAAGTATTCGACAGAATTGTCATCCCTGACACCGTAAACATCGTCTGTCGTAAATGCCCAGGCTTCGGACCAGGCGCTCTGTACGCCGTCGGTGTTCTGGTTGACGCGCCAGTAATACTGTGTCTTCCTGTCGAATTTGTACTGGTAATTCAGTTCGGCGATGCTTTCCGCATCGATTATCACCGGATTGGCTTCCCCTGAATAGTCGTCGAAAGAAGGATCCTTCGAGACCTGCAGGTTGTAATTGTCCGCACCTTCAACGGCAGACCAGTTTAGTATAAGGTCCTGCGCCACATCGTTTGCATTATTCTGTGGTGAAACGAGGGCCGGCGCTACAAGGCCCGATTCGGTCAGGAAGCTCCAGATGTCGGACCAGCCCGATTCTGCCTGCTCATAGACAGCCTTGACCCTCCAGTAATACCTGCCGCCGTCTTTCAATCCGTTGTAAACATAGAATGTATCCGTAATGCCGGGAATAGTTTTGTCAACCACAGCGAAGTTTTTCTGCTTAGCAATCTCCAACGTATATGAGACCGCACCGGGAGCGCTGTTCCACACAAGCCTGGTATTCTTAGAGACCTTATCTTTGTTGTTTGGCGGGAAGTTCAGTTTTATCTTATCGACGACCTTGAAAGTATCTTCAGTAGTGAAATTCCAGGTGTCGGACCAAGGGCCTTCAATAGCGCCGGCTTTGCCTTTTACCCTCCAGAAATGCTTGGTTTTGCGCTGCAGTCCGCTAAACGCCTTAAGTGTATCTGTAACGGCAGCATCGATTATTGTCGTCGAGAATGTAGCCGAACGCGAAAGCTGTACAATATAATCGACAGCATTTTCAGCTTTTTTCCATAGTAGGTTGCCGGAAACTTTCACTGAGACAGCGTTGTTTGCCGGAGACAGCAATACCGGCTTCCCTACAACGATCTGGTCTCCGGCGGTTGTGAAGCTCCAGACGACAGACCACTGCGAATACTCGCCGTTAACAAAGGCTTTAACTCTCCAGTAATATGTAGTTTCTTTTTGAAGCCCTGTAACGTCTGTACTTGTCCCTGTAACACCGGCGACATCCTTTTCAATGGTCGAGAACTGGCTCGATTTGGAAACCTGTACATCATACTTAACGGCGCCGGTTACTTCTTTCCACTCTAAAGTCAGGTTAACAGGCTGTTCCGTAGAGTTATTTGCAGGAGAAACGAGTTCCGGTACACCTGCTTCTCCGATGGTGGAGAATTTCCAGGGTTCGGTCCAGCCCGTGGCCGTACCGGTAGAAGAATAGGCCAGTACTCTCCAGTAATATGTTTTGTTATGTTCCAGGTCGCTGTAATCCAGGTAATTGGTGCTTATGTCTTTGTCATATATCAGGTTGGCAGAGAAATCCGAATAGGTGGACAACTGAATCCTGTATTTCAAAGCTGCCGTAATTCTCTTGAACAGCAGCCTGCCACTAAGCAGTGCGTTGGTAGTATCGTTTTCGGGAGAAACGAGTTCAGGAGGTGCGAAGATTGTGTTGAAACGCCAGACTGTGCTCCATTCCGTCTCACCGGCAGTGTTCCTGGCAAGGACATGCCAGTAATAGCGTGTGTCGTAATTCAGCCCTTCATATTCTGTTGTCGTGTCTGTTTCTCCGGTCACTTCCGCCAGGACCTGGCTGAAAAGGCTGTCAGCCGCAATCTGCATATTGTAGGAAGTAGCGCCGCTGACTTTGTGCCAGCTTACATTCCCGCTAACCGCTGCGTAATTGGCAAGGTCGTCAGGCTTGAACAAGGTAGGCACGCCGATGAAGGTGGTGAAATTCCAGGTCTGTGATGGTTCGCCGGTACCTTCGCTGTTGGTAGCCGTAACCCGCCAGTAATACTTCGTGTTGCTGCTGAAATTCTGGTATTCATAGCTGGTGTCCGTAAGTGCTGTTTCGTTGACCACCGGACTGCTGAGGTTGGAATTGGCGGAAACAACTAATTTGTACGAAATGGCCCCCTCCAGTGCTCTCCATTTGACGGTTCCGCTAACGGGAAGGCCCGAAGCGTTGTTGTCAGGAGCAAACAACGCCGGAGCGGAAAGGTTTGTTTTGAAACTCCAAATCTCCGAACTTTCACCCGGACCGTCGCTGCTGTTTGCATGGACATTCCAGTAGTAAACAGTGTTGTTGTCGAGGGTAGCATTGCTAAGATTGAAAGCGGCACCGCTCAGGCTTTCGTTTTCGAAGACAATGTGTGCAGGAAGCATATCGCTGTTATTGCTGATTTTGATATGATAGGTAGAAGCTCCGGTAACGGCTGCCCATGTGAGCTGGCCTGAGGAAACCGAAACACCTGTAGCGTTGTCTGCCGGTGTCGTAAGCGAGGGTATTCCCACCTTTGTAGTGAAATTCCAAATATCGGACCAATCATAGGTCTCGGAACCGGAGGCGAGAACCCTCCAGTAATATTTCTGGTAATTGGACAAGTCGGACACCTGTTTACTGGTGCCGGAGATTCCGGACTGATCGACAACGGGGCTTGACATATTGGAATTGGCCGAGACCTGGAGCCTGTATGACAAAGCGCCGTCGGCTTCCTCCCAACTCAATGTCAGGTTGTCCACATTCTGATAGACAGAATTAGTTGCAGGGCTTGACAGAGTAACTTTCTTGGGAGCAGTCGTTACGGCTGTTTCCCAGATGCCTCTGCCGTATGTTGCGGCCTGCAGTTTTCCAGCCAGGTCATTGAGGTAGAGTTCGGTAACGACAACGTTGGGCAATCCGTCATTGAAGTCTGTCCAGCTTCCTGTGTTATTGTCGCAGTACCACACTCCGATGTCGGTACCGATATACAGCCTTTTAGTAGAATTGTCCGGATCCCTGTACAGGCAGTTGACAGGCACATCCGGCAGGGAGCCGGAGATGTTGGTCCAGTTAGCCCCGAAATTCGTGGAATAATAGACCTTCGCTCCGGGGGCATTATAGCCGCTGTAGCAGATGTAAAGAGTATTGACATCTGAGGGGTCGAATTCTATGTCGGCAAGGTAGCCGCTCGGTACAGTCATCGTTGACCAGCCGGTACCGCCGTTGGTAGTGTATTTGACTGTATTGCTGCTGCCGGTGGTATAGGCTGCAATTACATAGTTCGGGTCGGCTTTGGCAATTTTAAGTATTGAGAACTTGCTGCTGCTGCTGAAAGCTGTCAGTTTACTCCAACTGGTACCTCCGTTGGTTGTTTTAAATATATTGACATAGCCTGCGTAAAGGATATTAGCGTCAGTAGGATGCATGGCAAAAGGAGTAACCCAGTTACCATTCTCAGTGATGCCGTTTACTTTCTGAATAAAGGAAGTACCGCCGTCGGTCGATTTCCTCAGGTCGCCGTAATAGAGCGATCCCCACATCAGGTTGGGGTCGCTATGGGCAATGATGCACTCCATGCCGTCTCCGCCGATTACGTCGGTCCAGGAAGAACCGCTCTTCAGTTTTGTACCGACATCCTGGCAACCGCCGATGATCAGGGCGTCATTGCTCCTGTATGTACCGAATTTGTAGAACTGTGTGTTCCGTATGCCGCTGCCTATATAGGTCCAGGAACTGCCGAGATTGGATGTTACATCGATGCCTCCGTCGTGGCAGGAGTACAGGCTTCCCGAATTGAAAAACAGATCGTGGTGGTCAGCGTGGACTACCGGGTAAACACCTCCGGGATTATAGGTCGGGTGGTTGGTCCAGATGGCGCATGGGGACCATGAAACGCCACAGTTTGTCGATTTCCATATATTAATGCCGCCGACAAAAACCAGGTCCTTATTCGTGGGCGAGACAGCAATGCACAGGTCATAGAATCCCTGGCCGCCGGCGTCGGTTCCGTCGCCTTTCCACCCCAGCAAATTGGGTGTGCTGTAATCCTTGACTTCGGTGAAGGATGTGGCATCGTCATTGGAAATATATACACCGTAGAGGCCGTAATCTGAAGAACGGGCCCCGAGGACATACACTTTTGCCGCGCTGTCGGGGCATACTGCAACGGCATACCTGTAAACACCCGACGCCGGCAAGCCCACTGTACACTGTGTCCAAGTCTGTCCGTTGTTTGTACTTTTGTAAACTTTGGTTCCTGTAGCATACATCACGTTTGTATTGCCGGGTTTGAATTCCATGTCTTTGAAGCTTCCGCTCTGTACCTGGGTCCAGTTCGCACCACCATTGGACGTCCTGTATATTCCTCCATTGGTTGCAGCAAGGATGACCGAGGTGTTCGACGGGTCTATCAGCAGCCTGCCGATGACATAGTAGTTACCGGCACCGACAGTGAAGCCCGTGGCAGCCCAGGTGGCTCCCCCGTCTGTTGACTTGAGTACGCCGACACTGTATGTGTCGCCCGCATCCCTGTCTCCGGTGGCAATATAGATTGTGTTGTAGGGCGACGTCGGCACAACGGCAATGTCCGAGATGCCTATCGACGACAATTCGTCTGTCGTTGTAGCCCACGAAGCTCCTCCGTTCGTTGTCTTCCAGAGGCCTCCGCTGGCTGCTCCTGCCCAGATGATATTGCTGTTGGTGGGATGGACTGCAACACAGTTGAGCCTGCCAAGGCCGGCGTAGCCGCCTGCCGATGAAGACGGGCCGATGCTCGACCAGCTCGCAGCCTGCGTCTTGTTTTTATTTGTCTTGCCGAGTGCAGCAGAGCTGCGGTACTGTTTCATGGTATTGAAATACTGCTGCTGGTTGGGCAACTTACCTTCGGGTGTCAGTCTTGACTGCCAGAACCATTCCCAACGCTTGAACGGTTTCCAGCCTTTGCCTTTCTCTGTGTAGTCCTTGCCCACCCAGTACTGGTTGACGGCGTTGACGACGGCGTGGAAATCATCGACACTGTCAGGCGGGGCCAGTTCGACAAAATGCTGGGCATTCGCGGAAACGGAATGGAAACAAATCAAAACCAACAAAAACAATAAGTTGTAAAGCAACTTTTTCACACTACCTCCGGATACAATTTATTATAGTAATTTCTTCCAATTTTAATAAGCTTTTTTACTTTTAATTATCGACATAACCATTATGTACCTTTACCCCCCAATACATAAACTTACATTTACAAATGTATGAATAATTTTTAATATATAAAAGAATTGACGCTATTATGCCATTTGCAGGACAATCCGGTTTCAGGCTGGAAATGCAGGGGCAAACTAACGGTGCGGCACAATTCCCTGATGTGCCAAGGCATTGTGAAATAGGACCATCGCTATATGTAGTGGGTTAATAAGGAAGAAAATCAAATAAAATTTTAAAATCTCAGAGGACACACCCCGGCTGCTGCCGCAGCCACCCCTCTTGTTAGGGGTTAATACCTGACATGACCCTCCCGCTCCGGCAAGAGTGGGTAGGTGGGTCTGTAATAGCTCTTTATTACTGTATTATTGTAGGATCACTAATTGCTACTAATACCCATTTTTTTAATTATTGGCACTTTTTTAACATATACTGAATACCAATTAGCCAAAATCTCTTTTGTTTGAATAAGATGGAAATTTCAACAAAAATTTCTTATTTCAACAAATTTGTTAAAATAAGATATATTGAAAGCTCTTATTTTAAAAATAAGATAGTTTAATATTGCTTATTTATATACGGAAGGCTACAATTAGCTCCCCGGGCATTCGGAAGCCTGCCATATACCCTTGCTGCAATTGCTATCCCTGTCTCTCGTCGAAGCTTACCATCCATTGAAAGCCGAACCTGTCTTTTACCATTCCGAACAAGGCTCCCCAGAATACGTTCTCAAGTGGCATGAGTACCTGTCCGCCTTGGGACAAGCGGTTGAAAATGCGGCTCGTTTCTTGTTCGCTTCCTGTGTTCAGATAGATGTATGAATTGTTGCCGGGCTGAAGTTTGAAATTCATTCCCGGGGGCACATCAGACCCCATTAATACAATGCCCTCGCCGATGAGAAGAGATATGTGCATGATTTTGTCCATGTCTTCTTCTTTCAAATGGCTGCTCTCAGGAGCCTGGGGATTGTCCCTGTAACGTTGAACCGACTGAAGCTCGCCCCCGAATATTGATTTGTAAAAGTTGAAAGCCTCTTCGGCATTACCTTCAAAATGGAGGTATGGACTGATTGATTTCATGGTTCTCTATTTCTGATTTTGTTACTAAATATTTATATCATAAATACCCGGACTTAGCCTGTCGTTATAGTAGAATTGCTGTAGCCATTGATCTTAAGCCACTGTACCAGCTTGTCAAAAGACTCGTTCCAGCCTTCACCGCACATATCCCTTAATTCACCCTCCGGAAAACCGCTGTGCCTCAGTGTCATTTTCGTTTTTCTGCCGAAGTCTTCGAAAGAAACCGTAACATACAGCTCTTCAGGGAATTCACCCTCGAAGCCATAGTGGGAAGCAGGAACTACATTGCCGGCCTCATCGGCGAAACTATCGGTGCAGACAAACTTTTCGAACCTGTCTATCTCTTTGTAAACACCGGTACTCCAGTAATCCTCACCTTCGGGCGAGCGCATGCAGACCAGGTATTTGCCGCCGGGGTGGAATCTGATGTCGCAGGCAGGCACAGTGAACTCTTTCGGCCCCCACCAGTGCATGAGATGAAGAGGGCTGGTCCAGGCTTCCCATACAACGTAACGCGGTGCGTCAAACAAACGGGTGATTACGAGGTCTTTTTTGACTTCCTCCTTCTGTATTTTATCTGAATCCTTGAACATCTCACACCTCCAAAAATTATGAATTGAAATTCATATTATTAGACGTTTCAAATATTGTATTTAGTTTAAACTAATTCTATTATTGTTATTAGGATAGATTAAAAATTTGGGGCGGAGGGTTTCATTATTATTTTCAATAGGTACGAGCTTTGGCTCATGGCTATGAAGTTCATTTTTCTTTTTTCCGTAATCCCCCCCTGAGCGCTTATTTGTCCGGCGTTTTTATTTCGTTTCAAATACAATCCCGGTATTTCTATAAATTCCTTTTAAGATAAATCATATCAACAAGTTGTATATCGCCCTCAAACATGGGGTGGTCGTAATTATCCGTGAAAAAATTCTTTACCCTATATGACAATTCAAATCCGCAGCTTTCATAAAACGACAGGATTGCCGGCGTTTCACCTGTCCCAACAAGCATTGTTTTGTAATCGTTTTTGTAGTAATCAATAATGAAATTTATCAATGCCCTGCCGTACCCTTTGCCTTGATATTTCTCATATGTCGCTATGTTTTTCAACTCGCAGGTATCGCTGTTTACCGGCGCTACAACGCAAACACTTTTCAAATCATCGTCATATAAAGCAAACAAGTCTCCACCCTGCAAATACTTGTCGATCATATTTTCCTGCTCGTCTGCCAGCAACAATAGGTCGAGGAACCGTTTCTTATTTTCGATAATTTTTTCGATTTTCACCATATCTCTGTTGTTTCCTGATTAGTATGGAATTGAGTCCCTACAAGCTATTTGGTAAGCATTTCAACGGCATTCCCGACACTGTCGGCGAAACAGATTCTGCGGCTGTTGTTGCACTCGTAGATGAAATCTTTCAGGCTTTGGCCTGGATACTTTGAGAAATCGCCGACGATGGCAAGCCTGACTCCGTAATTGGAGAATTTCTGCAGGATGTCGCCGGCAAGCCTGGTACTCAGGTCGAAAAACTCAGGAACGATATTCTTTTCGTGTACTATGTACTTTTTTGCATCAAGTCCGTAACCTGCACCTAATATGTCGAGGGCGTCGCGGACACTGGAGATTATTACTTCTTCGGTACGAAATTCGGCAATGATCTCACCGTTAACCTCAATCGGGTTGATTTCCATTACTTGTCTCTCTCTTTCACCAAAGTCGTCACAGACGGAGGGAACAGGAATATATGGTAATTGATTGTTGTTGGTAAACACCCCGGAAGGGATTGGGCAACTATTCCGAAAGTCGCCCTGTCCCGCCGGAGTATGGATTGGAAAAAAGTCTGCAATTATTTCCCGTATATTGTTTTGAAAAATTCTGTCAACCCGGATGGTTTTCTGCCGAGTATATTCTCCAGGTCCCTGGAGCTTGTTTCCAGTTCTCCCTGGCGGATTGCCTCGCAAAAGGCTGCCGTCAGGCCGATTAGCTCCATCGGTACGCCGGCTCCCGTGAGTGTTTCCCTGAAGGCTTCAGCCGTTGGGCTGATGTATGGGACACTTTTACCTGAGACTTCTGAAAGCATCGACGCAATGTCATGCATCGACAGGTTCTCACTCCCTGCGATAGTGTATGCTTTATTGTAATGGCCTTCGCCTGTGAGGATTGCCGCGGCGCCTTCAGCCATGTCATTTTCAGTGGCGTAAGCGGCTTTACCATCTCCGGCAGGCAGGAAGATGCCTGTTTCCAGTACATTGGCGCCGAAAAACATCGGCAGAGCGTCGGCATACAACCCGTTCATCATGATGGTATAGGGAATGCCGCTCGCCTTAATCATTTTCTCGGTGGCAAAATGCGAGGCTGTGACAATCGCCAGCGGGGACGTTTCCGTCTCGTTTTTCCTCATGGTACTGGTGTAAACGATATGTTTCACACCCGACTGCTTTGCGGCGTTGATGACGTTCTCATGCTGTTTCAGGCGTTTCACGATGTCGTTGCCGGAAACGAAAAGCAGCTTCTCCACGCCTTTCATGGCTTCGAGCAGAGTGTCGATGTCGTCATAGTCGCCAAGCCTGACATTGACGCCTTTGGACGCCGGTTTTTCCGCTTTTGCCTTATCCCTTGCAAAAGCAGCGATGGAACCAGGCGCAACGCCTCTCTTAAGTAGGAAATCGATTGCAGCGCCGCCGAAAAGTCCGGTTGAACCTGTTATGAGTATCATTATCTTCTCCGAAATATTAAACATGTTAATAACATTACAAATATATGTATATTTGCAGAGCAAAAAACGGTGCTATCATAAAGTATAGCGGTATAATCGAGTATAGCAGGCGGCATTATGAATATTGAGACGGAGATAGCGGCCATCGGCAGTTGCCCGAACAGGCTGGCGCTGGCAGCCAGGGAGACAATCAACATCATCGAAGGAAAGTGGAAACTGCCGATCATCGGCCACCTGCTTTTCGGGAACAAGCGTTTCGGGCAGTTGCAGAAGGAGATTCGCGGGATTACGCCGAGGATGCTGTCGAAAGAGCTGAAGGACTTAGAGTTGAACGGCATAGTAGTACGCAACGAGATACAGACGAGGCCCCTTCAGGTGGAATATGAGCTGACGGACTCGGGGGCCACTTTCCGGGAGGTGCTGGTCAAGATGATCGAATGGGGCTTGCAGCACAGGGAGAACAGCATTGGGAAGGGGTGAGGGACGGAGAAAAATATCTCTCGTAAAGGCGCAAAGCCCGCAAAGATAATTTTAAAGTAAATAAATTCATCACTAATTGTTAAAGAAAGAATTATCTCTCGCAAAGGCGCAAAGCCCGCAAAGATAATTTTAAAGTAAATAAATTCATCACTAATTG
>CAZWLN010000044.1:0-6286 GCA_964634885.1 uncultured Hyphomicrobiales bacterium | reverse complement strand
TTAAAGAAAGAATTATCTCTCGCAAAGGCGCTAAGCTCGCAAAGGAAGAAGTTTGTAAGTAATCTATTCAATCATAATAATCTTTCAAATCACTGTTCAGGCAAGAAATTTCTCACGCAAAGGCGCTAAGCTCGCAAAGAAGAGGTTTTTTGGGGGGCGCTCTCTGCAGTGGGTAAAAACGAATAAAAAATAAATTTGAATTTTTCGGACACACCCCGGCTGCTGCCGCAGCCACCCCTCTTTTAGAGGGGCAAAGACCTAACATGACGCTCCCCCTCTGGCAAGAGGGTGCCGGGGGGGGGTAATGGCGCTTTATTCCTGTATTATTGCCAGATCATTATTACAATTAATACCCATTATCGTAAAGATAGAAACTCTTTAAAACCATACTGAATTTCGAAGAGCCAGAATAATTAATTTCAATAATCCAAAATATTACTTCCCTTTCTGGCGTTTTCCTTTCTTGTAAGCAATTGTAAATTGCTCAATATTGACCGTCCTCCTCTACTTAGGGGAATGATATGATCTATCTGAAAATCAAGTTTGTTCTTGCTTTTATATTTCTTTGAAGCGCTTTCATAGTAGCCGTCACTGTCCCTATGTTTCGCATAGACCTCATCACTGAGACGTTTCCAGAATTGGGGATTAATTGCCCTGATTGTATCCATTGATAATTCTTCTATTTCAATTAGCTCTTTCTCATCAACCGGAATAATATCTTCTCGTTGAAAAAACGGATCGGCAGGGTTCCGGATTTTATATTTGGCATTTTCAATTTCCCGGCAGAAAATGTATTTATTCTCTATCCCGAAATATGCTTTCCAGTCAACAGAATTATTCTCCCAATTTTCATCAATGTACTTCTGTTCTTCACTGTCCCTCATGTCAGCATCAATGATATAATGAGCCATTTTTCTAATATCAAACTTATCTCGATCCTTAAATTCAAAGAACTTTGGCGGCGTACCTTTCTGAGCATAATACTGAAGAATGTTTTCGATGTCTTCAACTAAATAGCAGGGATATTTCTCGCATCCATAGAAAAAGTCCCTTTCAACTTGTTTACTTAGAATTTCTAATTCAAATGTCGAAAGAAAATCATTTTTTGTAATATGATTTCTTTCAAAAAAATCGTCCAGGCCATTGATAAAATCAGTATATGATTGTTGAAGATTATTGAATACCAAGACATCGCAATTCTTTTCAATTGCTTCATTATACTTTTTTCCATTTGCATCCGAATACTCATTTTGAATTAGTACACTAAAATAATAAAACCCGATTGGTAAACGCTCGATGAAATCGAGTTTTTCGATTTGCTCTTTCTTTACAGAGTCAATAATTTTATCTGTCAGGACAGCAAATTCTTCAATTTTATTTATTGCGATAAGTCGAATAATATGCTTTTCAATCTCTCTGGGATCATCATTGAAAGTAATGTTCTCATCAACAAATAGCTTCTCCGGATTGACCCATTTTACTTTATCGTGCCAGTTATCAATGAAACTAACAATATATGTTTCTTTGGTACCCCCGGCTTTGACGCCACGCAGGCCTCTGCCGATCATTTGCGTCATTAATATCGGGGAAATCGTCGGCCTGGTAAGGAATACTGTTTTTACTTTAGGCAGATCCGTACCTTCACTTAGAATATTTACGTTAATTAGAACCTTAGTCACACCATTTCTGAATCTGGAGATTTTTTGTTTATTCTCCATTTTATGTGTTGCTCCGGTAACCTGATCACTGACCGCAGATATGATATAGTCCGACACAATCCCTTTATGATTAAATAAGGAATTCAATGCGATGGCATTATCCTGATTCAAAGCAAATATTATAGTTTGATTGAATTTGTCCTTGTTTTTTATGTATGTATCGACAATAAAGCCATTTCTTTCTGCGTTTTCTGCAATGGTTTTTGCTGTTTGACTCCCGATTTTGTCAATATCAAAGTATTTTATCTCATTCAGTTCTTTTTCCGACAGGGTTTTGGTCATATCATAATCAGTGTTATGATTCAGAAAAACAGGCTTAGACAAAATTCCATTATTGATAAGGGTTTTCATATCAATTTTGTATATAATGTCGTCATAGAATATCTTTTGAAGCAAACCTTCTTCACTCTCAGCCGTACGGAAAGGAGTTGCAGTCAGGCCGATCATTCGAAAATGTGTTACATTTTTTGAAATATTTGAAATCAATTTTCTGTATGTTTTTGCTACAGCATGATGCGCTTCGTCTATTACTAAGAATACCTCATCCAATTTCTTTATCCAATTTTTTTCCAGATATTCCAGTCCTTGATTTAAACTGTCTTTGCTGGAAAAAATAATATCGTCTTTTTCTTTAATATTAACCGGTTTGTCATGAATACCTGAAATAAGCCGGTATCGAAATTCAGTTTTTGAAGTAAAAATATCTTTATATGCTAATACTGTACAAAACGCTTGTTTTGCTTGTTCCAATAATTCATGCCTATGAGCAATCCAAAGGATTTTCTTCCCTTTGTCCAGATAGTTTTTCGCCAGCCAGTACGCTGCCGTTAATGTTTTACCTCCGCCTGTAGGAAGCACAATCAGTCCTGCAAAAGGCGTTTTGTTCGTTTTTATTATACTTTGCTGCAAACAGTCAATTGCTGTTTTCTGGTGCTTGTACAGTTCAACTTTACTATCGCATTTTGCTATAGATACTGTGCCGGCATTATCGCTTCCGATTAGACTTTGTTTTGTTTCATTGCCAATTCTTGCTGAGGAGTGATTGCCATTATCCAAACTGTTGTTTATCGATTGATTTCGAAGTTTAAAAGTAATTCTGTCACCGCGCTGGAAATCAGAAACAGAGACTCTTTTCTCATCATTATACCAAATGGTAATATTATTTTTTTTCAGAAGCTTATCCATTTTACCCAATGATTCAAAATTCCTTCTGTAGGACATATCAAGTAAATTGAGTATTGTGTCATATTGATAGTATTTGACGCCGTTAGTATTTTTTGTAATATCATCAAATATTTTCTGAAATACATTGTCGATCTGGTCCATATCCATATTTCAATTAATAATCTGCCATAGTATCAAGCAGAATAGTGAATAAAATTAAATTATATAATCGAAACTCATTAAATTAAATCATTGATTTCGAAATCAAAAATTCCAAAATCTTTTCTTTCACTCTTTTAACTAACTCTAAGGGTGTTTTTTTCTTAGATAAGCAGATTAATACTTATCTTACAGGCTTTTCTATTGAAGATGCCCGCCCTTTACCCCTTCACTCTAATAAATCGCCGGTAAAAACAGGAAGCCCCCCTTCAAAGAAAGGAAGCTGTTCCCGTAATAACTATTCATTCCAATTGTCTTCGCTTACTCCACGTCGATGCCGTATTTGAGCAGGAGGCCAACCAGTCCCGTCGTGGAGAACTTCGCCCTCCTGAGCTCGTTGTGTTCAGGGTCGATGGCAAAGTTGTATGATGTACGCATGTCCGTCTGTTCCAACACCGTCCTTTCGAATACCGCCTTGGTAAAGTCGCAGTTGTCGAACACCGAGCTTGACAGGTCCGTCCCGGTAAAATCCACCTCCTTGAGGCAGCAGTTCCTGAAACGGGTGTTGCAAAGCTTCAATTTCAGGAAAGAAGCCATATTGATGATGCAATCTTCAAATTCGACAACCAACTGCGAACAGTTGCATTCGTTGAAGTTCAGGCCCAGCAATTTGCAATTCCGGAATTTCACCTCCCTGAGAGAAGTGTTCCTCATACGTGCCATGCTGAAATTGCAATTGTAAAACCGGCAGTCAACGAAGGCTGTGTTGGCAAAATCGGAGTGGGAGAAGTTGCAGCCGTCAAAAGTGCAGTTCTCGAATCTCCTTTCGGTCAGGTCGATTCCCTGGTAATCGATGCATTCAATTTTCTTTTCGTCTGTCATATTCATTCTTCGATTTATAATTTCAAATCCGGAGGGAGAAGGCGCCGAATGCTTCAGGCCCCACGCTCCACCCGCTGTAATTTATTGCTTTCTGTACGAAACAGGATTGTTCATCATAATATACTGTGTATATTTCAATTTCAGCAGCTCCCTCAGCTTCTCCTGGTCCATCGA
The DNA here is from genome assembly GCA_964634885.1 of uncultured Hyphomicrobiales bacterium. Classification (GTDB taxonomy): domain Bacteria; phylum Bacteroidota; class Ignavibacteria; order Kapaibacteriales; family UBA2268; genus DAINRZ01. The sequence continues at coordinate 2,189 of CAZWLN010000044.1, read as the reverse complement.
GGCGCGCGGCCTTGTAATCAGGCCGTTGGCAGCACAGAACAGGGCAATGTTCTGTGAGACGATGCCTGCGTCCATGGCAGCCCAGGACACTCTCAGGGAGTCTTCACCGAACCGGAAACGGGAGATGTCGGACACTAAGAGGCAGATGACCGGCGCTTTTGCCACGTCGGCCTGCCGGCCCGCAACCAACTTGCGGTAATCGCCTTCGACGACAAGCTCCAGCACGTGCTTCACAGCGTTGTAGAGATAGACTGCCGAGGGCACAAATACATAGACGTCGATGTCCTGCGCATTCTGAGCCGAGGGCGCCGTACGTTTTGCCGATTCCTTACGGTTGACGCCGTTAGCAGCCCACAGCAGGTCGGACAGGTCCTGCATGTTCAGCGACGTAGTGTCGAAAAGTGTTGGAGAAGCCCTCAGGGCCAGTGCTTTCATTACAGGCAAGCCCCTCGTCGTATCGGGCGGATTGAGGATGACGGTTTCGTTGTCGCGGGCAAAGAGCGATGAGGAAAAAACAGCAAATATTATCATTATCATAGTTTTCATCGTCATACTCTTACCTGACCGCCACTTTCATTTCATCAACAAACATAGAACATTATTTTTTCATACTTTCTTGTAAATTACAAAATTTCTGCGAAAAATGAAAGTGAATGTATTTTCAGAAATGCTGCTAATCAGGTAGAGGGTAACAATAAAGCCGCAGGGGTAAAGCTCCCGACACCCCCGCGGCTTGTAGAAAGAGGCGTTTAATTACGCCAGTTCAAGATGCTTTGATACGGGATAGTCCGTATAACCTTTTTCTGTCGCTGTGTAAAAGACTCCCGGGTCGATCTGTGTCTCGAGTGGGAATCCGTTCTTCATCCTATCGACCAGGTCCGGGTTGACGATGAACGGCCTGCCGAAAGCGACAAGGTCTCCCCTGTTTGCTTCAATGTCGGAAGCAGCGCGTTCTGCGTCATAGCCGCCGGCGAGGATCAGCGTACCGGAGAATGCTTTCCTTACGGCGTCCTTGATGGACTGCGGCACTTCGGGAGCGCCCATCGGGCTGTGATCGACAAGATGTACATAGGCAATGCCGAGTTTGTCGAGTTCCGAAGCCAGGTAAGTATATTCCTCATCTATTTCAGGATAGGGTTTCATGTCGCTTGCAACGCCGTAAGGCGACAGGCGTATGCCTACCCGTTCTGGGCCGATTGCTTCAACCGTTGCTTTTGCTGTTTCCAGTACGAAGCGGCAGCGGTTTTCAACCGACCCGCCGTATTCATCCGACCTTTGGTTGCTGTGAGGCGAGAGGAACTGCTCCAGGAGATAGCCGTTGGCGCCGTGCAGTTCCACACCGTCGAAGCCTGCCTCTATTGCATTCACTGCCGCATCGACATATTCTTTCATAGTGGATTGGAGCTCTTCGGCTGTCATCTCTTTGGGCACGTCGTGGTCAACCATACCCTTCGAATCTGTCCATATCTGGCCGGCAGCAAGCACCGCCGACGGCGCCATCAGCACTGCCCCGTCCGGCAGGTTCTCAGAACTGCCGATTCGCCCTGTGTGCATCAGCTGTACGAAAATCCTTCCGTTGGTGGCATGGACGGCCGAGGTAACCTTCGACCATCCTTTTAGCTGGTCTTCGCTGTAAATGCCGGGGATGCGGGCGTAGCCCAGCCCATTCGGCGACGGCGAAGTTCCTTCGGTTACAATCAGGCCTGCGCCCGCCCTCTGCGAGTAATACCTTGCCATCAGGGCGTTGGGTGTGTTGCCGATTGCGCGGCAGCGTGTCATCGGGGACATGACGACACGGTTGGAAAGCTCAATGTTCTTGAGCCTGTATGGTTTGAAAAGATTCGAATTTCTCATTTTACTTATCCTTCTAACAATTTTTCAAATAATTAACATAATTTAAATTGAATAACGGTAATGCCTAATTTATATTTTAGTATTAACTAAAATTTTACTATTTTTAAATTATTCAGGATGTTTAGGGACATATTAATTTTTTGGGGATTTTGCAGGAAGTAAATATGAATTGAATAGTCATGATTTTTACCCGGGTTGAAGTTCGAAGGAATCCATGTTCTGAGACACTCAATAATCATTGAGCCATTCGCATTATGTTGTTACAGATATACTACCCCTGACGGGGTTGGCAGAGACTCAAGATACCGATTGTTACAGATATTCAACCCCTGACG